>NZ_KB902504.1 GCF_000379525.1 Lamprocystis purpurea DSM 4197 | reverse complement strand
AGGTTCTTGACCTGCACCCAGGGCAGGATGAGGAAACGGGCGTTGTTGAGTACGCGCCCCAGATGGGCCTCGCGCGTGGCCGGTTCCCAGCCGATCCAGCGGTCACGCNCGGCCACCTTCCAGGCCGCCGCACCGAAGCCGAGCGCGCCCAGGATCCCGTGATCCCAGTGGATCAGATAACGCAATTGCGCACCGGGTAGCGGGGTGTAGCCCAGGTAGTGGTAGCGCGCGATCAGCCCGTTCCACAACCGCGAGGCGGGCGTGCCGGCGACTGGCACTAAGCGCAGTCCGCTCAGTTGCCCGACCGCGCCACCCAGCGGGNGCTCCGCCGGCCAGGCCGCGGGTTGCTTGGCCAGACCCCGGCCGTTGCCGTTNCCGTTGCGTGGCGCCGGCAGCGCNATCAGGCCCGCCCGGTGCAGGCGCAGCAGTCCCACCCGGCAACTCATCAGCTTCGGGCGGCCGAGCGTGTCATGCCACCCCAGGGCGCCGCACACCCGCCGCGCNACCTCGGCACGCAATGGCGGGTTGGCGGCGTCGATGGCCCACCGGATCGTCTCGAGGTCCGCCGCACTCAGCGGTCGTCCGCACAGCTTGCCAACATTTGCCTCGATCATCTACCTTTGCCCCATCGGTCGTGATGGGCGCGGATTTCACCACTTCCGCCGTGCTGTGTCCAGCCCTGGCAGCCGCAACCGGCCAGCAAAGATGTGGGTAATAGTCAGCCCCCGCGCAGGTGTTTCGGACATCGTTGACTACCCTCGGTGAGTTTGCAATTCCAAGGGTATGCGCGTTCGCAGATCCTGCCACCTCCCCGATACCCACGCTATAAGCTCCGGGATCATAGGATAGGGTCCAGTGAACCGCTGTCGAATGACCGCTCTCGAATACCGGGGGGATCGGCCTGGGGCCAGCAGACAGCAAGAGCCATAAAATGGTTGGTGTCCGGTCGCCATTGGCGGAAGTGCCAATAGCCCCTAAATGATTCCGAATCCTGAAACCGCACCCGAATGGGATCGAAGTCACAAGCAAAATCGGCCAGTGGCTGCGACAGTCCCAACCCAGTAGCTTTGATGACTGATTCCTTAAGAGTCCACAACGCGATGAAATGCTCTTGACGCAGGTCCGGGTCGGTGATAGCCAGTAGTTGCGCACGTTCCGTCGGAGCAAAAAAGGCATCCGCGATTGCCAGGTCGCTCGTCTGCTGAGCGACGGTCTCCAGGTCGAGGCCGAGGGCGATTTCCCGGTTGCCTTGGTAAACGGCCGCCGCCACTCGCCGCCGGGTATGCGTGAGACTAAAATGGTATTTCGATTCCAAACTTGGCCCGGTGATCATCGGCTTGCCGAACGACCCTGCCGCAAATTGCCAGGCGTCGGGGGCGACTTCCCGGCGTGCCGAAAGCAGGAAGCGCACTAGGCCATGCGCCGCGATGAAGGCCTGTCGGTCAGCGGCAAAGCAATAGCGCGCGGCGCGCGTCCGTTCCGCCTGGTCCAGGATGGATTCCAGCCGCCGCCAGTCCGCGGGGTATAGTCTGTCGATAGCCAATGTGGCGATATGGATGGTTGTTGCGCTCAGGTCATCTAGCGAATCCTCCCGAGCCGCGCCGACCGACGCATCGGTGATAACGTTCGCTTCCATATCATACTAAGGTCTTCGCCAGACGTTTGGCCAAGGCCATGATCGTGAGCATCGGCGGGAGCCCGGGCGCGAGTGGCAACACGCTGGCGTCGCATACGAACAGGCCTGCCACCGCGGTCTGCAATTCGGTGTTCACCACCTCGCCGATGGCGGCCGTGGCCCCATTGTGTCCGCCGTAAATTTTGTCGAGCTTGATGATCGAGTCATCCGTGGCGCCGGCGGTTTGCAGGATCTTTCGTGCCTGAGCCCCGCCCTGTTCGAATTTACTTCTATCCCCATCCGTGACGCGTTTCGAGACGCTGCCGTCCGGAAACACCCGGCCCGTGGCTTCGTCGCCGATCTTGACCAGTATTCCCACCCAATGATTCTTGCTGAACAGTTCAGACTTGTCTGCGAAGTAGTACCGCAGCTTCTCCCGGTTGCTCACATGCACCGTGCATAGGCTGATCCGGTGCTCTTGGGCCATCTCGGTATAGACCAGTTGCATCGGCGGCTCGCGCGAGATGTCGATGTCCGGCGTCACGCCACACCAGATTTCGCACAGATCGACGAACAGCCGCCGGCCGGCGGCATCGATCCCTGAGTGTTGGAGGATGACCGGTGTCTTCAAACCACCCGCAGCGAGCACGACCACATCGGCGGTCAGCCGCTCGACCCCGGCCGGGCCAGTCGCCTCGACCCCAACCACCCGGCCGTTTTCGATCAGAACCTGGGTGACGGTGGTGTGGTATAGGACTTCGGCCCCATGGGTCAGGGCATCGTTCAAGAAGACTCGGCAGTCCCATTTTGCGCCGTTCGGGCAGCCAAGGCTACAATGGCCGCAGCCCTTACATTTGGTGGCATCGATGAACTTGGGCATGCGTCGCATCGGGATCCCGGCGGCGCCGAAGACATCCAACAGCTTCAACGAGCCCTCCGGCGACAGCAACGAGTCGGCAATCGGCGCCACCGGCAGCTCGGCCTCCAGCGCCGCATATTCATCCTGCAGATCGATGCCCAGCGCGGCCAAATCCCGTTCGAGTGCGCGAACTCCGTTGCCGTTGCAGAGAACGGTTGCCCCGCCGGCCCCAAACGCCTGATAGATGTCGATGCCTTCTTGTGAGGTGGCGATCGACAGCGGTGGCGGAAAGGTATCTGCGCCCATTTCCAAGATCAGCACGTCCTTACCTTGCCGACACAAATCCCGTGCCAAAGTCGCCCCGCCGGCACCGGAGCCAACAATGATGATCTCATGATGTCGCATGGTCACGCCCTCACTGCGTCGCGGTTGGAAAGAACCCGCTCGTCTGCAAATAGTGGACCAGGGTCCGCAGATGCGGGAGATAGTCGCAGGGATAAAACACGCCCAGCCGGTGGAGCGCATCCTGGGTCATGGACGAATCGCGCGCCGCGAGGGCATGGCCTTCCGGATCGATCAGGTCTTCTCGCGCCTTGAGATAAATCTCGCGCAGCGGATACAAGGCATTCGTCTCGCCAATTCCTTCGAGCCGCTGTCGCCAGACATCGAAACTCACCAGATCGCAGGCAAGACCGAAGGTCCCCAGCACAGCCATATAGTCGGCCCAGTCCATCTGTACCGGATTGTTCATGTTGAACACGCCACCGCCCGGGCTGTCCAACGATAACCTGACAATCGCTTCGGCCAGCAGATCCACCGGCGTCATTTCGATGGGGCGCTTCCAATCGGGCGCACACCCCATTTGCAGGCACCCTTTCACCAGCAGCAGCGCATGGTTCTTCTCAGGCGCACAGACCCCCGTCAGGCTGTGCCCGGTGATATTACCCGGGCGGAAAATATTGACCCTCAAGCCCTTTTGCGTATGATGTTGAAGAATACGCTCCGCCGCCCATTTGGACATCACATAGCCGTTGGTCGAAATCGGCCGGTCGCCGATCTCGACTTCAACGATCCGCCCCTCGTGATCGCGGCGGCTGGCCACGGAAAGGGTGGAAATGAAATGAAAGACCTTGGGTCGGCCCTGCGCGGCGATCTTCAACAATTCGACGACGCTGCCGACGTTCTCGTCCCGTACGGTGCGGTAATCGAACATGTGATGGACGAATGCGCCACAGTGCATGATGTGGTCGACGCGCTCATCGAACTCCTGAAGCAGCCGCGGCTCCAGACCCAAGTCCGGCTTGCCCAGGTCTCCCCGAACCAGGACGATGCGTGGATGCCCTGCCAGTTCCGGGTGTCCGTAGAAACGCAGCGTATCAACGAATCGCGCCGTGACCGCATCGTCGTCGAGGCCTCTCACCAGGCAGTAGATCCGGGCGTTCGTGAGGGATAACAGCTTTTCCAGCAGGTGAAAGCCCAGAAAGCCGGTGACCCCGGTCAGGAGTAAGCCCTGGGGATCGCGTCCCGGCACCGGTTGCGTTCCCGCCGTGACCGGTAGGTCTTCCTGCGCATCCTGAAGAGCCAGCGCGAGATTGTCCTCCCCAACCACCTCGGCCGGACCGGATCGGTCGATCCGGGCGGCAATGGCGGCAATCGTTGGTCTGGAGAAGAGACTGGCTACGTTGATCTCCGCTCCGAACGCCTGCTTGACCAAAGCCAGCATCCGCACGGTGAGAATGGAGTTACCGCCCAATTCGAAGAAGCTGTCCTGCACGCCGACGCTGCCGATCCGCAGCAAATCTTGCCAGATGGCGACCAGCCGGCGTTCAGTTTCAGTGCGTGGCGCCACCTGCTCTCCTTTCTTCGCCATCACCAGTGCGATGCCCGGTGACAGAAGCTTGGTCCGATCGATTTTCCCGTTCCGGTTCAACTCGAATCGCTCGGTTTCCAGGAAGGCGGTGGGTACCATGTAGTCTGGCAGTTGGGTCATCAGATGCGACTTCAGGTCACCTTGAGACACCGCCCCGGGCGGCCCACTGGGAACCCAGTAGGCGATCAGATTGCCCTCCCAGGGGACGACGATGCACTGCCTGACTCCCGGATGCGTCAACAGGGCCTTTTCCACCTCCTCGGGTTCAATCCGGAAGCCCCGGACTTTCACTTGGAAGTCGATCCTGCCGAGAATGTGCAGGGTCCCGTCGGCCAGCCAGCGGACGCGATCGCCGGTCTTGTACAGCACCAGATTTGCGCCCCGCTCGTGATCCTCGGGGGTGGCAAAGGGATTTTCGACGAACCGCTCCGCGGTCAGTTCCGGGCGGTTGAGGTAACCAATGGCGACACCGTCGCCGCCGATATAGAGTTCGCCGGGTACGCCCACCGGAACCAGTCGGCGATTGTCGTCGAGGACATAGGTAGTATCGTTGGCCAGCGGCCGGCCGATTGGCATGATGTCGCGCCCGGCGTCCTGCTCGGTCAATTCGTACAGCGTGCTGTAGGTGGTGCATTCCGTTGGCCCGTAGACCTGCATCAGGGCGGTCTGCGGCCCCTTGCGCTGAAGCACCTTTCTCACGCAAGCGGCGTTCGCCATCTCCCCGCCGAACTGAACGCACCGCAGCCGCAGCAATACCTCGGGCTTCGTTTCGGTCAGCAGGTTGAACAACGCCGTGGTAAAGAACGCGACCGTGGCCCCGTGCTCCGCCATGGTTGCCAGCAGTCGTTCCGGATTCAGCACCGTGTCGCTGTCGATGATCGCCACGGTCGCCCCGGTGACCAGCGCGCCCCATATCTCGAAGGTAGCAGCATCGAAGGCGTAATCGGCCATCTGTGCAAAGGTGTCGTGGTCCGAGCAGTGGGACGCGGTGGCCGCGAGCGCCAGGTTGTGCGCGGCGCGGTGTGGTACTGCCACCCCCTTGGGGACCCCGGTCGACCCCGAGGTATAAATTACGAAGGCGGTATCGGTCGCGCCACTGAACGCGTCGAGGTCGTCTGCCGGCTGCTGTGCGCCGGCGTGCGCAGCGGCGTCGATACCGATCAACACCAAGTCGCCCTGCGCCAGCAAGGGGACCCGAGCGGCGATGTCCGCTTGCGTGAGTACGACCTTGATGTCGGCATCATTGAGCATGAAGCGCAGACGGTTTTCCGGATAATCCGGTGACAGGGGCGCATAGGCGGCCCCGGCCTTGAGTATCGCCAGCATGCCGGCGACCATATCGATCCCGCGGGTCACGCACAGACCGACACGGGCGCCGGCTTCGAGGCGCCGACCAAACCGGGCGTGATAGGTCTGCCGCAGCTGCCTCGCCAGCCGATTGGCCCGGGCGTTCAGTCCGGCATAGGAGAGCCCCTGCCCATGGTGGATCACCGCCGTCTTGTCGGGATGACGGCGGGCTTGTTCCTCGAACAGTCTTGGGAGGGTCTTCTCGACCGGGTAGGGCACGCGGGCGCCGACGCCGAAGGCCAGCAGCTGCGAGGTTTCTGCCTCCCCGATCATCGCCAGGTCGCTGACCCGCCGGCCGGGGTCCCGAACGATTTCGCGCAATAGCGCGACATAGTGCGAGGTCATCCGCTCGATGGTCGCGCGCTCGAACAGATCGGTATTGTATTCCCAGATCAAGGTCAGGTCTTCGTCCGGCGGGGCCGCCGCGCCCATGGCGACATGCTGTTCTGCCCGCGGGATACAGATCAGGTTCATGTCGGTCTTCGCCGTCTGGTTGTGCCGCTCCAGGATGGTTCCCCGCACCCCGGCAAAGTCCAATACCGGCACAGCACTGTCATGAAAGGCAAAAATAACCTGGAAGAGGGGGTTGCGATCCGACTTGTGGCCGGCCTTGAGCCGTTCGACGATCGCCGGGAAGGGGGTGTCGTGGTGTTTGATGTCCTCGAGGATGCCCTGTCTGGTCCGCTCCAGGAATTCGGTGAAGGTCGTGCGGCCGGACAGATCGGCACAGACCAAGACGATGTTGACGAACATGCCCAACAGGCCTTCGGTCTCTTGCATGTCGCGATTGGCCACGCCGGTGCCGACCAGGAACTTCTCCTGGTCGGAATACCGCGACAGCAGCACCGCGAAGGCCGCGTACATCGTCATGAACAGCGTGACCTGGTGGCTCGCACTGAAGGCGCGCAGGGCCTGATAGAGCGCAGGATCCAGGTTGAAGCGAAGATTGTCGCCCCGGAAACCCTGGACCGCGGGTCGGGGTCGATCAGTATAAAGATTCAAGACATGGGGATAATCGCGAATCTTGTCGATCCAATAGCGCACTTTCTCATCCAGCCGCGTCCCAATGAGCCTGTTCCTCTGCCACACGGCATAATCGGCGTATTGGATGGGCAGCGGCGCCAGTGGTGACTCCCGGCCGTCCAGGAACGCGACATACAGGGTCTTGAGCTCCCGCAGAAAGACCATGATCTCCCATCCATCATGGATGAAGTGATGTTCAATATGCAGCAACAGCCAATCGTCCTGATCCAGGCAATAGAGGCGTGACCGAAACAGCGGTAGCCGGGCATAATCGAAGGAGTGATTCAACTCCTCGCCGATGCATCGCTCGACCTCCTGCTCGCGGCGCTCCGGCGGTAGATGACGAAGATCGATCTCGGGAAGTTCAACCGGCCAGGGAGCGTGGATGACCTGAACCGGTACGCCGTTGCGTTCGTGGAAGGTGGTACGCAAGATTTCGTGTCGGCACACGATCTCCTGCAAGCACTGCCGCAGGATATTGGGATCGAGCGGACCGCGCAATCGCACGCTGAACTGGCTGTTGTAGGCGCGATTATCGGGTACGAGCTTGCTCAGGAACCAGATCTGTTCTTGCTGGTACGTCAAGGGTATCGGCTGGTCGCGCGGGGCTTTCGGGATGGCTACCTCATCGTCGGCGCCCATGGCTTGCCGGTCTGCGACCAGACGGGTGATGTCAGCGACGGTGGGATGTTCGAAGACCTCCTTCGGGTCGAGGGTGGTCCGCAGCCGGTTGCGTATGGCCGCACAGATCTGCGCTACGATCAGCGAATGCGCCCCAAAATGGAAAATATTGTCGTCGATGCCCAGGGTCGGCATGTTGAGTGACTCGGCGACGAGGTCGTGGATGATGCGTTCCAGCTCATTACGCGGCTCGGCCGGTGTCCCTTGCCAGCACTGCTTAGTCAAACAGAAGGCGGTCGTCTCGGTACCGGCGACGAAGGGTGGCGGGAGTGCCCGGCGGTCAATCTTGCCATTGGGATTGAGCGGAAACGATTCCAGCTCCATGAATACCGATGGCACCATAAACGCGGGCAACGCCGCGGCCAAATGCGCCGACAGGTCACGCGCGTTGAGTCCCCCCGGCGTCATGGGGATGACATAGGCGATAAGCCGTTTCTGATGATAATCGCCATAAGGTATCACGACGCAATCCTTGACGTCCGGGTGGGCCTGCAGCCGCGTTTCGATTTCGCCCAATTCGACTCGGAACCCGCGGATCTTGATCTGATTGTCGGCCCGCCCGAGGTAAATCAGTTGCCCCGACTGCGACTGCTTCACGAAGTCGCCCGTCTTGTAGAGCACCAGGTTTTTGCCGAGTGCCCGCTGTTGTTCCGTGGCGAACGGATTAGGGATAAAGTGTTCAGCGGTCAGCTCGGGACGGCTTAGGTACCCGCGCGCAACACCGTCCCCGCCCATGTACAGCTCGCCCATCACATCGGCCGGCACCGGTTGAAGATGCTCGTCAAGGACATAGGCATACATGCGTGCCAGTGGCACGCCGATCGGAATGACGGAAACATGGGAGTCAGTGTCTGACAGGGGGCAGATCGTGGAAAAGCTCGTGCATTCCGTCGGTCCATACGCATTGCAGAGGGTGAGGCCAGGGGACTTGTGAGCGAGGACATGCGCGACCTTGACGGCATTCGCTTCCTCGCCGCCGAAAATCGCGACCCGCAACCCGAGCAGCGCCTCGGCGTCGCCTTCCGCGAGTAGATTGAAGACGGCGGTGGTTAAAAACTCAATGGTGACGCCATGGCGACGCTGTGCCGCGGCCAGCCGTACGCCCGATAACAGCTCGGAGCGGTCGATGATGGCGACGCGGGCGCCGTTCAGGAGCGCTCCCCAGATCTCAAAGGTGGCCGCATCGAATGAAATGCTGGCGGTCTGCGCGAGGCAATCGCAGCCGCTCACCGCGATATAATTCTGATTCCGCACCAGGTGAATAACGGACCGATGTTCGACCATCACCCCTTTTGGTCTGCCCGTCGAGCCGGAGGTGTAGAGTACATAGGCCAGGGAGCGCGGGCCAACGATGGGCGAGAGGTTTTCAGGGGACTGTTGGGCGATCCAGTCCCAACCCCCATCAAGACAAATCACGCCATAATCGCAATCGTCCAGGAAGAGCAATTGTTCGACCAGCGTCTGTTCGGTAATAATGATCGGTAATTGCGCGTCCTCCATCATCCATTTCAGACGGCTCTCGGGATAGGCCGGATCAAGAGGCAGATAGGCGCCACCCGCCTTGAGGATTGCGAGTAGCCCCACGATCATATGCGGCCCCTGATTAATATAGATACCGATCGGTGTATCCGGGACCAGTTCTCGATCATACTGCAGACGATGGAGCCTGCGAATGGCATGCGCAGTCCGGTTCGCTCGCTCGTTCAACTCTGCATAGGAGAGTGTGTGATCACCAAAGACCACCGCGGGAGCGTCGGGATGTGCCGCGACGAATGCCTCAAATAACTCTGGAATCGTGCTATCTTCTGGATAGTCGAAGGAGATTGCATGGTTACTCATCTGGTACTCTCCTAGGCAATATTCATTCCGCTCACCGGCGGCGGCAGGGGGCCAAGCCGAATGGTTGCCGCCATTTTCTCAGAGAAGCGTACCCCGGTGAACGCCAGCGAACAAGCCCGCGTTGACGCCTTTTTCGATCACCGACAGCGCACATCCTGAGATCTTAAGGGTGGGCCTAGGGAAGACCGCTGGAAGCCGTCCGCGGCCAATGGTCCGAGCGGCGACGTGGTCGCTGCCGGAGGGCCAATTCTGCGGCACGATCCTTCCAACGTCACCGCGGTCGCAGCGCCCTGCGCCACACCGAACGCACACGGACGGCGGCGCGCCAGTCGGGCTAGAACGCCACGCCGTTCGCCGGTTCGCTACCCCGATCCTGCGGTATGATCGCGGTTGGCTGGAACACTCGCCTCGGGCTGACCAACCGCTCGGGCCAAGGGATGGCGCTCTTCGCCTTCACCTATCCATAGGGGACAGACCATGGCTACGGGAGAACCAGGTAAGCTTGGCGTCGCAAAAAATGGGACGTTCGGCGTATTCACCCTCGCGATAATGAACGTCACCGCCGTGGTGAGCCTGTGCGGCCTGCCGGCGGAGGCCGAGTACGGATTGACCTCGATCTTCTATTATCTGTTCGCCGCGGTCTTTTTCCTGATCCCGGTGTCCGTGGTGGCGGCCGAGTTGGCGACGGCCTGGCCCCAGAAGGGTGGCGTCTTTCGCTGGGTGGGGGAGGCCTTCGGACCGCGGTGGGGATTCGTCGCCATCTTCGTGCTGTGGGCCATGTCGACGATCTGGTTTCCGACGGTGCTCAGCTTCGCCGCAGTGTCGCTCGCCTTCGTGGGCACGGACCAACAGTTGGACCAGGCACTCGCTGCCAACAAGGTCTATACCATCGTCGTGGTACTCGTCGTCTATTGGGGTGCGACGCTGGTGACACTGCGCGGGCTCAAGGCATCATCCACCCTCAGCACGTGGGCGGGGATGGTGGGAACCATCATTCCGGCAGCGGTCCTGATCTTGGTAGGCACCCTTTACTTGTTTCAGGGCAAGCCTTTGGAGATCCAGTTCGGATGGGATAAGCTGATCCCCGATCTTACGAACTTTGATAATTTAGTGCTGGCTGCCAGTATCTTTCTTTTTTATACCGGTATGGAGATGAACGCGATCCATGTCAACGAGATCGAGAACCCGAGTAGAAACTATCCCAAGGCGATCCTGATCTCCTCGATCGTGACCGTGATCATCTTCGCTCTCGGGACGCTGGCCATCGGCTTGATCGTGCCGAAAAGCCAGATCAACCTGACCCAGAGCCTGCTGGTCGCCTACGACGACTTCTTCCGCGTCTTCGGTTTGCCGTGGTTGGGCTCGGTGCTGGCGGTGGCGCTGTTTACAGGGGTCGTCGGCGGGGTGACGATGTGGGTAGCCGGTCCTTCGGCCGGTCTCGCCGAGGTGGGGCGCGCCGGCTATTTGCCGCCCTTCTTCCAGAAGATGAATAAGAAGGGGGTTGCCAGCCACATCCTGCTAGTCCAAGGGCTGATCGTGACTTGCCTGGTAATCATGTTCGTCATCCTGCCATCGGTGCAGGCAGCCTATCAGATCTTGAGCCAACTGACGGAGACGCTCTATCTGATCATGTACCTGCTGATGTTCTGCGCCGGCATTTACTTGCGGCACACGCAGCCGGTGACCCCACGCCCCTACAAGGTGCCCGGAGGTGAGGCGGGGATGTGGCTCTTCGCGGGCGCCGGGCTAGTCGGTTCACTGATCGCCTTCGTGCTGTCATTCGTGCCGCCCTCGCAGATCCCGGTGGGCAGCCCCACCAGCTACGTCGTGATCCTGATTTTCGGCAACCTGCTGTTCGTCACGATTCCGCTTGTCATCTACGCGTTACGCAAGCCGCACTGGAAGACGGCGGAGGGTGCGGCCGACTTCGAGCCGTTCGGCTGGGAGTTGGAGGGAGGGCATCCGGGCGCGGTCTAGCAACATACACCGGCATCGGCGGCCGGCGCCGTCGCCGTCGCCTGAACACCACAAGGGCTAAGGTCATGACTATGGACACCGATGCCATCGCCGCTGCGGCAGAATATCGGGACAGACCCTGAGATATTGACACAACAGGTATAAAAAAGTAGGGGTCAGTTCAGTGGGTGTGGCACCTCAATTTTGAACCCGCTAGGTTTCAGGTTGCTACAATTGGGTTGTCGCTGCCTCCCCCCGCATCCGGGCTTCGCCTGGCGCAATGCAATTTTGATCAACACCCGGAATCATAACGGGGACTGCGCGCCTATCTTCCATCTTGCCGCCACAGAGTATCCAATCAGTGACCATTGACGAATGTATTCGTGACGACCTCACCACCGTTGCCCTGACCGGCCGCCTGGATTCCATGACCGCTCCCGAAGTCGAGCAGCGGTTGCTGGCGCGGGCCACGGTGGCCTCGGTGAACCTGGTTCTCGACCTGTCCGGACTGGACTACATCTCCAGTGCCGGACTGCGGGTCATCCTGATGGTGGCCAAGCGGACCAAGGCTGCACAGGGGCAACTCGTCCTCTGCGGTATGAACCAACAGATCAGTACGATCTTCGAGGTCAGCGGTTTTCTGACGATCCTGCGGGTGGTGGAGCGGTGCGCAGACGCCCTGCCGGCCGCTGGCTCGGCTTGACCGCCACTGGCCCGCGGACGTTGCGGTTCTTCGCGTTCCTACGCGCGAGTGCAGCGGATGCTCCGCCGATCCCTCTCACCGTCCCCACCGTCCGCCTGTCCCGCATTCCCGGTCGCAGGAACCAAGAGCATCGAAATGACATACTCTACGCGGGCCGCTCGCCCGCGGTACCGCCCGGCCATCGCCGCCGGCCTCGGGGTGGTACTCACCGTCGGATGCGGATTCGCTATCCCGGAACCCACAGCGCCGGCTACCTTACCGGACGCCCTACCGTCATCCGGCACCGCGCTCACGGTCGTTCGCCTGGCGCTACAGTGGCAGCCGCAAAGCCAGTTCGCGGGCTATTACCTGGCGCGCGACAAGGGGCTATACCGGGCAGCGGGGCTCGACCTGCGGCTGCTGCACGCGAATCCCGAGCACTCCTCACTGGACATGCTACGGGCGGGGGCCGCTGACCTCGCCACCCTCTTTCTCACTGACGCACTCATCGCGGCGTCGCCGCGATTTGCGGACCGGTCTGTGGAATCGGCAATCGTGCAGGTAGCGCAACTGGTGCAACGTTCCAACCTCATGCTCCTGGCCTGGAAGGATATGGGTATCACCAAAGCCAAGGGGCTTGACGGACAGCGGGTCAGCTATTGGCCGGGGGGCTTTTCGACGAGTTTCCAAGCCTTCTTTGCTGCCGGCGGGATACGCCCCGCGGTGATACCTCAATACTATTCGGTCAACCTGTTCTTGCAGCGCGGCGTGGTCGGCTGCGCGGCCATGGAATACAACGAGTATCACCGGATCTGGCAGAGCGGAATCGACTCCGAGCGCATCACGGCCTTTCGTATGCGCGACTACGGGCTCGGGTTTCCCGAAGACGGACTCTATGCAACGGCACACTGGGTGCGCGACCATCCCGAACTGGCTCGCGCTGTGCGTCGGGCGATCCTGGCCGGCTGGACCTATGCCCGTGCGCATCCGCAGGAGGCGATCGATGCAGTCTTGGCCGAAGCCCGCCAGGCCGGGGTGTCGACAAACCGGCCACACGAGCGCTGGATGCTCCGCCACATCCTCGATTCCATCTTTGTCGCTGGGACCCCGCCCGCCGCGTTCGGCAGCCTGGACCGGAGCGCCTTCGCGAGCGCCGTGCTGGCGCTGCGGTCTGCCGGGCTAATGGATCAGGCACCCGAGTTCGCGGTCTTTGTGCCATTTGAAGGCGGGGCGTCGCCATGAAGGACCGACCGCCGCGCGGGGAGTTGTTTGCCTTCAGGCATAGCATTCGCACGCGCATGCTCCTGTGGACGGTCGGCGTGACCGGATTGCTCCTGATTGCGGTGGTCGTGTGGAATTACGTGACGGTCCGCGACCAGTTGAAAGTGGAGGCGAGAAACCGGGCGGCGTTCCTGGCCGCCGGATCGGCCGACAAGATTGATGCCAAGCTGGGGCCTATGCAAGGTCTGGTCCAAGGTATTGCGCTGACTTTGCAGGCACAGGCGCTGGATGTGCCTTTCGAGCGGCTGCGAGTATTGCAGGACGCCGCGTTGCGTGACTATCCGGAAATCTACGGTACGGCCGTGGCCCTGCTACCGGCCAAGAGGCCCGCCGCTTGGCCGGACGCCGCCCCCTACGCCTATCGCGAACGCGATGCCCTCGGCTACCAGAACCTCGACGAGGCTGATCACAGGTACCTCGGCGAGGACTGGTTCGCCCTTCCCAGATATCTGGACCGGGGGATCTGGAGCGAGCCCTACCGGTGGTCGAATGGCGTCAAGATGGTTACCTATTCGATGCCGATCCAGGTCCCGACGCCGACCGGGCCGGTGTTCGCGGGCGTTGTCACCTGCGATATCGACCTCGATTGGCTTGACCGCACCCTTGCGGACCTGCCACTGGGCCAGCGTGGATACGCTCTGCTGATGACCCGTAACGGCACCTACATTTCCCACCCGTTGAAGGAGCTCGTTCTCACCGAAAGCGTGTTCAGCATCGCTGAGGCCCGCGGCAGCGAGTCATTGCGCGAGGCTGGCCAGCGCATGGTGTCAGGCAGTCCCGGTCTCATTCCTTGGGTGAGTTGGACGACCGCAGAAGATGCCTGGCTCGCCTGGCAACCGCTCAAGACGGCCGACTGGACGATGGCCACGGTGATTCCGCAGGCCGAACTGCGGACTGAAATCCTGCGCCTCAGTCGGAACGAGGCCCTGGTCGGGGCGACCGGGTTGGTCGTGCTCACGCTCGCGGTGTGGCTCATCGCCCGGTCGATCACGCGCCCGGTGGGCGCGCTCAGCGCAGCGGCGGCGACCTTGGCGACGGGAGACCTCGACGCCGCGCTTCCCAGGCCGCGGGGTAGCGACGAGATTGCGCAACTGACCGCCGCCTTCGGCGCAATGCGCGACAACCTCAAACGCCACATCGCCGACATGGCGGTGACCACTGCCGCCCGTGAGCGCATGCAGAGCGAATTGCGGATCGCCCACAACATCCAAATGGACTTGGTACCGAAGACCTTCCCCATCATTCCCGCACGCACGGACCTGGATCTTTTTGCGCTCATGGCGCCGGCTCGCGAGGTGGGAGGGGATTTTTATGATTTCTTCTTCCTCGATCACGATCGGCTGGTGGTCGCGATTGGGGACGTCTCCGGAAAGGGCATTCCGGCCGCACTCTTCATGGCGGTCACGCGCTCGTTTTTTCGCTCGGCATTCAAGGCTGACCCCGATCCCGGGAGGGCCTTGGCCCGAGTGAGCGATGACCTGTCCGAGGGGAATGAGTCCTGCATGTTTGCGACCCTTTTCTGTGCGGTGGTCCGCCTCGCCGAGGGTACAGTCGACTTCGCTAACGCGGGTCATAACGCGCCACTGTTGGTGCATAATGACGGACGGATGGAATGGATCAGCAGCCCCCACGGGACTGCCGCGGCCATCCTTCCCGGCGCCGTATATGAGAGCGGCCGTCTAACCTTGGCCGCGGGGGATGCCCTGCTACTGTATACCGACGGCGTGACTGAGGCCATGGATCCCGAGCGCCGGCAGTACGGGGAAGAGCAGTTAGCATCCCGGATGGACTCATATCGCGCTCTGGCCTGCCGGGAATGTCTCGACGCCCTGGCCGGAGATATCCGCGCCCATGCTGCCGGGGCGGAGCAGTCCGACGACATCACCATGCTGATGCTCAGGCGCCTGGTGACCAGCGCCGCGGATGTTTCCCGTGATGATGAAAGCAGTCTGCAGCTGGAAATCGCCAATCACCAGGAGGGCTTGGCGAGCGCGCTCAAGCGGCTGGACAGCTTCCTCGCGACCGCCGCCTCCCCGCCGACACTACCCTATGTCCCCCGCCTGGTGCTCGAGGAATTGGTCACGAATATCATAAAGTACGGCTATCCTGACGATGACGTGCATGGTATCCACGTGGTTTTCAGGACCGGGCCACCCGCCACGATGACGATCGAGGACGACGGACAACCGTTCAACCCGCTCCTTGATGCACCGGCGCCCAACTTGGACGCTGTAACCGAAGAGCGTCCCATTGGGGGCCTTGGTCTGCATATGGTGAGGACTATAACAGCGTCCCTGAACTACCGGCGTGAGGGTCGGATCAATCGACTCAGCATCGTGTTTCCACTTGCTGCGTCTTTGCTACCCCCGGTAGCTGTAGCGGCCGACAAACATCCGCGCCCCGCCCCATAAACGTCGCGATTTGCGGCCCAGATTAACTGCAAGTAACCATCCCCCGGCACAGCCCGGCGGCTTTCGATCGCTGGCCCCTCAAAGGGGCCTAATCATGATCGGTTAAGACTGGCTGCAAGAGCGAAGTAACAAACCGAGCCCGCCTGGTGCTGCTGATCGGAAAAATGGCTGTCGCTCGTTGTCAGCACTGTCTGACCTCTACCCAAGCGTCGTGCCATCATCATCGCATCCCGGAAGTCCGACGGGCTGCTAGGAAGGGCCTGCCCCGGGACTTCCGGCGCCCTCGGCCGGTCGTCTCACTGGGGTATACCCCAGCAAGGCGTCAGACCGACCCCCAAAAAGCGTCAGGCTAGGGTAGCACGGTGGCGTTTCCTGACACCTGACACGACGGGTCTGAGGCCCCAAGCTGACAGGCGCTGTCGTTTTCGGAAGTCGTCTGCACCAGTTTGCTGGGCTCAAGGGGCCGTTGTGCAGGGGACTGCTGACACGCGCTGCTCAGACGTCGCCTGCACCAAGATTCGGGTTTATCATGGGGTCAGAAATATCCTTGATCGCCAAGTCGGTCCCTCAAAAACTATCCATTTGTACAGTAAGGATTTTATTGCACGACTCGCCAGGAGCCAGCCCCGGTTTTCCTTGTTTCTTCGTAGGTAGTGCAGGGATCTTCTGATATTTGGTGCAGACGACTTCTGATGAACAACCGACATAGCCCCTGTTGCGTCGCCGCGTCGATCACTCCTGCATCCAAGGTGCGGAACAGGCAAGTCTGCATGTTCAGGCCGTACTCATGCTTGAGCAGCACCAACGCGTTCGGCTCCAAGTGACGCCGCTGTGCGCCGAGATGCCCCATGACTGCCTGGCGCGGCATCAGAAAGGCACCCAACGGTTGCACAGGCGCTGCAGCGGGTCGCCACCGGAATGGGGCTTGCGCCAAGCGACCAGGCTTGGCGCAGTCCCTCGGCGCGAGCGTCTCGACCTGCCCTTCCTCGTGGATCGTGTCGATCAGACCACGCGGCACTGAGAACGCTGCGATCGGCGAATCAGGGTAGAGACTCAATAATTCCCGCCAACGCGCGGCCTGGTCCAGGACATCACCATGGACGTGATCCAACAGGCGTTTCGGCATGGACGCCTGCTTGCGGTACGCGACCCCGGTGATTTCCGCTTGCATCGGGCGAAAGAAAACCAGCCATCACTTCGCCGTCCTGACCTTGATCTGGTGTGTCGTTACGCCGTACCCGTCACGCCTTGGCCTTCCCCCGGCGACCTGCGGCGGTCCCGCCGGGGCCTTGATCAGGCTCCTCAGCGCCGCCTTCCCGGCCGATCTTGCTGGTCGTTGCCGCCTTTGCTACGTCCTGGTCCCTGACGACCGCTGCCATGTCGGTTTCGGATGCGCGGGAACGTCTCACGCCACCCCCGCCAACCGCACCGCCTCTTCCACATCCACCGCGACCAGCCGGGAGACGCCCGGTTCATGCATGGTGACGCCCAGCAGATGATCGGCGATTTCCATGGTGACCTTGTTGTGGCTGATGAAGATGAACTGCACCTGCTCGGACAGCGAGCGGACCAGGGCGCAGAAGCGGCTGACATTGGCATCGTCGAGCGGCGCGTCGACCTCGTCCAACATGCAGAAGGGCGCCGGGTTCAACTGGAAGATGGAGAACACGAGCGCGACCGCGGTGAGCGCTTTCTCGCCGCCGGAGAGCAGGTGGATGGTGGAGTTGCGTTTGCCCGGCGGGCGCGCCATGACGGTGACCCCGGTCTCCAGCAGGTCGTCCCCGGTGAGGTCGAGATACGCCTGGCCGCCGCCGAAGAGGCGCGGGAAGAGTTCCTGGAAGCCCTGGTTGACCTGGTCGTAGGTGTCCTTGAACCGGCTGCGGGTCTCGCGGTCGATCTTGCGGATGGCCGTCTCCAGGGTCTCCAGGGCGCGCGTGATGTCGGCGTGCTGGGCATCGAGATAGGCTTTGCGCTCGGACTGCTCCTTGTACTCGTCGATGGCGGCCAGGTTGATGGCGCCCAGCCGCTGGATGCGGGCAGCCACCCGCGTGAGGCGCTCCTGCCAGGTCGGTTCGTCCGCCGCGGGGTCCAGGTCGCGCAGCGCGTCCTGCGGGGTGGTCGCGGCCTCGGCGAGTTGCTCCTCCAGGGTGCGGCGGCGCACCAGGCGCTCCTGACGCTCCAGACGCAGACCGTCGAGCTCACGCTGGGCGTTCTGGGCGGATAGTTCGACCTGCTGGCGCTCCGTTTCCAGTGAGCGCACTTCCTGGTCCAGCGCTTCCAGACGGTTGCGCGCGGCACCCAGTTCGGCCTCGACTTCAACCCGCCGGGCGAGTTGTTCGTCCAGTCGCTCGCGCTGTTCCACCAGGGGCTCGATGGATTCCTCGTGGTCGGCCACCAGGTCGTCACGCCGGGCACTGAGTTGATTCTGCTGGTCCTGGGCGCGGGTCATGCTGCGCCGGGTGGCTTCACGCGCGGCGCGGCTGGATTCCACGTCGACCCGCAGACCCTGGGCGCGGTCGCGCGCGGTCTGCTCGGCCGCACGCGCCTGGGTGCGGGCGGTGCGCAGGGTTTCGCGCTCGGCGCTGAGCGACTCGCGGCGCTCGGCCAGACGACTGACTTGATCCAGGAGATCATTGAGCCGCTCGCGGCCGTCCTCGATCTCGGCCAGGGCGTCCTCGCATTGCGCGGCGAGTTCGGCGTGCTCAGCCGCCAGGGCCGCCTGGCGTTCGCGCAGATGACCGTCGCGGGCGCGCTGGCCGGTGAGCTCGGCACGGGCCGCGGCCAGGTCGCGATTGACGGCGGCCAACCGCTGGGCGGTCTGAGCGCGCGCGTCCTCGGCCTGGGCACGAGCGGTCCGCACCGCCTGCTCCTCGGCAGTGAGGGACTGCTCGCGGGCAGTGAGGGCGGCGATTTCGGACTCCAGCGCCTTGAGTGCCTCGGCGCGGGCCAGGACACTGTCGCCGGCAGCGGCGGCCGGGGTGCGCAGCCAGTTGGCGCCGACCTGGACGCCATCGCGGGCGATCAGCCACTCGCCGGGTCCGAGGTCACCCCGGCGGTCCATGGCCTCGTCGAGGTCCGCCGCCGCGTAGACCGGACCCAGCAGGCCGTCCAGGGGCCAGGGGGCCTTGACCCGCGCGGCCAGGCGCGTGTCCGGTCGGTCGCCCCGCGGGAGCGCCGGCACCGCGGCGTCGATCAGAACCAGCCCGGGTCTCAGCCCACCGGCCGCCATCGGGCGCAAATCCGGCACCGGGACGGCCTGCAGGGCAGCGCCCAGCGCCGTCTCCACCGCCCACTCCCAACCCTCGGCGACCTCGAGCCGATCCACCAGCCGCGGCGTCTGCGCCAGCCCGTTGGCCGCCAGCCAGGCGGTCACCCCCTGATCGGCGTCGGCGCGGGCGGCCTCCTGCAAGGCGGCGAGCGAGGCCCGCCGGCCCTTGGCCTGTTGCAGCGCGGTCCGGATGTCGTCCAACGCGACCGTCAGGCTGCGCAGCGCCGCCTCACGCGCGGCCAGCTCCGCCGCGTTGGCTTGTTGGCCGTCTTCCAGTTCGGCCACCTGTTCGGCAATCCCCGCCTCCTGCTCGATCAGTTCGGCGAGGCGCACCTCTGCCCCCGCCAGGTCGAGCCGGCCGGCGTCTTCGTCACTGCGCCGCAGCCGGTCCCGGTCGCGGGTCAGGCGTTGCTCCAGGGCGTTGATCTGGGCGCGCTGTACCTGGGCCTGCTGGCCGGGGCCGGCGGCTTCCTGATTGAAGCGGTCCCATTCAGACTCCCACTGCGCCTGCTGATCCTCGGCGAGCGCGACCGCGGCAGCGGCAGCGGCAAGTTCGGCCTCGGCGACGGCCAGCAGGGGCTCGTCCCGCGTCAGCGCCTCATCGATCTCGGCGAGCCGGGTCTGATCGCGCTCCAGATGATGGGCGGCGTCGGACAACTCCTGATCCAGGCGCACCAGTTCGGCCTCGCGGCGCCCGCGCGACTCGTTGGCGAACTGGATGGCCTGCTCGGCGCGGGCGATCTCCGCGCCCACCGCGTAGAAGCGGCCCTGAATTTGATTGAACGTCTCGGAGGCGCCCGTGTAAGCGGTGCGGCGGTCCTCGATGTCGGCCTCGATGCGGCGCTGGCGGGCGAGCGACGCGGCCTGATCGGTCTCCAGCGCGCCGAGCCGCCGGTCCTGCGCCTCGAGTTCCTCATCCAGGGCACGCCAGCGCAGGGCCTTGAGTTCCTGATCGAGCCGCCGCTCCTCGGCCCGATAGGCGGTGTAACGGGCAGCGGTATCGGCCTGACGTTCCAGATGCAGTAACTGCTTGCCGACTTCATCGCGCAGGTCGTCGAGGCGTTCCAGGTTCTCGCGGGTGCTGCGCATGCGCCCTTCCGTCTCTTTGCGCCGCTCCTTGTATTTGGAGATGCCGGCGGCCTCCTCGAGAAACAGGCGCAAATCCTCCGGGCGCGCCTCGATGATGCGCGAGATCATCCCCTGTTCGATGATGGCGTAGGACCGCGGACCCAGACCGGTGCCCAGGAAGAGATCCTGGATGTCACGGCGACGGCAGCGGCTGCCGTTCAGAAAGTAGCCGGACTGACCGTCGCGGGACACCTGACGCTTGACCGCGATCTGGTTGAAGGCGGCGTACTCCCCCCCGGCCCGCCCGTCGGCGTTGTCGAAAACCAGTTCGATGCTCGCCATGCCCACCGGCTTACGGCCGGTGCTGCCGTTAAAAATGACATCCGCCATCGACTCGCCGCGCAGCATCTTGGCGGACGACTCGCCCATCACCCAGCGCACCGCGTCGATGACATTGGACTTGCCGCAGCCGTTGGGACCGACAACCCCTACCAAATTACTCGGGAAATGGGCCGTGGTGGGATCGACGAATGACTTGAAACCGGCGAGTTTGATCTTTTCCAGGCGCATCCCGGCAGGGTACCGGAAGCGGGAGTGGGGGCCAAGCGTGTGTGCCCGCCACCAACGCGAACACATCGTCCGGCGTCTGGAAAGGACGGCGGTTGGTAAAGCAGCGCGAGGCCGAGGATGCGGAACGACTTGCCGCGCTATGGGCCTCCGGCGCTAGGCCGGCGGTGCTACCCGACGGCCCGGCAACACCATTCCAGGTTCAGAGATCCGGCAGCGGAAAGACGTCCGCCGACAACCCATCCGCCGCGCCCCGACGGCTGGTGTGCAAGGTGCTGGAAATGACCATGACCCCGGGCCGGCCCAGTCCATCGTAGCGTTCCATGGCGCGCGGACGGTCGCCCTGCAGGCTGCCGGTCAGCGGCTGGAGGAGCGTCAGGCGCGGATCATCGGCAAGCGTCAGGCTGTCGACACCCAGTTGGGCGGCCCCGCGCAGCCGATAGAGGCCCGGCTGCCCGGCCGCGGGATCAGCGGCTGGATCAGTAACCGGCCCGGACAGGATCAGCAGGCCGTCGCCCTGCCAGCGCAGCCCCTGGACGCCGCGGCCACCCAGGTCCACCAGATGTTTTCGATAGGGCCGGCCTTCCAGACCGATGGGCTCCAGGCGCAGCACACAGGGACTCTCCACCCGCGGCTCCACCTCCAGCACCACCGCGAAACCGCCCAGCACCGGCCCGCTGAAACCGATCCACAACCGCCCGGCACGACACCCGAGCCCCGCCAGTTCCAGACCGTTCTCGGCCATCGGGATGGGGCCGGGGGCGAAATAGGCGGCCAGGTGCGGATCCTCAGCCAGGGCGCGGGTGAGCGCATTGCCGCCGTCCTCGATGGGCAGCAGGGCCAAGTCCCGCGGCTCGGGCAGGCGGTCGGCCCTGACTTGGGCACAGCCCAGGCAGGCGCGCCGATGGATCGGCTCGATCCAGGTCAAACGCTCCAGGTTCTGCGCATCGCTCAACGCGGGGTCCGGGCGCAGTCGCGCGCCGGCATGGGACCCGATGAACCAGAGCAGCTCGCCGGCGCAGGCCAGGCCGGTCAGGTCCATGGATTCCCCCGGATTCGGCAGATCGAGCATCGTCGCGAGGTCCAGCGCGCTCGGGTCAGTCCAACCGGGCCGCGCGGACGAGGCCCCCCGCTTGGCGGGTTGGTCACCGGCGGCCTGGGGAAGCAACCGGAGGAGACCGTCCAACGGGGCGGCACCAAACCACAGATGACCGCCGCCATCCAGGGCAATCGCCGAGACCTGGGCGGGAATAGAGGCGGCGTCGATGGCCTGGCCGAACCGCAACTGGACCTGGCCGATGGGGATGGGCTGCATGAAAGGATACCTCTTCGTTTGGATGACGCGGGGGGCGGCCCCGGGTGCCTGAACGGATCAATTCCGGTCTGGGTGGGGGATTGTTGGGCGGCCGGCGATGCGGGTCAACAGGCACGCGTGATGGAAACAGCGATCGGCATCGACCAGCGGCAGCGGCGGCGTACCGTCATGGCGCGTCGGCACGCCCGTGGATCGGGTATCGGCACGCCCGTGCGTGTCGCGCCGATGCGCCCCGGCACCGCAATGCGGTAGGATTACGGCTCTATTCTTAGAAGGAGATGCTAATGTTCCCTCCCGAGGACGTTCGTAACAAGCGGCAGCCCATCGACATCGGCCAGTATTTCGTCTGGTTGGTCGTTTTGGCAGCCGCGTTCGGCATTTACTATGTCTGGTCTCATCCGGCACCGCGCTCCGCGCCGCCCGACGCGACCCAGGCGCAGCGGCTCGCCCCGATCGGGCTGGTCACCGTGACCCCGCCGACACCGCCGGCCGCACCGACCCCCCAACCGGCCGCCCCGGAGCAAGCCGCTAAAGCGCCGCCTCCGGCGCCGCAGCAGACTCAAGCCCAGGCACCGGTCAAGCCCGCGGCTGCGACCGCGGGGAGCGCACCCGGCCAGACGCCGTCAAGCGCCGCGCCCGTGGCGCAGCAGCCGCCTGCCAGGACCGCACCGGCAGCCGCACCGGCGCCCCAGGCCGGCCCGCAAAGCGCTCGGCCGCCGGCGGTCAGCACAGCACCAGCCCCGACACGCCCGACCGACCTCGGCGCGGGACCCGCCGGCCCCAAGGCGCCCCCGGCAGCCGCCGTGCCGAGCCGCGGCACTCCGCCGGCCGTCGCCCCCGCGGCCCCGGCCCGGCCTACCGGCCCGCCACCCGCCGCGCCCGTCCCCGCCGGTCCGCCGGCGCGCTATCCGGGCCGACCGGACATGGCGCAGCCCGGCTATCCACAGGGCTATCCCGGCGCCTATCCGGGCGCCTATCCGAACCGGTATGGACCAGGGTATCAGCAGGGCTACCCGGGCGGTTATGGCGCCGGGCAGTACCCGCCCGGCTATGTGCCCCCGTATCCGGCTTACCCAGGCGCCCCCCAGCAGCCGTCGTACCCGCCGGGGACCACCCGTTAAGGCGAGACACATGTAGGGGCGACTTTAGTCGCCCCTTCAGCCCCTTACGGACTTTATAGGCATGCGCAGTCGGGATCTATGTTCCTGGGAATCGCTAAGGCGAGTTTCACTGAGTTTTCAGGCAACCCGCTGACATCAGGGCACCAGAGATGGTCCGAGCGGAAACGCAACGAGTACGGACAGGAAATCGGCTCCGATGTTATACTTAGATATAACTTATGCCCCGCGGAGCGACACTATGCTGACGACGACACTGCGCAAGGTGGGCGGTTCGATCATGTTGACCGTGCCCCCCGCCATCCTGGACCTGCTGCACCTGCGGGCCGGCGAGACCGTTGGCGTGACCGTCGATGGGGGTCGGCTGGTGATCGAGCCGAGCCCGACACCGCACTACAGTCTGGACGAACTGTTGGCCCAATGCGACGCATCAGCCGAGGTCAGCGACGAGGATCGCGTCTGGCTCGACGACCGCCCGGTCGGTCGTGAGCTGCTGTAGTGGAGCGCGGCACTATCTGGCTCGTGTCGCTCGACCCGACAGCGGGGCACGAGCAGCAGGGTACGCGTCCGGTCTTGGTGGTCTCTCCGACCGCCTTCAATCGGCTGACCAAGACTCCGGTGGTGGTGCCGATCACCAGCGGGGGCAACTTCGCCCGCAGCAAGGGCTTCGCGGTGTCGCTGGTGGGCGCCGGGACGAGCACCACGGGGGTGATTCGCTGCGATCAGCCGCGCACCCTCGACCTGCGCGCACGCAATGCCCACAGGCTGGAAACCGTACCGGCAGCGATCATGGACGAAGTGCTGGCACGTTTGGCTCCGCTCTTCAACTAACCCTAACGGCTTTCTGGATGACCCTGCCCTGCGCAGCGCCAACGCCGCGGCCCAATCAACCGGCAAGGAACGGCTGACGCCCCACCAACACCCAATGACCCCGACTGACCACGATGCCTGAACCGACCGACAGCCCCACCCTTGACCGCTACGTCAGCTTCCTCGGCCTGGACTGCGACGCCAAATCGCAGCAATTTGTCGACACTTTGCGTACTGCGATGGCCAGAAATGGACGACAAGACCCGTTCTGGGACTACTTCGCTGCCAAACTGGACGGCACCCAGGGGCCGACGCATCATGATGCGCTTTACCATATCCACTGCCATCTCAACGATCTGCGCGACTTGTTGGAGCGCTGGGACGAGGCGGATTTGACGCCGATGCTCGAATCCCTGGAGATCGAATGCTGTTAGCAGGCCGTTCCGTTTGATCTCGTAGATCGACACTGGCTGAAAGTGACCATCCCTGGCCCTGAATTCCGGCATCCTGCCGGAATGACGGGGGGTGGTCTTCCGCGATGTTTAGGTAGAACACGGCACGCGTCGGTTCAGCCGACGCTGCCGTTCAATGACTTACCGATTCAAAGACCCTATGCCGACAGAACCAACGATTTCAGCCATTGCCCACGTCATTCAGCTCTCGGTCGCGCCGGTCTTCCTGCTCTCGGGAATCGCGGCGATCCTCGGGGTCATGGCGGCCCGCCTGGCGCGCGTCGTCGATCGCGCCCGCGCGATCGAGGAAGAGGTGATGGCCCAGCCGCTCCCCCCAGGCCCGCTCCATGAAGAATTGGCGGCCTTGTCGCGGCGGGCACAGATCATCAGTCTGGCCATCGGACTGTGCACTACCACCGCCCTGCTGATCTCGGCGGTGATCGCGGTCCTGTTTCTCAGTGCGTTGTTTTCTTTCGAAACCTCACCGGTCGTCGCGAGCCTGTTCGTCGCGGCCATGTTGACCTTGATTGCCGCGCTGATCCTGCTGTTGCGGGAGATTCTGGTCGCCACTGCCGGTTTACGCTTCGGGCCGCATTAGCGCGCACATCCGCGAAATCGGAGAAGCGAATCCTCGCGGGAATCATTCACTTGATTACGACAACGATTGTGTTGTACGTGTTATAGCATTCGTACCTGATATCCAGACAGACCCTTGGTGTAAAGGCGGGTTTGAAACCCGCCCCTACGTCCGGTTATCACGTTCGAATGCTCTATTGACTCGTTACTTGACGCGACGCCGCCACAGCAGCAACAGACCCGACGCCAAGAGCCCGAGTGTGGCCGGCGCCGGGATGGCCTTGATCGCTCCTTGCGATCCGGTACCCGCGTCCTCGGCACTCAACAAACGCAGGGCCGCGGCGCCGTCCGCGAAGCCCTTGACCCAGGTCACTTCGTCGACACCGGCCGCCAAGGTAAAAATGCCGGCGAGACGGTATTGGCCGACCAGTGGGCCGCTGATCCGATCCCGCTCGAACAGACACTCCAGACCGCCAAGCCGGGTGCCCGGACCCGATGAGTTCACCGAGTCGTTGAGTAATTCGGCTTCCGGACGGGCCGCCAAGGCCGGCAGGCTGCCGAAGGCATTGAAGTCCGCGCCGCGGAAGTCACCGAAGCGATCGGTCTTGACACCAAGATGCAGGGAGCCGCGCAGAGGCTCCTGCGCGCGGTCCGCGCTGCCGTCACCCAAGTCCGGGTCGGTTACGGGAAAGGCCATCGCACTGTCGACGGGCAAGGCGCGCGCACCCGGGTCGGGGGAATACGCCAAGTCTTCGCCGATGAAAGTAAAGTTGGCTAAGGTCCGCTCCGTCGTCAGGAGTCCGGCCGCGAGCGGCATGGCGCAGACGAGCAGGCTGCACCCGAGCCAGACACCGAGCACTTGCAACCTGCCAAAGGACTTACCAGGCACGCGGTCACCGGCCATGAGATCGCGGTGACCTCAGAGCAGTTTTTCGATCGCCTTCTCGATCTTCCCGCCGTCCGGCGCGGTGAAACTCACGTAGTGATCGACCAGATTCCCCTGGCGATCGATCAAATATTTGTAGAAGTTCCACTTGGGATAAGGTGCCCCGGCCGCGGCGAGTCGCTCGAATAGGGGGGTCGCGCTGCCCTTGGTGACGCTGACCTTCTCGAACATCGGGAACTCGACCGCGTAGGTCAGGCGGCAGAATTTCTGAATTTCCTCCTCGCTCCCCGGCTCCTGACTCATAAAATCATTGGACGGGAACCCCAGCACGACGAATCCCTGATCCTTGTATTTGCGGTAGAGTGCCTCGAGCCCCTCGTACTGGGAGGTAAAGCCGCATTTACTGGCGGTGTTGACGACCAGGATCACCTGGCCGCGGTAAGCCTCGCACAGATTCACCTGCTCATCCCCCGCCAGCCGGCGCAAGGTGACGTCCAGCAAGGGCGGACAGGGTGTGGGGTCGGCACCGGCGCCGGCACTGACCGCGGCAAGACTAAGGGCGAGCAAAGCTGTTTTCACGTCGAATCTCCGGTTATAAGGGACAGGAAGCGGGCTTGGGAGATAGTGCGCTCACTGCGGAAAGCAACCAGTCCCCGCCTTGCCGCGGCCAGGGTTGCCGGTGGTTTGAATGCGGATGCCGGAGGACCAATGTCCCAGGTAGCGGGGCGCATCGGATCGGCGCGCCCCGCAACCCCTTATAATCAGCAACTCCCCGATGTAAACGGAACAAAAATGAGCGAATGGGTCAAAGGCACGGTCGTCGGCAAACACATTTGGACCGACGGGCTTTACAGCATACAGGTCGACGCCCCGATGGCGGATTTCACGGCAGGTCAGTACACGAAAATCGCCCTGGATATCGGTACCGATCGCGTGGGACGGCCCTACTCGCTGGTCAATGCACCCCAGGATCGCCCCTTGGAGGTCCTCTTCAACGAGGTGCCGGGAGGGCCGCTCACCCCGCGCCTGTCGGAACTGAAGATCGGCGATCCGGTATGGGTCGCGGCCCAGGCCGGCGGCATCTTCACCCTGGAGTCGGTGCAGCCCGCCGACACTCTGTGGCTGCTTGCCACCGGGACGGCGATCGGGGTTTACCTGTCGATTCTGCGCACGGCGGCCCCCTGGGAGCACTTCAAACGCGTTATCCTGGTCCATGGCGTACGTGCCGCCGCCGATCTGGTCTACGGTGAGACCCTGGCGTCGATCGCGGCCCAGCGCGGGCCGCAATTCAGCCTGATCCCGGCGATCAGTCGGGAAACCCAGGCGCAGGCCCTGCACGGGCGTATCACCGACCTGCTGACCAGCGGCGCGCTGGAAGAGCGGGCGGCCGCCCGGATCGATCCGGAGTCCAGCCACGTCATGCTGTGCGGCAACTCCGCGATGATCAAGGATGCCAAGCAGATCCTGGAGGCGCGCGGTCTGGTTCGCCACCGCCGCCATGCCCCAGGCCATTACTCCGCCGAGCAGTATCACTAATCGCAATCGCAGGGCGTGACCGGGCCATGAATGCGGATGTCATCATAATCGGCGCCGGCTTGTCCGGCCTCGCCTGC
This sequence comes from Lamprocystis purpurea DSM 4197, assembly GCF_000379525.1. Taxonomy (GTDB): domain Bacteria; phylum Pseudomonadota; class Gammaproteobacteria; order Chromatiales; family Chromatiaceae; genus Thiodictyon; species Thiodictyon purpureum. The sequence continues at coordinate 40,118 of NZ_KB902504.1, read as the reverse complement.
GCCTCGACGCTGCGGGACAACGGGCTTGAACCCCTGGTGCTGGAGGCGTCCGACGGCATCGGCGGGCGCATCCGGACCGACCAGCGCCAGGGATTCCTGCTCGACCGCGGGTTTCAGGTGCTGCAGACCTGGTATCCGGATGCGCGGCACCTGCTCGATTACGACCGGCTCGATCTGCGGCCCTTCTATCCGGGCGCGCTGGTGCGCGTCGGCGGGCGTTTGCTGCGGGTCAGCGATGTCTGGCGGCGACCGCTGCGGCTGCCGGAAATGCTGGTCTCGCCGGTCGGCACCCTGGCGGATAAGTTACGGCTGCTGCGACTGCGGCACCGCTGCCTGCGCGGCGACTTGGAAGCGCTCTACAACCGTCCGGAAACCGAGGCCTGCGCCTATCTGCGCACCCTGGGCTTTTCTGCGCGGATCATCGACCGCTTCTTCAAGCCATTCTTCAGCGGAGTGTTCTTCGACCCTGAGCTGGCGGTCTCGTCGCGCGCCTTCGAATTCGTCTTCCGTGCCTTCGCCCTCGGGGATACCTCACTGCCGGCCCGCGGCATGGGCGAGATTCCGGCCCAACTCGCCGCTCGGCTGACCCGCACCCAAGTCCGCACCGGGTGCCGCGTCGACAGCATCACCGAGCGGACGGTCACCCTGGCCTCCGGCGAGCGCCTGCGCGCCCGCGCCCTGGTGATCGCCGCCAGCGCACCCGCGGCCGCGCGCCTGCTCGATCCATCCGACGCCGCCACCGCGAGCCGCGGGACCACCTGTGTCTATTTCGCGGCCGTGCGGCCGCCCATCGAAGGGCCTTACCTGGTCCTCAACGGCGAGGGCCACGGACACATCAACAGCCTGCTGTGCCCGAGCAACCTGTCCGGTCATTACGCCCCGGCGGGTCAAACGCTGGTGAGCGTCAATTGCCACGGGGCAGAACACAACCCGGACACATTGGAAACCATCCTGCGCCGCGAACTCGCCGGCTGGTTCGGCGATCAGGTGCGGGGCTGGGAGCGGCTTGCCGTGTACCGGATACCGCAGGCCCTGCCGCTCCAGACGCCGCCGGTCCACTATCCGGGCGACGCCGGGCAACGCGTCGCCGATTGGCTCTGGGTGTGCGGTGAGTACCGCAGCGCGCCCTCGATCCAATGGGCGCTGCACTCCGGCCGCCGGGCCGGGGCCGATGTCGCACGGTCACTGCTCGGCCGGGTAGCCGCGCAAAGCACCGCCGGGCTGCGACTGCCGAGCGCCCCGCCGACCCTCAGCGGGAGCGCGGTCCAGAAACCCTGAACGCGCACAGTTGTAGCGGACGAGTCGGCTCGCGTATGCTCCCGGCGTTTCACGGCCCGGACCTCCGGCTCGGGGCCGGGCGTTTCACCAGCAACACCATCACCAGTCCAGCGGACGCCGCATGACAGAGTACGCCCTGATCCTGATCAGCACGGTGCTGGTCAACAACTTCGTACTGGTCAAGTTTCTCGGCCTGTGCCCCTTCATGGGTGTCTCCAAGCGATTCGAGACGGCGCTCGGCATGGGCCTGGCCACCACCTTCGTCATGACCCTGTCATCGGTCTGCACCTGGCTGGTGGAAGCCTATGTGCTGCTACCCCTGGGGATCGAATACCTGCGTACCATCGCCTATATCCTGGTGATCGCGGCAGTCGTGCAGTTTACCGAGACCGTCATGCACCGCCAGAGCCCGGTTCTCTATCAGGTGCTGGGCATCTTTCTGCCGTTGATCACCACCAACTGCGCCGTACTCGGCGTCGCGATCCTCAACACGCAGCAGGGACACACGCTCGCGGAGTCAGCCGTTTACGGATTCGGCGCGGCCGTCGGTTTCTCGCTGGTCTTGATCCTGTTCGCCGGTATCCGTGAGCGCGTGACCGTGGCTGACGTACCCCGACCCTTCCAGGGCAGCGCCGTCGCCATGATCACGGCCGGTCTGATGTCGCTCGCCTTCATGGGCTTCGCCGGACTGGTCTCGCGCTAAGGCGATTGCATCCGATGTCCTCGGCCGTGCTGACCGCCATCCTCGCCATGACCACGCTGGCCGCCGTGCTGGGTTTGCTGCTGGGCTATTCGGCTATCCGGTTTCGGGTTGAGGGTGACCCCATCGCCGATCAGATCGATGCATTGCTCGCCCAGTCGCAATGCGGGCAGTGCGGATATCCGGGCTGCCGTCCTTACGCGGAGGCGGTGGCCAAGGGCGAAGCCGCCATCAACAAGTGCATTCCCGGAGGGGAGGCGACCGCGCGTGCCTTGGCCGACCTGCTCGGCCGCGAACCCGAGCCCCTGGAGACCGAGGTTCAGGCACCCAAGGTCGCCCTGATCGACGATCAGGCGTGCATCGGCTGCACCCTGTGCGTCCAATCCTGCCCCGTGGATGCCATCGTCGGAGCGGCCAAGCAATTGCACGGGGTCCTCGCCGCCGAGTGCACCGGCTGCGGACTCTGCCTGGCGCCCTGCCCGGTCGCCTGCATCCGCATGGTTCCGGTGGGTAGTGATCTGGCCCATTGGCGCTGGCCGGCACCGACCGAGCGCCTGGCAGCTTAGTCGGATGAGTGTCACCAACCCGGAATCCGAACACGGGCAATCGCGGCTCTGGACCTTTCATGGCGGGCTCCACCTGCCGGATGAAAAGGCCCTGTCCAACGATCAGCCCATTGAACCGCTGCGCCTGCCGCCGCTGCTCGTCATTCCGTTGCGCCAACACATCGGCGCGCCGGCCCGGCCCGGTGTGCGGGTCGGCGACCAGGTGCGCAAAGGCCAGGTGATCGGCACGGCGGACGGCTATGTCAGCGCCGCCGTGCATGCCTCCAGCTCCGGCACGGTGATCGCCATCGAGGAGCGACGGATCCCGCATCCGTCGGGGCTGCCCGCACCCTGCGTGGTGATCGCGACCGACGGACAAGACGCTTGGGCGCCGCTCCCCGCACCCCTGACCGACTATCCACACCTGGATCCGGCGCTGCTGCGCGAGCGGGTGCACTGGGCCGGGGTGGTGGGTCTCGGCGGGGGCGCCTTCCCGACCAGTGTCAAGCTCAGATCCGAGCGGCATATTGAAACCCTCATCATCAACGGCGCCGAGTGTGAACCCTACATCACTTGCGACGACCGGCTGATGCGCGAGCGGTCCGTCCAGGTCCTGGAGGGCGCACGGATCATCCGCACGCTGTTGGGGGCCGAGCGGGTGCTGATCGGCATCGAGGACAACAAACCCGCGGCCATCGCCGCCCTGTCCGCGGCCCTGACCCAATCCGGCCCGGACCCACACATCCGGATCATCCCGGTGCCGACCCGCTACCCGAGCGGCGGCGAACGCCAGTTGATCCGCATCCTCACCGGCCGGGAGGTCCCGACCCGCGGCCTCCCCGCCCAGATCGGGGTCGCCTGCCAGAACGTGGCCACGACGGCCGCGGTGGCCGATGCGGTCCTGCTGGGTCGGCCGCTGATCACGCGGGTGGTCACGGTCACCGGTCGGGCGGTGGCCCGGCTGGGCAACTTGGCGGTCCCCATCGGTACACCGCTGTCTCATCTGGTCGCGCACTGCGGCGGCTTTCGTGAGACGCCGCGGCGGCTGCTGTGCGGCGGTCCCATGATGGGTTTCGCGCTCAGCGACCTGGAAATCCCGATCACCAAGGCGTTCAACTGTCTGCTTGCACTGACCGCGGCCGAGGCCCCCGACCCCGGCCCGGCCCTGGCCTGCATCCGGTGCGGACGCTGCGCCGAGGTGTGCCCGGTGCGGCTGCTGCCTCAGCAACTCTATTGGCACGCCCGCGCCAAGGCGTTCGACCGGGCCCAGGGCTACAACCTGTTCGACTGCATCGAATGCGGCTGCTGCGCCCAGGTCTGTCCCAGCCATATCCCGCTGGTCCAGTATTATCGGTTCGCCAAGAACGCGATCTGGGCACACGAGGAGGAACGCCGCAAGGCCGATCAGGCCCGCGCCCGCCATCAGGCCCGGCAGGCCCGCCTGGAGCGACTGGAGCAGGAGCGCCAGTCCAAACTGCGCAAGAAGCGGGAAATCCTGGATGACACGACCGCGGCGACCGTCCCTGGTCAGGTCGCGGACGGCGACCTGGACGCGCGGCGCGCACTGATCGAGGCCGCCAAACAACGTGCCGCGGCCAAGAAGGCGGCGGCCCAGTCCCGGATCGAGCCCGTCGACCTGGGCTGACCTCTGTCTCGCCAACGGACTCTCGCTACCGACCGATGGATCAGAACAATGGCCCCAAATGCTGCTCCCAAGATGACCGCCGCCATCCTCTCCTCGCCGCACGGCCCGCGCGCCAACCGGGTCGATCAGGTGATGCTCCAGGTGCTCCTGGCTCTGATCCCCGGCGTACTGGTCATGACCTGGTTCTTCGGCTGGGGGCTCCTGATCAACTGCGTGCTCGCGATCCTGTTCGCAACGGCCGCCGAGGCCTTGGTGCTGCGGCTGCGCCGCCGCCCGGTGTTGCCGACGCTGGGGGATTACAGCGCGGTGGTGACCGCGGTCCTGTTCGCCTGCGCCATCCCGCCGACCCTGCCCTGGTGGCTGACCCTGCTCGGCATGGTCTTCGCAATCATGCTGGTCAAGCAACTCTATGGCGGCCTGGGCTACAACCCCTTCAACCCGGCGATGGCGGCCTATGTCTTCCTGCTCATCGCCTACCCGGTGGAGATGACCAACTGGCTTGCGCCTCACCTGTTGACGCAGCATCACTTGTCTTTGACAGAGTCCTGGCGCCTGATCCTGTTCGGCGCGCTGCCGCCGGACCTCTCCTGGGACGCCCTGTCGGCCGCCACCCCGCTGGAGGCACTGCGCGGCCAACTGCGCGAGCATCAGGTGATGGATGCGATCCGCGGCGCGTCCTGGTGGGGTAGCCTGGGCGGGCGCGGCTGGGAATGGGTGAGCAGTGCCTTTCTGGCCGGCGGGCTCTATCTCCTGTGGCGGCGGGTCATCACCTGGCGGATACCGGTCGCCATGCTCGGCTCCCTGCTGATGCTGGCCGGGCTCTTCTGGCTGATCGACCCCCAGCACCATCCGAACCCGGCCTTTCATCTGTGGAGCGGCGCCGCCATGCTGGGCGCATTCTTCATCGCCACCGACCCGGTGACCGCCAGCACCACGCCGCGCGGCCAGTTGATCTTCGGGGCCATGATCGGTGTGCTGGTCTTCGTGATCCGCACCTGGGGCGGGTATCCGGATGCGGTCGCCTTTTCGGTCCTGTTGCTCAACATCGCCGCCCCCACCATCGATCACTACACCCAGCCCAGCGTCTTCGGTCACGGCCGCAAGTCATGAATCCAAAGCCCATTTTACTCGCCGCCCTGGTACTCGCCGGGTTCGCGGTCGCCGGGGTCAGCCTGGTCGCGGTCACCAAGGCCGCCATGGCGGATCGCATCGCCGCCAATCAACGGCTGGCCATGCAGCGCAAGCTGGCGGCAATTGTCCCGAGCGGCGGTGACAATGACCCACTGGCTGACCACCTCGAAGTGAGCGACCCTGAGCGGCTGGGGACCGCACTGACCCGGATCTACCGGGTGCGCCGCGGCGACCAGCCGGTGGCGCTGATCCTGGACCCGGTGGTTCAGAACGGCTATGCCGGCCCCATCCATCTGCTGATCTCGGTGCTGCCGGACGGCCGTGTGGGCGGGGTCAGGGTCCTGTCCCACCGCGAGACTCCGGGCCTGGGAGACAAGATCGACGAGGCCAAATCAGATTGGATTTACCGCTTCAACGGCAAGTCGCTGGATCAACCGACACTGGATCAGTGGGCCGTCAAGCGCGACGGCGGCACCTTCGACCAGTTCACCGGGGCGACCATCACCCCGCGGGCGATTGTCACGGCGGTGAAAAACGCATTACTCTATGTTCAATCCCAAGGTGCACGGCTTTACGGCGAACCGCCGGTCGCCCAGCACCATGCGCCGGAGGCATCCTGATGGCAACACCGCCGACCTACAGCCGGATCATCACCGATGGGCTGTGGACCAACAATCAGTCCCTGGTCGCCCTGCTCGGGCTCTGTTCCCTGCTCGCCACCACCACGTCCGCAACCAGCGGGCTGGGCATGGGCATTGCGACCACCTTCGTCTTGACCGCCTCCAATGTCAGCATCTCGCTGATCCGCCCGCTCGTGCGCCCGGAGGTGCGGATCCCGGTCTATGTCGTCGTGATCGCGTCGTTCGTGACCATGGTCGAGCTGACGATGCAGGCCTGGTTCTTCGACCTCTATCAGATTCTGGGCCTGTTTATCTCGCTGATCGTGGTCAACTGCATCATCATCGCCCGCGCCGAGGCCTTCGCCTCCAAGAACCGCGTGGACCGCGCCTTCCTGGACGGCGTCGCCATGGGACTCGGCTCAACCCTGGTGCTGGTGACCCTCGGGGGCCTGCGCGAACTGGTCGGACAGGGCACCCTCTTCTATCAGTCGCACCTGCTGCTCGGGGACTGGGCGAAGGACTTGAGTTTCAGCCTGGGCGACGGCTACCACGGGGCACTCATCGCCATCCTGCCGCCCGGCGGCTTCATCGGGCTGGGGCTGCTGATCGCGCTGAAAAACGTCCTCGGCCGGCACCTGGAAGAACGCGCGGCCCGTCTGCGTGAGGCGCGCGGTGCACCGGGCGCGGCGCAGGCGCCCGCCGTGTCGCTGCGCAACGGATATAGCGTTCGCACCTGATATCCAGACAAACCTTCGTGTAGGGGCGGGTTTAAAACCCGCCCCTACGTCCGGTTATCACGTCCGAAGGCTATCAGGCGCTTGCCGGAAAAACAGCTACTGAGTCAACGCCAAAACCCCGAGCAGCATGATCAGCGCACCGAGCAACTTCGGCGCCAGATGCCCTTCATTGAAGAACCAGCGCCCGAGGAACACCGAGAACACCCCGGCGGTCCGCTTCACCGCCATCGCGTAGGACGCCAGCGTCAGACCGAGCGCGATCTGGTCGGCGATCCGCATCAGGGCGAACAGGACCCCGAGCAGGAGCAGGGGGCGCAACTGCCGACGCGCCTCCGGGGTGATCAGCCGGGTATGGAATCGGTGATCCCGCAGGGTGAACAAGACCCAGAGAATCAGCGGATTGATCATCGCCACCATCACCGAGAAGGAGAGCGGGTCACTCAACTGGATGCCGATCCGGCCGAACACGCTGGCCGCCGCGAAGCAAGCCGCGGCCACCATCGCCAGGACGCTGCCGGGCTCCAGCCACAGCCGCTTGAACGGGAGATACCAGCGCGGCTCATGCTCACCCAGGCTCAGGATATAGCCCCCCGCCACCAGCATGGCGACGCCAAGCAGCCCGATCCGCCCCGGCAGATCGCCGGTCAGAAACCATTCGATGACGATGGCGAAGCCCGGCGTCAGGGTCATCACCGGCCCGACCAGCGAAACCTCGGTCCGATGCAGGGCCGCGTTGAGCGCCCACCCGCCCAGCCCGGACAGGACTCCGCCCGCCGTCACCGCGAGCAGATAGTCAGGGTTCTCATAAGGAAAATCGTGATACCGGATCACCAGCGGCAAGGTCACGACCAGGCTCGCCACGTTGACATAAAAGGTCAGCGCCTCGATTGAAAAACTGAGACTGAGATGCTTGGTGACCGCCAGCCGCGAGGCATGGAAGAAGGCCGAGGCCAGGGCGAACAGGACCCAGAGGTGGGCGAAGGGGGAGAGATCCATGGCGCGGGCGTGCAGGGCTCGGTGACGCGGGGAATGGGTGCGGATTCGGATTCGGTGCCCGTTCCGCGGACAAGTCGGTCAGTCTGAAGCCTCGACCAGGATCACTCAACCTGAACAAAGCTGACATGCCCAGGCTCAGGCCTCCCGAAAAATCCTTGCCAAGGTCGCTCTGGAAGGGGTTTCGCACAACCGATCATACGAGATCGACATTGTGAGTTTGGCAAAATCTGCACTATCCTGACGCCTGGGGCCAATGTGGTCTCCCTGATGCCCACAAGTCCCGGTGAAGGCGATATCCTCACGATCAAGCATGCTCGCGCACTTGGAACGGCTGGTCGACGATCTCGCCGCCCTGCACAGCAAGCTTGTCCTGCTAATCGGGCCGCCCGGAAGCGGCAAGACCGCACTGCTGCGGGCCTTCGGCGACCGCACCGGCGCCTCGCCTCTGAATGTGGGCGCGGAGTTGGGCCGACGGCTTGCAGCGGTCCCACACCGTGACCGCCAGCTCCAGGCGGGCAGCCTCCTGCGCGAGATCGCGAGGCCCCACTGCTGCGGGGATTTGCTGCTGATCGACAACATCGAGCTGCTGTTTGATGCCTCGCTCGCCCTCAACCCCCTTGACCTGCTCAAGCGCCAAGCCCAGGCCCGGCGAGTCGTCGCGGTCTGGCCGTCCGCGTCGCGGCACGGAGGCAACGGGCCGCGCCTGACCTATGCGGAGATGGGGCACGCGGAATATCGCGACTACGGCCTTGACGGCGTGATCGCTTGCGACCTAGCACAATAGAAAGACGGGAAAGGAGCCGATGCGCTACGGGGATCTCATCCAATTCGAGCCGATCGAGTCGGTCATCCAGTTGCTCGATGCGAACCGCCCTGACGAGGGCCAAAAACTCGTCTCGACCTATGTCATTTCCGACGACATGGCCGAGCGCATCGCAGGCAGGATAATCCCGCAACTCTCCTTCGACGAGTCCGTCGACCACAAGGGCGTGCTCGTCGTCGGCAACTACGGCACCGGCAAATCACACCTGATGTCGGTGCTCTCGCTGGTCGCGGAAGACGCCAGCTACCTGTCGATGCTGCGTCATCCCAAGGTCGCCGCGGCGGCCGGCGCGATTGCCGGCCGGTTCCAAGTCCACCGCACCGAGGTTGTAAGCGAACTGTCGCTGCGCCGGATCGTGACCGGCGAGTTGGAGTCGCTATTCGCGCGGATCGGCGTGGACTACCGTTTCCCGCTCGCGGACCAAGTCGTCAACAATAAGGCCGCCTTCGAGGCGATGATGGCCGCCTTCGACGAGCGCTATCCGGGCCAGGGCGTCCTGCTGGTGGTTGACGAATTCTTGGAGTATCTGCGCTCGCGCAAGGACCACGACCTGGTGCTCGATCTGTCCTTCCTGCGCGAGCTCGGCGAGGTCTGTAAGCACCTGCGCTTCCGCTTCGTGGCCGGTGTCCAGGAGGCGGTCTTCGACAGCAGCCGTTTCCAGCATGTTGCAGACAGCCTGCGACGGGTCAAAGACCGATTCACCCAGGTGCTGCTCGCCCGCCAGGATGTGAGTTTCGTGGTCGCGGAACGACTGCTGAAAAAGTCCGCCGATCAGCAGGACAAGATTCGCACCTATCTGACGCCCTTCGCCCGCTGCTATGGCACCATGAACGAGCGGATGGACGAGTACGTCCGCTTGTTCCCGGTGCATCCGGACTACATCGGCACCTTCGAGCGCCTGATCTTCGCCGAAAAGCGCGGCGCACTCGTCACCATCCGGGATCAGATCCAGGCCATGCTTGCGGATGAAGTCCCCGTCGATCGGCCTGGACTGCTCGGGTATGACCGTTTTTGGGACACCGTCACGGCCAACTCGGTGCTGCGTGCCGACCCCGCCATCGGTCCCGTGGTCAAGGTCTCCGAGGTACTGTCCGGACGGGTCCAACAAGCCTTTACTCGCCCGGCCTACAAGCCCATGGCCCTACGCCTGATCGCCGCACTGTCGGTGCACCGGCTGACCACCGGCGGCGACATCTATGTTCCCATCGGGCCAACGGCCGAGGAATTACGCGATACCCTGTGCCTGTACCAGCCGGGTATCGAGGACATGGGCGGCGACCCGGCAGCCGATTTGCTCTCACTGGTCCAGACGGTGCTCCGCGAAACCCTGAAGACCGTCAACGGACAGTTCATTTCCAAGGCGCCAGGCACCGATCAGTATTACCTGGATCTCAAGAAAGACATCGACTACGACGCGCAGATCGAAAAGCGCGCCGATGCCTTGTCAGACGATGCGCTGGATCGAGCCTACTTCAGCGCGGTGCGCCAGCTCATGGAGCGCACCGACGAGACCACCTACGTCTCCGGCTTCCAAATCTGGCAATACCAGATCGAATGGCAGGAGCGCCGGGTCGAGCGCGTCGGTTACCTCTTCTTCGGCGCCCCCAATGATCGCCCCACGGCCCAGCCGCCGCGGGACTTCTACATCTACTTCATCCAGCCCTTCGACGCGCCGCGCTTTCGCGACGAACACTTGGCGGACGAGGTGTTCTTCCGCCTCAAGGGGCTCGACGAAGACATCAAGCACCACCTGGCCACCTATGCCGCGGCCCTTGATCTCGCCTCCACGGCCAGCGGTAACCCCAAGAACATCTATCTTGGAAAGAGCCAGGATGCTCTGAAGGCCATGAGCAAGTGGCTACAGGAAAAGCAGATGACCGCCCTGGAAGTCACCCACGCCGGCAAGAGCAAACCCCTTGCCGACTGGGTGCGGGGCGTCTCAATGCGCGACAAGGCCCGCCTGGGGGCAGACGACCGCATCAACTTCCGCGATATCGTCAATGTGGTCTCCGGGCTCGCATTCGGCCAACAGTTTGCCGACCTCGCCCCCGAGTATCCGACCTTCTCGCTGCTCGTCACCGAGATCAACCGCAAGCAACTCGTGGTGAGCGCGTTGCGGTGGCTGGCCGGCGGCCCGCGTACCAAAGACGCCGTGGCGATCCTGGATGCCTTGGCAATGCTCGACGGTGACCGCATCGACGCTGCTCGCTCGCCCTACGCCCAGGAGGTGCTGGCCCGCCTCAAGGCCAAGGGTCATGGCCAAGTGCTCAATCGCGGCGAGCTGCTGACCGGCGCCTACGGAGCCGAGCACTTCGCCCCCGCCCGGTTCCGCCTGGAGCCGGACCTGTTCGCGGTCGTCCTGGGCGCCCTGGTCTACAGCGGCCACTGCGTGCTCGCCATTACCGGTGACAAGATCGACTCCGGCAAACTCGCCCAACTGGCCGAGCATTCGCTCGATTCGCTCGCGGCATTCAAGCACATAGAGGCCCCGAAAGCACTCGACGTGGAGGTCCTGCGCGCGCTGTTCGAACTGCTGGGCCGCTCCCCCGGCTTGGCGCAACTGGCGACCCAAGGCTCAGAGGAGCCCGTCAAACAGTTGCAACAGGCCGTCGGCGAGCTCGTCAACCGCGGCCTCAAGGCGACCACCGATATGCCCGGCCGCCTGGCCTTCTGGGGCCAGTCACTGCTGCGCGATGAGGAGCTACGCGACTGGCGCACGCGACTCGACGCACTCAAGACCTTCAGCGAGGCCCTCTCGCCCTACAACACCGTCGGCAAGCTCAAGAACCTGCGCATTGGTTTGGAAGACATCGCAGCCCAGCAGCAGAACCTGGAGGTGCTCTCCGCCTGCGAGACCCTGCTGGCGCTGGTCGCCGAACTCGGTCCCACGGCCGCGTATCTGTCCCAGGCCGAGATCGTTCTACCTGGCGACCACCCATGGATCGCTCAGGCCCAGACCGATCGGGCCGCGACCATCGCCAAACTTAGCGGCGCCCGCGGTAGGACTCCCGATGCGATCAAGTCCGGCACGACCAGCGGTCAGATCGCCGCCGACTGCCGCCACGCCCTCGCAACGTTGAAAAAGGGCTATGTCAACGCCTATATCGCAAGCCACAGCAAGGCGCGCCTGGGTGTCGCTGAAGACAAGACCAAGACCGCCCTACGCAAAGATCCCCGTCTGGTGGCCCTGCGCGCCTTGGCGGGTATCTCACTGATGCCGACCAGCCAGCTCGCCGCCTTCGAGGATCGGCTGGCGAATCTCAAGAGCTGCTATCAGCTCACCGAGTCCGAACTGGTCGCAAGCCCCATTTGCCCCCATTGCAGCTTCAAACCAGCCAACGAATCGCTTGCCTTCGGTCCCGCCGCCAATGCCCTGACCAAGCTCGACGATGACCTGGACCGGTTGCTTGCCGCCTGGCAGCAGACCCTACTGGACAACCTGGACGACCCGATCATCCAGGCTAACTTCACCCTTCTGAAGGGGGGCGACCGCCAAATCATCGAGGCATTTCTCGACGCCCAAGTCCTACCGGAGCCGATCCCCCCGGGGTTCGTGGCAGCCGTCGCCGAGGCCCTGTCGGGGCTGGAGCCGGTGACCGTCACCGGTGATGATATCAAGCACGCCTTGCTCACGGGCGGCTCGCCGGCCACTCCGGACGAACTGCGCAAGCGCTTCGAGACCTTCATCAATGACCGCTGCAAGGGCAAGGACGTCGGCAAGCTGCGGTTTGTGGTGGAGTAAGCATGAAGCAGGACGAATTACTCGTCCGTCTGCGCGGCTTCGAGTGGAATGACTTCGAGTGCAAGAAGGCGTCCCGTGGAGTACCGGACGATGCCTACAAAACGGTCGCCGCTTTTGCCAACACGGCGGGCGGTTGGCTGGTGTTTGGCGTCAGCGAGCACAACGGCCAGCTTGAAGTCACCGGCGTAGACGAACCCGACCGGGTACAGAACGATTTCTTGAGCACCCTGCGCAGCGGCCAGAAGCTCAACCAGATCATCCGTGTCGAGGAGCAGCGTTACAGCATCGACGGCAAGACCGTGTTCACGTTTCACGTACCAGAGAGCCCCCGCTTTGACAAGCCCATCTATTTGAAGGGCGATCCGCGCCAGACCTATATCCGCCGTGGTGCCGGCGACGAGCAATGCACAGCGCGCGAGTTGGGGCGCTTTCTGCGCGACCACGATACGCAATCGTTTGACGGTGAATTGCTCGCTGACCTGGACGTGCAGCGCTGCTTCGACGAGGATACCGTTCGTTGGTACAAGGCCCAGTTTTTACTCCGCAACCCCGATCAGTCCGACATCGCCGACCCGGTAGCCTTCCTGCATCACTGGAACTATGTCACCGAGCACCAAGGGCAGATGCTCCCCAGTCGCGCGGGTGTCCTGCTCTTCGGCAAACGCCAATACGTTGAACAACTCCTGCCGCGCCCGGTACTGGACTATCAGCGCATCGACACCGCGTTCGACAACTGGTCTGCCGATCAGCGTTGGCACGACCGTTACGTTTTTGAGGAAAACATTTTCTCGACGTGGCGCGGATTGGTCGCTCGCTATATGCGCATTGCCGAGCATCCATTCTCACTCGACCCCGCAACCTTGCGCCGCAACGATGATCCCCCCGATTACGTCGCCTTCCGCGAGGCGGCCATCAACCTGCTGGTGCATCAAGACTATGGCGATCCTGGCCGCAAGGCAGCGATCAAACTGTTCACCGACCGCACCGTCTTCTGGAACCCCGGCGATGCCTTCCCTTCCACCGCGGCATTGCTGGAGCCCACCGAAAAGGATGTGCGTAACCCTGCGCTGATCAAAGCCTTCCGGCGCATCGGCCTGTCCGATCAGGCCGGCACCGGTATCCGCGCCATCTTCCGCAACTGGCACGAGTTGGGCCGCGTGCCACCGCAGATCCGCAACGATAAGGCATCCAAGGAATTCGAGCTGGTGCTTGTCAACAAGCCATTACTGACCGTTGCCATGCAGCAGTTTCGGCAGTCCCTCGGCGTCGACCTCTCCCCGGAGCAGGCCGATGCCCTGGCGCTGGGATTGGAAAAACCGGCAGGTGAGTCGCTCAGTCTGACCGACATTCGCGGTCTCGGGTTCAGCACGACTCAGCAGGCAAAGGCGCTGGCCGATCGCTTGGTGGCCCAGAACCTGCTGGAACCACAGTCAGAAACGCGGTTTCAGGTGCCTGAGTCGATTCGCCAACGCTTTGACTTGGAGACTGCACAAGTCACCGAACAAGTCGGGACCAAGTCGGGACCAAGTGAGGACCAAGTCCGGACCTGGTCCCAACTGACAGCAGAGCAGCAAGGACTCCTGACCAAGATGCACGCAGAGCATACCATCACCGAGCTCATGGATTGGGTCAAGCGCGTCAACCGCACCAAATTCCGTGATCAGTGCTTGACGCCCCTGCTGGAGCAAGGGCTTGTGACGATGACCATTCCGGACAAACCGCAAAGCAGTAAGCAGCGCTACCGCCTGACCGAGCGCGGGACTGCCTTGCTCGCCGGGCAGCACACTCAGGATAAGACGCCCCATGAACGACCTGTTTGACGGCCAGAGTGCCGCGGCCGGCGGTCCCGTCGACTGCCTGGGCCAGACCTTCCCGAGCGACGTGGCGCGCCGCGAGCACTTTCTCGCGCTCTTACGGGAGAAATTGGAGGACCCGGAGTTTCGCAAGATCGAGGGGTTTCCGATCGGTACGGACGCGGACATCCTGGCGATGTCAGACCCGCCGTACTACACCGCCTGCCCCAACCCCTTCCTTGAAGACTTCGTCCGGCACTACGGGCGACCCTATGACCCCGAGCTTGCATATCGCCGGGAGCCGATGACCATCGATGTCTCGGTGGGCAAGACGGACCCGCTCTACAAGGCCCACGGCTACCACACCAAGGTCCCGCACCTGGCGATAGTGCCGTCGATCCTGCATTACACCGAACCCGGCGATCTCGTACTCGACGGCTTTGCCGGCTCCGGCATGACCGGGGTTGCCGCCCAATGGTGCGGCGCCGCACCGGCCGCCTATCGGCATCAGTTGGAGAGCGAGTGGAAGAGCCAAGGCAAGGAGCCGCCCCGTTGGGGTGCGCGACGGGTCATCCTGAATGACCTGTCACCCGCGGCCACCTTCATCGCCGCCAACTACAACCTGCCATTCGACGTGGGCGCCTTCGCCGTTGCCGGTCAAGAATTGCTCAAGGCGTTGGAGAAGGAATTGGGCTGGATGTACGAGACCCTGCATACCGATGGCAAGACCAAGGGTCGGATCGACTATACCGTGTGGAGTGAGGTCTTCGCCTGTCCCGAATGCGCGGGACAGATCGATTTTATCGCGGAGGCACTGGATGCACAGACCAAGCGGGTACGGGACCACTTTCCTTGTCCGCACTGCGGGGCCGATTTGAATAAGGATCGGCTGGAGCGCGTCCTTGAATCGCGGATCGATCCGGCGACCGGCGAGCCCTGGCAGCGGGTCAAGTTTCAGCCGGCACTGATCTCTTATGTCGCACAGGGACAGCGCCGGGAGAAGCGGCCGGATGCGCACGACCTGGAGATACTAAAGCGGATCGATGCCCTGCTGCTACCGGCGGAGATACCGACGGTACGGTTTCCCATCGAGGCCATGTATCACGGATCGCGAATTGCCCCGAAGGGATTCTCGAATACGCATCATTTTTTCCTGCCGCGCGCCGGGCAAGCACTTGGCGCACTCTGGAAGGTGGCGAAGAAGAACCCTGACGAACGCATCCGAGAGATATTGCTGTTCTTCGTCGAGCAAGCGATTTGGGGTCTATCAGTTCTTAACCGCTACGGGCCGACTCACTTCTCACAAGTAAACCGCGCACTATCCGGTGTCTATTACATTTCATCACAGCACTCCGAATGCAGTCCCTGGTACATCCTTGATGGCAAGCTTGCCAGGCTCACCAGCGCGTTTCGCGCCTACAGGACGACCCCAGGGACAGCCTTCATCGGCACCGGTACGGCTGCCAATGTACCCTTGTCCGACAATAGCATTGATTACATCTTCACCGATCCGCCTTTCGGCGAGAACATCTTTTACGCCGATCTCAATTTCCTGGTCGAATCCTGGCACCGGGTCTTCACCGATGCCGCACCCGAGGCGATCATTGACCGCTTCAAACACAAGGCGCTGCCCGAATACCAACACCTGATGCAGCGTTGCTTCGCCGAGTATTATCGGGTGCTGAAACCCGGCCGCTGGATGACGGTGGTCTTCTCCAACAGCAAGGCGGCGGTGTGGAACGCGATCCAGGTCGCGTTGCAGCAGGCGGGCTTCGTCGTGGCGGAGGTCACGGCCCTGGACAAGGTGCAGGGCAGCTATCGCCAAGTGACCTCAGCAACCGCGATGAAGCAAGACCTGGTGATCTCGGCCTACAAACCGAATGGCGGCCTGGAAGAGCGCTTCAACCGCAACGGCGCCACGGGGGATTCCGTCTGGGACTTTGTCAAGACCCATCTCAAGCAGTTGCCCGCGGTCAAAGTGACACAGGGTGATTTTCAGGAACTGGTGAACAACGTCGAGCGCGACCCGCGCCGGATCAAAGATCGTCTGGATGCCTGGTTCATTCGCCATGATGCCATGGTGCCTCTCTCCAGCCCCGAGTTCATTGCCGAGTTGGCCACGCGTTTCGAGATGGTCGATGGGATGGCATTCTTGCCGGAACAGCGCCTGGAGTACGAGCAGGCGCGGGCACGGATGCCCCAAGCCAGGCAAGCCGAGCTATTCATTTCAGACGAACGCAGCGCCATTGATTGGCTCATCCAACACTTGGGCAAGTGCCCATCCACCCGTTCGGAAATCCTGCCGGAGTATATGCCGCAGATCGGCGCGGCCAAGAAGAAAGGCGAGATCATCCCTGAATTGAGCCAACTGCTGGACGACAGCTTCCTGTGTTACGACGGATCGGCCGAGGTCCCGAGCCAGATCCACAGCTACCTCTCGACCAACCACAAGGACCTGCGAGGTCTCGCCAAGGACCACCCGGCGCTGATCGCCAAGGCGCAAGACCGCTGGTATGTCCCCGACCCGAACAAGGCCCAAGACCTTGAGAAGAAGCGCGAGAAGATGCTGCTGAAGGAGTTCGCGACCTACCAGGCACACACCGGCCGGCGCCTGAAGGAGTTCCGGCTGGAGGTCCTGCGCGCCGGCTTCAAGGCCGCCTGGGCGGCCAAGGACTACCGTGCCATCGTCGCCCTCGCGGCTAAGATCCCGGAAGAGGCGCTGCAAGAAGATGAAAAGCTGCTGCTCTGGTACGACCAGGCGCTGACCCGCTTGGAGTTGCAGATATGATTGTCGGGTTGACGCTGCGCAATTTCAAAGGTATTCAATCGCTCGATGCGCTGCCGCTGTCGCGCTTTCAGGTGTTGGTCGGGCCGAATGGCGTCGGCAAGACCACCGTATTGGATGCGATCGACTTTGTGCGCGATTGTCTGGCCCATGGTCCTGGGGCAGCAGTGGAGTTGCGCGGCATCGCGGATTTCAACGACCTGACTTGGATGCGGCGCGGTGGTTCGGTCGAGATTGAACTCTTGTTGGATCTTTCCTCTGAGTTGCCGGCCCTATCCTCAAGCTTTTTGCAGTATCGCCTCGTCATTCGTCAAGACGCCGAACTCGGGGTCTGCGTGGAGGATGAGGCACTGCGTCAATACTCTCGTGCCTGGCTGCCCAAGAGCGGCAAGCTACGTTTTAGCGCGTCGGTCAAGCCGAAGCGTTTGCTCGGCAAGACATCGAAAGGCACGGATTATTATTCGCGGGAAAAGGGTACCTATAAGGATTCTTTCAATTTCGGACTCGATAAGCTGACCCTGGCCCTGACGCCACCCGACGAGGAACTCTACCCGACGGCCAACGCGGTGCGTCGCTTTTTGATGCAGGGGGTGCGTTATATTCAGCTCAACAGCCGCGCGATGCGCCTGCCGTGCCCAGCAACCCGAGGCACTGACCTGGATCTGGATGGCACCAACATGGCCCGGGTCGTTGGTAGACTACTCGATACCAATGGCCAATCAGCGCCGCGCGCGGCAGAGTCCAAAGCAAGATCAGTGCCCCGGCTTCTGAAAAGAAACAAACGACCTCGATGGGCAGAGCCCGACTCGGCGGTTACGCGCTGGGTGGAACATCTGCGCTACGCCCTGCCCGATCTGGTCAACATCGGTTGGGACCGGCGCCAGGCAGATAACGCCGAGTTCCTGGTGCTTCGCTACGGCAACGACTTGGATGTGCCAAGTTGGCTCTTGAGTGACGGCACCCTGCGGATGTTGGCCCTGACCCTGCCGGCCTTTCTACCCGCGGAGTCCGCGCTCTACATGGTCGAGGAGCCGGAGAACGGGGTCCATCCCAAGGCGTTGGAGATTATCCTGCGCTCGTTGTCAGCCATCCCCGGCGGACAGATGCTGCTCGCGACCCATTCGCCTCTGGTAGTCCAGCAATGCGGAATCGACCCACTCTTGTGCTTCTCCAGGGACAAAGAGGGGACTCACATCGTCCCAGGACCCAAGCATCCAATATTGAAAAAATGGGACGGTATACCTGACTTAGGCGTGGTTTTTGCCGCCGGGCTATTGGAATGAAGAAACCAGCGACAGTTGTTCGCCGCCGGGCTGCTGGGCTCAATACCCAGGAAATGAAGGATCTACTGGTTTACACGGCGGACGCCGATGCCTTGAGTCTGATGCGGGCGGTACTGACGCGACCTCAGGCGCTGGGCATCCGACCCATTGAATTCCATATTGACCGCCATACTGGACGTGACCCCGGCATGGTGCAAAGCGGTCCCGAATTGACCGGGATGATGAAGGACGGGTACCACAAAGCCCTCTTGCTTTGGGATTTCCACGGTTGCGGTCGCGAACATCGGATGACGCCGCAGGCACTGGAGACCGAGGTTCAAGGCCGACTCAATGACATCTCTTGGTCGGGAAGAAGTGCCGCTACCGCATTGGTGCCCGAGGTCGAGGTCTGGCTGTGGTATTGCGAGCCGGCACTCGCAAAGCATTGCGGGGTCACGGTGGACGAGATCGCCTCCCTGTTACGTACCTTCGCGAAACAGCAGGGCAAGGCGCTGGAGATATTGAAACAGGAGCAGCCCAAAGAACTGTTCGAGCACCTGATGATCAAGGGCCTGAGCCGCACCATCACATCGCGCGACTTCGAGGAAATTGGTCGGCAGGCCAGCATCAAACGTCTCCGGGAGTGTCCCACGTTCGACCGGATCGTCAGTATTCTGCAGGGCTGGTTTCCGCCATGAGCGCCTGGGTCGATCGCATCCTCGGTGAGTTTCCGTCCGACCTGGCTCGTCTGTGGATCGCGGCGGACCCCGACGCGGTACTGCTGGACGAGCGGATACTGGCCGGGTTGCGCACCCGGGGGTTTGAGGTGCTGCCCTTCGAGGACCCGATGGCCTTTCGCGCCGAGTACGAGGAGCACTACCGGCAGGCATGGGACCGCGGTGAGGATGGGCGGGCCTTGAGCCTGGTGTTGCATCTGCGTTGCGCGGAGCCGGACGCGCTGCCCTGGGACTATCTGCGTCAGGCGCGGACGGTCCACCTGAGCCTGGCGAACCTGTTCCCTGCTTTAAGCTACGGCGTCGTCAGGCAAGTCGCCGCGGAGCATCTGGACGCATTGTTCGATGCGCACGCCAAACATGCTTCCCAGCCGCTCGGTGAGGCGGCGACCAAGGCCTTCATCCTGACCCATGTGTTCCGCCTCGCCCCGCATCTGATCACCCGCATGGACGACCTCTGGCGGGAACTGCTGCGGCTGCATCACCGGGATCTGGTACTGCCCCCGGTCCTCATCGAGCACATGGCCAAGATCATCGGGGCAAACGACACCTTCTCGGGATTACCGATCGATGAACTGTTGTCCTCAAAGGCAAGTACACTGCGATGTGTTCAGGATGCCTGGTATCTGTACCTGAAGGACTTCGGAATCACCGGCTCGCGCATCGCGGAGGCAACACCGCCGGGGCACGGGGTCAGGATCGACATTCCGTTCGCTCATCCGGATATTCGGGGCCTGGTCGCTTCGATGTTCCTGGATGGGACCCTTCATCCCCTGGCCGTGCACTACCTTCCCGCCAACCTGCCGGCTACTGTCTCGAAAAGCATCGCGATTGGGATCGTCAAGGACGCCGCTGCACTGCGCAACCTGGTCGTGGACGGCCTGAAAGCCCTGGTCGAAACGCTCCCGACCACAGAGGCCACGCACCGGGACTGGGGGGCCTTCGCACGACGGTTCGGCGAGATCCTCGCCCGTTTCCACAACCTTGATACCGCCCGCGCCCAAGGGCTCAGGGCAGAGGTTGCGCAGTTGCAGCGTCTCGCGGATGAACGTCTGCTGGCCTGGATGACCGAACACTATGCGGACCTGCCGTCACTGCCGGTGGCGAACGCGCCGGCCATGGTGCACCAGATCCCGCGCTTTCTGGCCCTGCGCCGCAACGCCGGGGAGCCACGGGTGGCGCTGTTGGTGTTTGATGGGCTAGCCTTGGACCAGTGGGTCCTAATACGCGAGGCGGTCACGGCACGGACACCGCGGTTCGCGTTTGCGGAAGGGGCCTGCTTCGCCTGGCTCCCAACCCTGACCGCCGTCTCTCGGCAAGCCCTGTTCTCTGGGTTACTGCCTCGAGAATTCCCGGGCTCGCTGGAGACCACCAGCCGGGAGCCGGCCCTGTGGTCCCGTTTCTGGCAGGACCAGGGGTTACGCCCCGGCGAGGTGCTTTATCACAAGGGCATTCGCCATGCCGATCAGCTCGACGCGTTGGGGGTCGCCCTGGCGAACCCGGACGTCCAGGCGGCGGGAATCGTCGTCGATACGATTGATGCGATCGTGCACGGGGCCTTCCTGGGCAAACGGGGGATCGCGAGCCTGATCGCGAGTTGGTGCGAGTCCGGCTTTGTCGATGGGCTCTTTGCACTCTTGCTCGATCAGGGCTTCCAGGTCTACTTGACCGCCGATCATGGCAACTGCGAAGCCGTCGGGATCGGGCGGCCGAATGAGGGGGCGATTGCGGAGACCCGCGGCGAACGGGTGCGGGTCTACCGTAGTACGCTGTTAAGGGCCGAATCCGCGGGGCAGTTTCCCGGAACCTTCAGCCTTGAGGTTCCGGCTTGGCCCAAGGACTTCCTGCCGTTGTTCGCCGCTGGCCGGACCGCCTTCGTCACGCCCGGTGAAGCGCTGGTGTCGCACGGCGGCTGCTCGATCGAAGAGCTGATCGTCCCCTTCGTGAACGTGAGTGACGGGCGTTGAAGAACATCCCGGCCGCCGCGCCCCGGATCGGTTTCGATCGCTTCATTCCGCTCGACTGGGCGACGTGCGCACTCAAGGTGCGCGGCGGGGCTGCGGACCCGCAAGCGATCGACGCGCTGCTGGAGGCCGCGGGGTTAGGGATACCGTCCAGAACCAAGACCCGCAGCATCCTCAACGGCCTGTGGCTGGACCCACGCGCCGAGCTGATTGGCTTCGCCCAGCGGGGCTTTGGTGTTTGGCAGGAGTTCCCCACGGTGCCCATCCCGGCCCTCTGTTGGGGGATGGCCATCGCCGCCTATCCCTTCTTCGGCAAGGTCGCCGAATTGGTGGGCCGCCTCACGGCCATCCAGGGTGACTGCACCGCCGCCGAGATCCATCGCCGCCTGGCCGAGACCTACGGCGAGGGTGAAGTCACCCGGCGCGCCGCCAACCGAGTTATCCAGACCCAGGCGAGTTGGGGCACCTGCGAGCGGGTCGACAAGGGGCGACGTGTGATCCGCAACCCGTCCACGGCCATCACCAATGAGGCGTTGATCGCCTGGCTCATCGAGGCCGCCATCCGCTGCACCGGCCGTGCCATCAGCGTTTCCGGGCTTGCGTCCGCGGCCGTGCTCTACCCGTTCCGGTTGGACCACTCGCTCACCCTCGTCGTGTCGCGCAGCCCGGTGTTGGAACTGCGCTCCGAGGGGTCCGGCTCACCGCTTGTTATGCTTCGGTGGGTTGATCATGATTCATCAGAGCATTAGCGATGACCGACAGGTTCCACATTGATGCAGCGACCGTGCGCGATCTGCCGTGCATCATGGCGCTTGAACGCCGTGGTTTCGCACGCGAGATCGTCGAGCATCACAGGGTGTTCCGGCGGCGCTTGGCGACCTTCCCCGAGGGCTTTCTGGTCTTACGCGATGACGCCACGCGCCGGGCGCGGGGCTATCTGGTGACGGAACGGTGGGCGACCGATCCGGACGTCGACCCGGCGTCGTACGCCCTGGGTCACCATCCCGCGCCCAGGTATTCGCCGTCCGGCCCGGTCCTGTATGTCGCCTCAATGACGATTGAGCCGGCACTGCGCGGGCGCCGACTCGGTGCCTTCTTGTTCCGTGAAGGCCGGGCGCGGATCCTGCGAAATGTCGGCGGCATCGAACGCGAGCTACTGATCGTCCATGATGCTTGGCAAGCGGCGCAGCAGTTGTACGCATCTGAGGGGTTTGTCGTACGCGCGGTGCTCCCGGCGTTTTTTCCTGCAGTGGCCGCCGGTCGCGAGTCGGCCGGTGGGTCGTCGACGGCAGCACTGCTCATGGAGCGCAACCTCCCGCGCAACGAGGTCGCCACTTCGGCGAATCCGCTACCCGCAGCCGCGTTCCCGTGTCCATAGTTGCTCCATGGCCGAGCACGATCAGTCCTACGAACTCCGGTTCGCCTCCAACGGCTCCGCCGCGGATCGCAGGTCCAGCGCGTCGAGCCGCCGCGCCAGGTCGCCGTACAGGGATTCCTGCGCCGCGAGCCGGGCCTGGAGCCCGCACGCGATTCCCTCCTGCGTCGCCAGGGCCTGCCGTAGCGCGCGCTCCTCGGCGACCAGCGCCGCGCGTGCCCCCTCGGCGACCGTCAGTTGCTCGGCCAGCGCGGCTTGTTCGGCTTCCAGCCGCGCCTGGCTGGCGACGAGATCGTCGCGGGTCTGCCGGGTCACGCGCAGGGTCTCGTGGGTCTCGCGCAACTCCCGGCGCGACTCGGCCAGCTCGGCGGACAGCCGGGCGGTGTCCTGGCTGAGCCGGGTCACGGCGTCCTGTTTGACGACCAGGGTCTGGGCGAGCTGGCGCAGCTCCGCCTGGACCTGCTGGACCTGGGTCTCGTGGCGGCGCTGGTCCAGATCGCGTTGATCTTTCACCGATTGCCGGTAATGCTCCAGGGCATCCCG
This sequence comes from Lamprocystis purpurea DSM 4197, assembly GCF_000379525.1. Lineage (GTDB taxonomy): Bacteria > Pseudomonadota > Gammaproteobacteria > Chromatiales > Chromatiaceae > Thiodictyon > Thiodictyon purpureum. The sequence continues at coordinate 17,445 of NZ_KB902504.1, read as the reverse complement.
CGCGTGCCTGTGTTGCTCTTCCAGGGAGGCGCTGTGCCGTGCATGCTCTTCCAGCCGCACGGTGAGTGCCGCGTTTTCGTTCGCGGTCGTCGCGCTGCGGATACGCTCCTGCTGCAAGGCCCCTTGAGTCGCCGCGTGGGCCTCGCGCTCGGCGTCCAGTGCGGCGGCGAATTGCCCGGCCTGCGCCTGGATGTCGCCGAGCGCCTGCGCCAGCCGGGCGATCTCGGTGCGCTGCGCGCTTGCCTCGGTGGTATGGCGCGTCTCGGCGGCGGCCACCACGGCGCGGGCCTCGTCCAGTAGTTGCCGGGCCAGCCCCGCGACGGTGGTGCGCAGGGTCTCACTCAGCAAGGGCTCGTCGTCGAGGCGCGTGCCGTCTTCCCGCGCCAGTTCCTGGAGGTAGCGGTGCAGCGTGCTCTTGGAGCCGGTGTTGCCCAACTCCACCCGGACCGCGTCGATCGAGGGGTTTTCACCGCGGGCGACCAGCGCATCGCGGGCCTGCTGTACCCGAAATTTCGAAATACCCGCGCGCGCCATCGGACCTCCGGAAACATCATACCGTAGTACATACGGGCGAATTACAGTCTATCATGCCGGGGTCCAAGCGTCGGCCCTGGTCGGCGGATAACATGCGATAATCCCCGCTCATTGCATTGATCATCGAGCCGATTCGCCGGCCGATTGCTCTGAGAACTACCCATGACTGACCTTGACCGTTATGTCGCGGCGGCAGAGCGTGAGCACACCCGCCGCAGCTACGCGTCGGCCGTCCGTCACTTCGAAGAGACCTGGGGCGGCTTCCTCCCGGCGACCGCCGAGGCGGTGGCCCGGTATCTGGCCGCACATGCCGAGTCGCTGGCGCTCAATACGCTGAAACTGCGGCTGGCCGCGCTTGCGCAGTGGCATCGCGATCAAGGCTTTGCCGATCCCACCAAGGCGCCGCTGGTGCGCCAGGTGCTGAAGGGGATCGGGGCCTTGCACCCGGCCCGCGAGCAGCGCGCTCTGCCGCTGCCGCTGGCGGAACTGACGCGCATCGACGCCTGGCTCGCCGCGGAGATCCTGCGCGCGGCCGACGCGGCGGCGCGTGCCGATCAGTTGCGGGCGCTGCGTGACCGCGCGCTGATTCTGCTCGGATTCTGGCGGGCTTTTCGCAGCGACGAGCTGAGCCGGCTGTGCATCCAGGACATCACGGCGGTGCCCGGCGAGGGACTGACACTCTATCTGACCCGCACCAAGACGGATCGCGGCTCAGCGGGCACCGCCTTCAAAGTCCCCGCCTTGTCGCGCCTGTGCCCGGTGCAGGCCTATTCGGCGTGGATCGACGCGACGCAACTGACCGACGGACCGGTCTTTCGACGCATCGACGCGCATGGTCACCTGGGCCCGACGTCCTTGCACCCAAATAGCCTGATACCGGTGTTGCGCCACTGCTTCGCCGCGGCCGGCGTACCCGAACCCGACCGCTACAGCGGCCACTCACTGCGGCGCGGTTTCGCCACCTGGGCCAGCGCCCATCAATGGGACGTCAAGGACCTGATGGAGTATGTCGGGTGGAAGGACCCCGCCTCGGCCCTGCGCTACATCGAGCGCGACGACGCCTTCGGCCGCCGACGCATTGAGCAGGGCCTGGCCGGAGATGCCCCCGCGAGCATCTAGCCCGCGGCGCGGCTCCCGAATACCCGCGGCTGCCGCGTGGTGTTCTTTGTCGCGTGCAATCGCGCCCTCTGTGATAAAATTCAATATCTTGGCGAACATCCTTACGGTCGCCTGTGTTTATTACGCGTGTTGTTCGGTTGGAGGTCAACGTGAAGGGGCGTTCGTTTGCGATTCTTGGTTGGTGCCTGCTCGGCATCGGGTTACTGTCCGGTTGCGCCGGGAACCAGTTGGTGTCCGATGGCTTTGATGCGACCAACCGTCCACAGTTGTTCTTCCCCGGAGCCAACCGCGCTGAGGTCAAGGGCCTGGCCATGGGTTCGGCACGGACCAAGGGCTGGAGCATCGTCCAGTCCAGAGACGATCGGCTGGTCATGCAGCGCCCCGTCGACCCGTCCTCACCGTCGGCACTCGCCCTCGCGCCGGCCACGAGCAGCGTACCGCCGGTCATCGAGGTTACATCAGCGTTCATTGAGCAGTCCGGAGGAGTGAATGTCGCCTTGGGCGCCGCCCTGATCAGCCAACCTCCGGGCGAAAAAGCACCCAAACGGATCGACTACACCGAGAACTACCGGGACGCGCTCACGCAATCACTCGAATCACTTCGTTCGAACTGGACGGCCAACCGGCAGCGGGTGGCCAACGCGATGCCGACCCTCTCCCCGAAGTCCGACCCGGTTCCCAATACCGCCGTGGAGAACAACCCGCTGGTGCAGGCATGGGGTGAGACTGTCGCCGCGACGACCCCGTCAGGAGCAGGCGCATCCGGGAGCGCCGACGCGCCGACGGCAGTGTTGGAGCGCACCCCGACGGAAGCGGCGCCGGCACCTGAGCGCGCCGCGGCGTCGCTCACCCCCACGCCGGAACCCACGACTCCAGCCTCCTCGGGATTGCAGTGGTCGACCTCAACCCCGGCACCGGTGGTTGACGGCAGCAGTGCGCTCGCCGGCGGCGACCTGATGGCCGCCCCCACCCCGGTGCCCGTGGCGCGCGCGATGCCGCTGCCGCAGCCGGTACCTGAGCCGGCGGCCGTACCGAAGGAAGCCAAAGTCGCCAAACCCGAGGCAACGACTGCCAAGACCCCGTCGAAGACCGCGGCGCCCGCGGCAAAGGCCGCCAAAGCCGAGCCGCGGACCGCAAAACCAGCGGCGCAGACCGCGAAGGTCGCGTCGAAACCGGCAACGCCTGGTACAAAAACCGCTAAGACCGACGCCAAGACAGCCAAATCAGAGCCAAAAAGCGTCAAGACCGAGTCCAAGGCGACCAAGCCCGCCGCGAAGATCGCCAAGACCGATCCCAAGGCAGCGAAACCCGAGGCAAAGATCGCCAAAGCCGATACCAAGACGGCCAAACCCCCGCCAAAGAACGCCAAGACCGACGCTAAGGCAGCCAAACCCGACGCAAAGAGCGTCAAAGCCGATACCAAGACGGCCAAACCCGAACCAAAGAACGCAAAGACCAATAACAAGGCCGCCAAACCCGAGCCAAAGAACGCCAAGACCGATTCCAAGGCGGCTAAGCCGAACGCGAAGAGCGCCAAAACCGGCAAGTCCTGACCGGGGCGGCACAAAGGGTCTGCCTAAATTCGGCAGTTGCTCACACCCACCCCCGTTCGAAATCGACAAAACGGCGGATCGGCAGGCCAGCGGTGACCGCATCCGCACCCGGCGCATCCCGATTGAAACAGGCGAAGGCGCGCTGGAAGCGGGCCCGCTGCCGCCATTGCGCCAAGCTGAAGGTCCCCTGAGCGCGCAGGACGCGCACGCTGGGCACGCCGCCCAAGGTCAGCAATCCGGCCCCGCCGATCCCGGAGAACAAGCGGGGCTGAATGATGAGATGAACCACCGGCGCCTCGGCAAGGCCGTGCGCGGACGGCCGGGGGGCATGGAGATTCAGCGCATAAGCGGGATGGTTGAGGGTCATCAGGTCCATCCGCACCGCCGGGGATGCGCGCGCCAGCCGGGCGGCCGAGCGCGGCGTGAGCGAACGCAGACCCGCGGCCAGGCACTCGAGCCCGTCCCGAACGCCTGACGTGAAGGGTCCGGCGAGGATACGCGCGCTGATGTCGCGCCGCGGCAGCAAGGGGTGACGCTGCCAGGGCGGCGGCGGCTCCCGCTCACCGGTGAATGACTCGAGCAGGTCGGCCGCCAGCGTCGCGAGTCGGACATGGATGCGGCGGATCAGCGCCTCGAAATCCGGCTCACCCAGCACCGACCAGCCGGGGAGCGCGATCACGCAGCCCAGCGGGCGCTCGCCGACAATGACGGCCGGGGCGGCGGGGGGCAGCAGCGCCGCCCCTGGAAGACCCAGATCCAGCGCGGACAGCGCATCGAAGATCAGGCGCGCGCCCAGGAAGCTGATCGGGTCCAGGGCCTGACGGCGCAGCCGCGCGTCGCGCACGCGCGCCAGGGGTTCGGCACCGGCCAGGGGCGCCAGGGCGGCCGGCGTCCAGTAGAGCAAGTGCAAATGGAACTGCTTGGCGGCCTGTACGCTCTCCCGGTCGACAGTGTGCGGATCGCAGTTCAAGGCCAGGTGCAACTCGCCGCCCGCAAGCCCGAAGTCCTCCACCACCCGCGGCTGCGAGCAGAATCGCACGAAGTTGCCGCCGGTTCGCCAGAGCGCGCGGCCGGTGGCCGCGGCGACGTCAACCGGCGTGGATTTGGCAACGGCCGAGACCTCGGTCAGCATCAAATCGAACAGACTATGCGGCGACGCTTTGTCCACCAGCGCCAGGGTATCGCGTCCGTTGGCACAGGGCATGCTGGCCACGATCCGCCGGGCGAAGCGGACGCGCGGGTCCGGATGGGCCAGTTCGACACCGCGCAACTGGTAGGCGGGCAGCGGTCCCGGGATGGCGAGTTGTCGCCAGGCGACCAGCATGTGCTCCAGACCCACCGGATCGAGGCCGGCGAAGCGGTTGGGATGCAGCGGCTCAGTCATGGGGTGATGGCTGGCCGCTGGCCGCTCCCCTCACGGCCGCGCCGCTCCGTGCAGGCGCGGCTTGACGGACTGGAGATCGCGCACCACCGCGGCCGCCAACCGGGCGCTCAGCCGGTTGAAGGCCGCGATCATGGCGTCCGGCGTGGCGGCGTCGACCGGCTCCTCGCCGCGGTAGTCCCGGGTCGCGACGACGCTGCGGTCATCCGCCCGCACCAGCGCCAGATGGAAGGTCGCCGCCACCCGCGGCGGCTGATCGGTCGGCAGATGCTCGAAGCGTTCCAACTCACCGCCCAGCAGATAATCCGCGCGTGCCCGCTCGGCCGACACCACGACGAACTCGAAGACCCGCGCCGCCCGCAGCGCGGTCACCAGCGCGCGCGCCAAGGCCCGCGCGGGCGGCTCCTCCCACAGCAGATCGTCGTAGCGCTGAGCGACCAGGGGATCCTCACGGGTGCGGAAAGGGATGGCGCGACTCCCCAGGAAGCCGCGGGCCGCCAGGTCGTTCACCACGAGGATCGCCGGAACCGGGGCGCCCGCCGGTCCCTCCAGCACCGCCGGGTCCAGACGATAGAACCGATCGGACTTGATCGGACCGGATGTGCCGCACCCGACGAGGCCCGCCAGGGCGAACAGCACGGCGATCCCGATGCCCGCCCTGATCATTTGAACCACGGCGCCTGTTCCTTGACCTCACGGCCCTTGATGATGGTGGCCGGATCGCGCCGCAATTCGCGCGCGAGGGCCGACAGATTGTGGCTCATGTCGTCAATATTGCTGAGGATCGGAGTCAAGGCGGCAGAGACCTCCTGCAACAGGAATTGGGTATCGTCCAGTGAGCGTTGCAGGGCCGGCTTGTTGTCGCGCACGACCCCCCGGATCTCCTGCGCCAGTTCGCCATATTGCCGCACCGCGCCCTTGACCGCCTCCGTGCTGCCGCCGAGCGTCCCCGAGACCTCGCTCAGATGCCGGGACATCCGCTCGACCGAGTCCAGGATCGCCGCGATCTTTTTCGGGTCCACCGCCGACTCCATGGCCGCGCTCAAGCGCTGCAGGCTCTCGAAGGCGCCGGCCAGACGCTCGCGGTTACCCTCCTGATCCGCACCGGTACCAAGCAGGGCCTCGATGGTCTGGATCTGGGCCTTGATGCTGGCAAGCGCCGGGGCGATGGTCTCCGTGACCACCAGCGCGAGCCCATCCGTCAGCTCACTCAGCTTGGCCAGCAAATCCGCCTCCCGGCCCTCGGCATCGATGATGGCGCCGCTGGCCAGCAGTGACGGCGAGGCGCCGGGATGGATCTTGACGGCATCGCCCTGGAGCAGACCGGCCGCACCGATCCGGGCCAGGCTGTCGACCGGCACCGGCCAGTCGTTCTTGATGCGCAGTGAGGCGCGGAAACACGGCAGGGCCGGGGAGCGCGACGCGCCCATCGGCGGTGCCGGACAGCGCGCCGCAGCGGCGTCCCGCCCCGGAAAGAGCGGGGAGACGCTCTCCACGATACCGATGACATAGCCTTCCTGGATCACCTGGATGCCCTCGGTGAGCCCCTGCGCCTCCAGAAAATAGGCGTGCAGCCGATAGGTTCCGCCAAAGAACCCGGGCATCACCAGGGCCAGTGCGGCGATGGCGATAGCCGCCATGGCGATGACGAACAGCCCCGAGTAAAGGAGGTCGCGGCGGCGCCCGCGCGCCTGGCGCTTGCCGGGTGCGCCGATCTCCGGGGGCGAATAGAGTCGTTCCAGGCGGCTCATCGCGGCGGGCTCACGGACGTTGAAACGGGTGTGCGCAGAGTAACCGAAATTGCCCGGGCGGCGGCCGGCTTCGGTGCGCCGGTGCTGGACAGCCGCGCCGCCCGGCAGCATCCTTCGCCCACGCACACCAAATCAACGGCCTTGCGCCCAGCGCGGAGACGGAGCATGAGCACGACACACCCGGCATTGCAATCCCCGGACCTCGACGGTATGGGCAAGGTGGTCACGGCGCGCGCGGCGGTGCGTCTGATCCAGACCGGCGATACCCTGGCGACCGGCGGATTCGTCGGCATCGGTTTCGCCGAGGGTCTGGCCGTCGCCCTGGAGGAACGCTTCCTGGAAACCGACGAGCCGCGCGATCTGACCCTGATCTACGCCGCCGGCCAGGGCGACGGCGGCGAGCGCGGGCTCAACCATTTGGCCCATCCCGGCCTGCTGCGGCGTGTCATCGGCGGCCATTGGGGACTGGCCCCCAAGCTCGGCCGACTGGCTGCGGCAAACCAGGTGGAGGCCTACAATCTGCCCCAGGGCGTCATCTCGCACTGGTTCCGGGAGGTCGCCGGCAAGCGTCCGGGGGTGATTTCCCGGATCGGGCTCGGCACTTTCGTCGACCCCCGCAACGGCGGCGGCAAGCTCAATAGCCGCACCACGCAGGACCTCGTGGAACTGATGAACATCCACGGTGAAGAGTACCTGTTCTACCCGAGCCGGCCGGTGAACGTCGCGCTGCTGCGCGGCACCACCGGCGACGCCGACGGCAATATCACGATGGAGAAGGAGGCGCTGTTCCTGGAGGCACTGGCCATCGCCGGCGCCGCCCACAACTCGGGGGGCCTGGTCATCGTCCAGGTCGAGCGGCTCGCCGCGCGCGGCACGCTGCCGGCCAAGGCGGTGAAAATCCCCGGCATCCTGGTGGACTGCGTCGTGGTCGCGCCGGCCCCGGAGCATCATTGGCAGACCTTCGCCACCCCGTACAACGCCGCCTTCGGCAGCGAGGTCCGGGTGCCGATGCAGTCGATCGCCGCCATGCCCATGGGCGCCCGCAAGATCATCGCCCGGCGCGCCGCCTGCGAACTCAAGCCCAACAGCGTCGTCAACCTGGGAATCGGCATGCCCGAGGGGGTGGCCAGTGTCGCCAACGAGGAGCGCATCCTCGAACTGCTGACCCTCACCACCGAGCCCGGAACCATCGGCGGGCTGCCCGCCGGAGGGCTCAACTTCGGCGCCGCAACCAACGCTCAGGCGATCATCGATCAGCCATCCCAGTTCGATTTTTATGACGGCGGCGGGCTGGATCTGGCCTGTCTTGGTCTGGCCCAGGTCGACCGCGAGGGCAATGTCAACGTCAGTAAATTCGGACCCAAGCTGGCCGGGGCCGGGGGCTTCATCAATATCAGCCAGCGCGCCCGGACGCTGATCTTCGTCGGGACCTTCAGCGCCGGCAAGTGCCGCTACGAGGTCGCGGACGGGCAACTCCACATCGACGAGGAGAGCCATGCGTCCAAGTTCGTCCAACAGGTGGAACACCGCACTTACAGCGGACCCCATGCCGCGGCCAAGGGCCAACCGGTGCTCTATGTGACCGAACGCTGCGTCCTGCGCCTGCGTCCGGACGGACTGGAATTGATCGAGATCGCCCCGGGGCTGGACCTCGAACGCGATATTCTGGCGCGGATGGACTTCGCACCCATCATCGATCAGCCGCCCCGGCTGATGGACGCGCGCATCTTCCGACCCGAACCGATGGGGATTCGCACCGACCAGCACGCGGTTCCACTCACCGAGCGCCTGGCCTACGCGCCGCACGGGCGCCTGTTCTTCATCGACCTGGAACGGCTGACCATCAAGACTCAGGCGGACATCGACGCGCTGCAAGCCGCCGTGAGCACCCTCCTGACGCCCATGAATCATCGCGTGCACGCGATCGTCAACCGCGATCACCTGAGCATGCCACCCGACCTGGAGGCCGCCTACCACGCCATGACGGCGGACCTGTACGCGTGTTTCTATGCCGACATCACCCGCTACACCACGAGCGCTTTCCTGCGCCTGAAGCGCGGCCAGACCCTGGCCGTGCCGACCAACGACGCGCCTGAGTAAGCCGCGCGGACCGGGTCAGGCGGGCGGTCCGCACAGCGGACCCTACGGTAAAACATTGATCCGTAGGGTCCGCTGTGCGGACCGACGACCGCGCAATGCCGGGCGGGGTGTCGCCACCGCGCCCGGCGGCGGGATCAGGTCTTGTCGCCGGCCTTCGTCATCAGGCTCTGCAGTTCAGCCAGACCGTCGTTCATCCGCGTCTGGATGATCTCCAGGGACGCGGTGTTGGACTTGGTCATCATGTCCGCCAGTTCCTTCATGTTGGCGGCGGCCTTGTCGAACGTCTGCTTGGCGATTTCAGCCTGGCGCGCGGCAAGTTCCTGGGCATCTTTGGCCGAGGACAGCTCGGTACCGACGACGCGCACCTGCTCCAGGGCGTCCTTGACGATCTCGGCCTGACGCTTGACCAGGGCCAGCATCCCCTCGTTGGCGACCCGCGTGGCCGAGGTCACGGCCTCGACGTTCTTGCGGTAAGCCGCCATCATCGCATCCATATCCAGGCCAGGTATTTTCATCTGTTTGAATATCGTCTCAAAATCGCCAAAAGGGTTCTTGGTATCAGACATTTTAGGGTCTCCTTCGGTTGGTTGATTCGCCGCGTCGAGCACGGCAACTCGGTGGGACTTTATTTTAACCTGTCCCATGGGTCAAATCAGGGTCATTACGCACATCAGTTCCAGATCGGAATTGCCGGCGGGACACGCAAGACACTTGCAGGAAACCGGCGCCTCTTGCAGGATGTCTGGTCCCGTGACCCCATCCGGCCGACCGAGGGGATGGAACGATCGAGACCGGCCCTCCCCAGGCAACCGGAAATACCAAGAAACCACCAACAATATCGAGGAGTGAAGACAACATGAGTCATCCCGAAATCGCCCTGCTCTCCGGCGTACGCACCGCGATCGGCGACTACGGCGGGGCCCTCAAGGATGTTCCGCCCACCCAACTCGGCGCCCTGGTGATCCGCGAGGCCATCGCCCGCTCCGGGGTCCCCGCCGCCGAATTCCAGGCCTGCGTCTTCGGCAACGTGATCCATACCGAGCCCAAAGACATGTATCTGTCGCGGGTGTCGTCCGTCATGGCCGGCCTGCCCCACGAGAGCCAGGCCTTCACCCTCAACCGGCTCTGCGGCTCCGGCCTGCAGGCCATCGTCTGCGCCGCCCAGCAAATCCTGCTTGGCGACCTGCAGATCGCGGTCGCCGGCGGGGCCGAGAGCATGTCCCGCGGGCTCTACGGCCTGGCCACCGCCCGCTGGGGCCAGCGCATGGGTGACGGCACCATGATGGACATGATGGTCGGCGCACTGACCGACCCCTTCGACACCATCCACATGGGCATCACCGCCGAGAACGTGGCCGCGCACTACCAGGTCAACCGCGCGGACCAGGACGCGCTGGCCGTGCTGTCGCACCAACGCGCCGCCGCCGCCCAGGCCGCCGGTCGCTTCAAAGACCAGATCGTCCCGGTCGAGCTCAAGACCCGCAAGGGCGTCACCCTGTTCGAGATCGACGAGCATGTGCGCGCCGACGCGAGCCTGGAGGGCATGGCCAAGCTGCGCACCGCCTTCAAGCCCGACGGCACCGTGACCGCCGGTAACGCCTCGGGCATCAATGACGCGGCCGCCGCTGTCGTCGTGATGGACGGCGCCACCGCACGGGCGCGCGGACTCAAACCGATGGCGCGGCTGGTGGGTTACAGCCTGGCCGGCGTCGAGCCCAAGCATATGGGCATCGGCCCCATCCCCGCGGTGCAGCAGGTGCTGGCCAAGACCGGCCTGTCGGTCGCCGACATGGACGTGATCGAGCTCAACGAAGCCTTTGCGGCCCAGGCCCTGGCCTGCACCCGTGAGTTGAAACTGGATGGGGACAAGGTCAACCCGAACGGCTCCGGCATCTCGCTCGGCCACCCCATCGGCGCCACCGGGGCCATCGTCACCGTCAAGGCCATGCATGAGCTGCAGCGCTGCGGCGGGCGTTACGCACTGATCTCCATGTGCATCGGCGGCGGCCAGGGCATCGCGGCGATCATCGAACGCTGGTAGGACGGGGCACCCGGCACGTCCGGGTGAAGCCTGATACCCCGTTTAATCGTCAGTTGCACCGTCATTCCGGCAGGATGCCGGAATCCAGCACCACGGATGGTACTTTGCGACAAGCGCGGACCAGCAAGACAAGACGGAACGCCCTACCAGCACCGCGTCGGTCACTGAACGACTCCGACCGGTGTGAGACTCAGGCAGGCAACGTGAAGCCAGCGGCTTCGCGTCGCCTTTTTTCGTCGCCGCGCCGGGCGCTTCTCCCATCTCTTACGACCCCACGGCGTGCTAATCTGGTCATACGACGCGTCATCCGCGGAGACTTCTGTGCAGATCCGGCCGGTGCAAGAAGCGAAAGCGCGCTTCAGCGAACTCCTCGATACCTGTCTGGCGGAGGGTCCGCAAATCGTTACCAGGCGGGGGGTGGAGGCGGCGGGGCTGGTGCCCGTCGATGAATGGCGGCGGCTCACGGCAGCAGCCAGACCCTCGCTGAAGGAACAGTTGCTGCAGGAGTCGGCACGGGCCAATTTTTCCATTCCCGTGCGCGGCAATGCCCGCAGACGCCCGGTGACCGCACTGGGTTGAGCAACGTGTACCTGTTGGACACCAACGTCGTCTCGGAATTGCGCAAGCCCAAGCCGCATGGTTTTGGTATTTTTTCCTTCGCGGCACTCGTTTCCGGAGAACACTGGAGGAATGTCGATGAACGCGCTCTTCGTTGGCCTGCCGCTGCTGATCATCGTCATCACGCTGCTTATCTGGTTTGCGGGACTGCAGGCCAAGCGTGCCGACTTCATACGAACCTACAGCTTTCCGGCCGGTCTGGCCGACCGACTCGGTACCCATTACCCTCAACTGACCGCACCGGATCGCCAACTGGTCGAGGCCGCACTGCGCCAGTTTTTTCTCGCCTATCTCAAGGGCGGACGCAAGTTCGTCTCCATGCCGTCACAGTCGGCAGAACAGGCAGTCAGGGCCGCCCCGTCAAGATATAGCGCAGATCAAGCCGCTCGGGCAGCACCGCCGTGAGTTCGCTCGGTGACCCCCAAAAAGCCATGTGGCCGCGTTCCAAGACCGCGATGCAGTCACAGGCGTCGCCTAAGGCGTCCGCCCGGTTGTCCGTGGCAATCAGGGTCAGGCGGCGAGTCTCGCGCTGCGCCCGCAGCACCTGGAGCGTCTCGATGGCCGCGGCCGGGTCCAGTCCATCGGTGAGCCCATCCCACACCAGCAGACTCGGCCCGCTGATCAGCGCGCGGGCCAATTCGACCTGACGCCGCTGACCAAGCGAGAGCGCACGCGGCAGGTGATTCTCCAATCCGTCCAGGCGCAGCGTGGCGATCACCAGCCGCGCCGCACGGGCCTGCTGCGCCCTACCGCCGGGCAGGTCGCGCAGGGGCAGCAACAGGTTCTCGATCACGCTGCGATGTTCCAGCAATGAGCCGCCCTGGAGCACGGCGCCCATGCGTCCGCGCAACGCGGTCATGGCGCGGACGCTCAGGCCTTGCAGATCCTCGCCCAGGACGCGCACCGACCCCGCGGACGGCGTGTCCAGGCCCAGGATCAGGCGCGTCAACAGACTCTTGCCCGCGCCGTTGGGACCGACGATCAGGAGCCAGGCCCCGCGCGGCACCCGCAGGTTGATCTCCGCCAGAGCACAGTGCCCGCCGACATGTTGATAGACACCGGTCAGTTCCAGCGCCCACTCCGGAGCCGGAGCAGACTCCGTGAGCACGTCCGCCGTTGCGTCCGGACCGGATGCCGCGCTCACTGACGCACCAGCAGGATGATCACCAGGTCGGCGATGAGGATGATGGTGACCGCGCCGATCATGGTCCGGGTGGCCGCCTCGCCGATGTTCAGGGGATCACGGCCCGCGGCCGTGCCGTTGACCGTGGCGATGAGTGCGATGAGCAGCGCGAAGAGCATGGGTTTGAGGATGGCTTCAAGCAGATCCCCCGGACCCAGGGCGCCGGCCAGTGAATCCAGAAACAGTGCCGGCGGGACATTCGCGACCAGCCACAGCCACAGGAAAGTCGCGGCGAAGGTGACCAGACTGCCCCACACCGCAAAGGCGAAACTCATGATCAGCATGGCCAGCAGCGCCGGGGCCAGGGTGTAGGTCAGCGGGTCGATCCCGGTGATCAGCAATCCATCCACCTCGCCCCGCACCGAGAGCGCGGCCTGACGCACCGCCAGGGCCACCCCGGCCCGGCCCGCCACCAGAATGCCGACCAGAATCGGCACCAACTCCATGACCAGCGCGTAGTTGATCGACAACAGCACCAGTCCGGGCAGGTTGAATCGCTCCAGAATCGACTCGGTCTGATGGCCCAGGATGGCGCCGGCGACGATCCCAACCAGGGTCATGGCCGGGAGGATGGTGAGCCCGGACTGGCGCAGCGACCAGGCGAAGGCCGGCAGGTCGAGCCGCCCCCGCCCCACCAGGATTCGCAGATAGAGTCCAAGACAGCGCCGCAACGCCAGGGCCGCGAGGCCCAGGCTCTCGATCCAGCCGAGCGGCCAGGTCCCGGCACGGGGCGGGCGATCGTACGCGTCGCGATTCAGGTTTGCGGCCATCGTCAGGCGGGGCGCCTGAGACAAAAGATCCAACGCATTCCGATCTCCCCCGCCATCGCCTGGTAACGAGTCACGAACAAGTTAAACACAATCGTTGTCGTTCGGAAGATGAATGTCCCCCGTGGGAGCGGCGTCCCGCCGCGATGCGATGCCGCGGTGACCTCGAACGCTGCGGCGGCGCGCCCGGCCCCGTCGCGGCGGGACGCCGCTCCCACAGGGTCGCTGCGCGACCTTTATGGTTTTCTTGTGGCCGGAACGGCGATTAAGGCCCCGGTTGCTGCCGCCTAAATTTGGAACTGCGGGGCTTCCGCATTCTTACTCTCTGTGTCCTCTGTGGTTAATCATCCTCTCTAGATCAAAACGATATCATATTGCTCCTGAGAATAGAGCGCCTCGGCCTGCAGCCGAATGGGTCTGCCGATGAACTCTTCCAACTCGGCCAGATGGGCGGACTCCTCGTCCAGCATCCGGTCCACGACCTCCTGCGAGGCCAGGACCAGCAGGGTCTCGACCTCGAACTGGCGCGATTCGCGCAGGATCTCCCGAAAAATCTCATAACAAGTGGTCTCGGCGGTCTTGACCGAACCGCGCCCGCCGCAGCAGGGGCAGGGCTCGCACAGCACATGCTCCAATGACTCGCGGGTGCGCTTGCGGGTCATCTCCACCAGCCCCAGCGAGGAGACCTCGGTGATGTGGGTCTTGGCGTGATCGCGCGCCAGCGCCTTCTCCAGCGCACGCATGACCTGCCGCTTATGCTCTTCCTCGGTCATGTCGATGAAATCGATGATGATGATGCCGCCCAGATTGCGCAGCCGCAATTGACGGCAGATCGCCTGAGCCGCTTCCAGGTTGGTCTTGAAGATGGTCTCTTCCAGATTGCGATGCCCGACGAAGGCGCCGGTGTTGACATCGATGGTGGTCATGGCCTCGGTCTGATCGATCACCAGATGACCGCCGGATTTCAGACTCACCTTGCGCAGCAGGGCTTTCTTGATCTCCTCCTCCACCCCGTAGAGGTCGAACAGCGGGCGCTCGCCCTGATACTGCTCGATGCGGTCCTTGATCTCCGGGATGTACTTGGCGGCGAAGGGGATCGCTTTCTCGACCATGGCGCGCGAATCGATGCGCACCCGCTCCACCTCCGGGGTGACCAGATCGCGCAGGGCACGCAGGGCCAGCGGCAGATCGTCGTGGATGAGTCCGATCTGGGTGGCCTGGAGACACCGCTCCCGCACCCCGCGCCACAGCTTGGCGAGGAACTCCATGTCCTTCACCAGCGCCTCCTCACCAACGCCCTCCGCGGCCGTGCGGGCAATGAAACCACCCTGACCCGGATGCGCCTCCACATAGCGCGCCAGGATATCGCGCAGGCGGCGGCGCTCCTCCTCGTCCTCGATCTTCTGGGACACCCCGGTACTGGAAAGCGCCGGCATGCATACCAGATAGCGCGAGGCCACCGAGATATTGGTCGTCAGGCGCGCGCCCTTGGTGCCCAAGGGGTCCTTGACCACTTGCACCACCATCTCGTCACCTTCGCGGACCAACTCGTTGATATGCTCGCCGCGCGGCTCACCCTCGGCACCGATGATGTCGGACGCGTGCAGGAAGGCGGCACGATCCAGGCCGATCTCGATGAACGCGGCCTGCATCCCCGGCAGCACCCGCACCACCCGCCCCTTGTAGACATTGCCCACCAGACCGCAGCGTTCGGCGCGCTCGATGATGATCTCGTGCACCACGCCATTCTCCACCACGGCGACCCGGGTCTCCGGCGGGGTCACATTGATCAGGATTTCTTCGCTCATGGGGTCGTCTCGGTGGGAACCTGCGCGATCGGAACGGACGCCCGGACGGCCGTGTTGGGAATGAGTTCGATCCCGGCCTGACCCAGCAGCCGCCCGGTCTCGAACAGCGGCAGGCCCATGACACCGGAATAACTGCCGTTGAGACCGGCGATGAAGAGCGCGCCCAGACCCTGGATGCCGTAGCCCCCGGCCTTATCCTGGGGCTCACCGGTGAGCCAATAACGCAGGCACTCGTCCTGGGTGAGCGACCGGAAGGTCACCCGGCTCTCGGACAGATCGGTCCGCTCCCCGTCCGGCGCAATCAGCGCGACCGCGGTCAACACCCGATGCGAACGCCCGGACAGGGACTGCATCATCGCCAGACAGTCCTCCAGGGTCGTGGGCTTACCCAGGATGTGCTCCCCCACCACGACCGTGGTATCCGCACCCAGCACCGGGCGGGAGTCGCCTGCCGGGAGGGCCGCATGCGCCTGCCGCGCCTTCTCCAGGGCCACGCGCAGCACATAATCCTCCGGGTGCTCGCCGGGGCGGCAGGTCTCGTCGACCTCGGCCTCCACCACCGCGAACCGCACCCCGATCTGGGTCAGGAGCTCGCGCCGGCGGGGCGAGCGGGAGGCCAGGTAAATCTGAGGATCAGCGTCGGACATCATCAACTTAACTTGTCTACCGAACAGTCGCGGGCGGCGAGATTTCGATGAGTATACAGAGCGGTAAAGAACTCCGCCGCCTTCTGCGCGAAGCTCCGTAGGGTCCGCTGTGCGGACCGGACTGCGCAGATCTCCGTAGGGTCCGCCGTGCGAACCCGGACCAACACCCTTGCAGTCGGCGAAATCACCGGGATGAAGATCGGTCGTCCGCCGCGCGGACCAGCACCAGACCGCCGCATCTCAACCCCGATGGTAAGGATGCCCCTTGAGCAAGCTCCAGGCCCGGTAAACCTGTTCGGCCAGGATCACCCGCACCAGTGGATGCGGGAAAGTGAGGCGCGACAACGACCAACACTGATCCGCGCGCTCCAGACAGGCCGGGGCCAACCCATCGGGCCCGCCCACCAGCAGCGCCTGATCCCGTCCGCCGCCCAGCCATCCCGCCAACTGGCGGGCCAACTCCTCGGTGCTCCAGCCCTGGCCCCGCCCATCCAGCGCGACCACCCCCGCCCCCTTCGGAATCGCCTTGAGCAGACGCGCCGCCTCATCCTGCCGGGCCAACTCCGCGCCGCCGGTCTTGCCGCGATGCAGCGGATCCACCTCGATCAGGTGCAGCGCGCACTCCGGGGGCAGGCGTCGGGCATACTCCTGATAACCGGCCTCCACCCAGTCGGGCATCCGGCGCCCGACGCAGATCAGATGGATACGCATCGGCGGCGCGCGTTCTCAGTCCAGGGTCGGCCCCAGAATGACCTCCAGCACCTCGAAGCCGCGCTCCTCCAAGGCATCGATCACATCCTCCACCGGCACCCGCCCGGTCCCCGGCGCGCGCGCGGACTCCAGCGCGGCGATCAGCCCGGTCACCAGGCGATACGCTTCAGTGCTGCCCAGATCGCGCGGCAGCCGCAGCAGGCGCATTCGCGCCGGGTCCGCGTTCGGCAACAGCATGAGTTGTTCGGCCATGGGCATGTCCTCGTGGCGCGGCGGCCGGTTGGCCACCGTTGGTGGGGATCATAGCCGGGGGAGCGCTGGTCCCGCCAATCCGGCAGCGTCGAGTCAGCAGTTCCAAATTTGGACGGCAGCAAGCAGCATGGAACCGTCGGCGGGGCTGAGGGTGGATGGGCGCGCTTATCCAGCCGACGAAACCGACGCTGCAAGCAGCGTGTGGCGCGCCCTAGGCAAGGACGATCAGGAGGATATCGGACCCTGATCCTATACCGCCAGGCGCATCGCGCGTTCTTCGTCTACGGATTCGCCAAGAGCCGGCAGGCAAATATCAGTGACGAGGATGAAGCGGCATTCAAGAAGGCCGCGCGGCACGTCCTGGACCTGACGGACGAACAACTCGCGGCGCTGATCCGGAACGGGCAATTTTCGGAGGTTGACTACGATGACTAAGCAGTACCGCAGCGACGCGCTGGCTTCGATCCACGAAACCATGGAGGCACTCAACGGGGTGGGCGCCATCGACAATCAGACCATGCGCGAGTTCGACGACTCATGCCTGACGCCCATCGCACGCCTCTCGCCCGAGGCCATCCGCGCCCTGCGCGAGCGTGAGCATCTCTCTCAGCCGGTCTTCGCCCGCTACCTCAAAAGCGCCCCGGCGGCCCGGCGCTTCGACTTATCCTCAAGGCCCACGTGACTCAGACTCTCCAGCCAGTGATATTATAGTGGACCCTGAAAACCGGACAGTAATTTAAGCTCGCGTCGAACCAAAAGGGGCATATCATAATGGGCGAAGCGAAGCGCAAGACGTACACGGCATCCTTCAAGGCCAAAGTCGGCCNGGAGGCGATCCGCGGGGTCAAAACGACGAACGAGATCGGACAGGAGCATGGAGTCCATCCGGTCCAGGTGGGGCAGTGGAAAAAGGAGATCCTGGAGCAGGCCGGGACGCTGTTTGAAACCAAGCGTGGACGTCAGAAAGTGGACGATCAGGC
>NZ_KB902503.1 GCF_000379525.1 Lamprocystis purpurea DSM 4197 | reverse complement strand
AACCATCGCGACCTGCCCGCCCGCATCCTTTACACCTGGGCCGACCTCTACAGTCAACAATTGCAGAGCGGTCAGGATTATGACGCGCTGCAACCCACCTACAGCATCTGGCTCTTGGGCGAAGACCTCCTGCGCGGCGACCCCTGCTACGCCCACCGCTACCGGCTGCGCGACGAGCGCGACCGCTGCCTGCTCGACCATGGCGGCATCTACCTCTTCGAGCTGAACAAATTCGCCGCCGAGCAGGTCGAAACAGAGGAACAGCGGTGGCTCAAGTTCTTTAAAGACGGCGAACACCTGAATGCCGATCACCTTCCAGTAGAAGCAACCTCCGGCCACGATAGGGCTTCACCGGGTCGAGCGACTGCGGCGCCGAACGCGGCCGGGGGCCGCTCCCACAGGCGCCCCGTGCGGATTTCACGAACCTCAAGGCCCTGCCGGGCTTCGCGGACCACGACGGCCAGCTCATCATTTCCAATCGCTCACGGTTAGTACACCGTTCCAACTGAAGCTGCGACGTCATTCCGGCAGGATGCCGGAATCCAGTGCCATGGATGGTAACTCGCAGGCACTACGGATTCGCAGGATTAGCTGGAACGAGGTACGAGTAACGACCCCGGCCTTGTCTCGCGACGACACCCCCAGAGAAGCGTTTGGCCAGATACGCCAGGCTGTCCAATGAGCGAAGGACACTGCCGGCGAAATCCATCCAAGGCGTCGCACATTTTCAACAACAAGCACTTAGGATGCAGCGATTCAGTCGTTTTCAAGATTGGCTACCAGTGATAGGAACACAACCGCACCCTAACCAGCGACCTCGTGGCCGCAAGGATGATCACGATCGATCACCCTTGTGGGAGCGGCTTCAAGCCGCGATGCCGACAAGCACAGACCCGCGCTTTCTCAGGCTTATTGAACACGCGTCGCAGTTCTCTCACCCCGGACGCTGCTCCCACGGCTAACAGCCGAATCCTAATCGCGACTGCCTTTCCGAGCCCCTCAAGAACACACCTTGCCGTGCTCCGATCTGCACATCGGGTCACACCTAAGCCAATCAATTGATCCCACCGGGGGATTTCATCTCCAACAACCCCCGAACGCCTTCCCTCAGACCCACTAAGACCCCCAACTTTTGTCATTAATTGACAATTTTTGTCACTATTGACCGCGTTTGCACGATCCACCTGAAGCCTCACAGCACGCTAACCAACCCACCGGCCAACCGAACACCTTTACATCTTTTTACATGCCAGCAACTTGGCGGATATGCTTTCAACAAACACGAAGACGCAGGCGCTGGCTCGGATCATGCAGTGCCAGCTTCAGGGAGACAGTAAGGACGCGGCTGCACGGCGGTCGCGACGGCCTCCCAGTGCAGCCGCATCCATCATCCATTCCGGAGAACAGACGTGAAGAAATTCCAACAAGGCTTTACATTGATCGAGCTGATGATCGTCGTCGCGATCATCGGCATCCTGGCGGCCATCGCCATTCCTTCGTATCAGGATTTTACAACACGTAGTAAGGTGGCCGAGGGCATAAGCTTGGCCGGTTCTCCCAAGGCATCAATGGCAGAGTTTGCACTGTCACAGGGCCACTGGCCCAACACCACTGCGTCTATTGGCTATACGCCAGCCAGTACGAAATACGTGAAGAGCATCTCTGCCTCGAAAGGCCAGATAGTCGTTACGTATAATACTGTAATCGGTATTGACGCTAATGATACAATTATATTTGAGGGTACAACTAGCTCTGTCGGTGTGACATGGGGCTGCACAGGCGGCACACTTGACGCGAAGTTCCGTCCGTCCAACTGCCGTAAATAGGCAATAGGTCCAACTCTAACACCGCCGCGAACCCCAGGGCGATTCCTGGGGTTTTTTGTTATCCAGAACAAACAATCCGAGCACCCACGGCAGCGCCAATCGAGAACGCCAAAGACCATGTTCAACTTTGCACGTGGGCCAAGGCTGGTTACAATCACTCTACCACTGCTGCTCGTGGTTGGCTGGTTCGCGTTTGCTCCCGGTTTGTCCGGCCCCTTCTTCTTTGACGATGAAGTGCACCTGCCCAAACTCGCCGGGACCGGTGACGGCATCCAGACCCCCGACGAAGTTGTCCGATTGATCCTGCCGGACGAAGGGGGTTCCGGTCGCTCCCTATCTTATCTGTCGCTGCTCCTAGACGACAACGGCTGGCCCAGCGCACCCGCTCGCTTCAAGCGCACCAATCTCCTGATCCACCTGCTGAACAGCATCCTCGTATTTGCTTTTCTGCGGGGTCTGATCCGCCTGATTCGCCCCGCCGAGCCCCGCAGCGCCTTTCCGGACTGGATTGCATTAGCCACAGCCGCACTCTGGCTACTACACCCGCTGCAACTGTCGCCGGTCATGATGGTCATTCAGCGCATGACCCTGCTCGGCGGGACCTTCTCCCTATTGGCACTCATCGCCTATCTACACGGGCGCCGCATCGCCACACAGCGCCATTGGACTGCTCTGTTTTGGCTGGTACCCGTCTTCGGGCTCTCTCTGGTACTCGGGATCCTGAGCAAGGAATCGGCGGTGATGACCCTGAGCTACGTGCTGGTACTTGAGGTGACGGTACTTGGCGCAAACCGCCCGCCGCGCCCCGCCTGGTGGAGCGCCTGGTCCACGGTTTTCTTGATTCTGCCGCTTGGCGTGCTGGCGGTCTATCTGGTGCTGTTGCTGGGCAATCCGGCGGCTGCCTACGAACCACGCGCCTTCAATTTGCCCGAGCGTTTGATGACCGAGGGCCGGGTGCTGATGCAGTATCTGCGGGTTATCCTGCTGCCCTCACTCACCGAATCCACCCCTTTTCGCGACGATTTCACAATCTCCCGCGGGCTCCTCGACCCGCCACAAACGTTGGTGGCACTGGGCATGATCATCGCGTTGCTGACCCTGGCACTCGTCAAACGGCGCACTTGGCCCCTATTCAGCTTGGCGGTCCTCTGGTTTTTGCTCGGACACCTGCTTGAAGGCACGGTAATCCCGCTAGAGATCTATTTCGAGCACCGCAACTACCTGCCGATGATCGGTCCCCTCTTTGCCCTATGTTACATTGTGCTCGCGGTACCGGCGGCCTACCAACGCTGGACCGCCGCAGGCCTAGTGTCAGTAATCGCACTGGTCGGCACCATCACTTGGAGTTCGGCACGGGTCTGGGGCGACGAAGCCTCGATCGCCTTGCTGTGGTCGGCGGAACGTCCAGCCTCGCCGCGCGCCCAAGAGACCGCACTCAACTTCTGGGCCAGCCACGGTGATTGGACACGGCTGCGAACCCAACTCGACCAGGCCGCGGCGGCCCAGCCGACTAATGCGAACCTCCCGCTCTATCGTTTCATAGTCGAGCATTGCTCTGACCCCAATCTGCCGAGCCTTGACGCGAGCATCGACGAGATCGAACGGGTGGCGCGGACGGCCCCCCTGGATTTCGGTAGCCTGACCGGCATCGAATGGATGACCGACCAGAAACAGGCTGTGCGTTGCCGCATTGCACCGCAAGCCATGGAGCGAATCTTTGCGGGTTATCTGGCGAGCCCAAAGTTTATCGCCAGCGGCGCAGCCCATCGGCTGTTGGCGACACTGCTCGCCCGCTATCGGCGGCAACAGCGCGATCTCGACGGCACCATCCGCGCGCTGGACCGCGCCTACGCGGCTTCACCATCCTATACGACAGCGCTTGAACAAGCCTATTACTTGATGACCGCGGGGCTTCTGGACGATGCACAGCATTATGTGGAGATCGCCGCCGCGACCCCGCCGAAAAACCTGTACGAGTGGCTGAATAAAGATCGCCAGGTCAATGTCTACCAAGACCTATTCCAGGAAAGACCAGCGCCAAAGAGTGGCCGTCCGATCGATTCCGAAGGTTCAGCGTCAACGCGTCCGACAACGTCAAGGCACAGTCAATAGAGGCTGTGATGAACGGCGCAGCCACAATACCTTGTCGGTCGGGCTGTCGCGCAACCTAAGGCACCGGTCGATCGGATGATCAACCTAGAGCAACAACGCACGGTCGCGGGCACCGATCTCAACCCGGCCAAGGAGAACGGGAGGTCGGACCTCAGTTCGACCCAAACGCTCAGATAGTTTCCCCAAACCGGTCGGACGAGAATCTGAATGACAAATACTCCTTGCCGGAACAAAAGCCCCGCGAGCTCGAAGAGATGCACAATGCCGAATCCGAACGCCCTCGGGGTACAAACAGCGCTCCAACAACCTTGTCCGACCCTGCACCAGCCCAGTTGCAAGCCGGCACTGACCGCTACGCGCAGATCGGTGCCGCGGCCTTCCTGCTGGCGGTACTCATCCTCACCTATCTCATCTACAGCCCCGGCCTCGATGGCCCCTTTCTGCTCGATGACGACTCGAACATCCCGGCAGCTCAAGTCGACACCCTGACCCTGGCCAATCTCCAGGGCCAACTGTTCGACGGCGAACAATTCGCCGGGCTGTCCCGCGGACTCACCCGGATCAGCTTCACGTTCACCCAGTATTTCGCCGGGCCCGATGCCTTTGCCTTCAAATACCAGAATCTGCTGCTCCACCTGATCAACGGACTGCTGGTCTTCTGGCTGCTCTACCTGCTCGCCTGCCGCCGGTCACGAACAGCCGACACCACTGCACCACTCTGGTTCGCTCTGGCCGCGGTCAGCCTCTGGGTATTGCACCCGCTGCAGGTCAGCACGGTCCTCTATGCCGTGCAGCGGCTGGTGCTCTTATCGAGCCTGTTCACGCTCGGTGCCCTGATCGCCTATGTGAAAGGGCGCCTGCTGAGCGCGACCCGTCCGCTGGCCGGCGCCGCGGTCGCATTGATCGGTGTCGGCGTCTGCGGGCTGCTCGGGCTACTGAGCAAAGAAAGCGCGGCCGTACTACCGGTGCTGCTGGCAGTCATTGAGGGCATCTTCTTCCGATTCCGGACCCAAGGGCCGCGACAGCGCCGACTCTGGATCGGACTCTGGGTGCTGCTCATCGGACTGCCCGCGGCACTGGGCGCCCTGTACCTGATTCCGCGCCTGCCCGACCTCCTGGGATGGCACGCCGGACGCGGCTTCAGCGGGGTCGAGCGCCTGATGACCCAAGTGCACGTCATCGGACTCTATCTCAAGCTCTTTCTGGTACCGCTCCCAAGCAGTATGTCGCTGTTTCACGATGGCTTCCCCATCACCAGGCACCTGGACGCCGCCACCATTGCTCTGGCAAGCCTCTACGCCGGCCTCATCCTGCTCGCCGTGCGGTTCGCCCGCCCCGCCCCCTGGATCAGCTTCGGCATCCTCTGGTTCTTCGCCTGTCACCTGATCGAGTCGACCGTAATCCCTTTGGAGATGGTCTTCGAGCATCGGAACTACCTGGCCACGGTAGGACTCGCAACGCTGCTGGTCTCTATAGTTACGACCCTGTTTGCGTCCATCGGACGCCTACGCCTGGCCGTGCCGGTCATCGCCGCGCTGGCCCTGCTGCTCGCTTTCAACACCGCAACCCGCGCACGCATCTGGGCCGACCTGGATACCTTGCTGGCCTTCGACTACCGATACCGCCCGGACTCACCCCGCGTGCTTGCCGAGCTGGCAACCCGTGAGAGCGCACGCGGCAATCAGGGGAGAGCCGTCGCGCTGCTGGCGCGGCTGGTGAACATGGACACGGAGGATGCAGCGCCGGAGTTGACCGCGCTACGCCTGTATTGTCGGGAGCCGGCCCTGCCGAAACAACTCTATGACCGAACCTCGGACAAGCTTGCACAAGGTCTCATCACGCCGACCGCGGTCACCGCGTTGGCTCAGTTCGCCAACCTTGTGTTGCAGGGTCAATGCCCGGCGATCTCGCCCGCCCAATTCGATGCGCTCACGGCAACGGCCTTCGCCAACCCGCGCGCAAGGGTGGCCGATGAACGGTGCCTTACCGGCGAAGTCAGGGTGCGGGCACTGATCGGGCTTTCACGCTGGGAGGATGCGGCATCGGCGCTGGCGCAGACACTGGACCAGTGCGTTTACGCCAAACCTGTTCAAATGAGGTTTGTCGTCAGTAACCTGCTGCGCTTCGCCGGCGACTATGCTGCGTCCGCGCAGACAACTGCCATGCTGCGCACTGTTGCGCAGGAGCCAACACGCCGCGCCGCCTTGGATCGCGCATTTGGCGCACACGGCGGTTTTGATCTGGACCAGTTGCTGGCCCTCGAATCCACGGCTCGGGAGGCGTCCAGGTCAGGTCGCTAACGCCCTACACCCGGATATCGCGTTCAACGCCTAAAATACTGGCCGCATAGCAAGAACGTGACCCTCTCACGGACATCAGCGACAAAGAACACCTATACTCATCAGAACAATCGAGCAGCGCAGGAAAGTCCGATGCAGACCTACGAGAACGATATCTTCGCCCGCGTGACCGAGCAGGCGAACTTGCTGCGTTCCGGGCGTTCCGAGCTATTAAACATCCCGCCTACCGCCGAAATCATCGAACCCGTTGGACATGAAAATCGTTGACGGCCCCAAACCCCGTTTGCTGGTCCTGACCTCGACCTTCCCGCGCTGGAGTCAGGATCCGGAGCCGCCGTTCGTCTACGAACTCAGTCGTCGACTGACCGAGCGTTTCGCCGTCACCGTGCTGGCCCCCCGCGCCCCCGGCAGCCTGGAACGCGAATCCATGGGCGGTGTGCAGGTTATTCGCTTTCCCTATTTTTTCAAGCGCTGGGAACATCTGGCGACACACGGCGGCGGCATCCTCAGCCGGCTGCGCAGCAACCCCTTCTATTATCTGCTGGTCCCGCTCTTCCTGCTCGGTCAGTTATGGGCATTGGTCCGACTACTGCACCGCGAGCCCTTCGATGTCATTCACGCCCACTGGCTGATCCCACAAGGGTTGATTGCCGTCCTGGCGCGCCGCCTGACCAACCGCGCGATCCCGCTCGTTTGCACGTCCCATGGCGGCGACCTGTTTGCATTGAGCGGCTCGCTGCTGCGCCGCGTTAAACAGGCCGTCATGAATGAGAGCGCCATGGTCACGGTGGTCAGCGCAGCGATGCGCACTGAATGCCTCACGATCGGGATCGACCCCATTAAGATCGCGGTCATTCCGATGGGCGTCGACATGCAACAGCACTTCACCCCAGACCCGCTGATCCAGCGCAGTGATGACACCCTGTTATTCGTTGGCCGGTTAGTAGAGAAGAAAGGACTCCCACTTTTACTACGTGCCATGCCGCAGATCCTGGTGAGTCATCCCCAGACCCGCTTGATCATCGCCGGCAGCGGTCCACTGGAGGCTCAGTTGCGGCGCCTGACCGCAGATCTTAGAATCGACGCACAGGTCGACTTTCTGGGTATGATTGGCCAAGCCGCGTTACCGGATCTGTACCGGCGTGCAACCCTCTTCGTGGCGCCCTTTGTGGTCGCCAACGGCGGAGATCAGGAAGGTCTTGGCCTGGTGTTGGTAGAGGCCGCGGGCTGTGGCTGTCCGCTGGTCTGCGGACGTGTTCCTGCGGTTGCGGATGTCATCCAGGACGGACTAACTGGAATTTTGGTTGACCCGCACTTAACATCTGAATTCGCCAAGACGATCATCGGCCTGCTGGCCGACCCGGAGCAACGGCGTCGGCTCGCCGCCAATGCGCATCAGCATTGCCGGGCGGCCTTCGACTGGGCCTCGGTCACTGAGCGCTATGGTCAACTATTGCTCAGAGCGGCAGATGGATCGACTCTCAAGGCAGATCAAATCAGATCGTGAACGACATTGACATCGCCGCGGTTGCCGCCATCACAGTGACCTACAATCCGGATCTTGGTCCGCTCCGGGCACAACTCGCCGCGCTTCCTGCCGAAAGCCTGAAAATCCTGGTCGATAACGCCTCACAGCCGGATACACTAGAACAAATCGAAATCTTGGCGAAACGCACCCCCAATACCCGACTGCTGCGCAACACGCAGAATCTCGGCCTGGCCGCGGCGGTCAATCGCGGTGTTTGCGCGGCGCGAGCACATGACCCGCGACTCCGCCTGGTCTTGCTGCTCGACCAGGACAGCGAGCCGCTTCCGAACAGCATCCAGATCCTGGTCGAAGCCCTTGACACGCTTGAACGCCAAGGCGAACCCGTCGGCGGCGTCGGTCCTTGCCTGCTCGATGTCGACACCGGCCTGTCGCATGGATTTCATCAAGCCGCGCGCTGGCGCTGGAAACGGACCTATCCACCGCCCGGTTCGCCACAACCGGTGACCTGCACCACCCTCAACGGCAGCGGTACACTGGTCCAGATCGACCTGTTCCTGCAACTCGGCGGTCTCGATGAAGCACTGTTTATCGATCACGTGGATACCGAATGGTCGTTCCGCGTGCTGGCGGCGGGCTTTCGGCTCTGGGGTGTTCCCGCCGCCGTGTTCAACCACCGCATGGGCCAGTCGAGTATTCGGTTCTGGTTGTTCGGTTGGCGGGTTTGGCCCTCACGCTCGCCCCAGCGGCATTTTTTTCTGTTCCGCAATGCGCTGCTACTGATGCGGCGGCCCTATATCCCGCGGGTGTGGAAGGTCTGGGCATTGGCCAAGCTGATGCTGACCGCCGTGGTGCATGGCCTGTTCGACGACCAACGGCGGGAACAATGGAAACAGATGCGACAAGGTCTGAGCGCCGGCCTGCGGATTGCTTCAACACCACTGTCCCACCAGCGGCCATGACCCCGGTCCCCAAGGTCCTCGGACTGACGCTCAACTTCCGCGACGCGACCCGCACTGCCGCTTGCGTGAGGTCTGTCCTCGACGATGGCGCCGCTCATATGCTGGTGTGGGACAACTCCGATGATAGCGGCGTCACCGCATGCGCGCTACGAACGGCCTTGGGTACGGACCGCCGCGTGAGCATTGAGATCAGTCCGGCCAATCTCGGGTTCGCCGCCGGCGTCAATCGCGGAATGGAGTGGATTGCGAAGCACCACCCGGGCGCCTGGGTGCTGCTGATCAACAACGACGCCCGCCTGCTCCGCGGCGCCTTGGGTGCGCTACGCGACGCGCTCCTGCGGCATCCCGACGCCAGACTGGCCTACCCCGCGATCGACCAGACCGACCGCGTCTCGGGCACGGTGTACTACCAGCGCTGGTTAGGGCTGCTCTTGACGCGCCGCCTGCCGGGAAGTGTTCCGCATCCCAGTGGGTGCTGCCTACTGCTGAACACTGCGCGCATCGGACCGAATGTTTTTGACGAGGACTTCTTCATGTATGGCGAGGACGTCGAACTCGGATGCCGCCTATCACGCGAACCGGGAACCATGCTGTACCTGCCGACGGTATTGGTACAGCATGAGGGTTCGGCCAGCAGCGGTTTAGGTACGCCATTCTACGAAGCACGCATGGTGGCCGCACACCTGATCCTGGCGCGCAAACTGGCGCTTGGTCCTATCGGCCGTAGCGGTTTGTTGTTGGGACACGGCGTGACACTGACCACCCGCGCTTTGGTGCGCGCCACGCGCTACCACAGCCTGGTGCCGCTACGCGCTCTGCGTGAGGGATGGCGTTTGGCGCACGGCGAGGACCCTTTGATGCTGCGCGCCCGCGCAGCCTTGCCGCGACATCAGCATTGAAATGCAGCCGTTATCGAGACTACCGCAATTCCGGCCTTGATCATAACTTCGCCCACCCCATCAAGCCGCGACCAGTGCCAGCGCAGCAAGCTTGGGTGCGCGCGGTCGTCGGCGTCGCGGTGGCGGTAGCCGGGAGACCCGGGCCAACACCAGCTCGAACAGCAGTGGGTGGCCACGACCGAAGAAGCGTTCGGCAGCGGTGGTGCCGTCGGGGCGACGGATATGATAGTTGTGGATGGCCGTCAGTGCCGGGAGCTTACGGCCCCGCAAGCGGTGACAGCCATGATGGTAGAGGGAGAGCTGACCGTTGCGGCCCTCCACGCAGGAGCTGCTGCGCTGGAACAGATCGGCGCCGCCGCGGGCGACCGCTTCGTGGTGTTGACGGGTGGCGAGCGGCAGCGCTTGGAGCGGATGCGTCGGCTGGCGCAATGGTTCGAGCAGCTGCGCACTGAGCGCCGCCACTCGGTGGCGGGTCTCCCGGCCTGGGGACTGCGCGCGGCGACCCGCTCCAGGTACAGGGCCGGAACCAGTTGGGTGAAGAGCGCTTGCTCCAGGTCAGCCGGCAGGTCGAGGGCCTCAACCCGGACCTGCAGGGTGGCAAAGAAAAAGCTGAGGTAAGCCAGCCAGTGCACCGTCAGGCGCTGGGCCTTGGCGATGCGTTCACGGGCCCGCGTGGGCAGGTCGACCGCGTCGGCGAGGCGCGACAGGCGCGCCCACACGGCGGCGAAACGGGCGGCGACCTGTTCCACGGATTGCACCTGTCCCGTCTCCACATCATAAGGATGATCGAGGTGGCCCAGTTCGCGGATCAGTTCACGGGCCTCGGTTTGCCGTGCCTGGGCCTGCGTTTGTTCGGCTTCGGCGGCGACCAGCGCGGTCAAGGCCGCCTCAATCTGCGCCGCGAAGGCCGGTGGCCGGCCGCGCGGATGGCGTGACTGCGCCTCATAGGCCCGCTGGGCCGCGCGCTGCGCGTCCAGGTGTGCTTGGGCGGCCGCGACCGCCGCGTCGGCCTGCTTGAGCTGGCGGTGCAACCCGGTACCCTTGGCGACCTCATGCTGACCATGCACAGGTCCGACGCATGCGCGGCACCAAAATCCTTCTCAACCAAGTGCCGCAACGCCCCGGCCTCGTCACTGGTGCCTTGGATCACCGTGACCGGCAAGCCGGCCAGCGCCTGCTCCAGGCATTGCCGCCAAGTCGCCGCGGTGCGGTCCGGCGCGTAGGCTTCCGCCACAATGTAATTCGCCACCGGCTCGATGGCCACCAAGCAGACATCAGGATCGTAGTGTTCATCGACACACAGCGCCACCTCGCACGGGGGCATCCCCGCGGCAAGGGCGTCGCGTTGCGCCTGTGCCGCCTCGGCGAGCGCCTCCTGCAGCGCCACCACCAGGCGGCACAACCACCGCAGCCCGGCCGGGGTCGCCAAGGCGCTCGCCACCGCTGGCGGAAGGCACTCCCCTGCCAGCGGCAGCGCCGTGCGCCAACTGCGCAGGGTACTGCGGGGCACTCCCAGCGCCGCGGCCACCTGCCGCAGCGGCTCGCCCGCCGCCAACCGCGCCTCGGCCGCACCAAGCTGTTGTGCCCGCTCCAGGCGCGAGCGGCGCGTGACCTGTCTGGCACCACCGCCCGACGCTAACGCGCCGGGTGACAAAGCGGCGGCATCTGGGCTAAATTCCATCGCGGCAGGTTCTTCGGACATATTCTCCAACCCTCGGTGAGTTTGCACCTCCAAGGGTATGAAAGTTCGAGGAACCTGCCAACCTCAGCTTAGACAGATCGCCCAGCACTGTACTCGGTCTTGGGCGAAATTATGATCAAGGCCGCAATTCCCACGTCAGACTTAGCCGTATTGGTCATGGTGCTCTCGGTGGCATTGACCCTCGTTCAAGCAGCCTGATACTATGTGTCGAACTTCAAGCCGATCCAAATCCCGAACGCGTTGCGTGTTTTGTACAGGGTATAATCTTAGCAGACGCTAACCTTATATTCCTCTGAAAATAATATGATTCTCCTTTCTATTTGCATTGCCACGCTAAATCGCGCGACATTCATTGGCGAAACCCTTGACAGCGTCATCAGCCAGATCACGCCTGAAGTGGAGATCGTCGTTGTAGATGGCGCTTCTACCGACAACACTCGCGAGGTTGTAAACGAATACGCGTCCCGCTGTGATAACCTGCGCTACATTCAACTTTCAGAAAAAGGTGGCCTTGATCAGGACTATTGCAAGGCAGTCAAATTCGCGCGCGGAGAGTATTGCTGGCTTTTCACTGACGATGATCTGCTGAAACCCGGCGCGATTGCGGTGGTTCTCGCTGCCGCTCGTCGACAATACAGTTTGATCGTCGTAAATGCCGAGGTACGAACGACGGACTTGACCGTCTGTCTTGAGGCGCGCCGAATGCATCTCGATCACGACCGTGTATACCCCCCCAGTCTTCCGGAACGTCATTGGTTACTTGCCGATGCCGGGGACTACTTATCTTTTATTGGCGGCGTAGTAATAAAACGCACAATTTGGAGCCAGCGAGAACTGGTAAAGTATTATGGCACGGCCTTTATTCACATGGGCGTCGTATTCCAAAGTCCCATGCCGGGTGATGCGCTTATCCTCGCGCACCCCTGGATCGTCATCCGTTGGGGAAACGCGCAATGGGTGGCGCGCAGCTTTGAGATTTGGATGTTTCAGTGGCCAAAACTCGTCTGGTCGTTTCCGGACTACCCGGATTGGGCAAAAAATCAAGTAATCGCCTGCGAACCTTGGCGCAGTTTGCCCCGATTGCTTGTGAATCGAGCGAAAGGACACTACTCGGTAAGAGAGTACCACGAATTTCTGAAGCCCCGCGTTTCTTCTCCGTGGCCAAGAATGATTTTTTATGCCATCGCCATCGCACCCATAGCTTTCCTCAACTGGTTGGCACGGTTTCGGATGCGTTGGATCCTGCACAAAACTCTTTGCATCACCTTTTTCGATCTTCAAGCCTGGAGCGATAAATCCAAGCAAGCGGCATCAAACGTTCGCAGCTAACTCGCACTACTATGCAACGCTCTGATTTTAAGGAAGCGCAATAATTAGCGGCTTATAGCAATGATCTTCAGGTGCTCAGCAACGTCTAGGCCGAAAACACAACGAGGCACAACATGCATCTTATTCATCGAAAAACCTGCCGAGCCTGCGGCTCAAGCGCACTCACCAAGGTTATCGACTTAGGTGAGCAGTATCTGCAAGGCTCGTTTGTTAAACCGGGCAAGGAAATGCCCCCAATGCGTAAGATACCGACGACATTACTTCGTTGCGATCCTACGAAAGACGAGCGCGCCTGCGGCTTACTGCAGATGGAACATACCGTCCCGCCTGAAATCCTTTATTCTGCTTACTGGTATCGCTCCGGCACCAACGATACTATGCGTCAACATTTGCGTGGCATTGTCGACGAAGCATTGTTTATATTAAATAAATTAGCGCCACGAGTTCTCGATCTCGGTTGTAATGACGGAACATTATTGAGCTACTATCCAAATAACTGTGAAAAATATGGTGTCGACCCATCGGACGTAGCTCAAGAAATAAAGCCTCCCGTCACAGTCATCCAGGATATTTTTCCCTCCAATGAGTTATTGGTTTTTCTACAGAGTAGGCAATTTGACATCATTACTTCAATCGCGATGTTTTACGACCTAGAAGATCCGATTGCTTTTACTAAAGGCGTCAAAGAGGTGCTAGCTCCAGAGGGTATCTGGATTTTTGAGATGTCTTATATGCCAACGATGCTCAAAATGACATCCTACGACACCATATGCCATGAGCACCTTGAATATTATAGTCTTGCTGTTATTGAGTATATTTTGAAACAGGGAGGAATGAAAATATTTAATGCGATCTTTAACCCTATTAATGGCGGCAGCATCCGCTGCTTCGCCACTCATGTCGATAGCTATGCCTATAAGATAGAAGAATTTACGCAGAACGTACAGGCGCTGCATCAAGAAGAGTTTGATCTTGAGTTAGATACCGACAAACCCTATAAGAATTTCCAGGATCGCGTAAACGTACACAAGGAAGAATTAATATATCTGCTCAAGAAACTAAAGAAAGAGGGGAAGCGAATTCACATTTATGGCGCATCAACTAAAGGAAATACCATTTTGCAACTGTGTGGCATCGACAATAGAATTATTGATGTCGCAGCAGAGCGCAATCCTGACAAGTATGGCGCACACACCCTCGGGACAGACATTCCCATTGTAAGCGAGGCTGACTCGCGGGCAATGAATCCGGATTATTACTTGGTTCTTCCTTGGCATTTTAAAGACGAGTTTATTGCACGGGAGAAAGAAACGCTCGATCGAGGCATCGGCTTCATTTTCCCTTTGCCAACAATAGAGATTATTAAAAGGCAACTTACTGGATAAGAGGGCGAAATTTATCAAGAAACGCGGGTTCGGTTCTGAACATGCATATATTATCGTTAAGATCCAGGGTCATCTATGAAAGCTATTATTTTTGGTGCCGGTGGGCAGGATGGTCATTACCTGTACGATTTGTGCAAGTTACGGGGCATCGAGCCGATTGGTGTATCGCGAACAGGCGCCTGGGTACGCGGTGATGTTTCCTGCTTCGCTCAAGTAAAGCAGCTGATCAGAACGCATCGCCCAGCGTATGTTTTTCATATTGCCGCAAATTCCAGTACGCGGCATGATGCCCTATTTGAAAACCACGAAACAATATCGACCGGTGCGCTGAATGTTCTTGAAGCTGTCAAGAGATACCACCCTGATGCGAAAGTGTTTGTAACTGGTAGTGGCATTCAATTCAGGAACACCGGCGATGTTATTTCAGAAAAAAGTGAATTTCAAGCAAGCACGGCCTATTCTGTTGCTCGCATTCAATCGGCATATGCTGCTCGTTATTTTCGCTCTCTTGACATTCGCGCCTATGTCGGCTATCTCTTTCATCATGAAAGCCCACGCCGCAAGCCCGATCACGTCAGCAAAATGATAGCCCTAGCAGTTCAAAGAATTTCTAAAGGTTCCTGCGAAGTTATCGAGCTAGGAAACATTGATGTAGAAAAAGAATGGACATTTGCTGGTGATGTCGCCCAGGCTATTCTCACCTTAATCGAACAAGACGACATTTACGAAGCTGCAATTGGTTCAGGAGTCACCTATTCAATTAAAGACTGGCTCGAACAGTGCTTTGGACTGATCGGCAAGGACTGGCGCGAATATGTTCGGCTCCGCCAGGGATTCATTCCGGAATATTTGCGATTAGTTTCCAATCCAACCACGATTAATACTTTAGGGTGGCGCCCTAAAGTCACATTTCCTGATCTCGCACAGATGATGATTGCCGGCGATGACTAAGCGTCAGTACGCTAATCCGGGTTCTAAATTCCTGATATCACGCGAAATGACGAGGGATGCCCGGAAACATAACCGGAAAGATGGTACCTCGGCGGTTGGTAGTGGACCTCCGCAGTATATGGCTGAATAAACTTATCCGTCACGAGGTCTGATCTAACAAAAAACGCGTTTACCCCCGCAAGATTGCAGCCCACCAGCGAGTAGCCGCGCCTACTGAAAACATTCTGCAAATGCTTCAGGGACGAGCCGAAAGCATCTGTTCCGTCGTATTCGAAGTCTTGGGAATACGGAATGCAGTAATCCAACGTCGGACCAAATTTCGCGTTGTACTCGATAACGACACACCTCGGAGAGATGCACTTGATCGCTTCAAAGATGTAGGCGTCATTGCCGTCAATATCAATTGAAAGCAAATCTACTTCGCCGCGAAAACCAGCATCAGCGATGATGCGATCGATATTCGCTGCATCAACACGAAAGGCGATTGCAGTTAAAGTTGTTGAATCAATTAACCCCGCCCAGTTTTTAACAACATCCTTGATCGAACCAGCATTCATATCTATCCATAGACCTTTCCAACCAGCTAACAGGAGTGCCAGTGTATTATTTTCTTTCCCGTCACCTATTCCTATCTCAACAAACCGTTTATTTTCATGACCGATCCTTCGAAATATTTCTTCAATTATCCCGTCCTCGTCATTTTGAGAATATGATTTGCGCCCATAGGGTATCAGCGATGCGCCATCTCTTGCATAGATTTTCTGGAGTCTTTCAATTTCCGAAAAAATGACTGTTTGCTGAATTTTCCCAATATCGCGAAAATTTTTTATAATCGTCTTAATCGTTCGGATGATTTCACTAAACTTCATCATTAGAACCCCATGAGAATAGAATGAAGATAATTGCGATTTCACTGATATATGCTGCTGTTACGGCGCCGGACAAGCCGTAATATCTCACTAGCGCAAGAGTCGTAATTATGCTAACCACCGAGCCAATAAAATAGGCATGCCCTAGAGTTCTGGTGTTACCGCTAGCCATTACTTTAAACCCCCCAAAGTTACGTACTAACTGAACCATAGGCAGCAAAGCGAGCAATTGCAATAAATGAACTGTTTGCTCAAACCCAGGACCAAGCAGCAGCGGCAACAGGGGCGCAACCAAATAAAGCACAACACCGCCAAGCAGTGCGAACAGTAACAGAAATGCAGCCGTGACAAGCATTCGGCGCTGGTAGTCCGCGCTGGCATACAGGCGAGCCCACAGTGCCTCCTGCATCGCGACCAGTGGTAGACTGGCAATGTCTACGGCGCGCTGCGCCGCGCTGAAATTCCCGGCCAGAGCAAATCCGAGTTGCGCCAGTACCGGCTTGTTGAACTCCGCCTGCAACCGTAGCGAAAGGGAAGCGACGGCGAAAGGTAAGCCCTCGCGCACTAGCGGCCACAAAGGCGCACAGGGCGGACGGCTTGATAATAGGTCCCGCTGCGTCCGCAGTATGAGCCAGGCCGTATAAGCCAGACTACCGACGGCATAGGCCCACATCCAGCCGTTGACCTCAGGCCGCGCCAGCATCGCATAGACCACCAATGCGGTGAGGCGGGCCAATACCAAACCAGCCAAGATCGCGCCGAAGCGCTGGGTGCGCTGTTGTGACTGCTGGGAGCGCGCGACGATCTCCATCAGTGAACTGCTGCCCACCTCAGCCAGCACCAGCGCGGCAACTGCCGCGCCTTGCGCGTCATGCGGCACGACCACTAGCGCAGCCGCCACCCCGATTGTACCAAATACCGCGGTGCTCAGCCACCACAACCGTAATGCGGTGCAAAGTTGGCCCGGAAGACCTCGCGGATTGCGCGCACCATCGCGTAGCAGCACACCTTGCACGCCCAACCCGGCCAACGGTGCGAACAAACTCGCGACCGCCAGGATCGTGATGAACTGCCCATACCCTGTCGCACCCAGAAGCCGCGCCAGAGCGATGACCAGCACCGCTTGCCCCACAGCGCGTAACAGCAGCCAGCCGAACAGTCCACCACTGGCGCGTAGGTATTCGCCGGGGCGCCAGCAGGCGAGACGATAGGCTATACGCAAGACGCGGATTGGCACGAGATCGGGAGCTTGGTCAATCGCATCTGCTATCGCCAACTCTTTTCTCGGGATCCCGGGGTGCGGGCACCGACTCAGTGAACGACCGATACATCAGTTGCGTAATTTGCTCCGAGACCAACCCGATCAGGAATACGATGACCGCCGTGGTGAGCATAAAAATGGTCATGATCGAGAGCCGGAGAGCGAGACTGTAGGTATAAATCCAATAACCGGTCCCGAGGAGAAAAAAAAGCACCGCAACCGGCACGAAAATCTTGAGCGGCGAGTAGAGACTGCCGATCTTGAAGATGATCAGAAGGAAGCGCAGGCCGTCTTGCAGGGGGCGAATGTGGCTCTTGCCGATGCGCTGGCCGGCGGTAATGGTGACATAGCCGACATGATACCCGGCGCGAAAGAAAGCCATGGTGATGGTGGTCGGGTAGGAGAATTCGTTCGGGAGCAGGTAGATGAATTCCCGGAACAGGTCGGCCCGGACGACCCGGAAACCGGAGGTGAGGTCCAGAATCGGCTGACCGGTCATGTAGCTGGCCAGCCGGTTGTAGACGCGGTTGGCAAGCCCACGCGCAAGACTAGCCTGGGAGGCCGAGCGGCGAGCACCCACGACCATGTCGAAGCCGTCCTCCAGCGGTTTCAACAGGCGGGGGATATCGGCGGGATCATGCTGGCCGTCGGCATCCATGAAGATCAGGATGTCACCCACGGCAGCGCGGGCGCCGGACTTGATCGCCGCGCCGTTGCCCTTCCGGTAGGGATGGCGGATGCAGCGTACGCCGTTGGCGGCACAGACGGCTGCCGATCCGTCCGCGGAAGCGTCATCCACGACCAGAATCTCCGCCGCGGGGAGCACTTGGCGGATGCGCGGCAGCAGGGTTTCAAGCGACGCCGCCTCGTTTCGACAGGGGAGGATGACGCTGATCTTGTGGGACACGCGGGCTCCTGAATGGTGGCGATAACGCGGGTCGTTGGCAGTCCGGCGCCGACGCTGCCGGGTCGGCAGCACGACACGCGGCATGACCCTGGAACAGGGTTGACCGGATGCGCACCATCGTGACGGTCCGTCGGATGCTGTGCTGTGACGGGTTGCACCGTCGCGCGTAGCAGCACCTGATCGCCAATGGGACGCCCGAGGCTCAACCAATCGTCGTAGGTTCTATCTTAGCCTGTATGCAAGGGTCTGGGCACGGGAGTTGTATCGGAGTTCGGTTTTTCGGCTCGGCGGTACGCAGACGGGACTGGCCTGTAAGAAGCCAGCCGCGCAGCGACCCGCGCCGACGATTTCTGGCTATGATGCACATGGGTCACCATCCCGGCAACGTAGGAGTTTCAGATGTCGTCGACTCAAGGTGAGCATTGTCGTGTAGGGACCATGTGGGCGGAACACCCCTTGACGTCTCTGACGGCAATCTGGCTGCTTGGTCTGCTCGCCTCCTGGCCCGCCCTCTCCGGACCCTGGGTGCTTGACGACGTAAGGCTGCAAGACAGCATTCTGGCCATCCAGGCGGGCGGTCTCGCGGAATTGGTTGGGGCTCACTGGAAGGAGTATCTATTCCTTGATTCCTTTGGAGTTGGCCGCCCCCTGGCGATGGCGACCCTGGCCGGCAATGCCCTGGCTTCGTCCGCTCCGTTCGGCTTCAAGGCAGTCAACCTGATCCTGCATCTGGTCACCGCGTCCCTGATCTGGCTGTTCGTGCGGTTGCTGGCGCGCACCCGCTACCCGCCTGGCGCCTCCGGCCTGTTCGCGCTGGTCGTGGCCCTGGCGTGGACGCTGCACCCGCTTCAGGTGAGCACGGTGGCCTATGTGGTCCAGCGCATGACGATTCTCTCCGCCTTGTTCTGCGTATGGGCGCTGCTGCTCTATGCCCGACTGCGTCTGCGGGAGATAGCATCCGGGCGACCCGCGAGTCCGACGGCGTGGCTGTTGCCGTTGCTGGTGCTCCCGCTCTTGGCGGTGCTCGCCAAAGAGAATGGCGTCTTGCTGCCGGTGCTGCTCGGAGCCCTGGAATTGTCCCTGTTCCGACTGCGCGGAAACACGCCAACCCGGCGTCTGTTGTTTGGTTATTTCGGGTTGACAGTTTTCTTGGCGCTGGGGGCGGCCCTGTGGCTGTTGACCACGCACGGCGCTTCTATCGGACGGGCGTTCGACATGGACGAACGCTTGCTGACCCAGGCGCGGGTGGTCACGCTCTATGTCGGCCAAATCCTGCTGCCGCGCCTGGGGGCGATGCCGTTCTTCTACGATGGGCTGCCCTATTCGACCGGCTGGCTGCAACCGCCGACGACCCTCTGGTCCGCCCTGTTCTTGCTCGGCTTGTTCGGACTCGGGCTGGGATTACTGCGGCGGCGGCCCTTGGCGGCTTTCGGTATCCTGTTCTTCTTTGCCGGCCATCTACTGGAATCGACGCTGATTCCGCTGGAACTGGCCTTCGAGCATCGCAACTACCTGCCGAGCCTGGGGTTGATCCTGGCGGCGGCGGACCTGATCGGGTCGCCGACCGGAGCCCTCGCGCGCTTCCGCCCGCTGATCGCGGCGCTGGCGCTGCTGGCCCTGTTCAGTTTGAGTTTCGCCCGCTCCTGGGTTTGGGGGGATGCGGAACAGATTTACGCCACCGCGCTGGCCGGGCCTTGGCCGTCGCTCCGGGCGCGGGCCGAACTGGCGCAGGTGCTGACGGAGCGCGGACAGTTCGACGCCGCCCACGGGCTGCTCGCCAACGCCCAGGGCGCCGGTCCGCGCTTGCAGGAGGGCTATCTGGACTGTCTTGAGACCGGCCGGATCGGGCCGGAGCGCATCGCCGCGGCCCACGCGCAATTGGGCGTGGTGCTGAGCGACTATGACACGACCGCCCTGATCACGCTGGTCAA
Source organism: Lamprocystis purpurea DSM 4197 (assembly GCF_000379525.1). Lineage (GTDB taxonomy): Bacteria > Pseudomonadota > Gammaproteobacteria > Chromatiales > Chromatiaceae > Thiodictyon > Thiodictyon purpureum. The sequence continues at coordinate 49,988 of NZ_KB902503.1, read as the reverse complement.
TCTGGCCCTGGATCAGGGTTGTCGCATGCCGGAGCCCGCACTGCTGGCACTGACGCAAGACGCGGCGGCGGTGCCGGCCATGTTGCCGTCCAGCCGGCAGAAACTCCTGATGTATGTCGGGCATCTGCGTCATGCCCAAGGCGACAACGCGGGTGCGATCGGCGCGCTGGAAGCTGCCTTCTCCGCGTTTCCGGTGAATCCGCTGCCGTTACTCCTGGCGGCGACTTGGCGGCTGGATGATGGCGAGGTCGACATGGCTCGTGCGCTGTATGACCGTGCGCGAGCGATCGGGGCGCCGGGGCGATTGGACCTGGATGCGCGGTTTAACGAGGTTGAGAGCCGGCTGGGTGAGGCGCCGGACGAAGTGCGGACACGGGGCGCTGCTAAGATCACAGACGATCGGCCGACCGGCCCGTAGCCGCACCCAGCAATTCCAGATTTGAGCGGCATCGCGCGACCCCTGGTGGATGCGGCGCGCGCGACCGCTGGGCCGGGTCCCTGACACCGAGCGGCGCGCCTTATCCACCCTACAGCGGAGCCGGTTTTGTAGGGTGGATAAGCGTAGCGCATCCACCATCAGCCTTGCGGCGGGCACGCTGTTGGCGGCGGCCACTCAAATGCGGAACTGCTGAGCCGTCGGCGCACACATTGTTCGAACTGGCGGGCCATGAGAGACTGGCGCACATCCGCTGCTTTTACCGGCCTGTGCACCCATCGTCATGCCTCGACCCTCCCGTCAGCGTCGTCGTGCCCGGTCCCGCGCCCGTTCCTCCGCGCGGGCGCCGCAGGACGGCTCCTACAAACACCTGTTCTCCCACCCCGAGATGGTCGAGGGTCTGCTGCGGGACTTCGTGCAGGAGGACTGGCTGGCGCTCATCGACTTTTCCACCTTGGAGAAACGGGGCGGCAGTTATGTGACCGACGACCTGCGTGACCGCGAGGATGACATCATCTGGCGGGTGCGGGTGGCGGGGGACTGGCTTTATGTGTACCTGCTGATCGAGTTCCAAAGCCAGGTCGACCCCTGGATGGCGGTGCGGGTGATGGTGTACACCGGCTTGCTGTATCAGGACCTGATCAAACACGAGGCGGTGGCGCCGGGTGAACTGCTGCCACCGGTGTTTCCGCTGGTGCTCTATAACGGCAGCGGGCGCTGGACGGCGGCGCGCGACATCGCGGACCTGATCGTGCCGCTGCCCACTGCGCTGGGCCGCTACCGGCCCCAGCAGCGCTATTATCTGATCGACGAGGGCCGCGTTGAGAAAGCGACGCTGGCGCAGGCGACCAGTGTCGCGGCCGAGTTGGTGCGACTGGAAGTGCTGGCGGCCGACGGCCCCGCGGCGGTGCGCCCGATCCTGCAGCGGCTGACCGCCCGCTTGCGCGACCCGCGCCACGCCAGCCTGCGGCGNGCCCTNACNGTCTGGTTNGCGCGGGTNTTGCTGCGGCGGCTGATGCCGGGCGAGAATCTGCCGGAACTGCACGATTTAACGGAGGTCGAGACCATGCTGGCCGAACGGGTTGACGAGTGGACACAGAAGTGGAAGCGGGAGGGGTTGCTGGAAGGCAAGCGGGAAGGCAAGCTGGAAGGTCAGCGGGAAGGTAAGCTGGAAGGTAAGCTGGAAGGTCAGCGGGAAGGCAAACTGGAAGGTAAGCGGGAAGGCAAGACCGAAGCGCTGCAAAGCGTGCTGACCGCCCGCTTTGGTCCCCTCCCCTCATGGGCGGGCGCGCGCCTTGCCGGGGCAACCATTGACCAACTGGATGCCTGGCTAAATGGTTTTCTCCAGGCCGAGACGCTTGAAGGTCTGCTCGGCGACCCGCCGGTGGACACAGGCACGCCCGCGAGTTAAGGCGATTTCCGACAATTTGGATACCGGTGAGTGTAGGTGCGACTTCAGTCGCACTTGCGTCCGAGTCGGTGCGACTGAAGTCGCATCGACATCCGAGCCGACGGTGGGTGGTCTCCGGTGTTCCGGAAATCACCTAAGCGGCATCCGCTTACTCCATCGCTGGCGTGACCGGGAAGGGAGTCCAAGGCTTCAGTCTTGGTCTGGGGGCGCCAAGGCTGAAGCCTTGGACTCCTGGTGGTTTTGGTCGCGTGCAGGGGGTGTCGTATCGGGCTCACGGTCAGTGGACGGCGCTGGCCCGCCCAGTCAGATGACGCTCTCCCGTAGGGCGTAATAGGGGCCTCGATCACGATTCCGGCCACTTGGGCTCGCCGGGTGCGTCGTCAGGCCATCCTGGCCTGACACCCTCAGGGTTAAGAGCTCTGACTACGCACGCCGCTGGCCGGGATTACGATCAAAGCCACATCGCCCGCGCGCCACCTGGAAAAACTGAAGGCCCGACTGGCTGGTTCTGCAGTTGTCGGACAGGTCTTGGTCGTGTCCGAACGCATCATCAGCGACCACGGATATTTTCGTGCCGGAATCACACTGACGAATGGTGGTTTTCTGGAGGTATCGGAAGACTTTTTTTCCATGGTGAGATTCACCAGACCCTGGAGTATCGTTACCAATGGATGGATGCGAACAGGCGTGTTCTCATGCGTCGCTGGGACAATGCCGGACATACGGTCCACGGTGCGGACCGAGCGCCGCCGACCTGAACGATGATTGATACCCAAGCGCCAAGTCAGCATTTTCAAAGACCCCCAATATGAGTACGATGAACTCATGACGTTTTCATACATGAGGTACAGTCATGAAAACCAAGCGCGCAAACTTTGAGATCACAACGGATCAGGATGCCATGCTGGGACGGTTGCGGCAGGTGCTTGACGCGCCTTCAACCAAAGACGCCCTGCTGAGAAGCAGCCGGGTCATGCTCTATCTTGCCGAATCACTGGCACAGGGACAGCATCTCTATCTGGGAGAGAATCCCTCGAACCTTGTGCGTGTGATTTTGCCGGAGCTCGAGTCGCCAAGCGGCAGGTGGACATGGCTGACGCCCCGCATGCATAGTTGGCGAAGGCAGTTGTGGGTAAAAGGACGGCGCTTGCTGGCCTCACAGGTCTGGCGGGATCTGCTGGCCAATGAAATGACCGCGACCGAGGCTGCGGAAAATTGGGATTTACCGTTAGAGGCTATCGAAGAGATCATCACCTATTGCACTGACAACACCGAGCTGATTGCAGCCGAGGCAGACGAGGAACGGCACCAGTTAGCCGAGCTTGGGAGAACCTGTGAAGCTGCTGCTTGACGAGGACAGCGAGGCCAAGGCGCTGATTCAACGATTATTAGATGCCGGACATGACGTAGCGACCATCGGTCAACTGGGGCAGCGTGGGGAACCCGATGCCACCGTATTGAGCCTAGCCAAACACGCCGAGCGCGTGCTGCTCACACGCAACTGTTCGGACTTCAAGCGACTACACGATGCAGACTCAAACCATGCGGGGATACTAGCGGTGTACCACGAGCACGACCCTCGCAAAGACATGAGTTACAGCGAGATTGCTCACGCGATCGACACTCTGCAACAGGTCGGGGCACCGCTGTTGGGCGCCTTCATCTGCTTGAATCAATGGCGCGGATGATCAGGTCTTGAACGCGCGAATAGCTGCCGCATCCGTCGTCCGATTACGGTCTCCCGGTGGCGATGGGGTCGCTGCCAACCCCGCTCGGGAGTCCAAGGTTTCAGCCCTGGCGAACCCTGACCAAGGCTGAAGCCTTGGACTCCTGGTGGTCTGAGTCACAGGCGGGGGGCGTCGTCTAGCAGCCTGTCGGACTTTAGGCGACTTCCGAATAAGACGCTATCAAGAATCAAGCTCGTAGGAGCCCGCTTGCGGGCGACGTGACCTGCCGGAATCGCGTCATTGTGCCCCCACCCGTCGCCCGCAAGCGGGCTCCTACAGGTTGGATTTCTCGCGGCAATCACCTTATGTTAGATTGTGGAGCAACAAAAAGCCTTTATGTTGACTCATGCCCTTATCCTAGGGGCTAAGTCCGACAGGCTGCTAGGGCGCAGGGTCAGGGGACTGCGCTGGCCCGCCCGGTCCGCTGACGATCTCCCGTAGGCGCAATCGCGGGCCTCGATCAAGATTCCGGCCACTTGGGCTCGCCGGGTGCGTCGTCAGGCCATCCTGGCCTGACACCCTCAGGGCTGGAAGCCCTGACTACGCACGCCGCCGGCCGGGATTACGATCAAAGCCCAATCCAGCGCATCGCCGGTTGTGCTCATTGGCAATCCGCGTGGAACCGCTTTGCGGGCAACGTGATCCGTAAGAAATCGTCCGTTGCCTCGAAGATGGCTTGATCACCCGTGTAAGCATGAACCAGCGGAACGATCTTTCGCCGAACGCCCATGCCGCGGGCGTCCACGTAGCCATAGTCGCGCAAAACCTCAACGATGATCGGATTCCGCGCGGAGCGCTGGCCAGCCAACATTTTGACGATGGTCATCGCGTTCTGCAACGCACCGGGGCTGGTCACGGTCAGACGGTTGCCGTAACGCACGACTTCGATTTCAGCGGGACGCGTCCAGTCGCGATGCGCGACGGCATTGAGCAGACACTCCCGAACCGCTTCGGGCGGATAGAACCAGCGCCGCTCGCGACGCAGATTTTCTACCAGTTCGGCGGTTTCCTCCGATAAGAAGGGCTGCGCGCGCTCCATAAACACTTCGATCAGGCCGGGTTGTGCCCGAAACATCTGGCCGGTTCCGGAGTCCTCGACACCAATCAGCAGCCGTCCTCCTTGGAAATTGGCAAAGGCAACAACTTCCCGCGCCAGTTGCTCTGGTCGCAGCGCGTCCCGTTTAAATTCGACGCCCGAGTTTTCACCTTGCTCGATCAGTCGTAATAAGTCTTCTGGAGCCATAGCAATTTCTCCGATCTACCCCGACAAGACCGGGCTTGGCGGAGCGCCGTCGTTCGTCGTTTAGCCCGTGGGGCGCAAACCGACGCCCACCGGAAATCCAGTAGGACATAGTAACGCAGCAAGGATTCCCGAATCTCCAGGGCCGTGGCCCGGCAGCAATTCCAAATTTGGGCGGCACCACGCGACCTCTGGTGGATGCGGCGCGCGCGACCGCCGTGCCGGGTCCCCGACACCGAGCGGCGCGCCTTATCCACCCTACAACGGAGCCGGTTTCGTAGGGTGGATAAGCGCAGCGCATCCACCATCGGCCTCGCTGCCGACACGCTGTTGGCGGCGGCCACCCAAATTTGGAATTGCTGGTGGCCCGGTTTTGGATTTGCTCGATCAGGGTCAACAGATCAGCGAAACGCGGCGGCGATGGGGAGTCGCGGTGAACGCCGATGGTCGCGATCCCGCGCGGCCCCATCGCGGCCGGAGGCCGCTCCCACGGGGACGATTGAACCTTGCACTAACCGCCTCGACGCACTATTATGACCATGTAGTCATCTCTGGGATTTCATCATGCGCAGCGTGCAGGTCGTAGAAGCAAAGGCGAAATTCTCCGCGTTATTGGCGGCGGTCGAAGCCGGCGAAACGGTTGCTATCCTGCGCCGTGGCCGGGTCGTCGCCCGGCTTGTGCCGGACTCCCCGTGCGTGGCAGCCGACGCATTCCGGGCCCTCTGGGCCGACCAAGACGACATCGACCTGGTCATGTCGGCGGATCGACCGCCCGAACCCGTCGAGCCCCTATAAGGATGCGCTACCTGATCGACACCAACATCTTCATCGCCGCCATGAAAGGCGTCGCCAGCGTTCGCTACAAACTTGAGCACACCGCACTGAGCGACTTGGCGCTTTCTCCCGTAGTGCTCGCCGAACTCGAACTCGGTGTTGAAAAAAGTGCATACCGCGAAAAGAATGCCGCCCGCTTGACGGGCGTTGTGGCAAAGATTGCGTTGATACCGATCGATGCCCAGGTCAGCCGACATTACGCCACCATCCGCGCCGACTTGGAGCGAAAGGGTACCCCAATCGGCGCCAACGATTACTGGATCGCCGCACAGGGTCTTGCGTTGGGCGCGGTCGTCGTCACTGACAACGAAGCCGAATTCAACCGCGTCTTGGGTCTCCATGTCGAAAACTGGCTCGACACCGCGCCTTAAGGCGGCATTATCGGGACGACCGCATGCGATTTCGCAGTTCGCTCACGCCGTTGTCAATGCAGAATCGGACAGTCGCCCGCGGCGGGCCGCAGCGCGGCGATGGCCTCGGGGGCCAGCGGCGGCGACTGGTTGCCGTTGGCGGCGGCCAGGTGGTTGGCGATGGCGGCAATCTCGGCGTCGCTCGCCAGGGCACACAGGGGATACATGTTGCCGGTTCCGTGCAACGCCTTGAGGGCGACATAGACGGGGCCGGCGGCGGCCACCTGGGGGTTGCCGAACAGCGCGGGATAGGGGCTGCCGCTCAAGGGCGCGGTGCCCTGCCCGTGGCAGGCCGCGCACAGGTCCGCGTAGAGGGCGGCGGGTTCGTCCGCCCGGCCGGCGCCGACCGGCAGCAGCGCGACAAGCGCCAGGACAGATAGCGTGCTGCGGGATTTCATGACTGCACCGCCCATTGCTGTTGCAGGAGCTTCAGCCCGGCATGGGCCGATTGGACGGCCCCCTCCATCCAGGCCGGAATCTGGCTTACGTGTTCCCCGGCGAAGATGACCCGCCGGTCACCGCCGGCCACCCGCGGCAAGTCGCGTGCCCGGGCATTGTCGGTCCAGGCACCGAAACAGCCGGCACTGAAGGGGATGCGCGGCCAGGCGACCGAAACGGCCGAGTCCAACTCCGCCGCGGCGCCCGGATGCAGCGACTGCAAGTCCGCCAGGGCGGCCCGATGCCGTTCTTGGGGTTTCAGTGCAGCCAACGCCAGCGCACCCCGTACCCCATAGTAGTTGGTCAGAACCCCGGTCGCCGAGCCCAGCCGGACGCTCGGGTAGGCGACGAAGAGTTCCGGGTCATCGACGTACGAATAGCCGCCGAAAATCTGCTCGTCCTGCTCCCAGAAACGGCGGCGGAAGCCGAAACCGACCTTCAGCGCCGGCTCATAGCCCAGGCGCGCGATGATCCCCCGGACGGCCGGATCGAAGTCGCTATCGATCCCCGACAGCACGATGAAGGGGATGGTGCAGACGAGCCGCGCGGCATGCGCCTCGTGCACCTCGCCGGAGCGCGTGTCCCGCCAGCGCACCGAAACCCCGCCGCTGTCCTGGCGCACCCGGACCACCTCCGCACCCAAGCGGATGGTCCCCGCCGGGAGTTGTCCGGCCAGGGCCGACGCCAGGTGGTCGATGCCGCCCGTCACCGTGAGGACCGGCGTGGGATACTTGGCACTGTTGATCCACCCTGGGGCCTCGGCCAGTCGTCCGTAGGACCACACGTCCTCGGCCGGAAAGGGCTTCGACAACACACCGGGGGCGTCTACCGCTCCCGGCGGGACCTGATAGCCGCGGGCCGGGCCGCCGACATAGCGCCCGGACGCGTCCAGCAGACCGAAGCGGCGCGCCCAGGCGGCCAGGGCCTGATCTTCGGCCGCGCCCGCCGCGGCATCCCTGCCTGACTCCAGCAGTTCCACCAGACGCTGCATCGAATAACCGATCTCGTCCCGGTCCAGCTCGCGGAACCGGATCCGCTGACCGGAGAGCGGATGGCCGGGCTTGCGGCGCAGCAGCCAGTTCTGGCCCTGGGGGCCGCTGGCGTAAAGTTCCAGCGGCACGCCCAGACTCCGGGCATAGGCGAGAACGCCTCGATGACTGGTGAGGATGCGGTTGGCAGCCGGATTGAGATAATCGCCCGGCGCGAACCGGCACTCCTGCTCGGCCCCGCCCATCTCGGTGAAGCGGTCTCCCCCGCGCAGCGTCCAGCAGCGCCCGCCCACCCGCTCGCGCGCCTCCAGCACCCGCACGCGGCACCCGGCCTGGTGCAGTTCATAGGCGGTGACCAGCCCCGCGATGCCGGCGCCCAACACCAGTACATCCTGACCCTGCGCACTGCCCGCCGGCAGAACGGCGCCGGCCGTCGCATCGGACCCGGTCGGCCCCGCCATGGCCGGCCAGTGCGCGCCCGCCGCGAGCAGGGCGCCAGCCAGCAGCAGGCGGCGGCGGGAAAGATCGGTGTCATCGGTCGGAGCGGTCTTCATGTGGTCTCTCGCGGCATTCGAGCCGGGCACGATTGCGCCGGTGCTTGTGTCCGATCTCAAGCTAGCGGAACGGCGCGTCAATAACCTTGACGGCCGTCGCTGAAACGCACCTCGAGCCTTGACGTTCTGTCGTTGTTGGTGAGATCGCGCTGCTCGGCATCGACGATTAAGGCCGCCTCGACTGAATCCGGTCGGATGCGGCTTTCCGTCCGGTGGGCGCGGTGACCGGGGCGACGCGACCGGAGGTCGATGCTTTAGCGGGCGGCGGCGCCGCGTTCGGCCGAAACCTGCGGGTGCAGCAAGATCTGCTGGGGGCTGTAGGGGCGACCTAGCAGCCTGTCGGACTTAGCCCCTAGGATTAGGGTATGAGTCAACATAAAGGTTTTTTTGTTGCTCCACAATCTAACGTAAGGTGATTTCCGCGAAAAATCCAACCCGTAGGAGCCCGCGTGCGGGCGACGGGTGGGGGCACAATGACGCATCCAACCCGTAGGAGCCCGCTTGCGGGCGACGGGTGGGGCACAATGACGCGATTCCGGCAGGTCACGNCGCCCGCAAGCGGGCTCCTACGGAGCTTGATTCTTGNTAGCGTCTTATTCGGAAATCGCCTAAAGTCCGACAGGCTGCTAGGCGATTTCCGACAATTTCGATACCGTAGGTGCGACTGAAGTCGCATCGACATCCGAGCCGATGGTTGGCGGTATCCGGTGTTCCGGAAATCACCTAAAACCCGCCCGACGCCCTTTCAAGCCAGCGCGCGCAGCACCGCCTCGACACAGTCCTCGGGGGACATCTCCGGGGTCCGCAGGTGGACCTCGGGCGCCTGCGGACGCTCATAGGGGCTGTCGATACCGGTAAAGTTCTCCAGGCCGCCCTGACGTGCGCGGGCGTACAGGCCCTTGGCATCGCGCCGCTCGCATTCCTCGACCGGGGTATCGACGAAGACCTCGACGAACTCACCCGGCTCGAACAGGTCGCGTGCCATGCGGCGCTCGCTGGTGTAAGGCGAGATGAAGCTGACCAGCACGATCAAGCCGGCATCGGCCATCAGCCGCGCCACCTCGGCCACGCGCCGGACGTTCTCGACCCGGTCGGCCTCGGTGAAGCCCAGGTCGCGGTTCAGGCCGTGACGGACGTTCTCGCCATCGAGCACATAGGTGTGCTTACCCTCGGCGTGCAGTCGTTTTTCCAGCAGGTTGGCGATGGTTGATTTGCCGGAACCCGACAGCCCGGTGAACCAGATGCAGCGCGACGCCTGGTGCTTCTGCGCGGCCCGTTCGGACTTATTGATCTCCAGCATCTGCCAGTGAATGGTGCTGGCGCGACGCAGCGCGAAATCGATCATCCCGGCGCCGACGGTCTCGAAGGTGAGCTTGTCGATCAGGATGAAGCCGCCCATCACCCGGTTGACGCCGTAGGGCTCGAACACCAGGGGTGCGCCGGTGGACAGGTTGACGACCGCGATCTCGTTGAGTCCCAGCGACTTGGCCGCGAGGTGCGCACCGGTATTCACGTCCTCCCGATACTTGATCGCGGTGATGGTGGCCGTCACCTCCTTACAGGCGATTTTCATCAGGTACTGCCGGCCCGGCGTCATGGCGTGCTCGACCATCCACAGCAGCTTGGCCTCGAACTGGTCCGCCACTTCCGGGGGCGCGGCGGCGGCCACCAGCACATCGCCGCGGCTGGCGTCGACCTCTTCCGTCAGAGTGACGGTCACCGCGTCGCCCGGATGGGCGGTCTCGACCGCGTCGAAACCCGCCAGAATCGCCTTCACCCGCGTTTGCACGCCGGACGGCAACACGCGCACCGCATCGCCCGGATGCAGGGTGCCCTCGGCGATCCGACCACAGAAGCCCCGGAAGTCGAGATTGGGCCGGTTCACCCACTGGACCGGCATCCGGAAGGCCGCGCGCTCGCTGGTATCGCTGACATCGACCGTGTCGAGATATTCCATGAGGCTGGGGCCGCTATACCAGGGCGTCTGTGCACTGCGGTGCAGCACATTGTCCCCGTCCAGACCCGACAGCGGAATGGCCTGGGTGCTGAGGAACCCGAAATCGACGGCAAAGGCCTGGTAGTCGGCGATGATCCCGTTGTAGACGGCCTCATCGAAACCGACCAGATCCATTTTATTGACCGCCAACACGATGTGACGAATCCCCATCATGGCGGCGATGCGGCTGTGACGGCGGGTTTGCGTGAGCACGCCCTTGCGCGCGTCGATCAGGATGACCGCCAATTCCGCCGTGGAGGCGCCGGTCGCCATGTTGCGGGTGTATTGCTCGTGACCGGGCGTATCGGCAACGATAAAGCGGCGGCGGTCGGTCGCGAAGAACCGGTAGGCGACATCGATGGTGATGCCCTGCTCGCGCTCGGCCTGCAGGCCGTCGACCAAGAGCGCCAAGTCGGTCTTCTCACCTTGGGTGCCGTACTGGCGCGAGTCGCTCTCGAGCGCCTCCAGTTGGTCGTCGAAAATGCTCTTGCTTTCGAACAGCAGACGGCCGATCAGGGTACTCTTGCCGTCATCCACGCTGCCGCAGGTGATGAAGCGCAGGGTTTGCTTGTTGCGTTGCTCTTCCAGGAAGGAAACGATGTCACGGGCGTGCAGGTCGTTCATCAGAAATAGCCCTCTTGCTTCTTCTTCTCCATCGATCCGGGGGTATCGGCATCGATCAACCGGCCTTGACGCTCCGAACTACGGGCATTGAAGGTCTCGGCGATCACCGCCTCCAGCGTATCGGCATCGCTCTCGACGGCGGCCGTCAACGGCCAGCAGCCAAGGGTGCGGAAGCGCACGCGCTTCATCACCGCCTGTTCACCCGGTGCAAAGGGGTAACGGTCGTCATCGACCATGATCCATTGACCATCGCGCTGCACCACCGGCCGCTCCGCCGCCAGATAGAGCGGGACGATCGGAATGCCCTCGGCGTGAATGTATTGCCAGATGTCGAGCTCGGTCCAGTTACTGATTGGAAAGACCCGGATCGTCTCGTCCGACTTGACGTGGGTGTTATAGAGATTCCACAGCTCCGGACGCTGGGCTTTGGGATCCCAGCGATGACCCGCCGCGCGGAATGAGAAAACACGTTCTTTGGCGCGGCTCTTTTCCTCGTCGCGCCGGGCACCGCCGAAAACCACATCACTGCCCAGGGCATTCAGGGCTTGCTTGAGCGCCTGGGTTTTCATGACATCGGTATGGTAGTTGCTGCCGTGGGTGAATGGATTGACCCCCGCCGCGACCCCCTCCGGGTTCGTATGGGTGATGAGCTTCATCCCGCTCTCCTCCACCATGCGGGTGCGGTGCAGGTACATCTCGGCAAACTTCCAGCCGGTATCGACATGCAGCAGCGGGAACGGCGGCGGCGCGGGGTAGAAGGCCTTGCGTGCCAGGTGCAGCATGACCGAGGAGTCTTTGCCGATGGAGTACATCATGACGGGATTGCGGGCCGTCGCCACGGCCTCGCGGATGATTTCTATGGATTCTGCTTCAAGGGTGAGCATGGGTCTGTCCGCGGTTGAAGAAGCCGGGTGGATCGTTTCGGAAACAGGCAAACAGTGATGGTCAGCGTCTTTGACTCATCGAGCTCGGATGATTATGGGTCCGGTTGCTGCACTGCACAAGGGCCGGCACGTGCGGATTCGAAACCTGCGGTCGATGCGCGTGGTTGACGAAAGCTTATTAGCATCACAGCAAGTTATTAACCTTTGAATTACCAGTTGATGCAGTGACGCCTTTACGAGCGCGGATACTTCACCCTGAATCCGGCAATGACTCGGAAAACCGAGCGGGCCTTGATCATCGGATGATGAAAGTTCCCCGTGGGAGCGGCGTCCCGCCGCGATGCGGTGCCGCGGTGACCGCGAACGCTGCGGCTGCGCGCCCGGCCCCATCGCGGCGGGACGCCGCTCCCACGGGGTCGCTGCGCGACCTTCACAGTAACCCTCGGCCCCATCGCGGCGGGACGCCGCTCCCACGGGGTCGCTGCGCGACCTTCACGGTAACCCTCGACCTCCAGTGCGGGACGCCCGAGGACTGGCCGGAACGAAGACCAGGGCGGTTACGCACGCTCGGGGCGCCGCGCGGTCGCCCGATCCGGACATCCCTGTTATTCCTGCCCTCTAGCCCATAAATTGGCGGGCTATGGGCGGCGCCCGCCTGTGCCGACGGCAACCAGATTACACAGAACGCCATGAATACGGAACGCTTCCCCCGCACCCCACTGCTGCACGGCGAGGATCCCGTGGCCAAGCGCCGCGAGATCCGCGACTATTTCATCGCGACCTTCGACCGGTATGAGTCGCTGTTTGCCACCCTGGCCACGGCCGATGCCTACTATCGCAAGCCGATCGCCCTGCGCCATCCGTTGATCTTCTATTTCGGCCACACGGCAACTTTTTTTATCAACAAGTTGATCCTCGCGGGCCTGCTGGAGCAGCGGCTCGAACCGCGCTTCGAGTCGATGTTCGCGGTGGGCGTGGACGAGATGTCCTGGGACGATCTGGACGAGTCGAACTACGACTGGCCGTCGGTCCAGGCCGTGCGCGACTATCGCCAGCGGGTCCGCACCGCCGTGATCGGCCTGATCGAGCGGCTGCCGCTGCGTCTGCCGATCGATTGGGACAGCCCCTGGTGGCCGATCCTGATGGGCATCGAACATGAACGCATCCATCTCGAAACCTCTTCGGTGTTGATCCGGCAGCAGTCGCTGGACTGCCTGCGCACCGACCCGGCCTGGGAACCCTGCCGGGAGACGGGCGAACCACCGGCCAATCCGCTGGTGCCGGTCGCCGCCGGGTCGATCCGGCTCGACAAGGACCAGGCGAGCGCGCCCTACTATGGTTGGGACAATGAGTACGGCCTCCATGAAGCCGAGGTCCCGGCGTTCGAGGCATCGCGGACACTGGTCTCGAACCGTGAATTCCTGGCCTTCGTCGAAACCGGCGGCTACGAGACCGACGGTTGGTGGACTCCCGAGGGCCTGGCCTGGCGTCAATTCAGTCAGGCGCGCTTCCCGACCTTCTGGGTCCCGGAGCCCGCGGGCTGGCGCCTGCGCCTGATGCTGGAAACCGTCCCGATGCCCTGGAACTGGCCGGTGGAGGTCAACTATCACGAGGCCAAGGCATTCTGTCTGTGGAAGGCGGAGCAGACCGGCACGCTGGTGCGGCTGCCGACCGAGGACGAGTGGTACCGCCTCCATGATGTCGCCGGCTGCCCCGAGGTCCCCGCGGATCGACCGGCCGCCGCCAACCTGCATCTGGATCACTGGGCCTCCTCCTGCCCGGTGGACCGCTTTGCGCAGGGGGCGTTCTGCGACGTGACGGGCAATGTATGGCAGTGGACCGAGACCCCGATCTACCCGTTCGCCGGATTCCGGGTGCATCCGCTCTACGATGACTTCACCACACCAACCTTCGACGAACGCCACAATCTGATCAAAGGCGGGTCCTGGATCTCCTGCGGTAACGAGTCGCTGCACTCGGCCCGCTATGCGTTCCGCCGCCATTTTTTCCAGCACGCCGGCTTCCGCACTGTGGTCGGCGCGGCACCCGGACTGCCGCCGGCCTCGCACTACGAGACCGACCGCTTGCTGTCCGAATACGCCGAGTTCCACTATGGCGCCGAGTATCACGGCGTACCCAACTTCCCGCGGGCGCTCGCCGACATCGCGCTGCGCTGTCTCGGCGACCGTCCGGCCCGCCGCGCGCTGGATCTCGGCTGTGCGACGGGCCGCACCACCTTCGAACTGGCGCGCCGCTTCGAGGAGGTGACCGGCATGGATTTCTCCGCCCGCTTCATCGGCCTGGGCGCGCAACTGGCGGATCAGGGCGTACTGCGCTACACGCTGGTGGATGAGGGCGAACTGGTCTCCTGGCGGGAGGTCTGGCTGAAGGATCTGGATCTCACCGAGGCGCGGGATCGGGTCACCTTCGTTCAGGGCGACGCCTGTAACCTCAAGGCCCAGTTTACCGGCTATGATTTGCTCGTGGCCGCCAATCTGATCGACCGGCTCTACAGCCCGACTCGCTTCCTCGCCCAGTGTCACGCGCGCATCAATCCCGGCGGCTTGCTGCTCATCGCCTCGCCCTACACCTGGCTCACCGAGCACACCCCGCGAGAGGAATGGCTGGGCGGCTTCAAGCGCGACGGGGAGAACGTGACCACACTGGACGGGCTCAAGACGGTGCTGGGCGCGCACTTCCGGTTGATCGAGGGGCCGCTGGAGGTCCCCTTCGTGATCCGCGAAACCCGCCGTAAATTCCAGCACAGCCTCTCCGAGGTGACGGTTTGGGAGCGTCTTCCGGAGCGAGAGGATGCCCCCGCACATGGACAAGACTGAACTGGATTTCGACCGGCCGATCGATCGGGAGGGCACGGCCGCGGTCAAGTGGGACGCGCGCCTGGCGCAGTTCGGTGACCCCGGCGTGCTGCCCCTGTGGGTTGCCGATATGGATCTGCCCGCGCCGGCGGCGGTCACCCGCGCCCTGGCCGCGCGGGCGGCGCACCCGGTCTACGGCTACACGCTGTTTCCGGATGCGCTCTTCAGCGCCCTGGCCGACTGGATGCGCGAGCGGCACCACTGGGTCATCGAGCGCGACTGGGTCATCATGGCGCCGGGGGTGGTGCCCTCGCTCGCCGCGGTCGTCCAGGCCCTGACCGAGCCCGGCGAGGCGGTGATCGTCCAGCCCCCGGTCTATGCGCCCTTCTTCTCGGTGGTCCGGGCCAACGGCCGGCGCGTGGTGGAGAACCCGCTGCGTCCCACGCCCGCGGGCTACGCCTTTGACCTCGATCATCTGGAACACTGCGCCGCCACGGGCGCGCGCCTGCTGATCCTGTGCTCGCCGCACAACCCGGTCGGACGGGTCTGGCGCACGGACGAGCTGACCGCCCTGCTGGAGATCACCCGCCGCCACCGCATGGTGGTCCTGTCGGATGAGATCCATCACGACCTGTGCTTTCCGGGCGAGGTCCATCACCCCCTGGCGCGACTCGCGGAGGATCCCGCCTCCGTCATCACCGCCGCGGCGCCGAGCAAGACCTTCAACATCCCTGGTCTCGGACTCTCCGTGCTCATCTGCCCCGACCCGATCCAGCGCCGCACCCTGCGCCACGTGTTCGACACCTTTCATGTCAGCGCCAGCAACCCGTTCAGCGTCGCCGGCTTCACCGCCGCCTACCGTGAAGGCGGCCCCTGGCTCGACGCCCTGCTCGGCTATCTCGCGGGCAATCGCGATCTGGCGCTGGACTTCATCGCCGCCCGACTGCCCGGCATCACCGCAATCCGACCCGAGGGCACCTATCTCCTGTGGCTCGACTGCCGGGGCCTGAGCCTGGACGATGCCGCGCTGCACGCTTTCTTCATCCAGCGCGCCGGCCTGGGCCTGAGTCCGGGAACCCTGTTCGGCACCGGCGGCAGCGGACACATGCGGCTCAACCTGGGCGCCCCGCGGGCGGTCATCCAGCAGGCGTTGGAGCAGCTTGCCGCGGCCTTGGGGTAACGCTATGAACGTCACCCTTGCCGGCCTCGTGTCGGCCAATGCGGGGCGGATGTCATCGCTGAGGGCGGGATCGGCCGTCGCCGCGGCGGTCACGGCCGCTTTGGGCGCGTCCGTCCTGCTCGGGTGGCAACTGCGGATCCTTGCACTCACGAACGTGCTGCCCCACTGGGCCCCCATGAAGCCCAATACCGCCTTGGGGTTTCTGTTCGCGGGCCTGGCGCTTTGGTGGTTGCGGACCGCCCCGCCCGGCGGGCGCCGACACGGCGCCGGCCTGGCGTGTGCCGGCGGCGTCGCACTGCTCGGCCTGCTCAACCTGACGCAGTGGTTGGGCGGGTGGGACTTCGGGTTCGACAACCTCCTGTTCAGCGCAGCACCGGGGACGGACAGTGAGCCGTCTGCGCTGCGCATGTCGCCCGCGACCGCGTTCTGTTTCCTCTTGGCGGGATTGGCCTTGTCGACCCTGAACAGCGGCGGGCGCCCCGGCCGCCGGCCCACCGAGGTGTTGGTCCTCCCGGTGCTGGCCGTCGCGTATGTCGCGCTGCTCGGCTATCTGTACGGCGTCGGGAGCTTGCACGAAGTCGCACCTTATGCGTTTGTTGCCGTGCATACTGCCGCGGGATTCCTCGTCCTTGGCGTTGGCATCCTTTGTGCGCGGCCGGACCGGGGATGGATGGCGCTGGTCGCCGGGGATACGGCGGGCGGTGTCCTGATCCGCCGGCTGTTGCCGACGGTCCTGCTGATCATGCCGGTACTGGGATGGTTGGGGCGCGCCGGCGAACACGCGGGCTGGTATAGCGGCCCGTTCGGTCTGGCCTTGGTGGTCCTAGCCAGCGGGCTCGTGCTCACGGTCGTCGTGTGGCGCAGCGCCCACTCGCTGGACTCGGCGGAATGCCGGCGGCAGCGGGCGGAAGCAGCGCGCGCGGAGGGCGAGCGCCATTACCGCGTGCTGACCGAAGTGTCCCCTCAATTCGTGTGGATCAGCGACGCCGTCGGCACTTGCACCTATGTCAACCAGTGTTGGGTCGACTATACCGGACTGACCGCGGAGCAGTCCGGGGGGCTGGGCTGGACCCAGGCGATCGACCCCGACCACCGTCCGGCGATCACGCAGGCCTGGCGGCAGGCCGCCGCGAGCGGCACCTGGAACGAGGAAATCCCCTTCCGACGGGCGGCCGACGGACACTACCGCTGGCACCTGAGCCGCGCCGTCGCGCTGCGCGACGACCGCGGACAAATCCTGCAGTGGATCGGCACCGCGATCGACATCCACGACCGCAAACTTGCCGAGGAGCTGAACCGCAAGACCCTGCAGGCCCTGCCCGCGCACATCGCCGTTCTGGACCGCCAGGGCCGCATCGTCGCCGTCAACCAGGCCTGGATGGACTTCGCGACGGCCAACGGTGCCGAGGGCTCCCCGACGGTGGCCGTCGGCGCCGATTATCTGGCCGTCTACCGGCGCCCGGGCGTGGCGGATGACCCCGATATCGCGCGGACACTGGTGGAGATCGAGGGCGTGCTGAACGGCACGCTGCCGCGGTGCGTGATGGAGTATCCCTGTCACAGCCCATCGCAGCAACGCTGGTTCGTGCTCACCGCGGTACCGCTCGGACCGGACGGCGGGGCCGTGGTCACGCACCTGAGCATCACCGAGCGCAAATTTGCCGAACTGGCCCTGCGCGAGGCCGATCGGCGCAAGGACGAGTTCCTGGCGACCCTGGCACACGAGCTGCGCAACCCCCTGGCACCGATCCGCAATGCAGTCGAGATCCTGAGCTTCACGCACGCGCCCGCGGCGGATCTCCAGGCCGCGCGCGACATGATCGCGCGCCAGGTCGGTCATATGGTGCGGCTCATCGACGACCTCATGGACGTCAGTCGGATCAGCCGCGGCAAACTGGAACTGCGCCGGGAGCGCGTCGCCCTGGCGGCGGTGATGGAGCAAGCCGTCGATACGTCACGACCACACATCGAGTCCGCCCGCCACCGCCTCGTGCTGTCGTTGCCCCCGTTCCCGATCCTGCTCGACGCCGACCCGGTACGCCTCGCGCAGGTCTTCTCCAACCTGCTCAACAACGCGGCCAAGTATACCGCGCCCGCGGGCACCATCACGGTGACGGCCGCGCGCGAAGGCGCCCAGGTCATCGTCAGGGTGACGGACACCGGCATCGGTATCCCGCCCGAGAACCTGCCGGGTTTGTTCGATATGTTCTCCCAGGTCGGGGCCTTCCCGGATCGGTCCCAGGGCGGGCTTGGTATCGGTTTGGCGCTGGCCCGCAGCCTGGTGGAACTGCACGGCGGTCAGCTCGAAGTCCAGAGCGAGGGACGTGACATGGGGAGCACGTTCAGCGTACGGCTACCCGTCATCGCCGAGGCAACCGCCGACCCGACGGCGCCAACCGGGCGTGGCTACGACCACGGGGACCAGGCGCGCCGCATCCTCGTCGTGGACGACAATCGTGACAGCGCCGACTCGCTTGCCATGCTGCTGCGGCTCGCCGGCCATGCGGTCGAGACCGCCTATGATGGTGTGGAAGCCGTCGCGGCGGCGCAGCACTACCATCCGGACGTCATCCTGCTCGACCTGGGAATGCCCAAGCTCGACGGCCACGACGCCTGCCGACGCATCCGCGCGTCCCCCTGGGGCCGTCACATCGCTATCTACGCCGTGACCGGCCGGGGGCAGGAACAGGACCGCAATGACTCCCGGGCGGCCGGGTTCGACGGCCACCTGGTCAAACCGGTCGAGGCCGCTACCCTGCTGGATTTGCTGGACCCTGTGCGCTCCGGACCGCCTGCCGCTACCGGGCCGCAGACGCCTGGGTGATATCGCATTCGGACGTGATCACCGGACCTAGCAGCCTGTCGGACTTAGCCCCTAGGATAAGGGCATGAGTCAACATAAAGGCTTTTTGTTGCACCACAATCTAACGTTAAGGTGATTTCCGCGAAAAATCCAACCCGTAGGAGCCCGCTTGNGGGNGNCGGGNGGGGGCACAATGACGCGATTCCGGCAGGTCACGTCGCCCGCAAGCGGGCTCCTACGGAGCTTGATTCTTGATAGCGTCTTATTCGGAAATCGCCTAAAGTCCGACAGGCTGCTAGGGGCGGGTTTCAACCCCCCCTACACCAAGCGTCTGTCTGGACATCAGGTACGAAGGCTATAATGCGCGGCCTTGCCACCTTCCACGTTTAGGATCGAACCTTCCAGGGTGACTGTCTCGACCCCTCTGCAACTGTTCGGCGCGCTCGTCGATTCCGCCGCCTGGCCGGCGCTACGGATCATCCTGCACCTGGCGTTCTTCGCCGCTGCCGTGATCATCCTGTGGCGGATCTGGACGCGGCTCGCCGGTGCCAAGTCGCGACCAGGCCAGACGCTGCAACTGTTCGGCGCGCTGCCGATGGCGGGCGTGGCCGCGGCCTTTCTGGGGGTGCTGCTCTATCAGGCGAGCTGGCATCTCACCGGGCTCTTTCGGCCCGCGTTCGTCGCCTTCATGCAGTCTCATGACCGCCGCGAGTTCAATCCGGCCCACCGGATCCAGCGCGGACGCATCCTCGACCGCCACGGTCAGGTGCTGGCCGAAAGCCAGGAACGCGACGGCCGGGTCTACCGGGTCTATCCTTTTGGCCGGGCCTTCGCCCACACGGTCGGCTACAGCGACCCCCGGTTCGGGGCGATCGGCGCCGAGGCCGCGGCCAATGCGCAGCTCAACGGGGCCACACCGGAGATCCTGGCCTCCTGGGGCGAACTGGGGCGCCAGTTGCTGACCAAGGACAAACGCCCGCGCGGTCAGGACCTGGAACTGACCCTGGATGCCGAACTGCAACTCCTGGCGCTGCAACAGTTGGGCAGTCGGCACGGCGCGGTCGTGCTGCTGCGCCCCGCGGACGGCGCGCTGCTGGTGTTGGCGAACAATCCGGCCTTCGATCCCAACCGCTTGTCGCCCGGCTTATTCTCCGGACCGGCGGCCGGGACGCCCTTGCTGAACCGCGCAACCCAGGGGCTCTATCCGCCGGGGTCGGTGTTCAAAGTCGTGCTGGCCGCCGCTGCCATCGAGTCCGGCTTCAACGGCACCCTGCATTGCCCGGCGGGCGGTTACACCACCTCGAGCCGCTACCCGCCGATCCGCGACCATGACTATTACACCGCGGCCAAGGCCGGACGGACCTGGGCCGGGCACGGCAATCTGAACCTGACGACGGCGCTGGTGGAGTCATCCAACGTCTTTTTCGCCCAGCTCGGGGTGCGCCTGGGGCATGACAGTTTCGCCGGCGCCGGTGAGCGCTTTCAGTTCGACCGGCAGGTGCGGCTCTATCCGGGAACCGACCGCTACGGCAATCTGAGCACCGGCCGCCTGCCGCGCTTTGCCCGCAACGATCTGTACGGCCTGGCGCAGGCCTCCATCGGTCAGGGCCGGGTGCTCGCCACGCCCGGTCATCTGGCGACCATCGCCGCGGCGGTCGCCAACCGGGGCCTGGCGATGCGTCCGCGCCTGCTGGCCCAGGAGCCGCCCGCGCCTTTGGGCCAATACATGACGGAAGAGACCGCGGCGCGGCTGGCCCAGATACTGCGCAAGGTGGTCACCACGGGGACCGGTCGCGGCATCGACGGACCGCAACTGGCTATCGCCGGCAAGACCGGCACCGCCCAGAACCCCCGCGGCGCGGCCCATAGCTGGTTCATCGGCTTCGCGCCGGCCGCGGCGCCCACCCTGGCGGTGGCGGTGCTGGTGGAACACGGCGGCTATGGTTCGAGCGCGGCGGCACCCATCGCCCGCGACCTGCTCCTGAAGGCGATGGAACTGGAGAACGCCCGATGAACGCTGCCGCTTCGCCCGCCGGGCTCGCCGCGACCTGGGACCTGCGCCAGGGCGAGCGCGAACTCTTGCTCTCCTGCCTGGGATGCATCGCCCTGGGCTTCGTGCTGGTACTGGGTTCGGAGCACGCGGCCGGCCGGCAGTTGACCGCGTCGGCCGTGCTGCCGCTCCTGATCTATGGTTTGAGCCTGATCGGACTGCACCTTGCCCTGGTGCTGCTGCAGTTCCGCGGCGATCAGGTATTGACTGCCGTGGTCGCCTGTCTCGCCGGCTTTGGTCTGCTCGCGCAGTACCGCATGGGCGCCTTCGCCGGCACCCTGGGTGCGGGCGATCCTGAGCTCTATCTGATTCCCGCCGGGTTCGCCGCCCTGCTGATCACCGCCGCGGCCGGCGCCAACGGACGCTACCGGTGGCTGGCCAAGGGTCTGTGGCTGTGGGCCGGTGTGTCGCTGGTCCTGCTGGTGGTACTGCTCGTGACCGGCACCCGCTTTCGCGGCGCCGTCTACGCCCTGGGCTTCACCACCCCGACCGAGGTCCTCAAGGTCACGGTGATCCTGGGTCTGGCCGCCTATTTGGAACGGCACGCGCGCGCCCTCGCCCGTTGGCATCCCCGTTTCCCGCTGCTTCCGCCCCTGCGCGCTCTGTGGCCGCTGCTCGTCTTCTGGGTGCTGCTCGTGGGACTCCTGGCGCTGCAGCGGGACTTGGGAATGATCGTGATCCTGAGCGTCACCCTGCTCGTCGTGCTGGTGCGGGCCACCGGGCGTGTCGGCTATTTCGGCTACGGTCTGCTGGCCGCCGTCGGATCGGGTGCCCTGCTGCTGACGTTCTTCGCCCATGGTCAGCGCCGGGTCGAGGCCTGGCTGGACCCCTTCCAGGACCCGACCGGCGACGGCTGGCAGATCCTGCAGGGACTCTCGGGCATGTACGCGGGCGGTCTGTGGGGCGAGGGCTTCGGCAACGGCAGCCCCGAATACACGCCCATCGCCCGTTCGGACTTCATCTACGCGGTGATCGGTGAAGAACTGGGTTTTCTGGGCTGCGTGCTGGTCGCCCTGTTCTTTCTGATTCTGGTGCAACGCGGCATCATGATCGCCGGCCAGGCGCGGACCGATTTCGGCCGACTGCTCGCCGCCGGGTTGACCACGGTGCTGGCCGTGCAGACCCTGCTCAATCTCGGCGGCGTCACCAAGGCCATCCCGCTGACCGGCATCACCCTGCCCTTCATCAGCCACGGCGGCGCCAGTCTGCTGACCACCTTCACCGCGGTCGGCCTCCTACTCGCGATCTCCGACGGACCACCGGGCGCCGGCCGGCGGCCGGCACGGACGGTCAAGCGCGCCCCGGCGGCCGACGCAACGCCGTCGGCGCCCGTCCCGGCACCGCGGCCGGTCGATCGACCCGCGCGACCGCGGCGGCGGCCCGCTGCGGCCAAGACGCCGTGATGACACACTGGCCGGGCGGCAACGCCCTGAACCTAAGCACCATCCGTCCGGTGGCGGTTGAACACGAACGCGCAACCATGCTAGGGTTCGCGCGCTCCTGCTTCAATCCTCCCTAATAGATGGAAATACAAATGCTTACTGACCTGTTTCGACGCCATTCGGGGCCGCGCGGCCAACGCGCGCCGCTGGTTCTCGTCGGTTTGCTTCTGACCCTGAGTCTGGTCCTGGGCCAGGCCGCGGCCGGGCTCACGGCGCCCGACGACGCGGCGGCGACCAATGCCGCAGCGCTACGCGCGCAGGTGGCCGCCGCGGGGTGGGTGACCGTGCGGGTCGACCTGCGCGCATCGGAGCAAGCCGCGGCGGCGCCCGTCGTGGAGGATGACCTGGAGCAGACGGTCCAGGACCTGCTGTTCGCCTTGCCGGCCGGGTCTTATGATGGGGTGCAGCGAACCGCCGGTTCAGCCCGCCTGACGCTGCGGGTGGATCCCGCCGGGCTGGATGCGCTGCTGGGCTCGCCCTGGGCGGCGACCGTTGCCGCGGCCGACACTGCGGAGATGCAGCGGCTGGCCGCCGGCTGGTATCACAGTCTGGTCATCAAGACCGACGACAGCCTCTGGGCCTGGGGACTCAACAACAGCGGCCAGCTCGGCGACGGCACCACCGCTGATCGCGTGACGCCGATCCAGGTCCTGACCGGGGTCGCGGCCGTGGCGGCCGGCGCTTTTCACACCCTGGCCCTCAAGACCGACGGCAGCCTCGCCGCCTGGGGTTGGAACTTTCTTGGACAGCTCGGCGACGGCACCACTGCCAGTCGTCACACGCCGATCCAAATCCTGACCGGGGTCACTGCCATGTCAGCCGGCGGTTGGCACACCCTGGCCGTCAAGACCGACGGCAGTCTCTGGGCCTGGGGATGGAACATCTACGGCCAACTCGGCGACGGCACCACTACGGATCGTCATACGCCGATCCAGGTCATGACCGGGGTCGCGGCCGTGTCCGCCGGCGGTTGGCACACCCTGGTCATCAAGACCGACGGCAGTCTCTGGGCCTGGGGAGACAACAGCACCGGTGCGCTCGGCGACGACACCACCACTAACCGTTATACGCCGGTCCAGGTTCTGACCGGTGTCGCGGCCATGTCCGCCGGAGATGGATTCTCTCTGGCCCTCAAGACCGATGGCAGCCTCTGGGCCTGGGGGTTGGACCAAGGCTGGCTCGGCGACGGTACCACCGCCAATCGCTTGACGCCGGTCCAGGTCATGACCGGGGTCGCGGCCGTGTCCGCCGGCAGTTCTCACGCCCTGGCCCTCAAGACCGACGGCAGCCTCTGGGCCTGGGGGTCTAACTTTTTCGGTGAAATCGGCGACGGCACCACCACCTGGCGCTATACACCGGTCCAGGTCTTGACCGGAGTCGCGGCCGTGTCCGCGGGCAATTATGACACTCTGGCCATCAAGACCACCGGCAGCCTCTGGGCCTGGGGATGGAACATCTACGGCGAACTCGGCGACGGCAGCACCACGGACAGCCCGACTCCGGTGCCGGTTGTCGGGTTCGAGGGGCCGCCCACGACCTCCGACGCCGACTTCACCGTCACCAACGTCAGCCTGAACCCGAGCGCCCCACTCGCCGGCGGGACCTTCAATGCCTCGATCACCGTCAAGAATCGGGGCACCCAGGCGGGAAACCCAGGACGGCTGCGCGTCTGGACCAACCAACCCCAGACCCAAAGCTGCAATGCCCCAGGGGACACTGAAATCAACCTGGCGGACCTGCCCGCGGGCGCCAATCAGACGGTACGGATCAGCCTGCCGGCCGGCACCGCCGGGTACAAGACCCTGCGGACCTTCATCGACAGCGAGTGCCTGACCGCAGAACCCGATGAGGCCAACAACCAGTCCGGCAAGGGCTACCGGGTCTTCGACCAGCCGATCGCCGACTTCGCGGTCACCGCCATCGACCTGACGCCCAACCGCCCCGCCGCCGGCAGGACCTTCAGCGCGGCCGTGACGGTGAAGAACCGCGGCACCGCGCCCGGCGACGCCGGCACGCTCGCCCTCTGGGTCGATCAGCCGGACGTCCCCGCCTGCGGCGCCGTGGGCGACGCCGCGGTCGCCGTCGGCCCCCTCGCCGCCGGGGCCACCCGCACCCTGACGCTGGACGGCCTCCCCGCCGGGACCGCCGCCGCCAAGTCACTGCGCGCCTTCATCGATCACACCTGCGTCAGCACAGAGGCTTACGACGCCAACAACCAACGGGTGAAGCCCTATACCGTTGTGCCCTGAATCGCCATCCGACGGTCGCTCGGGCAACCTTGGATGTCGGTGCGACTTAAGTCGCACCGACACCCGCCCTGTAGGTCGGCTTAGGAATAGCGCACTAATAAGTTAAACAAGCCTATCATTGAACGCTTTTCGTGTCTCGATCGTTGTCGTTGTCGTAATCGAGTTCGGTTGATGATCCCCACGAAGCCCTTGATCATCGTTCCGACCACAACAAGACCGGAGGTCGAGGCTTTAGCCGGTCGACCTCGCGTCTCGGCAGCCCTCGTCCGGCTAAAGCCTCGACCTCCAGTGCGGTCATGACAGGCTGCCGCAAACCCATTACCCTGAATCCCGACGACTCGCGTCCCCGCTTCCGAGGCCCGCCATGCACCGCCGCAGACTGCCGATCGGCATCCAGACGTTCGCCAAGATCCGCGCGGATGATCATTACTATGTCGATAAGACCGGCTTCATCCGGCAGTTGACCAACGAGGGCACGCACTACTTCCTGTCACGCCCACGCCGCTTCGGCAAGTCGCTGCTGCTCGATACCCTGGGGGAACTCTTCGCCGGTAACGAAGCGCTGTTCCGGGGACTGCTGATCCATCCGCACTGGGACTGGGCCACCCGCTATCCGGTCATCCGGATCAGCTTCGGCGGCGGTCTCGTGCGCAGCCGCGCGGAGCTGGACCATAAGATCGGGGAACAACTGCGCATCAATCAGGAGGCGCTGGGGGTGCGCTGCACCGAAACCGGGAGCGGCGCCTGCTTCGCGGAGCTGCTGCGGCTGGCCCATGCCGCGACCGGCCGGCGGGCGGTGGTGCTGGTCGACGAATACGACAAGCCGATCCTCGACAATCTCACCGATCCCGCCACCGCGCGCGCCGCGCGCGACGGGCTGCGCGATCTGTATTCCGTCATCAAGGATAACGACGCGCATGTCCGCTTTGTGTTCATCACCGGGGTGAGCAAGTTCAGCAAGGTGAGCATCTTCTCGGGGCTGAATAACCTGAACGATCTCACCGTGGACGCCGCCTATTCGGCACTCTGCGGCTATACCGAGCAGGATGTCGACACCGTCTTCGCGCCTGAACTGGAGGGCCTGGACCGGGATGACATCCGACGCTGGTACAACGGCTACAACTGGACCGGGGAGGCGGTCTACAACCCCTTCGATCTCTTGCTGCTGTTCCAGAAGCGCGCGTTTCGCACCTGGTGGTTCGAGACCGGCACGCCGACTTTTCTGGTGGATCTCCTTCTGCAGCGCGGATTTTTTACCCCAGGCCTCGCGCGCCTGCGCGCGGACGAAGCGCTGCTGTCGGCCTTCGACGTGGATCATCTGGCCACCGAGGCGCTGCTGTGGCAGACCGGTTATCTCACCTTCACCGGCGCGCGGCGGATCGGTGCCCGACTCGAATACACCCTGGGTTATCCCAATCTGGAAGTCGAGAGCGCGCTGAACGATAGCCTGATCAAAGCACTGATCGGCCAGCCGGGACGCGCCAGCGAGCTGACGAGTCGGCTCTACGATCTGCTGGCGGCGGCGGATTTCCCCGGCTTGCACACCCACCTCGACAGCCTGTTCGCCGCGATCCCCTATCACTGGCATACCGGCAATCCCATCGCGCGTTACGAGGGCTATTACGCCAGCGTGTTCTACAGCCATCTGGCCGCGCTGGGCCTGGACTTGACGGCGGAGGACGCCAGCCGCCAGGGGCGGGTCGATCTGACGCTGAAGTTCAATGACCGGATTTGGCTGTTCGAGTTCAAGGTGGTCGAACTCGAACCCGCGGGGCGGGCGCTGCAACAGCTCAAGGACCGGGACTATGCAGCGCAATACCGCGCGCTTGGCCAACCGATCCATCTGATCGGCATCGAATTCAGCCGCGAAGAGCGCGGGGTGGTCGGGTTCGAGGTCGAGACGTTGTCGGGTTTTCGGTGAGGTCCGGAAACCTGTTCCCACCCACCATCGGATTGGTGCGGTTCGTATCTACCGCACCCGACGGCACGGCCGCATGACCGACGGCACCCCGTTCGTTGGTCCGGCCCTTTCTGTCCAGTGGCGATTGAACACGAATGCGGGTCCATGCTACCGTCCGCCTGCACCGGTTAAACCATTCTCACGAAAAAGAAATCCACATGATTTTCGAATTACTTCAACGCCATCCGGGGCCGCGCGGCCAACGCGCGGTGCTGGTTCTATCGTGTTTGCTACTGACCCTGAGCCTGGCCCTGGGCCAGGCCGCGGCCGGGCTGACGGCGGCCGGCGACGCGGCGGCGACCCATGCCGCTGCCCTGCGCGCGCAGGTGGCCGCCGCGGGCTGGGTGACCGTGCGGGTCGACCTGCACGCATCGGAGCAGACAGCGGCGGCGCCCGTCGTGGAGGATGACCTGGAGCAGACGGCGCAGGACCTGCTGTTCGCGCTGCCCGCCGGTTCCTATGACACGGTCGAGCGAGCCGCCGGTTCAGACAGCCTGACGCTGCGGGTCGATGCCGCCGGGTTGGATGCCCTGCTCGGCTCGCCCTGGACGGTGAGCCTTGCCGCGGCCGACACTCCGGAGATGCAGCGGCTGGCGGCTGGCGGCTGGCTGCTGGCTTCTGGCATAGCCTGGCTATCAAGACCGACGGCAGCCTCTGGGCCTGGGGATCCAACGGCCACGGCCAGCTCGGCGACGGCACCACCACGCATCACCTGAGTCCAGTGCCGGTTATCGGGTTCGGAGGTCTGCCCTCCGACGCCGACTTCACCGTTACCAACGTCACCCTGAACCCGAGCGCCCCGCTCACCGGCGGAACCTTCAATGCCGCGATCACCGTCAAGAATCGGGGCACCCAGGCCGGCAACCCTGGGCTGCTGCGCGTCTGGACCAACCAGCCCCAGACCCAAAGCTGCGATGCCCCAGGGGACGCTGAGATCAACCTGGCGAACCTGGCGGCCAGCGCCAAACAGACGGTGTCGATCCGCCTGCCGGCCGGCATCGCCGGGTACAAGACCCTGCGGACCTTCATCGACAGCCAGTGTCGGACCACGGAACCCGATGAGACCAACTCGGGCAACCTGAAATGTCGGTGCGACTTCAGTCGCACCGACAGTTGGCGGTACGCACCGTCGGCCGCCAGACCGACTGCCGCCTCTGGGCCTGGGGATGGCGCGTCTCCGGCCAGCCGCGATGCGGCACCGCGGTGAATGCTGAGGCCACGGCAACGCGCCCGGCCCAATCGCGGCGGGACGCCGCTCCCACAGGGTCGCTGCGCGACTTTTAGCGCGTAGGATGGGCAAAGCGAGAGCGATGCCCATCCGGCCACCGCAACGCTTGAGGATGGGCATCGCTCTCGCTCTGCCCATCCTACCGAGAAGCCCGGCCGCATCAGTTCTGATCACACCCACAGATCAGTCCCTACTTGACCTTCATCCCCGGCGCGGCACCCTCATCCGGACTCAGAATGAAAATGTCCGCCCCGCCGGAGCCGGCCGCCAGCACCATGCCCTCCGAGACGCCGAAGCGCATCTTGCGCGGGGCCAGGTTGGCGACCATGACGGTCAGCCGACCGACCAGATCGGCCGGGTCATAGGCGGCGCGGATGCCGGCGAAGACCTGTCGGGTCTCGCCGTCCAGATCGAGCGTGAGCGCCAGCAGCTTGTCCGCGCCCTCCACCAAGTCGGCGGCGACGATGCGGGCCACGCGCAGGTCCACCTTGGCAAAGGTGTCGAAGTCGATTGTCGCGGCGATGGGGTCGCGGAGCAGGTGCGGACTGGTATCGGTGCGCACCAGGATCTCGCCCTGGTCGGCGGCGGCCACCGCCTTGTGTGTCAGGTCTTCCTTGGAGGCTGCCAGCAGGGCCGCGATCTGCACCGGATCGACCCGTGTCATCAATGGCTTGAACTGGGCGATCTCATGGTCGAGCAGGGGCGCCTGCAGGTCCGCCCAGGTGAGGGGCGCCACCTGCAGGAAGGCCTCTGAATCCGCGGCGGTGCCGGGCAGGATGGGCTTGAGCCAGCCGATCAGCAGGCGGAACAGGTTGAGCCCCATGGTACAGATGCCCTGCAGCTCGGCCTCCCGACCGGGCTGCTTGGCCACCACCCAGGGCGCCTGTTCGTCGATGTACTGGTTGGCGCGGTCGGCCAGGGCCATAATCTCACGCACCGCGCGGCTGTATTCGCGGGCCTCGTAGGCGCTCGCGATCGACTCCCCGGCGGCGGTGAAGGCGGCGAACAGCGCCGGGTCCGGCAGCGCCGCGGACAGGCGTCCGCCGAATCCCTTGGCGATGAACCCGGCCGAGCGGCTGGCGATGTTGACCACCTTGCCCACCAGGTCGGCGTTCACCCGGAACTGGAAGTCCTCCAGGTTGAGATCGATGTCGTCGACTCCGGGGCCCAGTTTGGCGGCGAAGTAATAGCGCAGATACTCCGGATTGAGATGGTCCAGATAGGTGCGCGCCTTGATGAAGGTGCCGCGCGATTTGGACATCTTGGCGCCGTCGACGGTGAGGAATCCGTGGGCGAAGACGGCACTCGGCGTGCGGAACCCGGCCCCATGGAGCATCGCCGGCCAGAACAGGGCATGGAAATAAATGATGTCCTTGCCGATGAAGTGATAGAGCTCGGCGGTCGAATCCTTGGCCCAGTAATCGTCGAATTCCAGTCCCGGCGTGCGGTCGCAGAGGTTGCGGAAACTCGCCATGTAGCCGATGGGCGCATCCAGCCAGACATAGAAGAATTTGTCCGGATGGTCGGGGATGGCGAAGCCGAAATAAGGCGCATCACGCGAGATGTCCCACTCCTGCAGGCCGGCCTCGAACCACTCGCCGAGCTTGTTGGCCACCTCCTTCTGGACGCTGCCGCTGCTGGTCCAGGCCTTGAGCATCGCCTCGAAATCGCCGAGCTTGAAGAAGAAATGCTCGGACTCGCGCTGCTCCGGCACCGCGCCTGAGACGGCCGAGCGCGGGTTCTTCAGCTCGTTGGGCGAATAGCTGGCCCCACAGGCCTCGCAGTTGTCGCCGTACTGATCGGGGGCACCGCACTTGGGACACTCGCCTTTGATGAAGCGGTCGGGCAGGAACATCTGCTCCACCGGGTCGAAGGCCTGGGTGATGGTGCGCCGCGCGATATGGCCGGCATCGCGATTGCGCTCGTAGATCAGCGTGGCGTAGTGCCGGTTCTCGTCGGAATGGGTGGAGTGGTAGTTGTCGAAGGCGATGCGGAAGGCGGCGAAGTCCGCCTGATGCTCCCGCGCCACCCGCTCGATCAGCGCCTCGGGGGTGATCCCCTCCTCCCGCGCCTTGAGCATGATGGGGGTGCCGTGGGCATCGTCGGCGCAGCAGTACCAGCACTGGTGACCGCGCATCCGCTGGAAGCGCGCCCAAATGTCGGTCTGGATGTACTCCACCAGGTGGCCGATATGGATCGGGCCGTTGGCGTAGGGCAGCGCGCTGGTGATCAGGATGTGACGGGGATCAGTCATGGGAGTCCAGGGGTAAGTCGCAAGCGACATGCATCAATCAAGATAGGAAATTGAGTCGCAAATAAACGCACGGGGAAACCAGTAGTAGCCGCCTGCGCCGACATCAGGTGGATGCGGCGCGCGCGACCGCCGTGCCGGGTCCCGGACACCGAGCAGCGCGCCTTATCCACCCTACGGCAGGGCCGGTTTCGTAGGGTGGATAAGCGTAGCGCATCCACCATCAGCCTCGCGGCCACCCAAATTTGCAACTGCCGGCAAGTATCTCACGAGCCGGGGCCGGGCGACCAACCGTGCTACCCTTGATAACCACCGGCGGTGGACAGACTTCCGCCAACAAGTCTGAGCGGCGACCGGCGTTCCGGTGCCCCACCCGCCCACACCCCGAACCATCCCCAAACGAATACCTAAGGTGTCGGCCCGCGCCGACACGAAGCAGTACAGCGGAGCAGAATCAATGGCTGAAGTCACGAAAGAACTGATCGAGACGGCAATCAAGGGCTATGTCGAGCCCCACCTGAAGCGCGATCTGATCGCGGCCGGCACGGTCAAGGCGATCGAGATCGAGGGTGGTCAGGTCAAGGTCAAGGTCGTTCTGGGCTTCCCCGCCAAGGGCATCCAGCGGTCTTTGGCCGACGGGATCGAGGAACGGATCATGGCCGTCCCCGGCGTCACCGCGGCCACGGTGGATGTCAGTTGGGAGATCAAGGCCCACTCGGTCCAGAAATCGCTCAAGCCGATCGACAACGTCAAGAACATCATCGCCGTCGCCTCCGGCAAGGGCGGTGTGGGCAAGTCCACCACCGCGGTCAACCTGGCGCTCGCCCTCTCCGCCGAGGGCGCCAAAGTCGGCATCCTCGATGCCGACATCTACGGCCCGTCCCAGCCGCGCATGCTCGGCATCACCGGCAAGCCCGAGTCCAAGGACGGCAAGAGCCTGGAGCCGATGAACAGCTACCACCTCCAGGCCATGTCCATCGGCTTCCTGATCGACGAGGAAACACCGATGATCTGGCGCGGCCCCATGGTCACCCAGGCCCTGGAGCAACTCCTGAACGACACCAACTGGTCCGATCTGGATTATCTCGTCATCGACCTGCCGCCGGGCACCGGCGACACTCAGTTGACCCTGGCGCAAAAAGTACCGGTCTCGGGCGCGATCATCGTCACCACGCCCCAGGACATCGCCCTGCTGGACGCCCGCAAGGGGCTCAAGATGTTCCAGAAAGTCGAGGTGCCGGTGCTGGGCATCGTCGAGAACATGAGCATCCACATCTGCTCCAAGTGCGGCCACGAGGAGCATATCTTCGGCTCCGGCGGCGGTCAGAACATGTCCGAGCAATACGGCATCGACTTGCTGGGCTCCCTGCCACTCGACATCCACATCCGCGTGGAAACCGACAGCGGCAAGCCGACCGTCGTCGCCCAGCCCGAGTGCCGCGCCACCCAGATCTACCGCGAGATCGCCCGCAAGACCGCAGCCAAACTGTCGCTCCAGGCCAAGGACTATGCGGCCAAGTTCCCGCGGATCGTCATTCAAAACAACTGATCCCCTGCGGGCGGCGCCGGCCGCCCGCATTGGCCGATGGGTTCGGGCCGGGCCGCCGAACCCGCCGAGCGGGAAGACCGGCTCCAGCGTACCGGGCTATCTTGGCACTCGGTTTAATCTGTCTTATCGAAAATGCTCAGCCAGCATGGCGTTGATTTCATCAATGTCAAAAGCGACAGGATCGAATTCGCCACCGATCCATTCGTTGTATTCTTCATGTTCCTCATGCGCTGGATCGGCGATGGCTTCGAGAAAATTGTAGTAACCCCAAATCCCCCCAACATCTTCCGGCGGACAGGCCCCCTTCCCTTTGATGCATGTTGGCAAGAATATCTCGGGGTCAAAAGGCAGAATTTTCTCAAGGGTGATTTTATGCTCCCAGGAATCTCCGAAATCATATTCATAGAGAATCGATTCCTTCTCGCTCTTCAGGAGTTGATTGAGCTGATAGCGTTGCTCGTTCAGCATCTCCATAGAATCCAAATCCAAATCAGGGAGGGGCGCTCCGTAGCATTTCCCATCGGATACAAACTGATGCAAGTGACAGTCCGACCATCCCATGACGATTTGTATTACGTCATGACAGCGCGGCAGCGACACCGAATCAGCGATCAGTATTCGTCGCCAAATCGGCGGCTTTGCACCGTTGAGGGTGATCTTTAGTTGATAGATTTTTCGGATTTTCTTCGTCATGATTCTTACCCGCTCCACCATGTAGACTTAGCTCCTCATCAGTCTCTAGTTTACCCTACAAGGCCGGGTGGACGGAACGGTCCTTACCGATGTCGATTGCCGCGGGGTGGTCGCCGGCCGCCGGCACGATGAACTGCACCCGACCAATGTGACTGTCGACGCGACGAGGAAGGCGGGCGAAAAGACGAAACAAGTGGTACCGGACCTGACCGAAATCGCCTCATCTTCCAGCAAGCCACCACACCTTGGGGGACCCCATCGCCATGAGCCCAATCACCACGCCCCTCGAGGCCTCGCCCTGCCCGCCAACCGCGCAGTCGCTCGCCGACCGGCCTGAATTGTGGGGCGAACCGCGATCCGCCGACGCCCTGATGGTCTCGGAACACACCTATTGGATCCAGTATTACCGAAAGCCGGACCTCCGTTACGAGTGGCATAACGGCCGACTGGAAGAAGAACCGGCGTCCGACGACAAGACCTTTCTGGTCTGCAACTGGCTCAGGGATCTGCTGCGGCTCTTCCTGCGGACGCAGCCGATCGGCTGGATGGCCGCCCCGGGGATGGGCTTCCGCCTGCCGCTACCGGACGGCACCGTCATCCGCAGACCGCAGATCGGGGTGGTGCGCAACGACAACCCCCAACCCTTGTTGCCACTGGATACCTCCTATCATGGCGTCTACGACCTCTGCGTCGAGGCCCTGTCCGACCAAGAGCGCAGCGGGATTACGCACGAAACGGTGACCAAGCAGGCCGAATACGCCGCCGCGGGCGTGTCCGAGTATTACATCCTGCACCGCGAACCCGAGCGCCAGGCCTTTTTCACCCGCACGACTGCCGGGGTCTATGTCCCGATCGCACCGCAAGACGGGGTAATCCGCTCGCGCGTGCTGCCGGGGCTGCAATTTCGGCTGCGCGACCTGATCGCCCGGCCCGCCCCCGAGGCGCTGCACGACGACCCGGTCTATGCCGGATTCGTGCTCGCCGATTGGCCCCCGGAGCAAGAGCAACAGCAGGCGCGGCAAGCCGACCTGGAGCCCTAGGCCGAGAAACCATCCGGCGCCGAGACGTCGTTTGAAAAGCCGCTGGCAGACCCGCCGGTCGGCGCGTATAATTCGCGGTTCTGCCGGGGTGGCGAAACTGGTAGACGCATCAGACTCAAAATCTGACGGGGGTGACCCCATGCCGGTTCGATTCCGGCCCTCGGTACCAAGAAAAGACAAGGGGTTAGGCGCAGATGCCTAACCCCTTTTTTGTTGCTGACGCACCCCGCGGGACACTCATGGGACACCGCCGCTAAAAAACCCGTTAGGTGCCGCGACGCGTCCCCCAACGCAGCGTTGAACGACAGCATGAACCGCAGCGAACTGACCGAACTCATCCGCAACGGCGAGAACTCTGACGACGAAGAAGCCAGGCTGTACATGCAGTCGGGGCGCCTGCAATACGATCGCAAACCGATCCCCGGCGCCGACTTCGAGGCCCTGGACCAGCGGCGCCTGATCAACTATTTCCGTGACGTACGGCAACAGGACTACCCCGAGCCGAAGGATCGCGACGGTTGGCTGCGCTTGCTGATCAATACCGAATTGATGGTCGAAGACCGCGGCCGGGTGATACCGAGCGTGGGCGGACTGCTGTTGTTCGGCGCCCAGCCCAAGCGCTACCTGCCGCAATCCGGCATCACCGCCGTCGCCTACAACAGCACCGACCGGGACTACGACACCAAAGCCGGACCACGCACCCTGCGCGGACCCATCGTCTCCCTGTTCCCCGCGACCACGGACGCGGCCGGCGCTGGTCATCTGCGGATGCCGCGCGATTTCTCCGCGGCCGACGGCGCGGTCGAGACCGGCCTCATCGCCGAAGCGCTCGATTTCGTCCGCCGCAACACCGACGTCTGTGCCTGGATCGACCCGGGCGGCACCCGCCGCGAACGCTGGGACTATCCGCTGGACGCCGTCCGCGAGGCGCTGGTCAATGCCGTCGCCCACCGCGACTACAGCATCACCGTCATCGACATCGAACTGGCGCTCTATGCCGACCGCCTGGAAGTCATCTCCCCCGGCCGGTTGCCGAACACCGTGACCATCGACAAGATGCGCGCCGGGTACCGTGCCTCGCGCAATGAACTCATCAAAGAAATCCTGCGCGACTATCGTCTGATCGAGGCTACCGGACTCGGCGTCCCACGCAAAATCATCCGCGGCATGCGCGAGCACAACGGCACCGAAGCCGACCTGATCGAAGACGGCGAACGCTTCATCGTTCGCCTGTGGAAGGACGGGGCGAACCGCACGTAAGCCGTCCTCTGAGCGCGACCGGACGGCATTCCCACACTGGAGGTCGAGGCTTTAACCGGACCAGGGCCGCGCAGACGCGAGGTCGACCGGCTCGGGCGATTTCCGAAAATCCGAGGAGTTAAACTTGGGTTAACGGAAGCGCCCTCTTATCGCGCCCGATCCAGGAACACCCTAAACTCGGCGTACTGCCCTGGCTCCGACTGCACGACGATCGATCCGCCAAACAATTCGACGATCCGGCGGCACAGATAGAGGCCGAGACCGGAGCCCTTGATGCCCTCGCTGCCCGGCAGCCGCAGCCGGCCGAAGCGCTGGAACAGCCGTCCCAGGTCGGCGGCGGGAATGCCGATGCCCTCGTTGCGGACACACATCATGGCCTGGCGGCCGGACTGCTCGACCCTGATCTGAATGTCCGTGTCCCGGTGGCCGTACTTGATGGCATTGTTGATCAGGTTCTTGAGCACGATGCGCAAGAGCCCCCAATTCCCGACGACCCGCAAGGGTTCGGGGGCGTGCAGGGTCAGGCGCATGCCTTTGCGGTTGTCGCGATATTCGGGCCGGGCGATGATCGGCTCGACCACCTCGGACAGCAGGTCGACGACCTCTTTCACACCGGTGATGGGCTTGTTTTCAAGCTGGTACATGTGGCCGACGCAGTTGATGGTGTCCTGCAGATAGCCGCTGTTACGTTCGATGCTTTCCACCGCGGTTTGCTGGGACGCCGACAGTTCGCCGTAATAGCCCTTGCGCAGCGTTTCCGCCGTCGTCCGCAGGCTGGCCAGCGGGCTTCTGAACTCATGCGCCAGAATCGCCGCCTCGTCGAGATGCGGCCGATCCGTGATCTTATCCGCGGTGTCGAAGATCATGCCCAAGGCGATGCGCAATTGCTTGTCGATGACCGGCTGACGCAGCCACAGACAACTGGCGGGGCGACACGGCTCCCGGTGCCTCTCGTTTTCCGGCGTCAGGGAGAAGAGCAGCAGGCAGGGGGACTGGCCGGGCGCGCCGGCCAGGTCCAGGGCCGCCATTCCGGGGGCCGTGGAATCGGCGATGACACCATCGATGCCCGGCTGGCCCAGACGCCACAGCGCCTCCTGACCGCTAAGCGCGAACTCGCACACGCAGCCCTCCTCCTCCAGGATCGACGCGTAACGCCGGCGGATGCTGAGATCGTGATCGAGCAGCAGGAGGTGAATCGGGTCGGCCATGCATCAGTACAATTCATTCAATTTGGCCAGCAGCACCTCGATCTGTACCGGCTTGGTCAGCATCGCATGCGTCGGCGGCAGGAAGCTCGCCTGCTCGTTGAGCGAGAAGCGAAAGTTGGTGACCTGATGGATCGCGGTCAGGAAGATGACCGGCGTATCCCGGATCTCTTTATAGCGTGAGGCTTCGCGCTCGCTGCGCAACTGGTACACGAATTCGAATCCGGCGGTGTCTTTTTCCATCATCACATCGAGAATGATGACGTCCGGGCGGTAAGCGAGCGCGGCCCGCAGGCCCGCGGTCGCGGAATGGGCCTGCTGCACCTGATAACCATGTGCGGTGAGGACTACCTCCAGATCGCGCAGGAGGTCTTTGTCATCGTCAACCAGCAGTATCTTTTTTTCCATTGGATGGGGACTCCGGGTCACGCTTGGCCGCTACTTCAGCAGTTCGTAAATGTCATTGCGCTTTTTCCAGGCCTCGTTGCGCTCATACATGTCGATCGGAAACTCCACCTGCTTGAGCTCGATCGGGGCGGCCTCCTTCTCGACCAGGCCCAGCGCGAGTGCGACCCCGAACAGGATCGCCTCGGGGCGCGAGGGACAGCCGGGGATGTAGTAATTGACCGGCAGTACCTTGTCCACGCCGCCGGTGACGTTGTAGCTGTCGAACCAGGCACCGCCGCCGCTGGCGCAGGAGCCGATGGCAAAGACCAGCTTAGGCGACGGAATGGCCTCGTAGGCGCGCTTCACGAGCGGCAGCGTCGGCCGGGTGACGGCGCCTGAGATCAGCATGGCGTCGGCATGACGCGGGGAGGCGACCAGCTTGATCCCGAACCGTTCGACATCGTAATAGGGCGTCAGGATGTTGAGGATCTCGATATCACAGCCGTTGCAGGCGCCGGTGTTGCAGTGATAAACCCAGACCGACCGCTTGAACATCCGTTTGCACAGGTTTCTTAGCATGGTTGGCTCCTAAACCGCGTCCGGTGCGAAATGCGTAATTTTCATTGTGTGTTCAGCCTTGGGGATTTAACCAACCTCGGTGGAGACGCGGTTTAAAATTGATGCTCTTCAAAACGATAAACCGCGCCAACTCCATCAATTGTCGAGTCTGCCGGGGCCGAGCCAATCCGAGAACATCGCATACCGCGCTGGGCGCGGTTTAGCGGCTGGGCCTTTGATACTGCTCGGTGGCGGCCAGCGTCTCCGGCGAGAAGGTGTCCGTCGTCCGGCGGATCAGGGCGCGGCGCTCCAGATTGTCATAACGGAAACCTCGCAACTCCATTCGATCGATCACATTGGTCTTTTCCATCTCGTAGCAGCGGCCGCAGCGCTGACAGGTCAGCATAAATAACTCCAGCCGGGTGGTGATGTCGTTCTTGTCATCGCACGCGGTCTGGAAGTTGTTGCTCATCGTGATCGCGTCTTCCGGACAGACGTCCGCGCAGCGGCCGCAGTAGGTGCAGCGCGACCCGTCATAGAGCATGACACGCAACTCCTGGCAGACGTCGCGGGTCAGGATGCAACGGGCCGGACAGTGATTGGCGCAGCCGCCGCAGCCGAGACATTTGTGATGGTCCCAGACGGGCTGACCACGGAAAGTCGTGGGCGCCGGGGCCGGCTGCCGCGGGTAATCCAGGGTGACGATCCCGGGCTTCATGACCATCAGGATTTGTTTGATTTTACTGGTAATCCACATAGGTTTGGTCTCGTCAGGCACGGTTCTTTAATAAGTTAAACAAGTCCATTAGGGAATATTTTTCGCACCGTTGTCGTTGTCGTAATCGAGGTTATCCGGATTCTCTCGCACCCCAAATTGCATCGCCTCTCCGATTACGATTACGATTACGACAACGACAACGACTGTGTTTGTGTTTAACCTGTTCTTGACTCGTGATTTACCGGAGCATCAGCCAAAGAGGGCGCCGGCGACCGCGCCCAGCGCGAGCACGAAGAGCCCGGCAAAATAGTTGAGCGCCTGATCGATCCGATAGCGCGGATGGGTGGCGGCGAGCAGTCCGATGAGCAGGAATACCAACGCGGTCAGGAGCATCTGCGCGATCAGGTCGACCACCAACAGCCCCGAATGCAGGAGCGGCACGAACACGGCGATCGGCAGATAGGCATAGAACATCTGCTTGATCATCATGTAGTACTTGAACAGGGCGTAATTGGGGCCGCTGTATTCAATGAAAGGACCGCCGAGCAACTCCTGCTCGGCCTCGGCGATATCGAACGGTTGCCGCCCGACGAAGGCCTGCAGGGCGAAGAGCGCAATGACGATCATGATCAGGCCGGACCACCCGTAATCGCCCGCCGGAGTGCCGTAGAGCACTGTCGTCAGCTCCAGGCTGCCGGTCTTGATGACGCCCAGCAGCAGGATCATGAAGAGGATGGGCTCGACCATGATCATGGTCGTCATTTCCCGGCTCGCGCCGATCAGCGCAAAGATGTTCTTGCCCGCAAAGGCGCCGACCAGCACGGCGACGCCGCCCAGGGTGAGCAGGTAGATCAGTGACAGGGTATCGGCGTAGGGCGTCAGCGCGGTCGCGCGCCCGGCAACCGGCAGAATCATCACCACGCACAGGATGGAGGCAAACGCGACCAGCGGCGCCAGACGGAACGGCAGGATGCCGACCGCATCAATATTCTCCTTGCCGAGCAGTTTCAGGAGATCATAGAGGGGTTGCCACAGGGGCGGCCCCTGACGGTTCTGCACCCTTGCCGCGACGCGCCGGACGATCCCGTCGAAGAGCGGCGCCAGCGCCAGGAACAGCAGCAGGTTGGTCCCGACCAGCAGCCAGGCGGTTTGGGTCGTCGGATTCATGGTCAGGGCCTGTGCAGTTGTTCGCGCGACAGAAATTCGAGTTCGCGCCGGGTCATGGAACGGGCCTTGCCTGATTGTAGATCGATCACGGCCACCCGGTCGGTGCAGGAGAAACAGGGGTCGATACTGCCCATGATGATGGGGAAGTCACCGAACTGCTCATTGAGCAGCATCAGCGGTACGGCCTGTAGGTTCGTATAGGTCGGCGCCCGCACGCGCCAGCGGTCCGGACGGTTGTCCTCGCCGGTGATGACATAGTGCGTCGATTCGCCGCGCGGCGCCTCCACCGTGGTAATGGCGTGCCGCAGCGCCGGGATCTTGTCCTTCAGTTCGACAAAAATCTCCCCGGACGGCATCTTATCCAGCACCTGGTGGATGATGCGGATCGCCTCATAAGTCTCCAGTACCCGTACAACCAGGGTCGACCAGACGTCGCAGTCGGTGAGCACCGGAACGTCGAACTTCATGTCGTTATAGGCGGCGTAGGGATGGTCGCGACGGGCATCCACATCGACCCCGCGCGCGCGCGCAACCGGTCCGATCAGCCCCCAGGCGATGGCCTCTTCCTTGGTAATGGTGCCCACGCCCTTGGTGCGCTTGTGGATCGAGCTGTCCTTTTCGATCGCCCGGTGAATCACCCGTAACTCCTCCTCGATCTTCTTGACCACCGCGCGGATGTCGTCGGCGATCGCCGAGGTGATGTCACGGCGCACGCCGCCGATCAGCACCATGCCGTAGGTCTTGCGGTTGCCGGTGAGGCGCTCGCACAGCCACATCAGTTGTTCACGCACCCGCCAGGCCTGCATGAAGACCGTATCGAAGCCGATCAGGTGGCCGGCGACTCCCAGCCACAGCAGGTGCGAGTGAATCCGCTCGATCTCCAGCATCAGGGTGCGGATGTATTCGGCGCGCCGGGGGATCTTGATGCCGCCGGCCGATTCGACCGCCTGCGAGAAGGCCGTGGCATGCACCGAACCGCAGATGCCGCAGATGCGCTCGGCGATGAAGGGCACCTCGTTGTAACTGACCTGGGTCTGGCAAAGCTTTTCGATGCCGCGATGGGTCATGAAGCCGCGATAGTCGCAGCCCTTGATGGTCTCGCCATCGACATAGACAGCGAAGTGCTCGGGCTCGTGCAGGCTGGGATGGAAAGGGCCGATGGGGACGACCCGGGTGCCGGGCGGCGCCTCGTCGAGCTGATAGGCGACGTCCTCGGCACCGGGCGGCACCAGATCGTAAGGAACCTCCTTGCGCAGCGGGTAGATGCCCGCGGGCCAGTCGTCGGCCAGCACCAGCCGCTTGGGCTTGGGGTGATTGGTGAACTGCATGCCCAGCATGTCCATGAATTCGCGCTCGGACCAGCCGGCAGACGGCAGGTCGGGCGTGATCGACTCCATCACCGGGTCGATGGCAGACACCTTGGTGCGGATACAGATGAAATAGTCATTCTGGTCCATCGAGAACGTATGGACCATGCCGAGCGTGCCATCCCGCGCGATGTTGTCGTAGCCGACGCCGCACATGTAACGGCCGCCGGCGTCGGTGACGATGCGCGCCGCCCGGCGGATCGCCTCGCGCTTCACATCGATGAAGATGGTGCGCTGGTCGGTCTTTTCGACGCAGACCACCGCGTCGTGCAGTTGCACGGCAAATTGCGCTTCAAGCTCTTTTCTCATCTTAAATTAAACCTTGGTGGCGCGTGGCACATTGCCGCCGGTCCACCACATGAATTTCTTGAAGGCGGCGAAGATGTGACTGCTGGTGTAGCTGTTAGCGCTGTTGCTGGTCTGGTAACCGCAGAGCCAGACCGGCGCCTGCCGCTGTTCGGCACCACCGGCCCGCCTCAGCCAGGCGGCGAACAGGCCGGCGACACCAAGCATGGCGAGCAGCGCCAGCGGCATGACGACGGCGACGGGGAGGCCATCCGGGGCGAGCCTGAAGCCGACACCGGCCCAGGACTGCGTGAGCGACACCGCCGTCGCCGGATCGGCAAAGAGCGCCTGAACCAGGGAACCCTCGGACATCGCGAAGATCCGAATGAAGAGTTCAATGAAAAAGCCGGGGAAGAAGCCCTGGACCAGACAGAGCGCCCCGATCAGGGACATGGGCAACAGCATGAGCACACCGACCTCGCGCACCCCGCCCTTGCGGCTCCATTCAATACCGGAGGCGGTGAAGATCATGCCGTAAAACTTCACGGTCAGCGCCAGCGTGATGGTGCTGGTCATCAAGGCGATGACGCCGAACAGCACGATGATGCCGGCGGTCTTACCGCCGAGCAACCCACTGGCGATGATGGCCCACTTGCTCGCGAAGCCGCTGAAAGCGGGAATGCCGGCAATGGAGACGCAGGCAATCGCGGCGACCAGGGCGGTGATCGGCATCAGCTTGAGCAGACCACCCAACTGGTCGAGGTCCTTGGTGCCGGTGGCGTACTGGACACTGCCGGTGCTCAGGAACAGCAGGCCTTTGAACAGCGCATGGTTGGTCGTGTGGTACAGCACACCGATCAGCGCCAGCACCGCCAGCGACTGGAGCAGCGGATTGCCGCTCAGCATAAACCAATGCGCGGTGCCGATCCCCAGCAGGATATAGCCCATCTGGCCGATCGACGAGTAGGCGAGCAGGCGCTTGGCGTCGTTCTGCTTGAGCGCCTGCACCGTGCCGATGAAGAGTGTCACCACACCGAAGCAGGCGAGGATCAAGCCGAGCTGGCGGGCCTGCGCGCCCGGCATCTCGGGCGGCACCATCCAAAACAGGGTGCGGACGATGCCGTAAACGCCGGTCTTGATCATCACCCCGGACAGCATGGCGCTGATCGGCGACGGCGCCGAAGAGTGCGCGTCCGGCAGCCAAAGCTGACCAAGCGGAAACATCCCGACCTTCATGCCGAAACCAAACAGCAGCAGGCCGTAGATCAGGGCGCGCAGGCCGGGTTCGGCGCTGCCCAGACCCTCGGTGAGGGCGTGCAGCGGCGTGCCCAGTCCGGCGTGCGGGATCAGGACCGCGGCGGCAATGACGGCGAGCCAGGCCAGCTCCATCAGCAGCAGGTACTTGGTGGCGCTGCGCGTGATGGCCTGATCCTGATGATCGAAACGGATCAGAAAATACGACGCCACTGTCATCATCTGCCAGGCGATGGTGAAGCCGATGGTCAGATCGTCCACCGTGACGATGCCGACCATGCCGGCAACGAAGATCTGGTAATTGAACAGAAAACCGCGCAGGCCATAGTGGCGGTAGTGTTCCATCTCCATATAGCCGATGCAGTAGAAGGCGGTCAGGGTCGACATCAGGGCGATGAGCCCGAGAAAGAGTGCCGAGAATCCGTCGATCAGGAAGGGAATGGAGAGCCCCCCCAGTTGCAGGACAAAGGGGTCGCTTGGCCCGCCGCCGCTCAATACCTCGACACTGACCAGTGCGAACACAACACCGGCCGCCAGACAGAAAGCGAAATTCAGCGCTCCGGCGAGCTTCCGCCGGCCGGCGAACAGCGGGGTGATGACCGCCGCGGCCAGGAGCAGCAGGAGTCCTGCAAACAAACCTTGGTAGATTGTCAAAGCCATTATTTAAAACTCCTTGCTGTGCGCGCCGACCCGATCGGCCGTGATCACGGCGGAACGCGGGGCGCGGAGCGCCAGACACTGGCGTGACACCGCAGGAGCGGTGTCACGAGGGTACCCAGCGGTGTCACGAGGGTACCCAGCGGTGTCGCGAGGGTACGTGCGCCGGATCAGGTCGATGACCGCTTCAGCGGCGGCCATAACGTCCTGGCTGACGGCTGTTCCGTAATCCGTATTAGCGGCGGCGATACCGAGCAGCCAGACGTCCTTGCCGTGGTGTCGGAGCACGCCGCCGGTGGCGGCTAAGGCAAGTTTATGCGTCGAATAGCCGCCGTCGGCCGCTTCCAGGTCCTCCAACCGGCCCAACACCACTGAGCCGGGTTCGGCGCCGCCGCCCACGATGGCGTCGATGACCAGGACGTTGCGCACGGCGCTGTCGGCGATGCTGAAGCAGTAGTTCTCGATGACGTCCTCGGCATTGATCACCGTGTGGCGTCCGGCGGCGGACATCACCGGCGCGAGACGCTCGGCGATCAGGGCACCGACGGCGTCGTCATTGCGCAACGGGTTGCCGACACCGACGATGCACGTCGGCTGCGCGAGGATTTGCCGCAATACCTGTGCGAATTGGGTCATATGACCTCGCCCAGGGTCTTGATCTGGTGATAGGTGTAGACCGGTCCGTCGGTGCACACCAGGGTCCGGCCGATAGCGCAGTGCTGGCATTTGCCGATACCGCATTTCATCTGCCGCTCCAGGGTGGAGATGATGTCGTCCTCGCTCATGCCGCGCTTGAGCAGTTGGGCAATGACGGCGTTGAACATGACCGGCGGACCGCACACGAAGGCGACGGTGTCCTCGACCGGCACCTTGGCCTTTTCGATGAGATTGGGGACATAGCCGACCTGGCCTTGCCAGCCGGGTTCGGGACGGTCGATGGTGATGAATGATTCAAAACCGTCGATTTTCTTCCATTCCTCGATGTCGGCCTGGTAAAGCAGATCGCCCGCGCTGCGGGCGCCGTAGAGCAGGATGATCCGCCCGAAGTCCTGGCGATGCTGCAAGGCATGCACGATGGAACTGCGCAGCGGAATCAGGCCGATGCCGCCGGCCACATAGACGATATTCTTTCCCTTGATGGTCGCGAAGGGAAACCCGTTGCCGAATGGGCCGCGCACGCCAAGCTTATCGCCGGGGCGCAGCGCGTGCAGGGCATCGGTCACCTTGCCGACCGAGCGCACGGTGATGTGGAGCCGGTCGTGCTCCGGGCTGGGCGGCAGCGAGACGGCGAATTCCCCGGCGCCGAAGACCGTGCACATGATGAACTGGCCCGACTTGATGCGGAAATACGGCGCGACCTCCGGGTTGAGAAAGGACAGATAGAAGGTCTTGACCTCCGGCGCCTCGTCCTTGATCTCATCGATGTTGACGACTTCAGGAAAAGTGACGATTGGGCAGCGGCCGGTGTCCCGGCACGCCTCGGAATGATGCTGTGAGTGGGTCATGGGTGAAACCTATTCAGTGGTTTCGCGACGGATATACTGGACGACATTGGGCAGGCCGATATCGCCTGGACAGACCAACTGACAACGGCCGCAGCCG
Source organism: Lamprocystis purpurea DSM 4197 (assembly GCF_000379525.1). GTDB lineage: Bacteria > Pseudomonadota > Gammaproteobacteria > Chromatiales > Chromatiaceae > Thiodictyon > Thiodictyon purpureum. Next base: position 6,724 of record NZ_KB902503.1, on the reverse strand, counting down.
ACGCAGCCGGGGCGCAGGTATTTCTTCGATTGGGTGTAGGAGAGCTTGCAGAAGAAGCGCTTATTGCGACGATCTTCCACCGGAGCGCGCGGATTGTGGTCGCCGGCCATGCGGGTATAGCCTGAGAAGGAGCAGGAATCGCGGGTGCGCAGACGCTCGCAACTGTCGCCGCAGAGCGTGACGTCCTCGATGTTGAAGCAACTGCAGGAGGGGCAGACGAAGGAGCAGGCGCCGCATTCGAAGCACTGCTGGCCGATGTATTCCCAGATTTCGTGTTTCACGAAGCCGGTGGTGATGCGGTTCATGGCGCGCGAGATCCAGGCCTTGTTGTCCTTGGCCTGGTCCGGGAAGCGTTCGACGCAGCGGTCGACCACGGCCGCTTTCTCGGCCAGGCGCCGGCGCTCGGCCGTCGCCCAGCCGTGGGTGTCGGCCAACGCCTGACCCTTTTCGCTCCCTACCTGCACCAGATAACCGTCGTCCAGCCGGGTCAAATCGAGGTCGAAACCCTCGTCGGCCGCCGGACCCGTGTGGGTGCACACGCAGAAACATTGGTCCCAGGGGCGCGTACAGGTGTTGGTGATCAGGATGCTCTGGCGGCGATGCGCGAGATAGACGTCATCGACGAACTCCTGCCCAAGGAAAAAGCGGTCGAGACATTGGATGCCGGCGAGGTCGCACGGACGCAGACCAAAGAGCACCTTGAGCTTTTCACCATACTGCTTTTCCAGGGTGACGCTTTGCGCCTGGGTGTCGTAGCTGTACTTGAGGATGCGCTCCATCTGCGGAAACAGAATCTCCTTGACCGGCATGGACGGAATCGCCGCCTCGAGATCGGGGAGGTCGGACTCCGCCAGCAGATCGAAAAAGACCTGTCCGGTCTGGGCGTTCACTTGCGGTCCATAGACCGCGTGCGTTTTCTGCAATTCCCGCGCGAGGTCGTTGATGTCTTGCGTCGTCAGGAAATACATGGCAATGGCCTCGACCTCTGCGCTTACTTCTCTTCGATCCGCACCGGGATGATGCTTTCCTCACCCGCGGCAAAGGCGTTGTCGTACCGGATCAGGAAATCCGAGATCATGTTCTTGATGAAATAGGGGATGTAGGCCGTCCCGGGCTGCACATCCGGGGAGACCTTGACCGCGATCTTCATGCTGGTTCCGGTGCTCGAGGTCAAATGCACCAGCCACTTGTCCTTGACCTTGAGCTTTTGCGCGTCGTCCGGGCAAATCTCCACATAGCCCTGCGGATAGAGCAGCAGGGTCTGGTCGTACTCACGGCGTGGAATCAGGGTTTTACGCATCAGGTTGTTCTGGTGCCAGAAGTGCCGGCCCTTGCCGACCATGAGCGCGAAGGGGAACTCCTCGCAGGTCGGCGACTTCGGGTAGTCGATCTGGACCTCGTGGAACTTCATCTGGCCCGCCGCCGCGAAAGCGGTGATGTCCCAGTGGATGCCGAACCCCTTCGCCAGTCGATGGTGGGTGAGGTCGTGGTAAGAGGGGATGGTGTCGGCGATCGCCAGAAAGACCTCGGCCGCGTCGCGCCAGCCCCAGGTGTGCCCGGCCTGTTCGGCGATGGCCTGATAGAGACGCCAGCCCGGCAGGCCGGCGCCGGGGGTGTCGGTGTTCTTGCGGGTCAGCTGCACGCGGCGGTCGGCACAGGTGTAGGTGCCGTCGGACTCGTTGTAGGCGGTCAGCGGGAAGACCACGTCGGCCAGATCCATGAATGGATTCCGGAAGGCCCCGCAATAGACAACCAACTCCAGCGCCGCGATGCGTTCGCGGTTGCGGATGATGCCGTCGTCGTGATCGACGACGAACAGGGCGCGCAGCGGGGAGTCGGGATCGGCCAGGCTGCCGAACACGCTGTGGCCGGATTCGCCCGAAAGGCCCATGTCGAAGCTGCCTTGCAGGTTGCTGATGCCGGCCACCGGGATCAGGGCGGACTGCGCGTCGTCCATCCGGTCGGTGAGCACGGCCAGGTTGCAGATGGCCTCGATGGTCCGCTTGTCGAGTCCGGAAATCCCGGACGGGAACAGGATGACCACCGAGCGCGCGGCGTCGAGAATCTGCGCCTCCTCCTCGATCTCCTCGTAGCGAATGCCGCTGGCCTTTTCCAGCGCCACCGATGAGATGGTACGCAGCGCATTGACATACTGAGTGTAGCCGGCCAAGCGGTCGATGTCGGCATGGCGCGCATGGTTGACCGTGCGCAGGGCGTGCAGGGCCTTGGCCAGCGCGTTCAGCACCAGGGCCTTGGTGCCCGGCTGTTGCTGGAAGTGCTTGGTCGACAGCTTGGCCATCTGCGTCCTGGAGCTACTCAGACTCACCAGCCGCGCGCCGCGTCGTTGTGCGGCATGGAGGTTGCCGCCGATGATCGGGTTCTGGCGCGCGATGTCGGTGCCGACGATGAGGATGTAATCGGCCTTGTCGATCCGGGTGAGGTCGCCCACCGCACCAGGGTAGCCGAAGGCGTGGCTCAGACTGTCCATGCTGTTGCGGTGCCCGGCCTCCGCCCCGACGCCGAGGAGGTGCGTCTTGAAGACCTCGCGGGCCAGCCTGCGCAGGGCGAAGCCGTCCTCGTTGGACGAGCGCGCGGAGGCCAGCAGGCCAATCTCGTCGGCCGCGCCGTTGCATTCGCCCAGGCGCCGCACCACCAGCGACAACGCCTCGTCCAGGCTCGCCTCGCGCAACCGGCCGTTCTCGCGGATGAGGGGTGTGGTGATCCGCTCATTGGTGTTGAGCAGCTCGTTGGCATGCCAGCCGCGGACACACAGCTTGCCCTTGCTGACCGGGTGGCTGACGATCGGGGCGACGCCCAGGACCCGCTTGCCGTCGGTCTTGAGAAATTGTCCACACCCGGTACCACAGAGATTGCACACGCACGCCTGGTAATTCATAGAGGGCCACGAGCCTTTCGTTTCATGGGGCAAGAGTTCGGGAAGGACGGCGGGGACTCGCGACCCCGCCCTCCAGGTTGATTCGGATAGTGGATCAGCTCAAGCGGGATGGTGGACGGCCGTGTTTGCAACCCCAAGGTGCGATCGGGAAACGGAGCGGCGGCCGGGCAACAGCGCTGGACGCGCTTGGCATGGTCGAAGGCGCTTCGGCCGGCAGATGATCGAGGGGTCGCGCCAACCGATCCGTGGCGGCAGCTACCTGGCAGCTTGTCGGACTTAACACGTAACCTATTGGTAGTATTACCGTTTACGAAAACTTAACTATCAGTTTACTTCAATCGATGACTGCATAAAACCCGACAGGCTGCTAGGAATCCAAATTTTGCTTGATTCATTTACCATCCTCTCGCATATGCTTGGGCTGCCATGCCCTAGCCGGCTGACCTGATCCGTCCGTTAAGTTAACGCGGCTGGACCGCGTTTCGGTGATTCCGATCCCCTTATCCCCCTGTCCTGAATGGAACTCTGCGGCACGGGTATGCGACGAGACGTCTTGATGCCATGAAATCTGCGCACCGCCCCCTCACCCCACTGCTCGGCGTCCTGATCCTGTGCGCGACGAGCATCCTGTCCGGATGCGCCAGCCTGATCGGCTCGGACTTTTGGGCACAAGCGCCGCTGCGCACCGACCGCTTTGTTCTTCCATCAGAGGACACTGAACTCGTCGGAGCCGTCCAAGTCGTCTTCGCGCACAAGGAAGATACCTTGCCCGACTTCGCCCGCCGTTACGGTCTGGGACACAACGAAATCGTCGCCGCAAATCCTGATGTCGATCCTTGGTTGCCCGGCCAGGGTACGCGGGTCGTCCTGCCAACCAAATTTGTGCTTCCCGATGCGCCGCGCCAAGGGTTGGTCGTGAATCTCGCCTCGCAACGGCTCTTCTACTATCCGCCACGTAAGGAGGGAGAACCACAGGTCGTGATTACGCATCCGATCGGTATCGGTCGCGAAGGCTGGCGGACCCCCCAAGGGTCTTTGCGGGTCGCGCAGAAAATTGAGAACCCGGTGTGGCGCGTACCGGCCTCGATCCACAAGGAGCACGCGGCCCGCGGCGATCGTCTTCCAGCCGTGGTGCGAGCCGGACCTGACAATCCGCTGGGCGCCTATGCAATGCGCCTGAGTCGCCCGAGCTACCTGATTCACGGCACCAATAAGCCGTTCGGAATTGGCATGCGCGTCAGCCACGGCTGCATTCAGCTCTACCCCGAAGATATCGCCCGGTTGTTTCCCGACGTGCCGGTGGGTACCCCGGTTCGCATCGTGAATCAACCCTATCTGGCGGGGTGGCGCGACGGCACCTTGTACCTTGAGGCCCACCCGCCGCTGGCCGAAGAGTCGCAGCGCTGGAAGGGAAGTCTCAAACCGATGGAGAAGGCCGTTCAGACCAAGATCAAGGAGTCACCCGACGTGGTCGACTGGCAGAAGGCACAGGAGGTCGCGCGGGCGGCCCGGGGGCTTCCGGTCGCCATTAGCCCTGACAGCCCCAACATCGACGAGACGCTGGCCCGAGCACCGCGTGTACCACGCATCCCTCCCTGGGCTGACGTGCAAGGGGGTGCAGGCTAGACGCTTTAGCGGGCGGCGGCGCCCCGTCCGGCTAAAGCCTCGGCCTCCGGTATGTTGTGCGGGTACGAAGTGATCCGGACTGCACCTTAAGCTGCGCCCTTGCCGACGCGGGCCAGGATGCCCTCCGCCGCCATCAGGCCGTTCACCGCGGCTCCGACGATGCCGCGCGACTTGCCGGCACCGTCGCCCGCAACGAAGAGCCCGGGGACACTGGTCTCCAGCGCCAAGCTGGTGGGGTAGCGGACATCATAGAACTTGATCTCGGGCACATAGATCACGGTGGAAGGATGGGCGACCCCGGGGATGACACGCGCGAGCAGTTCCAGGCTTTCCTGGAGATTGCGCACGATCCGCCCAGGGTAGGCGAAGGAGATGTCGCCCGGGGTCACCCCGGGACCAGGCGGCAGGGTCGGGAGCAGCTTGTCGAACCCGCGCTCGGGTGCGTCGAAGGTGTCCCGCGTGGAGCGGCGCCCGGCCATCAGGTCGCCCCAGCGCTGGCAGATGAGGCTGTCGCCGCCGCCCCAGAAGTTGGCGAAGCGGGCCACCTGTTGGCCCATGGCGGCGGTGTCCTGGAGGGGTTCGGTCATGGTGACCGTGTTGAGCAGGGCGAAGTTGGTGGTGGCGGTCTTGCTGGCCCGCAGTGCATCGCCGTTGACCAGGCGGAACTCCCGATGCTTCTCGACCCGCACCCGCCCGCCGGGGTTGGTGCAGAAGGTGCGGGTACGATCCTGGTGGGTGGGCGTGACGAAAACGAACTTGGGGTCGTAGAGGACCGCGGTGATCTCATCATAGACGGCCGCGGCCACCTCCACCCGGCAGCCGATGTCGATGGCTCCATAGCCGGTGTTGACCCCCAGCGCCCGGGCTTTCTCGCGGAACCAATGGGCGCCTTCACGCCCCGGGGCGGCCAGCAGGACGTTCGAGCGCACCCTCCCGCGGGAGGTCTCGATCAGGAAGCCCCCGTCCGGGGCCTGTTCCAGACTGAGAACCTCGGTCTCCAGCAGCAGGGTGCCGCCGCGGCTGCGGATCGTCTCGGCCAGGGCCGCCGTCACCCGATGGGCGAAGTCGGTGCCCATGTGGCGCTGGCGCACTGGAACCAGGGTGATATCCCACTCGCCCTTGGGGGTGCGTCGACGCACCCAGGACACCCGGTCCAGCCACCACTGGATGCGGGCCTGGTCTACACCATAGAGTGTCGGGTCTGCGCCATGATCCAGGAAGACCCGGTCCACCACCTCGATTCGCTCCTGCACGGCGGCCTCCGTGAGCCGCAGTTCCGCGAGATCCAGCCCGATGTGCGGTGAGAGATTGAGCTTGCCGTCGGTGGCCCCGCCGGCGCCGCCGGGCCGATCTTTGCGGTCGATCATCAGGACTTGAAGATGGGGGGCAAGCGTCAGGCCGGCGAACAGTCCCGCCGGTCCGGCCCCGATGATGACGACGTCGACCTGCTGCACACTGTGGGTCATGGGCGGGAACCGGGTTATTGCTTAAGGCGCAGCATAGACCTCAACAGCGCCCTTGGTAAGTACGACCGAGCCATCCAGGTCGCGACCATTTGACAAGGTCCGCCGGCAAGTCGCGTGCGGGATCCCTCTGAGAAAAGACCGAGGTCTAGGGAATAAAGCAGGAACGGCGACCATGGCTATGGAAAACACTCCATGGTATGACCCGCCAACGCGGTCAGGCGCTGGCGCCCGGATCCAGAGAATTTTGCTCAACCCTCTGTTTTATTTATATGCCATCGATCGCGCCCGGCTTGCGCCGAGCTTGGCACGATCGATGCTTTATAAGTCACAAGCGACCACACTGGCAGGATGCCAAACCAAAGCGCCGGAGACCCGTCAGCAGTATCCGCGGGCCAGGGTCGACTTGAGCGGCAAGGTCCGGTGCGAATGGACGCGCGTAGTACCGCCGGATCCACCACGGTCGCTAACAGCGCACGTTTAGTGCAAATTTTTCGACGTTCAGAGGTCTACGAACATGGCAAAAGTCGCCAACTCCACTGATTCATCCAGCCTGGCCGAAGTTGTTGACCGCATCCTCGACAAGGGCATCGTGATCGATGCGTGGTTGAAGGTCTCCCTGGTCGGTATCGAGCTGCTCGCCGTTGAAGCCCGTGTGGTCATCGCGTCGGTCGAGACCTACCTGAAGTATGCCGAGGCCATCGGCCTCACCGCTCCGGCAGCCGCTCCGGCCTGATCG
>NZ_KB902502.1 GCF_000379525.1 Lamprocystis purpurea DSM 4197 | reverse complement strand
GACCGTGTGGACAAGCCGGGGACAACGCGCCGTGGGCGCGTTGCCCCCACCTTGCCCACACTCATTCACCCTTTGCCCACACTGCGCCGCACGGCCGCCGGAGCTGGCTGAGAACGCCTGCGGCGCAACAGCAACAGATCTTTTCTTAATCGCTGCGCGGATGCCGTCTTAACGACCGCTCCGCGGTGGCTGGGGCAGCGCCAAACCGCTGCGATGAACGTCGGCACGACAACTTAAATTCGGGGGAAAACTGTCCTGGACATGGGGTCCACTATACGCAATCATTCAGCATATTGAACCGGAGCACATCTCGGGCTTACCAGTGCCGAGGTTTGCCAACGATTTTGAGCGTCGTATCTCGTCGCTTATTGAGGAAGCCGCGCTTCAAAGGTACTCGTTCAGACCCCCCACATCAAAACAGCGATCTGCGAGACATTGGCGAGCGATCGTGGCAACATAGTGCACCAAGACTCTAGGTTTCTTCGAACGCCTGCGAACGCGCGAGACGTGACGTGAAGCTCAGCCAGCACGATCTGCGACAACTGGACGAGGGGTACCTGCAGCGCCTGCCAGAGGCCGCGTTGCGGGCGCTGTCGTTGACGTTGTTGGCGGATCTGAATGACCGAGTTGCTGGAGTCGGTTGTGGCCTAACGGTGAGTGCAACGGTGCGGCAGACGATGACAGTGATTGCTGGCAAGGTGACTGTCGATAATCTGGCCAGTTTGATTTCCATTTGCGGTCTTGAACCCGCGTTCGTCAGATCGCGCGCTTCCACTCCCGCAGCACTCCGACGGTCTGCGTCAGCCCTTGTTTGAGCAAAGTATCCAGATACTCGTCCACTGTCTTTGGCGGATTCTTAAGTGATCGCCGGTGGTTGGACGCCGCCTCGCAGACTCTGGCCGGATGCAGATCGAGAAGATCAAAGATGAAGTCATCTGGATGCTGGGCCGCTAGGTTGTAGGGGTTGAGACAATCCGGCGGGAAGTCCTTCAAGTTAAATGTCACGATCAGGCTGGCACCGCCATGAATCGCGGCAGCAACCACATGGCGGTCATCGGCGTCCGGCAACGTGACAGACGCGATCAGGTGCTCAAAGCCGGTGATGAGGCTGTCGCGCACATGGGCGTTCATCAGCACACGGGTGCGGTCCAAATCCGCTTGCTTCAGGTCGGGGCGCTGTCTGAGAACGTTGCGGGTCCACTCGTCATGGATCATCTCCGTCCAGCGCGCCCGGTAGAGATCCGTCAACGCCAAGCGCATGAGGAAATCGCGCAGCGGTGCCGGGTAGAGCACGCATGCGTCGTAGACGACAGTGAAGTGCGAGCGCATTCATTCGTACCCCATCTTGAGCTCCTGGGCTTGTTCGGCCAGGGCATCAAGGACCTTGTTGCGCTCCACGTCGATGCGCTCCTTGTAGGCAATCACGTCCTGATAGCGCACGCGCCGGTGCGTGCCGATTTTGTGGAACGGCATCTCGCCGCGCTCCAGCAACTGAACGAGGAACGGTCGCGACACGTTGAGCACATCCGCCGCATCCTGGGTGGTCAGCTCAGCATGGATTGGGATGATGCTGACCGCATTGCCCTCGCCGATCTCGGTCAACAAATCGACGAGCAGGCGCAGTGCCGACACGGGGACACGAACCGGATGGGCCGCACCTTGGTCGTCGACGATCTCGATCTGCTGGGTCTCGGCGCGGGTCTGCAGATACGCGGACAACGTCCGACTGCTCTCCCGTGCAAAGGCGACCTCGGTGGCCGAGGGTAGCGCGCGGGCGGGCGAAAGTGTAGTCACGGCAGCCTCCTGGACGTTTGGAACGGCATCACGGGCTGGAGTGTAATCGAAATATCCGAAAGCGTGCGATCTGACTTTTACCCTTGCAAGGACCCCGATCGCTTCGACGGTGTCTCGGCAAGTTCCTTGGCCCGCGTCTGCCGCGAAGTTTCCGAATCCGGACCGCTGACCTTCTCGCCACACTCCAGGGTCTTGCGGATCTCCTCGATAACGCTGTCGATGAGGTTATTTCGGGCGCCCTGGTGTTTCGCCCAGGCTGCGGCCCGGATCCACAGGGTCCGTCGCGGACAGCCCCCGGTGCAGGGCGCCGACGCCAAAGCGCGCGTGGATGCGATCGACCGCGACCGTGAGACGCCGCTCCCGGTCGTTGTCCACAGGGCGCTCGGCCGCGCCGTCGAACAGGTCCGGCTGGACCGGCTCCGGGGTCCCCAGATCGGCGATCCCCAGACCGATCAGGCGCACCGGCTTGCCCTGCCAATGGCCGGCCTCGTAGAGCGACCAGGCGGCGGCGAACAGGGTGCGGGCGTCGTCGCTGTGCCGCGGGAGCCGCCGCTGGCGGGTGTGAGTCTCGAAGCCGCAGAAGCGAATCTTCAGCGTCACGGTGCGCCCCGCGATCGTCTCCTGCCGGGCCGCGGCGGCGACCTCGGCCGCCAGCGCGCGCAGGGTGTCGCGTAGTACGCCGGGATCGGTCACGTCGACGCCGAAGGTGGTCTCTTTGGAGAGTGACCGGCGGGCGGCACGCGCCCCGACCCGATCGGAGGCGATGCCTCGCGCCTGCTGGTACAGGCTGGTGGCGGCGCGGGGTCCCACCTGGGCCTGCAACTGGGTGAGCGACAATCGGCGCAGGTCCGCGTGCGCCATGCGCGGGCGCAGGTAGACCGCGTCCGGACAGCGCCGGTGAGCCTCATGGATGGGCATAGCCGAGTGGATGCCGAAGCGGCGCGCCTCATAGGAGCAGGTGGCCACCACCCCGCGACCGCCGGGCTGGGCGCCGACCACGACCGGCACGCCGCGCAAGGCCGGGTTGTCGCGTTGCTCCACCGCGGCATAGAAGGCGTCCATGTCCAGGTGCATGATCCAGCGTGTGGGTCCGGTGGGAATCCCGTCCGTGCCGGGGACCGCGCGGCCCATGCCCGTCCGGGTGCTCTCGGCAGCGATTGAAAGTAAATGGTGGAGCAGAGGGGGATCGAACCCCTGACCTCCGCATTGCGAACGCGGCGCTCTCCCAGCTGAGCTACTGCCCCGAAAATGGTGCCCCGAACATCGGTGGTTCGATCGGAGGGGCGGCTCCGGATGGTGGGTCTGTCTCCATCACGGAGCGCGAATTCTGCACTGTCGCCGGGCTCCGGGCAAGTCCCCCGTGGCTTCCTGTTACCTCGGCAGGATGAATTCGATGACGATCTTGCTGCCGAAATAGGCGAGGATCAGGATCAGGAAGCCGCTCAGGGTCCAGGTGATCGCGGTGCGTCCACGCCAGCCGTAACGGAAGCGCCCGAGCAGGAGTGAGCCGAAGACCACCCAGGCCAGGGTCGACAGCACGGTCTTGTGGACCAGGTGCTGGGCGAACATGTTCTGCAGGAAGGCGAATCCGGACAGCAGGGCCAGTGTCAGGAGCACGAAGCCCGCGGCGATCATCTCGAACAGCAGGCTCTCCATGGTCTGCAGCGGCGGGAGCCCCCGCACGAAGCTGCTGGCGTGGCGGTTGCGTAAATGGTTGTCCTGGATCGCCAGCAGGATCGCCTGGACGGCGGCCAGGGTCAGCAGGCTGTAGGCGAGCATGGAGAGCAGGACATGGAGTTTCAGCGGCCAGCTTGCGGTCGCGCTCAGGAAGGCGACTTCGCCGAAGGCCGACTCGAGCACCAGGGTTACGGCCGCCACCGGGAGCAGGATCAGACCCAGGTTCTCCACCGGTTTGGTCAGGCTGGAGACCAGCAGCAGGGTGATCACGGTCCAGGAGGTGAGGGCCAGGGCGTTGAAGAAGGCCAGGTTCAGGCCGACTTGGCTGAAAATACTGTTCCACAAGAGCCAGGTGTGGAGAATCAGGCCGGCGAAGCCGAGTGACAAAGCCAGATCGCGGCTGGGCACCCAGGTTTCATTTGGGCGGAACAGGCGCAGGCCGATCACGCTGGTGGCAGCCAGATAGAAGAGGACGGCGGAGGCGGAGAGGAGTATGTGCGTCATGATGTGCGGATAATGGCATAAAGCGGCGGTCCGGAAAACGTTGCGGCGGCGCTATACTGCCAAAATTTGCGCGCGACGCCGTTGGCGCGGGGTGCGGATGCCGCACGCCGCTGGCCGGCGACCACCGTCAGGCATTACCGAGGTCAAGCATGTTCGAGAATCTCCAGGAGCGCTTCGGGCGCGTGTTGAACAACCTGCGCGGCCAGGGGCGTTTGACCGACGACAACATCAAGGACACGATGCGCGAGGTGCGCATGGCCCTGCTGGAAGCGGATGTGGCTCTGCCGGTCGTGCGTCAGTTCGTTGATCAGGTGCGCGAGAAAGCCTTGGGCGAGGAGGTCATGCGCAGCCTGACGCCGGGTCAGGTGCTGATCAAGATCGTCAACGACGAACTGATCGCCCTGATGGGCGAGGTCAACGAGCGTCTGGATCTGACGGCGCAGCCGCCCGCGGTGGTGCTGATGGCGGGCCTGCAGGGCTCGGGCAAGACCACCAGCGTGGCCAAGCTCGCTCGCTGGCTGCAGGAGAAGCAGAAGAAGACCGTGCTGGTGGTGAGCTGCGACGTCTATCGTCCGGCCGCCATCGAGCAGTTGCGCACGGTGGCCGCCGAGGTCGGCGCGAGCTTCCTGCCGAGCAGCGGCGATCAGGACCCGGTGGCCATCGCCCGCGCCGGTCTGGATGCGGCGCGCAAGCAGTTCAAGGATGTGCTGATCGTCGATACCGCCGGTCGGCTGCATGTGGATGCGGCCATGATGGACGAGATCAAGGCGATTCACGCCGCCATCCATCCGATCGAGACGCTGTTCGTGGTCGACGCCATGACCGGTCAGGATGCGGCCAACACCGCCAAGGCGTTCAACGAGGCGCTGCCGCTGACCGGCGTCATTCTCACCAAGACCGACGGTGACGCCCGCGGCGGCGCGGCCCTGTCCATCCGCCAGATCACCGGCAAGCCCATCAAGTTCCTGGGGACCGGCGAGAAGACCACGGCCCTGGAACCCTTCCATCCGGATCGGGTCGCCTCGCGTATTCTCGGTATGGGCGACGTGATCTCGCTGGTCGAGGAGATGCAGTCCAAGGTCGATCGGGAGCAGGCCGAGCGGTTGGTCAAGAAGCTCAAGAAAGGCAAGGACTTCGATCTGGCCGACTTCAAGGAACAGTTGGAGCAGATGAGCAAGCTCGGCGGGATGGCGAGCCTGATGGACAAGCTGCCGGGGATGAACCAGGTCCCGGAGCACATGAAGAATCAAGTCAACGACAAGGAGATGGGTAAGTTGGTCGCGATCATCAACTCGATGACTCCGCAGGAGCGACAGTTTCCGGCAGTGATCAAGGGCTCGCGCCGTCGGCGCATCGCCCTGGGGTCCGGCACCCAGGTCCAGGACGTGAACAAGCTGCTCAAGCAGTTCATTCAGATGCAGAAGATGATGAAGAAAATGAAGGGTGGCGGTATGGCCAAGATGATGCGCGCGATCGGCGGGCGCATGCCGGGCGGTTTCCCCGGGGGGTTCCCGGGAGGCGGCATGCCGCCGGGTGGTTTCGGTCTCTAAACCAAGGATTTCTGCGCACTATGCACTATCGAGTCTTTTATCTCTTCGAGCGCTCCGGCGAGTCCGTGTCCTCCGCCAGTGCCATTGAGATGAGCGCACGTGACATTCGCGAGCAGTTGCTGCCGCGGCTCCAGTCCGAGGATGACTTTCTCGGTCTCATCGATCCACAGGACACCACGCTCCAAATCCTGTGTGAGCCCAAAGCGGCGCGGTATTGGGTCGAACTGCCGGTGGAGGCCGCCAAGGCTTCCTATGGCAAGCATATGGACCTGGATGAGCTTCAGGAGTTTGTGCGGCAACTGCCGGCAGTCTTCACCTCACGGGCCATTCCGGGGCTGGTGTATCGACCCTGGTAGGGCGGTTTTTTTTACTTTAAATCATTGACTATGTTAAAAATAATACGGCAGAAACGATGATCAATGCCTCGCTGCTTTGCCGTGAAAGTCGCGCAGCGACCCTGTGGGAGCGGCGTCCCGCCGCGACGGGGTCGGGCGCGCAGCCGCAGGTTTAGAAGTCACCGCGGCACCGCATCGCGGCGGGACGCCGCTCCCACGGGGTACATTCATCGTCCGGGGTGGCTGATGTGCCTTGCATGGTCGTTAGCCGGACGAAAGCAGCGTAGACGCGATATCGACCGACTAAAGCCTCATCCTCCGGTCATCTTGCGGCCGGAAAACGATCAAGGCTGACGCCTTGGACTCCGGCGGCTCAGGCGGCTGGGCGCCGACGGTAAGCGAGGCCGAGGAACAGCGCGCCGAACAGGATCATGGGCAATGAGAGGATCTGCCCCATGGTGAGCCAGTCGAAAGCGAGGTAGCCGAGGTGGGCATCCGGGGTGCGCACGAACTCGACCAGAAAGCGGAAACACCCATAGAGCAGCAGGAAGAGCCCGGAGACCGCCATCATCGGTCGCGGTCGGCTGGAGAAGATCCAGAGGATCAGGAACAGGACGAGGCCCTCCAGCGCGGCCTCGTAAAGCTGCGAGGCGTGCACCGCGGGGCTGAGCAGTGCGCTCGCCGGCTGATCCGCGCATTGGTCGGGAAACTGGATGCAGGGCAGTTGCACGCCCCAGGGGGCATCGGTGCGATGGCCCCAGAGTTCCCCGTTGATGAAGTTGCCGATGCGCCCGAACAGGAGCCCGGTCGGCACCAAGGGGGTGATGAAGTCCGCCGCCTGGAAGAAGTGCAGCCCGTGGCGGCGCGCGAACAGGGCCACCGCCAGGACGACCCCGAGCAGGCCGCCGTGGAAGGACATGCCGCCTTCCCAAACCTTGATTAAATTCAGCGGGTTCGCCAGAATCTGGTCGAACCCGTAGAAGAGCATGTAGCCCAGCCGACCGCCGGCGATGACACCGATGACGCAGTAAAAAATCAGGTCGTCGACCATGTCGGCATTCCAGCCCGAGCCGGGACGCGACGCGCGCCATCGACCCAGCCCCCAGGCGAAGGCAAAGCCGAGCAGATACATAAGCCCATACCAATGGACGCGCAATGGTCCGATGGCGATGGCGATGGGGTCGATGTCGGGATAGGTCAGCATGGCGCGGGATGGTATCACGGACAGATGAAAACCTTGCAACCACGGTGCAGGATGCGGTTGACACCAGCGCGGACTACGCCCAGATTCACGCTTTGCCCATCGCTTGAGATCAACACTGCCCCATGGACCGACTTCACCAGATCGCCGAGCGTTTCGCCGCCGCGGCCCCCGCCTGCGACTACTGGACCCTGCGTCTGGTAGACGAGGAATCCGACCACTTGGCCGTGCGTCAGGGCGTGGTCGAACCCAGCGCCTTGGGCGCTTCATTGGGGGCCATGGTCACGTTGGTGGTCGGGGGTGGGGTTGGCTACGGCGCCACCAGCGATCTGAGCCCCGCGGGTCTGCGGGCCGCCGCGGATCAGGCCCTGGGATGGGCCGCGTGTCACGCCAGGCTCGGGCTCTTCGATGCGGCCTACTATCCGCGCAGCGCCCTGCGGGCCGATTACCGCGGCCCGGTCGCCGAGCCCTGGGAGGCCATGCGCCTGCCGGATAAACTCCACCTGCTCCAGGAGGCCAACCAGGCCCTGGCCCTGGATGAACGCATCGTCGACTGGTCCGCCTGGCTCGCGTACCGCCGGGTGCAACAACTCCTGGTGACCAGCGACGGCGGGCAGGTCGCCCAGGTCTGGACCTATGTCAGCCCCGGTCTAGTCGCGGTAGCCAACGCGGGGAGTCAGACCCAGCGGCGTCACGGCGGCGGCGCCGACTGGTCCCAGCAGGGCGGGTTGGAGCGGATCGGCGCCGCCGGCCTGTTGGCGGACGCCCCGCGGGTGGCGGAGGAGGCGATTGCGCTCCTCACCGCGCCGGAGTGCCCGCGGGATACCCGCGACCTGATCCTGACCCCTGGGCAGATGGTCCTGCAAATCCACGAGAGCATCGGCCATCCGTTGGAGCTGGACCGTATCCTTGGCGATGAACGCAATTACGCGGGCACCAGTTTTGTGACCCCCGAGATGTTCGGGACCTATCGTTACGGCTCCGACCTGCTCAACGTCACCTTCGACCCCACCGTTCCCGGTGAGTTGGTTTCCGGCGCGGCGGACGACGACGGCACCCCGTCGCGGCGTGAGTATCTGATCCGCAATGGGGTCCTGGAACGGCCGCTGGGCGGCGTGTTGTCGCAGTCGCGCAGCGGCCTGCCGGGCACCGCGAATGCCCGCGCCTGCGCCTGGGACCGGCCGCCCATCGATCGGATGGCGAACATCAATCTGGAACCGGGGGAGGGGACGCTCGATGAGCTGATCGCGGGTGTGGAACTGGGCATCCTGATGGATACCAACCGTTCCTGGTCGATCGACGATAGTCGCAACAAGTTTCAGTTCGGGTGTGAGTTGGGCCGACTCATCATCGACGGTGAACTCAGGGGCCTGGTCCGAAACCCCGGTTACCGCGGCATTTCGGCCGAATTCTGGCGCCGCCTGGACGGTGTCGGCGGGCCCGCCACGCGCGAGGTGCGCGGCGTGCAGAACTGCGGTAAGGGCGAGCCCAATCAATCGGTGTATGTGGGACACGCCACGCCGCCCGCGCGCTTCCGGTCGGTTGCGGTCTTCGGGGGTGGGGAATGAATCAGGATGCGTTCTATAGCCTGAGCGAGCAGCTTTGCGCCGGGCTGCGCGGTGATGAGCACCTCTTTTGCAGTCTGGATGCCGAGTCGTCGGACTTCGTGCGGCTCAACTGCAACCGCATCCGTCAGGCCGGCGCGGTGCGCTCGGCCGTGCTCGGGTTGAATCTGATCAACGGGGCGCGGCAGGCCGAGGCATCCTGCGATCTGAGCGGCGAACTGGAGCAAGATCTGACCCTCGCGCGCGGTCTGCTGGCGCGGTTGCGTGAACGCCTCGCCCATGTGCCGGACGATCCCTACCTGAATTACTCCACTGAACCGTCGGTGAGCGACTGCCGGGTCGGGGAGACGCCGCCCGATGCCGGGGCTGCCGTCGCCGATCTGCTCACGGCCGCCGCCGGTCTGGATCTGGTCGGGATCTGGGCCTCCGGCGAGATCAGCACGGGTCTGGCCAGTTCCATCGGTCATCGCCACTGGCATGCGGGTACCAGCTTCAACCTGGACTGGAGCACCTATCTGGAGTCGGACAAGGCGGTGAAGGCGAGCTACAGCGGCCTGACCTGGGAGCCGCGGGTTCTGGCCGAAAAGCTGGCGGCGATGCGCCAGGGGCTCGCCGTGATGGCGCGTCCGGCGCGCGTCATCACACCAGGCCGCTACCGTGCCTATCTGGCTCCGGCCGCCGTTGCGGAACTGATGAACATGCTCGCTTGGGGTAGCTTCGACCTCAAGAGTCACCGCACCCGCCAGACCCCGTTGCTCAAGCTGGTCCGCGGTGAGCGCAGCTTCAATCCCCGCGTGACCATCCGCGAGGAACAGGACCGCGGCCTCACGCCCGCGTTCACCGGTGATGGCTTCATCCAGCCGGGGCGGGTCACGCTGATCGATCAGGGCCGCTTCGGGCACTGCCTGGTCGACGCGCGGGACGCCAAGGAATACGGCGAGCGGGTCAATGCGGCCGGGGGTTCCCCCGCGTCCGTGGGGCTCGATCCGGGCGAGTTGGCGCCGGCGGACGTCCTCGCCCGGCTCGATACCGGGTTGTGGATCGGCAACCTGTGGTATTGCAACTGGTCGGACCCCAATGATGCGCGGGTCACCGGGATGACGCGCTTCGGCACCTGGTGGGTCGAGCAGGGCCGGATTGAGGCCCCGGTCAAGGTCATGCGGTTCGACGACAGCCTCTATCACCTGCTCGGCGACCGGCTGGAAGGGCTGACGACCGAGCGGGATCTCCTGATGGACCCGCAGACCTATGAAGGGCGCAGCACCGAAAGCGCCCTGTTGCCGGGGGTGCTGGTGGGGGGGATCGAGCTGGCGTTGTAAACCTCAGTACCGCCTGCCGCCCCGCATCAGATAATTGCGAAGCTCGGCGCTGTCGAGGTTCGCGTGCATGAGGTTGGTGTGGGTGATGCGGAAGATCGCGCGCATGACCTTGTAGACGATCCGCGGGTGGGTATCGAGCAGTGTCTCGAAGGCTTCGGGTTCCAGGGTCAGCACGGTGCTGTCGCCGATCGAGCGCAACGCGGCCTTGCGTTGCGAGCCGTCGACGAAGGCGCGGGTACCGGCGCATTCGCCGGGCCGCATTTGGTAGACGGTTTCCTCGCTGGGTCCGACGATCTTGCCGACGGCGATGCCGCCCTGCGCGAGCAACACCAGGGTACGCCGCGCTTCCCCCTCGCAGACCAGCGTCTCGCCGTCGTGCAGGCTCACCACTCCCATGCGCTCGGCGAGCACTTGGGCCTCGGCCTCATCGAGTTCAGTGCCGAGAACGGAGCGCCGCAGGACGTCCGTTTTGTTCAGGTCATTCATCGATCGGTTCCCCCTTGTGACGGCGGAAAGTCATCGTTCTTGGGTCCGCTCCGGCTAAGTCTGCGACCTCATCCCCGTGAAGTCTAGCCGGTCGCGCCGAAAAAATGCGCCGTGTGGTCGAGGGTTTCCGCGGACCGCACGCGCCGCTGGTTGATCACTCAGGTGATTGCCAAGAAATCCTGTAGTTGACGGAAATCGCCTTAAACCGCGCCCGCTCCGGCAATCGTCGCGTCTGCCGGGGCCGATCTCATCCAAAGACATCGCATACCGCGCTGGGCGCGGTTTAGCCGACGATCCGCCCCGGCAGCGTGGCGAGGAACCGGCCGGCCCCCGCCAGTTGCCGGCGCAGTAATGACCAGTTCTCCGAGCGCTTGCGTTCATCGAGGCAGCGCAGGAGCCGGACCCGATCGGCAGGTCCTTGACGGTCGAGGAGCGCCGCCCACAGGCTGTCCGCGACGTTGTAAACACGGCCTTCGGCCAGACAGACCGGAACGGCGTCGGCCGTCGGTACCTCCAGATCCGCGGCGACGGCTTCCACCGCGGCGCGGATGTTGGCGGCCTTGGTGCTCTGGGGGTTGATCAGGTCATAGGGGGGCTGCCACTCGCGCGGCGGGCGGAGCAGGTCGATGTGGCTCACGACAATCAGCAGGGGCGGGGGGTGATGGTCGGGTTTGCTGTTCCAGAGGGCGCGGATGCGGTCCAGGGCGGCGCGCTCGCCCTGGCGATCCGGGCGATGCGCGGCGGTGACCCAGAGCACCAGATCGGCGCCCGCGACCAGCGGTTCCAGGGTCTTGGGTGGGAGGCCGGCCGTGTCGATGCCGGGGCTGTCGAAGATCAGGGCGGTGGTGAGGCCTTCGCGTTCCAGTCGATAGGGGGTGACGGGCCCGCCGGGGTCCGGCAGGACATCCGTCGGCGCCGTCAGGCGCCCGAAGAGCGCGTTGATCAGGCTCGACTTGCCGGCGTTGGCCCGACCCAGGATCAGGATGCGCAGGGGTTCGTCGGCCTGGCTGGCCGCGGTGTCGGCCGCCCGCGTCTGGTCGCGTCGGGACGCGGGGGTCGCCGCGGCGGCCGGCGCGTCCGTGGTCAGGGTCAGGCGTCCGCTGTATAAGGCAATGGCATAGTAGCCGACCTTCCGGACATATTCCTGGAGCAGCCAGCGGTGCAGGTCGGCCCAGGCGGCGTCAAAGGCACGGCCGCGCAGCCGCTCCCAGGTCTCGCCCAGCAGCGCGCTGGCCGGGTTGACCACCAGTCGGCCGGCACGATAGAGGTCGAGCAGACGTGAGGCGGTCGATTTCCAACGGTAGGCGCGCAGCAAATCGCCCATGGTCAGGCGGTGGCTGAACGGGATCTGCGCGGCGATCTCGGTGCGCAGGTCGCGACAGGCGCGTTCGATGATCAGCAGTCCGTGCGGCAGGGTGAGTTCCAGCAAGGGCTGGGCCTTCTGCGGGTGATAGATGCGTGCGACCTGGTCGAGCGCGGCGCGCCCCAGGTCGGCGAGTCGCGGACCATCGGACAGCGGCCAGTCCGCGGGCTGGATTGTCGTCGCCAGGCGTTCGATGGCGTCCCAGGCGGTCTTGGACTGGGGCGGCCAGGAGGGATCGGGGGTGGTCTGGGCGCCGGCGAGCAGGCGTGTGTCACGGCGGCGCAGCCAGTACTGGAGCCCGTAGCCGAGTGCGCTGCACGCCACCATGGCGGCCATCCAATACAGCACGGTGCCGGTTTCCCAGAGCCGCCAAAGCCCCAGCGGCAGGAGCGCGGCGACCGGCAGGGTCCAGAGCAGCAAGGCGGCGAGGCGCAGACGGTCACTGCGGTTGAGCATGAGAATGGGTCCCCGGTCATCCGATAGGAAATGCCTTTATAGCGTTCGCACCTGATATACAGACAGACCCTCGTGTAGGGGCGGGTTTGAAACCCGCCCCTACGTCCGGTTATCACGTCCGAAGGCTATAGCATCGTGTTCGCGTTTCTTACTTGCGTTCAGTTGCCGACACGCCTTAGTTCCGACCCCCCGTGCCCGCCGCCTGCTCCCCGGCGAGCAGCTGCGCGCCCGCGGCTAGGGCCTGGGCGTAGGTTCGGCGCAGCGTCGCGCTGTCGATCCGCTCACCCAGGCGCCGGGTGCCGAAGTAGTAACAGGCCGCCTTGCCCAGCGCATAGGTCGTCGCTCCGCTCGCCGTCGCCCCCCAGAGCACGCCCAGGGTCTGACCGAGGACCGGCACCCATTTGATCAACCCGCGTCCGGCGAGGCGTGCCAGGTAGCCGGTGCCGATCCCCAGGCCCAGCAGGCCGAGAAACTCGGACAGGTCCTGGCCGCTCCAGCGCTGGCCATAGATGGCGGCCAGGCTGTGCAGGAGCTTGGCCTGGACCGCCGGCACCATCACCAGATCGACCGCCGGCAGGGCGCCAACGCCGGCCGCCGCCAGGGCATAGCCGACGATGTGGGGGTGAGCGGTGCGTGCAAAGGTGTCGCGGACCTCGGCATCACCGCCCAGCAGCGCCTGCAACCCCAGGGCTGAAACCTCCCCGATGGCGGCCCACAGGGCGGCCAATCCATAGTCGGCCGGTTCCAGGCCATCCTCCGGCAGGGTCAGGTCGATCGGCACCCAGTGCGCTGCCGAGTCTCCGGTCAAGGTGCCCAGACCGGCACGTTGGGCGTGCAGGGCGCGGGTCAGGTCGCGGGGAACGGCGGGCGGCCAGGGCTGCCGATCGAAGGGGTAGGGCAGGCAGTGACCGGCGCCCGGCGGATAGGCTTCGTGCAGTCCGGTCTGGGCGATCACCACCGGCCACCGCGGGTGGCGGCGGCGCACCGCCTGCAAGACCCGGAAGACCTCCGCCTGATCCAGATCGGTGGCCTTCATGACCCCCAGGATCAGGTGGGCCTGGGACTCGCAATAGTCGATGTCCTCGCGCGGGTCATAGGCCGTCTCGCCCAAACCGCGGGTATCGAGGAAGCGTACCACCGGGGTATCGGCGGGAAAGTCATAGCCGCGGGCGGTCCGGGTGCAGGCGCGAAAGCCGTTGCCGATCACCGCATTCGGGCTCCCGGTCAGGGCGCGGATGATGGACGTCTTGCCGGACTGGGCCTTGCCGAGCAGCCAGATCACCGGCAGCGGCTGCCGCGCCCGGGCCGCGTCGAGTGCCGACTCCAGGGCCGCGTCGGCGACCCGCGGTTGCAGCAGCAAGCGGCGTAGTGCGACCCAGTCCGGGCGCCAGGTTTTGGAGTTGGTCGGCCGCAGCATCTTGGACGATTGCTTGGCGTTCAGGCGGTGCGGTGGGCGCGCAGCAGGGCCAGTGCCTCGGTCTGGCTCGGGGCGCTCATGCAGTCCTGGATCAGGCGCGGGTCCAGCGTCGGGAGGAAGCGGCTGCGGGCCGCAACCCGGTAGCCATCGCCCCCCAAGGCATAGAACCGCAGCCTGCCATCCTGCCAGATCCAGACCTCCGGCACGCCGAGTCCGCGATAGACGTCCAGCTTGTCGAGACCGCCGCGGGTCCAGATCACTTCGACTGCGAAGTCCGGCAGCGCCGGGGTGCCGGTCAGTGGACCGACCAGATAGCACTCGTCGGCCTCGGCACCGCGTTGCAGTTGTTCGCAACGCAGTGTCCAGGAGCCGAAGCCTTCGATCGCGATGCCGCGGAGGTCGGCGTAGCACTCGATCAGGCGCCCCAGACGGGTCTTCAGTCCCTCGTGTTCGACTGATGGCGACATGAGTTCCAGTTCCCCATCGAGATAGGTCAGGCGCGGTGAACCGCGTTCGCCGCGCAGGTCGAGGAGGCGCTGGTAGTCGCTCCACCCGACGCCGCTGAGCAGGATGCGCTGGTCGACCCGATGCGGGTCCGGGGGCGGCAGGGAGGCGAGACGGTCGGCGGTGGCGGCCATGGGTGCGTCCTCGCGGCGTGAGGCTCGACAGGGTTACGGACTGCAGCTTGGAGCCTAGCACAAAGCACGATCGGCGAGTGTGCAACCCCGGCGGTTGAACGCGCCGGCCCGGGTCGACACCAACCAGGCGGACGCGCCGCCCCTGCACTCTGTAAGATATCGACTCAAGGCGCAGGCGTCGCTTTCGACCGCGGGGCCTCGATCACGGCTGGAGACTCTTTTGTGCTGTATGCCTACCAATTACAAGATGGGGTGACGCGCGTCATCGAGGACCCGGAGCGGCTGCTGGAGGCGGCCTGGATCGATGTGGCCGAGCCCACCGACGCGGAGTATGCGCTCATCAGCTCGCTGGTTCAGCACGAACTGCCCGAGGATGAGGACGCCGACGAGATCGAGGCCAGCACACGGACCTTCATCGATGAGCAGGGGATCCATCTCTCGACCCTGTTTCTGCACCGCGTGGAAGGGCGTCCGGAGAACACCAGTGTCAACGTGGTCTGCACGCGGGAGCGGCTGGTGACCGTCCATGACCGGGATGTGCCGGCGTTGCGTCTCATGCGGATCCGGGTGCGCCGGCGCCCCGAGTTACTGAAAGAGCCCATCGGGCTGCTGGCCGGGCTGTTCGAGACCACGGTACTGGACTTGGGCGATACCCTGCAGGCGCTCTATCGCGACCTGGAAGAGACCAGTTACCTGGTGCTGGAGGACAAGGATGCCGACCTGGGACAGGCGCTGGAGCGTCTGGCGGAACACGAGAACCTCAATGGCAAGGTCCGCCTCTGCCTGATGGATGCGCGCCGCGACCTGTCGTTCGTGTGGCGCAGCGCGCAGGCGTCCAAGCCGTGCGCCAAGCGGCTCAAGTACCTGCTGTCCGAGATCGACGCCCTGCTGCCCCACAACAACTATCTGTTCGAGAAAGTCACCTTCCTGCTCCAGGCGGCTCAGGGCTTCATCAATATCGAGCAGAACAAGATCATCAAGATCTTTTCCGTGGCCGCGGCCGCCTTCCTGCCGCCGACCCTGATTGCCAGCATTTACGGCATGAATTTCGCGCACATGCCCGAGTTGGGGTGGCCGCTTGGGTATCCGCTCTCGATCCTGATCATGGTCGTCTCGGCGGCGCTGCCGGTTGTTTATTTCAAGCGCAAAGGATGGTTGTGACGGACCGCACCGGCTTCCGGCACGCGCTCCGGGTGTGGCTGCCAGGCAGTCCGGCCGGGCAGCCGACAGTCGCCTGAGGGCCTGGTCCGGCCGCTTGACTTAGGACGTATCGCCCCAATATCTTGCGTGTTTAGAAAACGTAGAGCCGGTTTGCGCCGTCCTACCCACGCCCGCCGCGGCGGTCGGGCGCCGGTGATCGACCGGATCCAAGCGCAATCGGACATGCCGACCAACCACCGCTCCGCCGCGTTCACTCGTGGCGGCGCCCTTTGTATCGCAACAGGCGTGCCGTCATGGATTCGAAATCCGCCCCTATCGGGCACTCGCTCTCGACTCTACGTATCAGCAACCTTCCGCCTGGGGTCGGCGATGACGACGTCCGCGCCCTGCTGGCGCCCTACGGGGATACCCATCGGGTCGATCCCGGTCCGGTGAAGCCGGGCAGCGAGGCGCGGGTTGTCCGCTATGTGGTTATCGCTCACGAGGCCGCGGAGCGCGCCGTTGCGGGCCTTCACGGGAGTGTGTTCATGGGTGTCGTGATCAATGTGTGTCCTGATGCCGAAGCGACGGACGGCACACCGCGCCGCGCGGCCGTCGCCGCGCAAACACCCGACGATGAACTCCCCAGCATCCTCATCCGGCACCATTACGAAGTGGCGTCGGTCGAGCGCGCGGACCTGCCGGGGGACGGCGCCGGTGCGGATTGGTATCGCTATGTCCTGTCGAGTGGACGCTCCTGTATCACCGGGTTTCACCGCGGCAGCCTGGAGGAGGTCACCGAGTACGCGGTCGGTTGTGCCGCGGCATTCAATCAGCGTAATTTGACCGGCAAGAGCGCGCGCGTTGCGGCCGTCAACCCCAAGAAATAAGGCCGGTCTGCATCCGGATGGTGCATAGGCGCAGGCGGCCGCGGCGATCATCAACGCAGTCCAGAAGAGACGTGCGTTTCCAAGAGAGACCTGTTACTGTATCGGGGCGAGGACATTCTGAATCAGCGGCCGACAGTGCTCAGGAAGAGCAGTAGAGTCGTTGAAATCAATCACATCGATGCGCTTTCAGCCCATCCGGTCTCTGTGTGCCCTCCTCTGCCGCGGTAGCGGCATTCCGCTGTCGAAGGAATTTTGTGCTTGGCTTTTTTCGATAGTGTCAATTTTCATCAATGCACGCATTCTATAAAGACAGACAGATATGAATATCTACGTAGGCAATCTTCCGTTCAGCATCACCGACGCCGATCTGCGGGAGACCTTCTCCCGTTTCGGTGAAGTCTCGCAGGTCAACCTGATCAGCGACAAGTTCACCGGAGAGTCCAAGGGCTTCGGGTTCGTGGAGATGGCCAACAATTCCCAGGCTGATGCCGCGATCAAGGGTCTCAACGGCACCGACATGAAGGGCCGTAACATCACGGTCAACCAAGCCAAGCCTAAGACGGATGCGCCGCGTGGCGGCGGGTTTGGCGGCGGCGGTGGCGGCGGTGGCCGTCGTTATTGAGGCATCGAACCTCTGAACACCGCGGCGGCGCCCGAGCGCCGTCGTGGTGAGTGAAAACAAAAGCCCGGCGTCAGCCGGGCTTTTGTTTGGTGTCCTGCGTGGTGAACAACCAGGGTCAGGACTTGTTCTCTTGCTTGGTTTTCTTGACGGCCCGTTTTTCCTTGAGGTTCAAGCCGGACTTTTTCTTGGTTTCCTTCTTGGGGCTGCGCTCTTTCGTCATGGTAGTCACTCCAGGCTATTGCCGTGTTGAGGGGACGAGACCGGCCCCATGACCGATCACTCGTCAGAGTAGCAGAGACGGTTGTCGAGTCAACGTCCTTGCGTCGACGGCGCGGCTGGATCTGCAGCCGGCCGCCGTCACCGGTCCTTAGTCTTCGCTGCGTTGATAGGCGTCCGCCAGTTGCTTCTGAATGCTTGCCGGGACCGCCTCGTAGTGGCTCAGTTCGATCCCGTAGGTCCCCTCACCCCCGGTGAGCGCCTTCAGTCGGGCGTCATAGCCGGAGAGTTCGGCCAGCGGTACCTCGCCGTCGATGTCGATGCGCCCCTGGCTCGGGGATTCGCTGCCGCTGATCCGCCCGCGCCGACCGGATAGGTCGCCCGCCAGATCGCCCATGCAGGAGTCCGGTGCACTGATCCGGATCTTGACGATCGGCTCCAGAATCACCGGTTTGGCCTTGTCGACGGCGTCGATGAAGGCCTTGCGCCCGGCGGTCGAGAAGGCGATGTCCTTGGAGTCCACCGGATGGTATTTGCCGTCGTACACCGATACCCGGACATCTTGCAATGGGTACCCCGCGATGGCGCCGTCGGCCAATACCTGACGCACGCCCTTTTCGATCGAGGGGATGAAGTTGCCGGGGATGACGCCGCCCACGGTGGCGTCCACGAACTCGAATCCGCCCCCGCGCTCCAGCGGCTCGATCCGCAGATAGACTTCACCGAACTGGCCGGCACCGCCGGTCTGCTTCTTGTGGCGGTGGTGTCCATCGGCCTTGGCCGTGATGGTTTCACGATAGGGGATACTCGGCGGACGGGTGTCCACATCCACATGGAACTGCTCCGAGAGCCGCCGCAGCAGGACCTTGAGGTGCAATTCGCCCAAGCCGCGCATGATGGTCTCGTTAGTTGCGGCGTGATGCTCGATATGGAGGCAGGGGTCCTCGGACTGGAGTTTGTGCAGCGCGTCGTTGAGCTTCTGTTCATCCCCGCGCTTGGTTGGGGTGATGGCCAGCCCGAACAGGGGCACCGGGCACTCCATGGTGGTCAGGTGGTAGTGATCCTCGTCGTGCGAATCGTGCAACACGGCATCGAAGTGGATGTCGTCCACCCGCGAGACCGCCAGGATGTCGCCGGGGACGCCCTCGGCGACCTCGATCTGCTCGTTGCCCTGGAGCCTGAACAGGTGGTTGACCTTGAACGGCTTGCGGGCGTCGCCGACGTAAAGCTGGCTGTTGGTGCTGATGCGCCCCTGGTGGATGCGGAAAATGCCCAGCTTGCCGCGGAAGGGGTCGTTGATGATCTTGAAGCAATGGGCCAGCGCGTGTTTGGTCGGGTCAGGCGACACGCGCACCGGCTCCATGGCGGCCCCTTCGCCCTTCAGGTAGGCGGGCGGATTCCCCTCGGACGGGTTAGGCATCAGGCGGACCATGATCTCCAGCAGCTCCGGGATGCCGACCCCGGTGCCGGCGGAGCAATAGCAAATGGGGATGAGGTGGCCTTCGCGCAGCGCCGTCTCGAAGGGGTCGTGGAGTTGCTCGGGAGCGAGATCCTCCCCCTGTTCCAGATAGACATCCATCAGCGCCTCATCCATTTCCACGACCTGATCGATGATGTGGCCATGGGCCTCGGCCACGGACGAAAAGTCCGCCCCCTCACCGCTGGGTTGGAAAAAGCAGTCGATCACCCGCGTGCCGCGGTCGGCCGGCAGATTGATGGGCAGGCACTCGGCGCCGAAGGTCTCGCGGATGCGGGCGGTGAGCGCACCCAGATCCAGATCCGGCGCATCGATCTGATTGACGATGATCATCCGGCACAGGTGCCGGTGATCGAGTGCCTTCATGAGGCGCTGGGTGACTGATTCGATCCCGGCCTGGGCGTTGATGACCACGGCGGCGGTCTCGACGGCCGGCAGTACGGAGACGCTGCGGCCCAGGAAGTCCGGGTAGCCGGGGGTGTCGATCAGGTTGATGTGCTTGCCGTGGACGTCGACACTGGTGATGGCGGAGTCGAGCGAGTGCTGCAACTCCTTCTCCAGCGGGTCGAAATCGCATACCGTGGTGCCTTTGGCGACGCTGCCGGGGACGGGAATGACGCCCGTGGCGGCGAGCAGTGCCTCGACCAGTGTGGTTTTTCCGCTGCCGGCATGTCCGACCAGAGCGATGTTGCGGACGTCCTCGGCGTTGTATTCAGACATCGGTGATCCTGTTTTGTGGAGTGGCGTGGGGGAATGCGCCTAAGGGGAAACGGCGAGTAGATCGTCATATCCCCATCGGTCTAATCAGGAAACTGAAATTATACCGTAACTCGCCCGTCGCGCCCCGTCGCGCTCAGGGGTGCCGTGCGGATTGGTTGGGAGCCGGCAGCGGGAGCGAGGCGCCCGCTCCGGGCGATCAGGAAGCTGCCGGCGGCAGGGCGCAACAGGTCGGGTTGCCCAGAAGGCCGAGGCGGCTTAGTATCACGCGAACTGCGCGGTGCGGCACCTGTCAGGTTTAGAAACTGCGCCGCAGCAATTCGTGTCGCGGGTCGTCGATAACCTCTCGGGACTCGCCGTGGTTGGAACTCACTCGACTGGGGGTCGCAGATGAAGGATCTCGAAAGCACCTTGGGCGCAGTGCTCGCGCGAATCGCCGGATTTTTCGACATCCTCGACCTTTCCTTCCTAGTGGCCGGCACCCTGAGCCTGGCTGCACTGTTCTTTCTAACAACCAGCCTGGGGATCGCCCTGCCAAGCCTGCCGGGCGGCTGGTTCGCCGTCCTGGTCACCCTGGTGCTGGTCTATGGGAGCGGCTTGGCGGCCTTTGTCGTCGGGCGTTGGTTGCGTGCGGCCTACAACCGGCGCCTCTGGACCCGCGAGTCGCCCCTCGACGGCGGGCGCGTGCTGCCCGACATCCTTCGCGCCCATGGGCTGGATGGGGACCCGCGCTTTGCGCCCTATTTGACCGGGTCGGCGGATGATGCGTTGCGCCGCCCTTGGAGGCTCTACACCCGGCTCTGGGCCGAGCTGCGCCATGACCCGACCCGCGCAGCCTCGCTGGCCCTGGTGCTACGTTACTGGGTGATGTGTGCCACCTGCGACGGGCTTGCCAGTGCAGCCATTCTGTGGGCCGCGGTGCTGGCGGGGATTGCCTATGGCGGGTTACCGCCACTGGGCGGCAGTCCGATGCTGGGGCTCATGGCGCTGCCCCTGCTCGTGGTCGCGGTCCTGATGGTGCGTGAGGCGAACCGCTACCTGTGCTATCAGCACGAGGAACTGGTCGCCTCCCTGGCGGCGGGGGTGACGGTGGCATCATCGCTCCCGAAACCCGATCAAGGCGGCGGTGCGCCGACGTGATCAGGTCAATCGGTTTCGGGGTTCAGGTCGATACCGGGGCAATGGGTCTTGGCGAGCTTGCGCACCTGGGGCGAGGGGCGGTGGCCCGCACGGATGCACTTGTCCAACGTGTCGCAGTCGATCGTGACCGAGTCCGGATCACCATTCGCCCCGGGAGTGTAGCTGCCAATCTTTTCCCAAATGCCCTTGGACTTGCCTGGGTCGCCGGCAAATATGTCGGAGCGCCTGCGGCTCGCCCCTCCCGAGCCCGGATGTTCCTTAACCCGTCGTACGAAGATGGTCATCGATGTTCCATGCCGTGCCGTTGTTTATTGGGCGCATGTCCTTGCGAGGGCCGGTATCCTTGTTTGCCAGGCAATGCTAGCCGCATTTCCCTTCTGATCGAAAGGTCTAAGAATAGGATAGTTTTATCGCTTGTTGAGCCTGGGTCTCGGCTCAACTCTCTCTACCGCGGCCGGTCACGCGGCGCAGACGTGATCGCGATGCGGATTTCGGGTCTCTAATGTGTCTCACGGTGGATCAGCTTGATCCGTCAGCAAAGGGTGGACTCGGATGAGCGGACGAATCTATCGCGCATTGAACTCGGAACAGAAGGACAGGGCTAAGGCAGGGGCGTTCGCGTTCCGGGTCAACCTGCCGGGGCGGGTAGACCCCGAGAGTCTGAGGGTCCACTGGTACGGAGGTACTGTGCTCGGGGTGCGCGGCGGCCTGGGGGTCGAGGATAGCGATGTCCCGGACACCCCGAGCCCGCCCCAGCGGTCTTCGCGCCGCCGCCTGACCTCGGCCTACCGCATCTCGGGGACCCGGCCCGCGAGGGTGGACAGTGAGGCATTCAACCCCTGGATCGAGTATCGCCTGGAGCTCCCCACCGAGCACCGGATCGCCGAAGAAGAGGGGGAGCTGCAGGACCTGCGGGACTGGGCGGGCGAACTGCTCCAGGGGTTGCCAATGACCGGCTGGGAGGCACTCTGGGTTATCACGGATCAGGGCATTCAAACTTTTCTGGGGGCCAGCCTCTGGTGGGTGCGGCTGGGGCCAGCCGAAGGTTCAGGTTCGCGCCGCGAATTCTCGCCGTACACGCAAGAGGTTTTGGCCCCCTATCGTGATTGGCGGCCCCCGCCCGCAGGCGATGGAGGCCAGACCGATGCCCGAGCCTTGGGGCTCACGGCGGACGAGACGGCCTTTGCCGGCCGTTCCCAGTGGATCGCCTGGGGTCAGGTTTATCTGCCGGACCTGGACCGCGAAGGCCCCAAGGCCCCGGAAGAGCCTCCGGAGGCGGATATGGTCCCGATCGAGGTGTTCACCGTCGGGCCACTGCCTCGCCCGGCCAGTTGGAGTCTGAAGACACTCGAACGCTTCATCCAGGAGGGGGCGCGCATCCTCGCCGGCAAACGCAAGGCCCGGTCGGGTGCCGGGGGGGTGCCGCGGGACCGGGAGCGCACCAGTATCTTGGATCAGGTTTTGTTCGATGCCCGCATGGCCGTCATCGGGGGGGATTGGTTGGGGTCGGACAACCAGGCCCCCGAGCTGGCCGCCATGCTCGGCTATGTGCTCGACAACTACCCCCTGGTCCTGACCTTTCTCCTCCAACAGGAAGACGGGAGCTATGGCTATGCCCTGGACTGGGAGCAGCGCCGCTCGGTGGGGGAAGTCCCTGGGGCATCGCCGCTGTCGGATCGCCTAACGGCCATCGCCGGAGCGTTGGTCCCAACCCAGCACCTGGCGCAGGTGCTGGCAAGTGGCCTGCCCTGTCACTGGCCCATCGACGACGAGCTGTCCGAACTCGAGCGCTTTGAGGGGCTGTTCTGTGAGGGTGAGCGGGGGGACACGCTGTTGCTTATCCCTGTACATGCAGAGACCCTGGGTGGAGACGGCGTGTCGATCCCGCTGGTCGCCCAGGTCGCCTGGCCCCGTGCCGGCTTGCCTTTGGTTCCGGAATTGCGGGCCGGGCTGCAACGGGCTCTGCTGGCCCAGTCCAAGGATCTGCGCAATGGGTTGTTGATCCATCATTTCAGCCGCGAGTTCGGGCGTTTCGAGTTCGTGCGCGGGCTCTCGGCTTTCTTCGGTCACAACCTGCCGAAGACCACCGTGACCCCGCTTCTGAATGTTGCCAGCCGGCTGGGCCGGGCCAAGCCCCATGAGGTACCGGCCCTGGCGGCGCGGATCAAGGGGATCGCCAACCTGCTCGACACCCAGCTCAAGGCCCTGGACGTGTTCCGGCTGCCCAACTCGAGGGCGCTGGAGACCGAGTCCCTGGACCTCGGCGTCCTACTCGCCGAGGTCGATCTAGTCTTCGCGGCACTGGTGGACGATCGGGCCTTTCAGCAGGAGTCATTCGAGCGGGTCCGGGATCAGGTGCGTCTGGAGCTTCCTGATCTGGCAGACCTGGCGGGCCTGGCGGGGACCCCCCAGGTCCGCGGTTTTCGCCCGGCGAGCTTCCATGCGGTCTTTGTGCCCATCGACAATGCGTTTAAGGCGCTGACACCCGAGATGGTCCAGTCCGAACCCGGCCGTGGGTCGATTCGGGTCGGGATGGAGCCGACGCCTGGCGCTGTGCTGATCCGGGTCGAGGATCGGGCGGGGGGCATGAGTGAGGCCGAACTCCAGGCACTGCGGACGCGACTGGCCCGGGTAGCCGAGTCGGCACGACTTGGTCAGGGGCTCTCGCTGGAACGCCACGGCGGCGCGCGCAGCGGTGCCCGGCTCGGGCTCGGCCTGCCCCTGGCCACCTATTTCCTCAACCTTCTGGTCGGCGCGGATGGGCAGACCGGCGGGGTGGAGTTGGACTCGCAACCCGGAGTCGGCACACAAGTCACCTTGCGCTTCCCGATCAACCCGGGCCAAACCAGTCTGCAATTCTGACACCCAATTACCCAAAAGAGACCGCACCCCATGGACATCCTGATCCCAGTCATCGAGAACGACCCGGACGACTTTGGACGCGTCAAGGAGGAACTGACCGCCGAGCATCTCTGGATCGAAGCCACCGGGGCACTGGAGTGGCTGCAGCGCGACCGGGTGCGTCCGCGCCTGATGCAAGAGTCTGCCGTGTTCAAGCACAACGCGGTGGAGGCACAGGATGCACTGTGGGAGGCCCTGGACCTGGGCGCCCCGCTCCTGCTGCTCGATCTGGGGCTCTCCGGGGCCGAGGAGGTGGCGGTGAAAGATCTGGGCGATCGTGTCACCGACGAGGCGGATATGGAGCGGTTCTGGGAATGCCCGGACCTGAAACGGGTCGGTGGGCTCTGGGTGCTGCGCGAGCTGCAGCGGCTGCGGGGCCTGGGCCTTGGCGTCCCGGCGGTGGCCGTGGGCACCAACTTCGCCCGCTTCACCACCCCGACCCTGCCCTGGACCCGCTTCCTGCTCCGGCATGGCGCCACCTGGGTATACCCCAAACCCTTCTCCGACCTGGTGGCACGCAAGCTATTGGGGGCACTGGTGATCCTGTTGGCGGGCGGGGCCTGTCCGGCGCTGCAGACGCGCCTCGCCGGGATCTACCTGCGCCAAAAGGGGGACCCGGATGCCCGCCTCTGGGACCTGGGTCAACTGGAATTGATGGACCTCCTGGATCGGGCGATGGTGCGGGACAGCATCGGCAACCAGCGCGAGCGGGCGGTCGCCCTGGGGATCGCGTACAACACCTATCGCAGTTGGATCCAGAAGATCGAGGACCGGCAAAGCGAGACGCGGTCCTGATCCAAGGTCCTCGTGGGCGCCGATTCGTCCCCGCATCCCACTGAGACCCCGCGCCGACACCGTTCCAACCGACACGGATGCATCCATGATGACGCCTTCATCCAAACTCGCTCGCGGTGCCCGGGTACTGCAGCCCGAGTGTTTCCCCTGGCTCGACGACGCCCTGGCGACCCTCGATCTCTACCGGCTGCGCTTTGCCGAGTTGGAGGAGACCGAACAGCGGGAGCGCCCCGGCAACTCGGCCGAGCACTGGTCCAAGCCCTTCCTGTTCCACCCCGTGATCAGCATCTTCGGGCCCAGGGGCTCGGGCAAGACCAGCGCCTTGCTCACCCTTCTCGAGCACATTCGGCAGCGCTCGCCGGGGGATCTTATCCTGCCGATCATCGATCCCCACCGCTTCGTGCCGGGGGATCGGGTTCTCTACTCGTTTCTGGCTGCCCTGCAACCTCTTGTCGAGCGTCTTACCGGGGGCGCGAGCCATGAGTGGATGGGGCTGCCCCAGCCGACTGGGCTGGGCCACCGGCGAGAGGGCGCGGATGACCTCAACAAGCTTTTCCACGACCTGGCGGAGCAGGCTCGATGGCTCTTTCAATCCGGGGGCGAGTCCGCCGGGGGAGGGTCCCTGGAACAGCGTTTCAGGCTCCATTACCTGAGTCGCGGTCGGCGCTTTGCCGAGGGGCTCGACCAGCTCGTCCGTAATCTGACTGACCGGCGCTTGGCTGGCGCCGGGGGCCGCCCCCAGGACACTAAGAGGCCCCCCCTGATGCTTCTGGCGATCGACGACACCGACCTGGTGCCCGAGTACCTCGACGAGGTGATGACCTTTATCCGCATCGTCTCACCGTCTCTATCGCGCCTGGTGCTGCTCGTAACCGCCGACGACCGGCTTGCCTTGCGTTGCACCAAGGCGCGCTATGCCCGGACCATGTTTCCGGACTGGTCGCACACGCCTGACCCCGACGCTCGGTTGTTCAGCCCCCGGGAGGTGAACGAGGTCGCGCAGGGGCTGGCCTTTCAGTTCCTCGCCAAGTTCTTTCCCGATGAGGGGCGCTTCCGTCTGACCGCCCTGAACGAGCAGGGGCGTATCGCCTTTCGGCCCGACGACGCTCTCCCGACCCTCGGGGATCTGCTGGATCGAATCGGTCTGCGGCGCTTCCTGAGCCTCGACTGGGCGATCAAGGGGACTGCGACCTTGTCCCATTACGCATCCGTCCTGAGCGGGAATCCCCGACTCCTGGAGCAGGCCTATGACATCGTCCTGCGCCGCGTCCCAGGCCAGGGGGCGCCAGACTTGGACCGAGCGCGACGCGAGGTCTTGACCGGATTCGCCCGACTCTTTGTCTGGGATCTGGCGAATGACCAACTGGCCGCATCCCAATCCCAGGCCGACGAGGCGTCGGATGGTGGACGCGCTATCGCCCAGTCATTGACCAACACGGCGGTGGCGACCGAAATAACCCCATGGCGGGTACTGAGCCCGGCACCCGGTGCCTACCCCGGCTCAGTGGAAGGGACCCCGCGCCTGTATCTCTTCGCGGGCCATGAGATCGGGCTGAGGGTCCGCCGCCCGATCTTCGCCGGATCGGGCGCCGAGACCCCGGCCCTGCTGCCCCCCGCGCTGACTCTGGGCTACTTAGCGCTCCGCGATCTGCAACGCCCAGAGCTGGCGGACATCCTGCCCGGGCTCCATCTCCCGAGCCTCGGTATCGACCGACTCGGCCCCGTCGAGCCAACGGCAGCGGCGACAGGCCCGATCGATCTGGATGTCGGCGATACCCGGCTACTGTTCGAGACCTTCTATCCGCTGGCCGTGGCAGGCGGGTCCCCCGGCGGCTTCTATTGTCTGCCAATGCCCGCCTGGCGCTGGCCAATCCAGTGGCTCATCTTCACCCGGTACTGGGATCAGGTCGCTGTCTTCGATCCGGGACTGGCGATGGGGAAGCAGCAACTGCTATTTCTATTCCATTTGGTGGAGGCGGCGATTAAGATTGGGCGCATGGCCCCCCTGGCGGAGGAGCCCGCGCCCCTCGGGCGGCTCGAGCCTGAGACCCAGGCCAACCTCGGGATCGATGCCATCCTGCGGCGACTCCAAGGGTCCTATTTCAAGGACATCACCGATGGGGATGGGATCCTTGCGGAGTGGGTGGAGCTTGGGCTCTTTCGCTTCCTGATGCGTGCGGAGCAAGGCGGAAACAGCCCCTTCCGCGCCTGTGGACTGAGCGCGTCCCGAGTGAAAGACTTGGTGCTGGGGCTCACCGCGCGGGAGTTGGCCCAAGAACGCCCGCTCCTGCGCCAAAACATCGGCGGCCTCGTGGATGAGATCGAACTTAAGGTCTTTGAGCAGCAGAAGGGGAGTCGGATGAGGCGCGCATTCCAGGTCGGGATCCGCCTGGCTGGGGCCGCTAGCGCAGAGGTTGGAGCCATCGACGCTCCGGGCCAGGAGTTCACTGAGTACGGCACCCCCACCGTGGGGCCGGGTTCCGCGGACGCGATCGGAACCCCCATGGGCGACCCAAGCCCTTAAGGACGCCCCGACCGTGCCGCGCACCCGCCTGCCCTGGACCAGGCAATCCAACCATCCCGGCACAGTCCGCGATCCTGGCTCAAGCCCCTACCGAGGCAGCGACTGACCCATGCCGGTCGACCACTCCCGACTCTTTCTGCTCGCCCGCCTCGCCACCCTGCCGATCGAGGACGAGGCCTGGCTCTGGCCTCTACGGCCGGGCCTGGTGCGGCTCATCCCCAAGGGCGATGCCGGTCCCCCAGACCCCTCGCTGCATCCCGCGACGATCGAGCAACGCTGGCTGAACCTGTTCGAGCGCGAGCGCGTGCATGGGATCGGCAAGGAACTCGCCCAGGCCCTGCTGGCGCAGGTCTGGCCGCGGTCCGACGACCCGGTGGGGCTTGCGACCCACTATCGGCGCCTCGCGAACGGCTTCCTGCGCCCGGCCGGGGACCGGCTGGAGCTCAGCCCCCGCGGAGATGTTCTTGCGCTCGGTCTGACGCGGCTGGAGACCCTACAGTTGGCCCACCTGGTGCGCCTGCGGGTCGGACCGGATTTGTTGCCGAGCCTGTTGGTGTCCGACCTGCCGCCGGCGACACGGCGACCCTTGATCGCCGCCGGTCTGGTGGTGGACGATGCGGCGATGCGCCCCCTGTCCGACCTGCTGGACCAAGGGGAGCCCAGAGGGGCAGGGCTGGCCGATTGTCATGTGCACGCCGGGTCCGCACTGCGCGCCGAGTTCGTTTGGCCACACCTGCTCGGTGCGCTGGATCGGGATTGCCGGTTTTTCCTGCATCAGCCCGGTCCCCAGCATGCCCTGGCGCGCGATACCCCGCTCCTGGCGATGGCCGCGGCGGTGCGCCGCATCCTGTCCCTGCTGGCCCTGAACCGCTGGCGGGGCTTTTGGGGGGGCATCCTCGCGGTTGGCCGGCGTCTCGATCGCAACGGCCTCCTGAGGCTCGACGACTTTCTCGACGAAGAGCCCGAGTTCTTCTGGACCGAGACCTTGCGCGGTTTCCAGTCCCTGTGGCTCCAGTTGAATCTGCCCCCGGTGGAGGAGCCCTGGCTGTTGGTGGAGTCACGGGTCGCCATCGATGCCGACCCCGAACTACCGGCCCTATTCGATGCGCTCTGGTGGTTCTATGCCCGGGTGCGGGCGGGCTTCCACCGTCATTTCATTGACGATCCGGGGCTCGAGGGCCTGGGCTTCTTCACCGACGTCTATCAGCGCTCCAAGGCCATTACGGCCCTGCGTCAGCGGGTCCAGGCGGACCCGGCGGAACTGATGCGTCACCTCAACCCGCTCGGGCGGCTGCGCCACCTGGAGTTGCGCATCGTGCCGGACCCGCCTGCGGTGCTCCATGAGATGCTCCAGGTCGCCGAGACCATGGCCGGCGGGCCGGAGGCCGGGGGCGGGGCGGGAGCCAGCCTGTCGCTGGTGGTCCACGCCGTGAAGTGGGACACGCTTGCCAAGGGGGGCGGCGTGGACCGGGCCATGATGGAGTTGCGCAAACACATCAGCGATCTGCAGACCCTGATGGAGATCGAGGCCCCGCGCGGCCTGCCGCGCTTCCTGGTGGGGCTGGACGTGGCCGGGCGCGAGTTGGCACGCCCGAATTGGTTCTATCTGCCGGCCTTTGTCGAGTTGCGGGACTGGTGGCGGCAACACCTGGCCCCGCGCTGCCCGGGTTGCCGGGGCTTCGGCTACACCTTCCACGCGGGCGAGGATTTCGTACACCTCGCCCAGGGGCTGCGTCACATCGGCGAGGTCATGGAGTTCTTCCCCTGGGAGGAAGGCGACCGGGTCGGCCATGGGCTGGCCCTGGGCCTGGACCCGAGCGAGTGGCAGGGGCGCGTGCCGATGATTGTGAGCCGACTGGACTGGCTGTTGTTCGACCTGGTGTGGGAATGGGGGCTGGCGGCCACCGGCCGGGTGCCGATGGACCCGGGGATGCGCGAGCGGCTCGCCCAGGAGATTGCCGTGGTGGGCGAGGCCCTGCTCGGCACTGGTGACCAGTCGCCGGAGCGGCCGCGCACCGCCCGCGAGTGGTACGACTTCTATTGCGCGCTCCACTGCCCAAACCTGGTGCTGCGATCACGCGGCTTTCCGGTGGCCTGGTCGGGTGTCGACCGCTACCGGGCGAGCGACTGCGACCGGCTCTGGACCCAACCCCATGTCAATTGGGCGCTGGAGCGGTACCTGGGGCTGCTCGACCGGGAGGACGAGTTCCCCTTGCCCCACCAGCCCTATCCCTTCCGGGCCACCAAGGCCGATCGGGAACAGGAGGCCCTGCGTTTGCGCAACCTCCAGGGCTATCTGGTGGACCTGCTCGCCCGGCGCCATGTGGCGGTCGAGGCCTGCCCACTGAGCAATCTCACCATTACCGGTATCCCATCCCTGGTGGACCACCCCCTGCTGGCACTCAAGGACCGGCTGCCGATCCTGGCCAACACCGACAACCCCCTGACCTTCGGTACCGACCTGCCCCTGGAACTGCGCATGCTGTACGAGGCGGCCCTGGAGCGGGATGGCAACGCCGAACAGGCCTGGCGCGCCATCCGCGAGATGGTGGAGTCGGGCAACCGGTTTCGCTTTGGACGCCCGGCCTGAGGGGCATGGCCGATCGGGGGGCAATCAGGAGCCAAGCCCAAACGGTTGGGTCCATGGCCGCAGGGGCGACGCTGGACGATACACTACCCCCAACGCCACGCTTAAGAAAAAAAAGGCGGCCATTTGGCCGCCGAAGGACGCACAGCTAGGGAGTGGTAAAACCGTCTCTAGGGCGATTTTGTCTCTATGAACCGATGATCGCAGTATGGCGCAAATTGTTTCATCGTTGCAGCCTCATGATCTATATTCAGGTTCGGCGTTCGGCCCGGCGGTGAGGGGTCACCGCGTCAGGGCCGGCGTGTCGATCATCGGGTACTAAATCGTGAATTTTTGACCCCACATCGTTGCTTAGGGGCTCCCCGCGGGGCGCCCGATATCCATCCATTGATGATGATTCTACTAGGTTACCTTAGCACATACCGGAAGGCAGAAAATGACTCTGGTTCTCAAGTCTGAAGCATTCGATGACGGTGGTGAGATTCCGCCCAAGTATACCTGTGAGGGGGAGGATTGCTCTCCGGAAATCTACTGGGTTGGCGTGCCGGATGATACCGCGAGCCTGGTCCTGATCATCGACGACCCGGATGCCCCAGACCCGGCCGCGCCCCGGATGGTCTGGGATCACTGGATTCTGTACAACGTGCCGGTGACGACGCACCGACTCGCGGCGGGGGTGACTCCCGCCGAGCTTCCCGCGGGCTGCGCCGAGGGGCTCAATAGCTGGGGACGCACCGGCTATGGGGGGCCGTGCCCGCCCGTGGGCCGGCATCGCTATTTTTTTCGCCTGTACGCCCTGGACACCCGACTGCCTGCTGCCTTGAGCTATCCGTCAAAGGACGAGTTGCTGCTTGCCATGGATGAACACATCCTGACCCACGCGACCCTGGTCGGGACCTATCAAAAGATCGACAACTGACGTCTGTGGGTCACGGTGGAATCGTTGTCGCCTTAGGGCCGGACGCGATCGATGGTCACCGCAACCGACTGGGGCGTCGCGGTAGCGAGCGGGCCGACCTGGCCTTCCAGGTCGCCCTGACCGGGAGTCGCTTGTCCGGACTTGGAAATGCGCGCTCCGACGATCACCTGCGGGAAACTCGAAAGGCGCATGGCCGGTACCACGGCGGAGCTGTCGTCCAGGGTGACGGTGGCCGGTAAATCCGCGGCGGTGACCCGGCTTACCGCGAGGGGCATCGGCGGGCCGGCCGCGGCGCGGGCATAGATGAATAAGGTGTCGGTCGGATTGACCTGGGCGGCGAGCTCGGGGGCGAGGTTGACGCTGACCTGGATGCGGGGCCCCTGGCTTGCCGCGGATGCCTGGGTGTCTTGCGCGGGGTCGGCCTGGCTCACCTGGGCCTGCGCAGCCGCTGCCGCCGGCGCCTCCGGCGGCAGCGCGGGACTGATTCCGCTTCCGCCGGGCGCCGCGCTGCTCTGGGCACCGCTCTGCGCTTCCGGCAGGCCGCCGCGACGGCGCGCCTCGGTAATCATCTCGCGCATCTGAACGGCATCCTCGCCGGCTGGGTCCAGCTCAGTCAGGATTCCCTGCCAGGTTGCCGCGGCCTCGGCGAAGCGCGCTTGCTGAAAGGCCAGCATCCCACTGAGCCAGCGTGCGCTGGCGTTGTCCGGTTCACGCTCCAGTGCCGCCTGGATCAGTTCAGCCGGTTGGCCGTCGAGTTGGTTGCCGCTGTTTGCTGCCAGCGCCTCAGCATAACCGACCATCACTCCGGCATCGTCGGGAGCCAGTTGAAAGGCCCGCTCCATGGCTTCCAGCGCCTTGGCCGGTTGATCAATGGCAACGTAGGTGCGACCGAGCATCAGCCAGCCTTCCAGATTGTCGGGATTTTGCTGCATCCGCTCGGCGAGCCCCTGCGCCAGGGTGTCGAGTGACGGCAAGGATTGCCCCTCGGGTCCGACGACGTGTTCAGCGGTCGGTGCGACCGCGGCAACCACGGCGTTCTCGATACGCGGAATGATGGCGCGATCACCCAGTTCCAGGTACGTCAGTACGGCCGCTGTCGGCACGGCGAGTATCAATACGAGTGCGAGCCAGGGTGCACGGTCCGCGTGTGCGCGCTCGTCCGGGGTGCGGGCGCCGGTCGATCTCGGCGAGCCGGGGGCCTGGTCCCCTTGCAACTCGCAGTCATGCAGGTCGGATAACAGTTCGCGCTCCAGGTCCTTGCGCGCGGCAGCGGATTGGCCTTGATCGAGAACGCCCGCGGCGAGGTCGGCATCCAGTTCCGCCAGGCGGCTGCGGGCGATCTGAAGATTCAGCTCGGACTGGCTGGGCGATGGATCGCTCGCGAGGCCGCTCAGTAAGGGCCGGGCGATGAAGAGGATGGCCAGGCCCGTGAGCCCGGCCGCAAGTATCCAGAAAATAATCATTTGGCTTGGTCGTGCGGCTCGGCAGCGGCGAGGAGTTGGTGGAGGCGGGCGCGCTCGGCGGCGTCGGTTTCCGGTTCGGGTTCAGCCTTTTTGGCCTTCAGGGCGCGCAGCAGGAGCCAACCCCCCACGCCGATCAGGACGAAGGGACCGAACCAGAGAAGATAGGTGGAGGGTTTGATCTGTGGCTGGTAGAGCACGAAATCCCCGTAGCGGTCCACCAGGAAGGTGATGATCTCATCCTGGCTTTTCCCCTCGCGCAGCATGCCGTAGACCTCCTTGCGCAGGTCCTGGGCCAAATCCGCCTGGGAGCCGGCCAGCGATTCGTTTTGACAGACCAGGCAGCGCAGTTTACTGGTCAGGTCGCGAAAGGTCCGCTCCTGAGCCGGACTGTCGAAGGTGAATTCCTGTAGCGTGTAAGCGGCGGCGCCGCCGCCGCAGACGAGCGCGCCGGCGAGGACACCGGCGCGTGCGGCGGACCGGAGTGTTTTGCCGATCAGATGGTTACTGCTCATTGAAAACAAAGGATCAGTGTTGGTTTGCGGCATTGACGGGCTCGCCTTTCGGCGAGAATTGCTGGATCACCGGCAGGATCTCCTCGGCCCAGACCTTGCCGTCGATGGGACCGATGCGCTTATGGCGGATGATGCCCTCGGCATCGATCACGAAGGTCTCCGGAGCCCCGTAGACCCCCCAGTCGATCCCAGCCTGGTTGTCCGGGTCGAAGACGCTCAGGGTGTAGGGATCGCCGAAACGGCTCAGCATCTCCAGGGCGGCCGGGCGCTCGTCCTTCCAATTGAAGCCGATCAACTGAACGTCCGAATCGCGCGCGATGCGCACCAGTTCGCCGTGCTCCTGGCGGCAGGACGGACACCAGGACGCCCAGACATTCACCAGCGAGACCTGCCCCTTGAGGATGTCCGAGCTGATCTGTGTTCCCGGCTCTTTGAGTGATTCCAGGGTAAAGGGCGGGGCCGGCTTACCCACCAGGGGCGAGGGCACCTTGCGCGGGTCCAGTGACAGCCCGTAGAACAGCAAGGCGGCCAGCGCCAGAAAGAGGCCCAAGGGCACCAGATAACTGGTGGTGGAACGTGCCATGATCGATCCTCAATGTCGGTCGGTTGCCGCGGGCCGCCGCGCCGCGGCGCCCGCCAGGCGCGCGCATTCGCCACGCGCGCCGCGGTCGGGCAGTGCTTCGGTCAGGCCGGTACCGGCGTGCCGGCCGCTACGGTCGGTACGGTCGCGGTCCGGCGTTCGGTGCGGTAGCGTCGGTCGCTGATGACCAGCAGCCCGCCCAGGGCCATCAGAATGCCGCCGAGCCAAATCCAGCGCACGAACGGTTTGTAGTAGAGACGCACCGCCCAATCACCCGCGGTACCCACCGGTTCGCCGAGCGAGATATAGAGGTCGCGCAGCAGGCCCGGATCGATCCCGGCCTCGGTCATCGGCATCCCCCCTGTCAGGTAGGCGCGCTTCTCGGGGTGCAGGACCGCGATCTGACGGTCGCCCTGGAACACCAGGAATTCCCCCCGCTGAGCCCGATAATTCGGACCCATGACGGGTTGGGCGCCGTTGAACTGGAACCGGTAACCGGCGGCCTCGTGCGTTGACCCCGGGGCCATCCGGACATCGGTCTCACTGCCGTAATTGGAGACCAGCGTGGCACCGATGATGAACACGGCGATGCCAAGATGGGCCAGCCACATGCCGTACCAACTGCGGCCCTGGCCGCCCAGGTCCGCGACCAGGCCTTGGAACCCGCGATGCCAAAGGCGCTCACCCAAGGCGATCAGGTGGGTGCTGATCAGCCAGGCCGCGAGGCCCAGCCCGAGGCTGACGTAGAGGTTGCCGGGCAGGATCAGGTCGGTGACGGCGAGCGCTCCCACGGCCAGGCCGACACCGAGCGCGAGCCACAGTTGCCGCAGGAGGCGGGCCGGTTCATCGTGTTTCCAGCGGGTCAGTGGACCGATACCCATGGCCAGCACCAGCAGCGGCGAGATCGCCACGAACATGGTGTTGAACCAGGGGAAGCCGACCGAGATCTTGCCCCAGCCGGCCGCTTCATAGATCAGCGGTGCCAGGGTGCCGAAGAGCACCAGCGCGGCCAGGGCCGCCAGCAGCAGGTTGTTGACCAACAGGAAACTCTCGCGCGAGAGCAGATCGAAGCGGCCGCCGCCGGAGACCGTCGGGGCGCGCCAGGCATAGAGCGCCAGTGAACCGCCAATGACGATCACCAGGAAAGCGAGGATGAAGGAGCCGCGCGCCGGGTCGGTGGCGAAGGCGTGGACCGAGGTCAGAACGCCTGAACGCACCAGGAAGGTGCCGAGCAGCGAGAGTGAGAAGGTGGCGATGGCGAGCAGCACCGTCCAGCTCTTGAAGGCCCCGCGCTTTTCGGTCACGGCCAGCGAGTGGATCAGCGCGGTGCCGACCAGCCAGGGCATGAACGAGGCATTCTCGACCGGGTCCCAGAACCACCAGCCGCCCCAGCCCAATTCGTAGTAGGCCCACCAGGAACCGAGCGCGATGCCGATGGTGAGGAAGATCCAGGCGACCGTGGTCCAGGGCCGCGACCAGCGTGCCCAAGCGGCGTCGAGCTGCCCGCCGATCAGTGCGGCGATGGCGAACGCGAAGGCCACCGAGAAGCCCACGTAACCCATGTAGAGCATGGGCGGGTGAATGATCAAACCAAAGTCCTGGAGCAGCGGATTGAGGTCTCGGCCTTCAAGGGGTGCCGGGAAGATGCGTGCGAACGGGTTCGAGGTCAGCAGCATGAAGAGCAGGAAGCCGATGGCGATCATCGCCTGTACAGCGATGACGCGGGAGATCATCGGCAGCGGCAGGTTGCGGCTGAAGCGCGCGACCGCCGCGCCCCAACCGGCGAGCAACAGCCCCCACAGCAGTAACGAACCCTCGTGCGCGCCCCAGACGGCGGACACCTTGTAGGCGGTCGGCAGCAGGCTGTTGGAATTGGTGGCCACGTAGACCACCGAGAAGTCATCGGTCAGAAAGGCCTGAACCAGGCAGAGAAACGCGACACTCAGGAAGGTCAGTTGACCCCAGGCGAGCGGCCGGGCCATCGCCATCCAGGAACGCCGGCCGTTGAAGGAGCCCCAAAGTGGAACGATCGCCTGAGTGACGGCCAGCGTCAGGGCCAGGATGAGGGCGAAATGGCCGAGTTCGGGAATCATCGGGTCACCGTTCGCGGGTCGGCAGGCTGCACCGCGGCTTGTTGAGAGGTAGCGGCCGAAGGGGTGCTCAGGCTTTGTGTCAGCCCCTGCGCATGTTCGGTTTTGAGGCTGTCGGCGACCTCGGGCGGCATGTATTCCTCATCGTGCTTGGCCAGTACCTCTTCGGCATAGAAGACCCCATCCGG
Organism: Lamprocystis purpurea DSM 4197; assembly: GCF_000379525.1. Classification (GTDB taxonomy): domain Bacteria; phylum Pseudomonadota; class Gammaproteobacteria; order Chromatiales; family Chromatiaceae; genus Thiodictyon; species Thiodictyon purpureum. Next base: position 35,190 of record NZ_KB902502.1, on the reverse strand, counting down.
GCCCAGCCGTCCGCGGGTCACGGCCCCCTGACCCTCTTTGAAGAGATCGGGGAGGATGCCGGTGTAGGAAACCTTGACGGTTTGCGCCAGATCGGTCACATCGAAGGTGACGGTGAGCCCGTTCTCCGCCCGCTGAACCGAACCCTGGGAAACCAGACCCCCAAGGCGGAACACATGATCCGCCGGCGCCTCTTTGGCCATCACCTGGGAGGGGCTGAAAAAGTAGGAGATATTACTTTGCAGTGCGCTCAGGGCCAACGCCGCGGCGGCGCCGACGCCGATGATCGCCACACTGACCAGGACCAGCCGTTTCTGTCGTGCCTTCATGAAATGCCTCACTCGTGATCTCGCGGGTGGTCCGGCGGAGTGCCTAACCGCAACAATCGACTCAGCCGCGCCAAAATAGTTCGCCGCCCGCGACGCAAACCGATCACCTCGCCGACCAGCAGCAGCAGGGCCATGCCATAGGCGCCCCACACGAATTGGGCGTAACCGCCCTGGGACAGGAAATGCATCAAGCCTTCGTTCATGGTTTTCCCGGCGTCGTGGCGCCTTGACGTGTACTGCGCGGGTGCGCCGGGCCAGGGTTTGCGATCATGAGCGGGCCTCCGCCTGGATCGTCTCCGCGGCCCAAGTGGTCTGCGCCTCGCGCGTCAGGATGATGGTGCGCACGCGCATCAGGGTCGTCGCGAAGGAGTACATCCAGAACCCGAGCGTGGTCATCAGCATGGCGAACAGGATATTGCCGTCCACCTTGCCGAGCCCCGAGCGCTGGTGCAGGGCCGCGCACTGATTAGGATCCGGACAGTTGATGGACCAGAAGATCACCGGCACCATCACCAGTCCGACGATGGCCAGCAGGGCCGCGGCCCGGTCGGCCCGGCGGGCATCGTCGATGGCCGAGTGCAGGGCGATGTAGCCGATGTAGAGAAAGAACAGAATCAGCTCCGAGGTCAGCCGTGGGTCCCAATCCCAGTAAGTCCCCCAGCTCGGGCGTCCCCAGAAGGACCCGGACCAGAGTGCCAGGAAGGTGAAGATGGCCCCGGTCGGGGCGATGGCGTTGGCCATCATATACGACAGCCGGGTGTTGAAGACCAGCCCCACCGCGGCCCAGCCCACCATGACCGCATAGAGCCACATCGACATCCAGGCGGCGCCGACGTGGAGGAAGATGATCCGGTAGTAGCCTTTCTGAGCATTGCTGCCGCCGAGCTGATCCGGCGTCTCGAAGAAGCCCCAGTAGAGACCGACCAGGAGCGAACCGGCCGCCAGCACCCAGAAAACCGGAATCATCCGGCCCGCCAGGGGATAGAAGGTGGACGGTGAAGCGAACTTGGACCAGGCGCTGGACATCGGGTGGCTCGGGCGGTGCAGTGTCATTCGATTGAAATGCGCAGCGCGGCCGCGGATGCGAGCGGCGCCAGGATCAGAGACGACAGCAGGAAGGCTGCCAGCAGCATCAGATAGGGCCGGGTGGCGGTAAGTTCCACCGCGGCGAGTTCCACCGCCCCCGCGCCGTAGACCAGCACAGGAATATAGAGCGGCAGGATCAGCAGCGACAACAGGATGCCCCCGCCGCGCAAGCCCAGGGTCAGCGCGGCGCCGATGGCCCCGATCAGGCTCAGCACCGGGGTGCCGAGCAGCAGGGCGGCCATCATGATACCGATAGCCGGGTCGGTCAGGTGATATTGCATGCCGACCAGGGGTGCCATCAAGACCAGGGGTAGCCCGGTCAGCAACCAGTGGGCCGTGATCTTGGCCAGTACCAGCAACACCAGCGGCTGATCGGTCAGCAGTAATTGCTCCAGGGTCCCGTCCTCGAAGTCGGCGGCGAACAGCCGCTCCAGGGCCAGCATGGAGGCGAGCAGCGCCGCCACCCAGACCACGCCCGGTCCCAGGATGCGCAGGACCGCGGTTTCGGTGCCGACGCCCAAGGGAAACAGGCTGACGACGATCAGGAAGAAAAACAGCGTCGTCAACACATCGGTGCGCCGCCGCATGGCGAGCAACAAGTCACGGTGCAGGACGCTCCAGAAGACCTTGAACATAGTATCCGGTCTCGGCTCCGGGCTCAGCGGCCCAGGTCCAGGTGGCAGGCCTGACCCGAGGTCAGCGGCACTTCCTGATGGGTGGTGAGCACCACCAGCCCGCCGCCGGCGACCTGGTCGGCAATCAACAGCTGGAGCAGGTCGACCGCATCCGTATCGAGTGCGGTGAAGGGCTCATCGAGTATCCACAGCGGCGCCCGGCTCAGGATCAGACGTGCCAGGGCCGTGCGCTTTTTCTGGCCCTGCGAGAGCATCCGCGTGGGAATATCCTCGAACCCGGCCAGCCCGATGCGGGCCAGGGCGGCCCAGACGGTGCGCGTGTCGGCCTTGTCGCCATCCAGGGTGGCGGCCAGGCGCAGGTTTTCGACCCCGGTGAGATCGCCCTTGATTCCGTTCAGATGGCCGAAATACAGCAAGTCGCGCCGGTAATCCTCGCCCAAGGCGCGGATCGACTTGCCGCGCCAGTGCACCTCCCCGTGATCGGCGGTGTAGAGACCGCACAGGGTGCGCAGCAGGGTCGTCTTGCCGCTGCCGTTACGTCCCCGCACGTGAAGTAGGGTACCGGGTCCGACCTCGAAGTCCAGTCCGGAGAACAGCAAGCGGTCGCCACGCCGACATTCGAGCTGGGCTACCTGAAGCATGAGGGTTACGGGGATCCTTGGGGTAGTCGCAGGGTTGGCCGCCCGGTCTGGGCAACGCCGTCGCGTCGCGACGGCCGCTGCCGGTCCCGTCGCCGCAAGGGCGCAACCTTAAACGTTGGCGCGGATTCCGACAACCCGCCCGCGGCCTGATGACAGCTTTCGTACCCGATACCCAGACGAACACGCGTGTAGGGGCGGGTTTTAAACTCGCCCCTAGCAGCCTGTCGGACTTAGCCCCTAGGATTAGGGTATGAGTCAACATAAAGGCTCTTTGTTGCTCCACAATCTAACGTAAGGTGATTTCCGCGAAAAATCCAACCCGTAGGAGCCCGCTTGCGGGCGACGGGTGGGCAATGACGCGATTCCGGCAGGTCACGTCGCCCGCAAGCGGGCTCCTACGGAGCTTGATTCTTGATAGCGTCTTATTCGGAAATCGCCTAAAGTCCGACAGGCTGCTAGGTCCGGTTTTCGCGTTCGATGGCGATATGACCGTCGGGTCAGTTCCTCAGGTACGCCAGCGCGTCTTTGTTGAAGGGGTGCGGGGTCACGCCGAGCCGCGCGAAGCCGTCGTCCTGCGTGCAGACATTGCCCTCCATGAGCATCTCGATCTGGCCACGGGTGATTGGGAACCAGGGAAAGCGATCGAACAGACGCGCGGCCGCTTTGATCCCGAACACGGGGGCCGGCAGCATCCACTTGGAGCGACCGCCGGCCGCGGCGATGGTGCCGAGGATCGCCTTCCAGCTCAGTGCGTCCGGGCCGCAGAGACAGTAGGTCTGGGCGTGCGTGCGGGGATCGGTGAGCGCCTGGACGAACGCGGCCGCCACATCGGTGACGCTCACCGGCGCAAGCTGAAACTGACCGGCATTGAATGGCAGCAGGCCCGTGTAGAACAGGGGTGCGGGGATCGGGCTGTCGATAATGTCGCGCTTGAGTTGGTCGCAGAATTCCATCCGGCCGCGCGGATCGCCGAAAATCACCGAGGGTCTGAAGATGGTCCAGTCCATCCCGGATGCTTTCACGGCTGCCTCGGCCTGAAACTTCGTGCGCTGATACGCGGTGCCGTCGGCGTGGATCCCATTGGCACTCATCAAGAGGAAACGCTTCACGCCCTGCGCTCTGGCCGCACTTAGGGTATCCACCACCCCACGATGCTGAAGTGCATCGAAGCTGATGCCGCGTGATGGGAACTCGCGCAGGATGCCGATGAGATAGACGACGGCGTCAGCCCCTTCGACGCAGCGATGGAGCGCCGCGAGGTCTCCAACCTCGCCGGTCACCAGTTCGCACTCGGTCGGTCGCTCAACTTTCGATTCGCTCCCTGCCCGGACCAGCAACCGCGGCAGGTGGCCATCCTGGAGGAGTCGCTCGATCAGATAGGTGCCCACGAACCCGGTACCGCCGATGATTGCCACCTTCACGCCGCGCACTCCTATCTGATTAGATTGAAATTTTGTTGAACGCCGAGACCTCGCGGGGGCCGGCAAGGCCCCCGGACAGGCTCAGCCTTCGTCGATTCCCTCGGTTTCCGGATTGTTGATCATTGCATGAACCCGGCTGTCGGGGCAGTAGGACTCGAGTATGTCGATCGGATCGTTCATCGTGTTCTCCTGGTGGTTGACCGGCGCGCGGCCGGATTTCTTTGCATGACCCGGTCTGTTGCCGGGCACCAAGGAAAATGGTACCTGTCCAGGCGATGTCAAGGGTGCTCTCCGATCCCGGCACCCTCCGGAAGGGGTCGGATGGGCGGTGTCGATCAGCGCAAAAGTCAGCCGGTTCCAATACGTTTCCTGGTGTTGAAGGATGCATGGCGCGGTGCGTACCGGCTCGGCCGGGGTTGGGTCTGCGCGCCCGCTGAACAGCCGTTGAAAAACTCAGGTGAGACGATACCTCGTGACTCTTGCCCGGACTCCCCGGGCCCCCAACCGGAATTCGGACCATGTCCAAACACTTCCTGATCGTCGGCGGCACCTCCGGAATCGGTGCCGCCCTGCTGTCGAAACTCATTGAACAGGGGCACCAGGTCACCCAATTGTCGCGGCATCCGGAGTTGGTCGCCGACCACCCGCGGATCACCAGTGTGTGCTGGGATGTCCGTCAGGACGCCTTCCCGGGCGATCGACTACCGCCGGTGCTTGACGGACTGGCCTACTGCCCGGGGAGTATCCGTCTGCGACCCTTCGAGCGATTGACCGAGCACGAGTGGCGCGAGGATCTGGACCTGAATGTGATGGGCGCGGTGCGCGCCATCCAGGGCGCCTTACCATCATTACGTCAGGCTGAAAGCGCCGGCATTCTGCTCTTCAGCAGTGTCGCCGCGGGAACTGGAATGCCTTATCACGCCTCGGTGGCGGCGGCCAAGGGTGCCATCGAGGGGCTGACCCGCGCCCTGGCCGCCGAACTGGCCCCGCGCATCCGCGTCAACGCCATCGCGCCGACCCTGACCGCGACCCCCTTGGCCGAGCGATTGCTGGCAACCGCGGAGAAACGCGCGGCAGCAGCGGAGCGACACCCGCTCAAAGTGATCGGGGAGGCCGCCGATCTGGCGCGGGCAGGGGTCTGGCTGCTTGATGATGCACGCCTGACCACCGGCCAGATCCTGCATCTGGACGCCGGGCTCTCCAGCCTGCGGGTCTAGCCGCCGGCGAGTTTCTGCTTCAACAGGTCATTGACCTGTTGCGGGTTGGCCTTGCCCTGGCTCTGCTTCATCACCTGGCCGACGAAGAACCCGAAGACCTTATCCTTGCCCGCGCGGTACTGTTCGACCTGACCGGGGTTGGCGGCGATGATGGTATCGATCAGTGTTTCGATGGCGCCGGTATCGGTGATCTGCCGCAGTCCCTGGGTCTCGATCACCGTATCCGCATCGCCGCCCCCGTTCCACAGCGATTCGAACACCTGCTTGGCGATCTTGCCCGAAATGGTTCCATCCTTGATGCGCCGGATCATCCCGGCGAGCTGAGGCGCCGTCACCGGACTCGCGGTGATCTCCAGCCCGGCCTTGTTGAGTGCCGCCGCCAGATCCCCGCTGATCCAGTTCGCCGCCAGTTTGGGTTCGGCACTCGTCTGGGCGACCGTCTCGAAATAGCCTGCCAGGTCTCGGCTGGCGGTCAGCAGATTGGCGTCGTACTCGCCGAGGCCATAGTCTTCCCGGAAGCGTTCGCGCATGGCATCCGGCAACTCCGGCAAATCCGCCGTCGCGGCGGCGATCAAGGCCGCATCGACCTCGACCGGCAAGAGATCCGGGTCCGGGAAATAGCGGTAATCATTCGCCTCCTCCTTGGTGCGCATGGTGCGGGTCTCATCCCGGTCCGGATCATAGAGCCGCGTTTCCTGGACGACCCGGCCGCCGGCTTCGAGCAGATCGATCTGACGCTCGACCTCGAACTGGATCGCCCGCTCCAGGAAGCGGAATGAGTTGATGTTCTTGATCTCGGCGCGGGTCCCGAAGGTCGCCGTACCCAGCGGACGGACCGAGACGTTCGCGTCCACCCGAAACGAGCCTTCCTGCATGTTGCCGTCGCTGATTCCGATCCAGCGCACGATCTGGTGAACCTTGCGCGCATAGGCCACCGCCTCCTGGGATGAGCGCATATCGGGTTCCGAGACGATCTCGAGCAGGGGGGTGCCCGCGCGGTTCAGATCGATCCCGGTCAGCCCATGAAAATCCTCATGCAGTGATTTACCCGCGTCCTCCTCCAGATGGGCCCGCGTCACTCCGATTTCTTTCACCGTCCCGTCATCCAGCACGATCTCCACCCGGCCTTCGCCGACGATCGGAAACTCGTACTGGCTGATCTGATACCCCTTGGGCAGGTCCGGATAGAAATAATTCTTGCGGGCGAATACCGAACGCTCGGCGACCTCCGCGGCGATTGCCTTGCCGAAGCGCACGGCGAGTCGGACCGCTTCGGCATTGAGGACCGGCAACACGCCCGGCAGGCCCAGGTCGATGGCACAAGCCTGGGTATTGGGCTCAGCCCCAAAGCGGGTGGGCGCACCCGAGAAGATCTTGGACTGGGTCGCGAGTTGGGTATGGATCTCGAGGCCGATCACGGTTTCCCATTGCATGCTGTAGTACCTGGGGGAAGCTGAAGAGCGTTCTAGAATAAATAATTTGAAATCAGAAAAAACAGCGCAAGGATCGAAGTAAAAAGCAGCCCGATCAATACATAGTTGCCGATGTTGGCGGACGAGCGCTTGACCCGCGCCGATCTGCGGTTTGGCGGCAATGGTCTGCCATGCTCGTCGATCTCTACATAAAAAATGCCGTCGACGACGAATCCTGGGACTTCGCGGTTGCGGATACGCTCAAGGAGTTCCATCAACACCATGCCGTTTTCACTGGCAAACCGTTGGGCTCTGATTCCCCGGCGTTTGCCGGTGGTATCGTAACGCCAGGCCGCGCCGGTGTCGGGGATATCATATTTGTCCCGGATGACCTGCATGATCTTGTCAGGGTCGGCGCCGTCACCCAAAATCCGAATGGCCCGGTTGAGTTCTCTGGCGGCATCCCGGCGGCCATCCAGAATAAGACTTTTGCCGAAACCCAGCGTCTTGGGATTGGCTCCGAAATAGAGAGCCAAAAACTCGTTTTCCAGTTCAGCGGCCAATGTGCGGGCATTGACGAACTCTTTGGTTTTCAGGAGCCGGGCGCGAAAGGACTCGGCAAGTTTCCAGGAGATCCTGGCGAGTCCCAAACGGATCTCTTTCAGTTCGGGATAGAACTGGACCGCGATCTTCCAATCCGCATCCAACGGGCTGCCCGCCGTGGGTTCGGTGTCGCCGTCGGCGAAGGCGGTATCCGCGTTTTGCGTTGTTTTCTCCCGCAGCCGATCGTATTCCATGCGGGTGGCCGGATCGCTGAGGACGCGATAAGCCTCGTTGATAGCGGCCATGCGCTGACTGGCCTGGTCGCGGTCGATCCCCGACTTGTCCGGGTGATAACGCTGCGCCAGCGCTTTGAAGGCTGCACGCAGCACGACCGAGTCGGCTGATGGCGTCAGTCCCAGCGTCGCGTAATAGTCCTTATTCACGTTCATCTGAGTGTCAACGGTCTAGCTGTACCAGAGTGAAGTCAAGCATTCATGTTGGTCAACGGGATCACGGGATAGTGCATCCCATGGTATCACGCGGGCCTTGGTCATAAAGCCGGCCACATTGCGCTCTGCGCGGTCGTCGGTCCGCACAGCGGACCCTACGGATCACGGTTTCCCGTAGGGTCCGCTGTGCGGACCATCCGCGGCCGGCCAAAACGATGACCAAGGCCGTCACGCGCAGCCTGTGGGTACTGCGCAATGCCAGTGCGTCTCCTCCTGCAACCGATGTGCCACGTTGAGCAGTCGCCCCTCTTCGAAATAGTTGCCGATGATCTGCAGCCCGACCGGCAGGCCGTCGACCGGGGCGACCGGGATGGACATGCCGGGTAAGCCGGCGAGGTTGGTGGCGATGGTGTAGATGTCGCTGAGGTACATCGCCACCGGGTCGTCGCGTTTGGCGCCGATGGGGAAGGCGGTGGTCGGGCTGCTGGGGCCCATGATGACGTCGACCTGCGTGAAGGCGCGCTTGAAGTCCTCGGCGATCAGGTGACGAATTTTCTGCGCCTTGAGGTAATAGGCGTCGTAATAGCCGGCCGACAGCACGTAGGTGCCGATCATGATGCGGCGCTGAACTTCCGGCCCGAAGCCCTCGGCGCGGCTGCGTTGGTAGAGGTCTTCCAAGTCCCTGGGCGCCTCGCAGCGGTGGCCGTAGCGCACGCCATCGAAACGGGCGAGGTTGGATGAGCACTCGGCCGGGGCGACGACATAGTAGACCGGAACCGAGAGTGGACTGTTGGGCAGGCTGATCTCGCTCACCCGCGCGCCGAGTCGCTCATATTCCCGAATGGCGCCATCGATGGACGCGGCGGTGCGCGCGTCCAGTCCATCACCAAAATATTCTTTCGGCAGGCCGATCCGCAGACCGGCAAGGTCCTGATTCAGACCCGCGGTATAGTCGGGGACCGGGGTGTCGATGCTGGTCGAGTCCCGTGGATCGAATCCGGCCATGGCCTGGAGCATGAGTGCCGCATCGGCGGCGGAGCGCGCCATGGGGCCGGCCTGATCGAGCGACGAGGCGAAGGCGATCATGCCCCATCTGGAGCAGCGTCCATAGGTCGGCTTGATCCCGGTAATGCCGCACAGGGCCGCGGGCTGGCGGATGGAACCGCCGGTATCGGTGCCGGTGGCGGCGGCGCACAGCCGGGCGGCGACGGCCGCGGCCGAGCCGCCCGACGACCCGCCGGGAACCCGGGTGTGGTCCCAGGGGTTCTTGACCGGGCCGTACCAGCTCGTCTCGTTGGACGAGCCCATGGCGAACTCGTCCATGTTGGTCTTGCCCAAGACCACGGCACCGGCAGCCGCCAGGCGCTCCACGACGGTGGCGTCATAGGGGGCGATAAAGTTGTCGAGCATCCGTGAGCCGCAACTGGTGCGTAAGCCCTGCGTGCAGAAAATGTCCTTATGGGCGATGGGGATGCCGGTGAGCGGCCCGGCAGTGCCGGCGGCGAGTGCCGCGTCCGCGCGCCCGGCGGCGGCCAGGGCCGGCTCGGCGGCGACGGTGATGAAGGCGTTGAGGTCGGGATTGAGGCGCGCGATCCGCTCCAGGTAATGGCGGGTCAGTTCGACGCTGGAATAGCGGCGGGTGCGCAAGTCGTCCGCCAGCGCGAGGATGTTCTGCTCGTGCATCACTCGATCACCCTGGGAACCAGATAGAGCCCGCCATCGGTCTGGGGCGCAATGGTTTGAAAGCGCGCGCGCTGATCGGGCTCGGTCGGTACGTCCGGCCGCAGCCGCTGGGTTTGGTGCAGGGGATGGGCCATCGGTGCGACGCCCGCGGTATCGACTGCATCCATCTGCGCCACCAGCGCCAGAATGTTTGAAAGATCCTGGGCATAACGGGTACAGGCCGCGGGTGGAAGCGCGAGCCGTGCCAGGTGGGCGATCTTCTCGACGTCCGATTGATCCAGTGCCATTGCGATGCGGTTTCCTCTGGGGCTGGGCGGCGCGGGTGCCGTCGCGGTCATGCGGTCATAGAGTGCAACATAACATACCCCATTGGGGTGGCGGAACGCGGACCGTGCGGGGGCGGGTGAATCGCGTCCGCTGCAGGGCGGCTGGAACTCCCTGTGGACGGCAGCCGGGGAGTCAGGCGATTGCCGAAAAATGGTACATCGAGCTGACCTTGTTGCACCCCCGCTGTTGGCGTAAAGTATCAACATTGAAGATACGCTGGAGACCAACATGCGAGTGACTGTGAAAAAGTGGGGTAACAGTGCATCGGTGCGTATTCCCGCGGCCATCATGGCGGCCGCGCACCTGAGTCTGGACGAGACGGTTGATATGCGCGAGGAAGGCGGGTGCATCGTGATCGAGCCGATTCGCCCGAAAGAATATGACCTCGCTCGATTGCTGGCCGACATCACGGCGGAGAACCTGCACGCCGAGGTCGATTTCGGCTCACCACTGGGCAAGGAAGCCCTCTGATGGTTCGCCGTTACGTGCCGGAGGCGGGCGATATTGTGTGGCTGCATTTCGATCCGCAGGCCGGGCACGAGCAAGCCGGTCATCGGCCGGCGCTGGTCGTCAGCCCTGCGGCCTACAACGGCAAGACGGGCCTGATGCTCTGTTGCCCGATGACAACGCAGATCAAGGGTTATCCTTTTGAAGTGCCGATTGCGGGCGACCGTCCGAGCGCCGCCCTGGCCGACCAGGTCAAGAGTCTCGATTGGGGGGCGCGTCGGGCGCAGTACAAAGGACAGGTTTCAGCCGCCGAGTTGAATGACGTCCAGGCAAAGATCATGGCCCTGGTCGGACCGGTTGGCAGGTCGGGATGATCTGTCCTAACAGGATTTTCCGGTAATCGCCTGACCCTGCTGCTGGTCGTTGCCTGAGGATGACGCGTGCAGCGCCTTGCCGAGTTCCGCACGCGTTGTTAGATTAGCCGGCTATCCTGACCATCCCCCGGCCGTTGCGAAGACCGTCGGGCCTGTGCTGTCGCCGCTCGGTGTCGGACCTGTCCGCGGGCCTGGTCGGTCGGAGTCCCGCGTCCGGTCGTTCTTCGGGAGACCCTGTCGCCGCGCCCCGGATTATTCAGGGTGCTGTCAAGCGCCCCAGTTGCTAAGGTAAGTTACTGATGTTTATCAGACGTTTTCGTGGCATGTTCTCCACCGATCTGGCGATCGACTTAGGGACAGCCAACACCCTGATCTATGTTCGCGGTCAGGGCATCGTGCTCAACGAGCCCTCGGTCGTGGCGATTCGTCAGGACCGTGCCGGGGGAGCGAAGACAGTGGTGGCGGTGGGTGAGGAGGCGAAGCTGATGCTCGGGCGCACGCCGCAGAACATTACCGCCATTCGCCCGCTGAAGGATGGCGTCATTGCGGACTTCACCGTCACCGAGAAGATGCTTCAGTACTTCATCCACAAGGTGCACGAGGCGCGCATGGTGCGCCCGAGCCCGCGGGTGGTGATCTGCGTGCCCTGCGGTTCGACCCAGGTGGAACGGCGGGCCATCAGGGAATCCGCGGCCGGGGCCGGGGCGCGGGAGGTCTATCTGATCGAGGAGCCGATGGCGGCGGCGATCGGTGCCGGGCTGCCGGTGGAGGAGGCGCGCGGCTCCATGGTGATCGACGTGGGCGGCGGCACCTCCGAGGTGGCGGTGATCTCACTGCACGGAATCGTGTATTCCAACTCGGTGCGGATCGGTGGGGACACCTTCGACGATTCCATCATCAACTACGTGCGCCGTAACTATGGCACCTTGATCGGCGAGGCCACGGCCGAGCGGATCAAGCACGCGGTCGGCTCGGCCTTCCCCGGCAACGAGGTGCTCGAGATCGAGGTCCGCGGGCGCAATCTGGCGGAAGGTATTCCGCGCAGTTTCACGCTCAACAGCAACGAAATTCTGGAATCCCTGCAGGAGCCCCTGGCGGGGATCGTCGGCGCGGTCAAATCGGCGCTCGAGCAGACCCCGCCGGAACTGGGTTCGGACGTGGCTGAGCGGGGGATTGTGCTGACCGGCGGCGGCGCCTTACTGCGCGACTTCGATCGGCTGATCGAGGAAGAGACCGGCCTGCCGGTGATCGTGGCGCAGGACCCGCTGACCTGTGTGGCGCGCGGCGGCGGCAAGGCCCTGGAGATGCTCGATACCCGCGCAATCGACCTGCTCGCTACCGAGTAGCGGGGCGGTTTTCTCCGATCAAACCACTGTTTCTCCATGGGCCGTCACCCACCTTCCGGGTGATCCTGGCGGTCCTCATGGCGCTCGGGCTGATCGTGGCCGACCATCGCTACCAGCGCTTGGGGGCGGTGCGTTCGGTCGTGGCGGTCGTGGTCTATCCGCTGCAATTGCTGGCGGATTTGCCGATCCGCTACGTCCGCGGTGCTCAGGGTCGACTGGTGGACGAGCGTCGGCTGCGCAATCAGAATCAGTCCCTGCGGCGCGAGAACATGCTCCTCGGCGCGCGGCTCCAGCAACTCGCGTCATTGGAGGCTGAGAACATGCGCCTGCGTGACCTCCTGGGTTCATCCTTCAAGATCGGGGAACGGGTCCTGATCGCGGAGATTCTGGAGGTGGACCTGGCCGATCACCGGCAGCAAGTCCTGATCAACAAGGGAACCAACTCCGGGGTCTATGTGGGTCAGCCGGTGCTGGACGCCAACGCCGTGATGGGGCAGGTGGTCGCGACCAACCCGTTTTCAGCCACCGTTCTGCTGATTACCGATGCGGATCATGCGCTGCCGGTGCAGGTGAACCGCAACGGGTTACGCACCATCGCGGCCGGAACCGGTCTCAGCCAGGAGCTGGATCTCTTGCATATTCCCAAGAATGCGGACATCCGGATCGGCGATCTGCTGGTGACCTCCGGGATGGGCGGGCGCTTCCCGCCGGGGTATCCGGTGGCCCGCGTGACGGCCGTCGGGCATGAGCCGGACAACCCGTTCACCGCGGTCAAGGCGGAACCGACCGCCCGGCTGGATCGCAGCCGCGAGGTCTTGCTGGTCTGGACCCTGACCCCCGACGAGCGTCCGGATCTGCGCGGCCGGGTCGATCACCCCGGTTCCAGCCCCCTGGGTTCCAGCCTGGGCGGGCCGGTGCCCGCCGGGTCATTCCCTTGAACGAGGTCGCCCGGCGCGGCACCTGGGCGATCGTCGTCAGTCTCCTGGCGGCGCTGTTCCTCAGTATTCTGCCGATGCCCGGCTGGATGGAGGATTTCCGGCCCCAATGGGTGGTGCTGACGCTGATCTTCTGGTCATTGGCCCTGCCGCAGCGGGTGGGTGTCTTCTGGGCCTTCGGCGCCGGGTTGGTGCTCGACGTGATGACCGGCTCGGTGCTCGGTCACCATGCGCTGGGGTTCTCGGTCGTCGCTTATCTGGTGGTGGAGCTTCACCAGCGGCTGCGGATTTTTCCGTTGTGGCAACAAACCCTGTTCGTCTGGGTGTTGTTATTGGTGGAGCGGCTGCTTTACCTGTGGGTGCTCGGCGCCACCGCGGCGCCGACCCCCACCCTGATCTACTGGGCACCGACCTTCATCGGCACCGCCCTGTGGCCCTGGACCTATGCGGTCCTGCGTGACCTTGGGCGCCGGGCGGGGGCTTGCTGAGCCATGGCGCGCGATTCCTGGCCCGTGGATTCCAGGCTTGCGGACCGGCAACGCGAGCAGCGCCTGGTCGCCACGCGCGCCATCATCGCCGGAGTCCTGGTCTTCGCGGCACTGGCGATGGTGGCGGTGCGGTTGGCGCGGCTGCAGGTGCATGATCACGAACATTTCTCGGTCCTGTCGCGGGACAATCGGGTCAAGGTCCAGCCGGTGCCGCCCGCCCGCGGGCTGATCTACGATGCCAAGGGCGTCGTGCTGGCCGACAATCACCCCTCCTTTTCACTCGAGATCACCATCGAAAAAGTGGTCGATCTGGACGCGACCATCGCCGCCCTCGCCGCCATCATCCGTGTAGACGACAAGGACCGTGAACGTTTCGCGCGGATGAAACGTCAGCGCGTGCGCTTTCAGGGTGTCCCGCTGCGGCTCAATCTAACCCCGGAGGAGGTGGCCCGCTTCTCCCTGGACAGCTATCGCTTTCCCGGCGTGGAGGTCCATGCGGAACTGCTGCGCACCTATCCTCACGGCGAGCTGACGGCCCACGTCCTCGGTTACGTGGGGCGGATCAATGAGCAGGAAATGGAGCGCATCGATACCAGCGACTATGCCGGGACCAATTTCATCGGCAAGGGCGGCGTGGAAAAGGCGCATGAGTCACTGCTGCATGGGCATGTCGGCTATCAGCAGGTGGAGGTGAACGCCCGCGGGCGGGTCCTGCGGACACTGGAAGGCAAGCCGCCGGTGCCGGGTCGGGATCTGCACCTGTTTCTGGATATCGAGGTGCAGCGCGCCGCCACGCGGGCACTGGGCGATCGTCGTGGGGCCGTGGTGGCCGTGGACCCGCGCACCGGCGGCGTCCTGGCCCTGGTGAGTCAACCGAGCTTCGATCCCAACCCGTTCGTCGAGGGCATCGCGCAGAAGGACTATCACGCCTTGCTCTATTCGCCGGATAAACCGCTCTACAATCGGGCGGTTCGCGGTCAGTACCCGCCGGGGTCGACGGTCAAGCCCTTTGTCGGACTTGCCGGGCTGGTGACCGAGGTGACCAACGCCCGCAAGGCCACCTACTGCCCCGGCTATTACCGGCTTCCCGGCCAGAGTCACCGGTATCGTTGCTGGCGGCGCGGCGGGCACGGGTCCGTGACCTTGGAGCCGGCGCTGGTGCAATCCTGTGATGTGTATTTCTATGATCTCGCCCATGCGATCGGGATCGAACGTCTCAAGCCGTTTCTGGGCGCGTTTGGCTTCGGCGCACGCACCGGGATCGACGTGGCCGGCGAGATGAGTGGGCTGGTGCCGTCGAAGGAGTGGAAAGAGCAGGTGCGTAAACAAATCTGGTACCCGGGCGAGACACTGATCGTCGGGATCGGCCAGGGCGCCTTTCTGGCCACCCCCTTGCAACTCGCGGTCGCCACCGCGAGCCTGGCCAGTCGTGGACACTTTTTCCAGCCGCGCGTCGCGCGCAGCGCCAAACTGCCGGGAGCATCCGCCGCGGAGGATTTGCCGGTGGTCTCTCACCAGATCGACGTGGCCGATCCGCACCGCTGGGATCAGATCATCCATGCGATGACCCAGGTGGTGGAGGGTGCGCGGGGCACCGCCAAGGGCATCCGCAGTCAGGACTACCGGATCGCCGGCAAAACCGGCACCGCGCAGGTCTTCACTTTGGGCCAGAACCAGTCGTATAACGCGGCACGCATCGACGAGCGCATGCGTGATCACGCGCTGTTCATCGCCTTCGCCCCGGTGGACGACCCGCGGATTGCGGTGGCGGTCATCGTGGAGAACGGCGGGCATGGGGGTTCGACGGCGGCCCCGGTGGCGCGCCTGGTCATGGATGCCTATCTCGGCGGCTCCTCGCCGATGACCGACTCGGGATCAGTCGATGGCGACTAGGCCCTTGTCAGCGGGCTTCCAGTCGCTGGTTGACCGACGCGCGGGTTTCCTGCGGCGTCTGCACCTCGACACCCCGCTCCTGGGGGGCTTGCTCTTGCTCTGCGCCTTCGGTCTGGCCGTGCTGTTCAGTGCCGGGGACCGCGACCTCGCGGTGGTCGAGCGCCAGTTGTTGCGGCTCGCCCTGGCGTTCGGACTGATGTTCGTCCTGGCCCAGGTCTCGCCTGATCACCTGCGCCGCTGGTCGTTCCCGCTGTATGTGCTGGGTGTGTTGATGTTGTTGGCGGTCCTGCTGTTCGGCGACGTGGGCAAGGGTGCCCAGCGGTGGCTCGATCTGGGGGTGGTGCGTTTTCAGCCATCGGAACTGCTCAAGCTCGCCGTGCCGATGACCGTTGCCTGGGTCTTGGCCGCGCGGCCCTTGCCGCCCGGTTTGTTGCGGGTGCTGGCGGTCGCCGCGCTGATCCTGGTCCCGGTGGTCCTGATCGCCAAACAACCGGATTTGGGCACCGCGATTCTGGTGGCCGGCGCCGGGCTCACGGTCCTCTTCATCGGCGGTTTGGGCTGGCGCGTCATCGCGATGACGGCCGCCACCGCGGGGGGCCTGGCGCCGTTGCTATGGCACCATATGCGGGATTACCAGCGGCAGCGGGTCCTGACTTTTCTGGACCCCGCGTCGGATCCGCTGGGGTCCGGTTACCACATCATCCAGTCGCAGATCGCCATCGGCTCCGGCGGTCTGCACGGCAAGGGCTGGTTGAACGGCACTCAGTCCCACCTCGAGTTTCTGCCGGAGCGTCACACCGACTTTATTTTTGCGGTGATCGGGGAGGAGTTCGGTCTGTTCGGGATCCTGGTGCTGCTCGCCCTGTATCTTTTCATCATCTATCGCGGGCTCGTGATCGCGGTGAATGCCCCCGACACCTACGGGCGGCTGCTCGCCGGGGGCCTGTCGCTGGTGTTCTTCATCTATGTCTTCGTCAACACCGGCATGGTCACCGGCTTGCTGCCCGTGGTCGGTGTTCCGCTTCCGCTGATCAGCTACGGCGGGACCTCCATGGTCACGCTGATGGCTGGTTTCGGCATGTTGATGGCGATCCAAACGCATCGCAAATAGCTTTGTATTGAGCGGCTTTGCGGATATACTCAAAGTAATGCCTGATAATCTAAACCGCGTCCGGCGCGAAACGCGTAATTTTCATGGTGTGTTCGGCCTTGGGGGTTTAACCAACCTCGGTGGAGACGTGGTTTAAAATTAAAGTTTCTTGGAACTTTACACGCGGTGGCATTTACCGAAAAAAACCGGGGGAGTGGTCCAATGAACGCGCGCAACGCGAGCTTTCAAGAGGCGTCGAGGCGCCGTCGTTCTGCCATGGCGGCCAGTGTCCTGCAAACGGCTGCCATCTGCGGGTTGCTGGTGGCGCTGGGCGGGTGCGCCAGCCGGGGGGGGGATACAGCGGATGGTGCACCCGGTGATCGGGGTTTGAATTTGGGTGACACTCCGGATGCGGTCCCGCGCGTGGAGCCCCGCTCCAAGTACGGGAACATGGCCACCTATGTTGTACGCGGCAAGCGCTACTACACGAAGCCGGATAGTCACGGGCATGTGGAGCTGGGGATGGCGTCCTGGTACGGAAAGAAATTCCACGGGCAAAAAACCAGTTCCGGCGAGCGTTATGACATGTACTCGATGACGGCGGCCCACAAGACGCTGCCGCTGCCGACCTATGCCCGAGTGACGAACGTGGAAAATGGTCGGAGCGCGGTCGTGCGCATCAACGACCGGGGGCCGTTCCACGGGCCGCGGGTCATCGATCTGTCTTACGCCGCGGCCACGAAGATCGGGGTGGTGTCCAATGGCACGGCGATGGTCGAGGTACGTGCCATCGATCCAGGGCGTCCCGCTACCGACCCCGGACCCTCGCGCGGACCTTTCCTCGCGGCCAAACAGCCTCCGGCCCGCGCGTCGGCGGTGACCGCCAGTGCGGCACCGCGGCGGACCTCGGCCCCGGCCAAAGCGTCCGCGTCGCACGACCGGGCCGTCGCCGCGGCACTCGCCGCCATCGAATCCAGGCCGCCGACGCGGCCCGCGTCCGACACCAAGGCGCCCTCGCGGCCGCAATCGGCGGATGACGGGCCCACGGTCGTCGCAGCGAAGAGCGATTCAGCCTCCGACACCAGGACGGCCGCCGCCGCGCCCTCGCGTCCAGCGGTCGCCGCGGATGCCGATGGGGCAGGGAAGGAAGGGCTCTATCTCCAGGTGGGCGCCTTTGGCGATCCGCACAACGCCGAGCGCCTGCGTGAGCGACTGACCGTCCAGTTGGCCGAGCAAGTGCGCGTGCAGCGCCCCGCGGAGGGCGGCGCCAGTCTCTACAAAGTCCGCGTCGGCCCCTTTGGGTCGGAAGGCGAGGCGCGGCGGGTGTCCGCCAAGCTGTCGACCCTTGGCGTGAGTGAACCGCGGCGGGTCTGGAACTAAGGCGATTTCCGGCAAGCGCCCAAGGCGGGTGTCAAATAGCCGGCGCACGGTTAGAATTAAGGGCCATTCGCCTGTTACCACCGCGAGTCTCTATTTATTCCCCATGAAGTTGCATCCCGCGCTGCTGCTCCTGTGTCTGCTTGCCCTCCTGCCCGCGCGGCTTGGGGCGCAGGGGGCTTCGAGCACCCCAACCAACCCTTCGATCAACCCCCCGGCGGCCCCTCAGGCGGCGCCGATCATCCCGGCCGCACCCCAGATCGAGGCCAAGGGTTATCTCCTGGTGGACTTCAATACCGGTGCCGTCCTGGCGGAGTCCAACGCCGACCTGCGGCTGGAGCCGGCCAGTCTGACCAAGATCATGACCGGCTATACCCTGTATCGGGAACTGGCCGAGGGGCATGCGCACCTGACCGACCAGGTGCTGATCAGTGAGAACGCCTGGCGCACCGGCGGCTCCAAGATGTTCGTCGAGGTCGGCAAGCGGGTCGGTCTGGAGGACCTGCTCAAGGGGATGATCATCCAGTCCGGCAACGATGCAAGCGTTGCCCTGGCCGAACATGTGGCGGGCAGCGAGCAGGTCTTTGCGGAGTTGATGAATGCCCAGGCCCAGCGGCTGGGGATGACTAACTCTCACTTCGTGAACGTCACCGGGCTGCCCGACGCCAACCACTACACCACTGCCCGCGATATCGCCAAGGTCACCGTCGCCCTGATCCGTGAGTTTCCGCAATACTATGTGTGGGACGGGACCAAGGAGTACGAATACAACGGCATCAAGCAGCACAATCGCAACCGTCTGCTGTGGCGGGATTCGACCGTGGACGGGGTCAAGACCGGCTATACCCAGAACGCCGGTTATTGCCTGGTCGCCTCGGCCAAACGCGATGACATGCGTTTGGTCTCGGTCGTCCTGGGAGCCAAGAATCCGGAAGCGCGCGCATCGGCCAGTCTGGAACTGCTGAACTATGGCTTCCGCTTCTACGAAAGTCATCGGCTCTATCCGGGCGGCGAGCCGGTGAAAAGCCTGCGGGTCTGGAAGGGTGATCGGGAGGAGGTCCCGATCGGTCCGGCGCGTGATGTCCTGGCGACCATTCCGCGTGGCCGCTACGCGGAGTTGAGCGCCCGCATGGACCAGGCGCCGACGCTCACCGCGCCGATCGCGCAGGGTACCCGGCTGGGTGACATCGTCGTCACCCTGGCCGGCGTGGAGATCACCCGGGTTCCGCTGGTGGCGCTCGAAGCCGTGGCCGAGGGCGGGCTGTGGGAACGGATCCGGGATACCGTGTTACAGTGGTTTTGATCCGGAGTGACAAAACCAAGGTGCCTGTAGGCGATGTCTGAACCGATTGAACCGATTGAACCGCTGTCCGAGCCGGCGTCCGCCACGCAGACGCTGCTCCAGTTCCCCTGCAGTTACCCCATCAAGGCGGCCGGGCGGGCGGACGGCGATTTCGCCGCCCTGGTTGTGGCGATCGTGCGCCGACATGCTCCGGAATTCGACGCGGCCGCCGTCAGCCAGCGCGAGAGCAGCGGCGGCAAGTGGCTGGCGGTGACTGTCACGATCCAGGCCGAGAGCCGGGCCCAACTCGATGCGATCTATCAGGACCTGACTGCCGACGAACGGGTCATCTGGGCACTCTAGGGCGACTGGCGGACATGACGATCGAGTCGCGCATGAACGATGGGGCACCGCTCATCGTCCGCCGTCTGGCCGGACTCCAGGATTACCGCGCAACCTGGGAGGCCATGCGTGCCTTCACCGACGCGCGCGACGCGGACACCCCGGACGCGATCTGGCTGCTGGAACACCCACCGGTCTTCACCCTGGGTCAAGCCGGCCGCCTGGAACATGTCCGTGATCCGGGCGCCATCCCGGTGGTGCAGACCGATCGCGGCGGTCAGGTGACCTACCACGGCCCTGGTCAGATCATCGCCTACCTGCTCTTCGACCTGCGCCGCTCGGGGGTCGGCGTCAAGCGCCTGGTCCATTTGCTGGAGCAGGCGGTGATCGAGTTGCTCGGCGCGAATGGGATCGTCGCCGGCGCCCGCGCGGACGCACCCGGGGTCTATGTCGCCGGAGCCAAGATCGCCGCGCTCGGCCTGCGGGTCCGTCACGGCTGCAGCTACCACGGTGTCGCGCTCAATATCGACATGGATCTCGAACCCTTCCGCCGGATCGACCCCTGCGGCTATCCGGGGCTCGCCGTTACCCAAGTGGCGGATCTGATCACCGGGGTGGACTTCGACGCGACGGCCACGGCGCTGGGTGCGGCTTTGCAGCGGGTGCTGCGGCAGCCTTAGCAAGAAACGAGCGCGCGGCGTCAACGTCCTTCGTGGGAGCGGCCTCCGGCCGCGATGGGAGCGCGCCGCAAACTCAGACGCTGCGATGGCCTCATCGCGGCCGGAGGCCGCTCCCACGGGGCACGGTGCGATTTTCATGGTCAGCATGCGGCACCACTGCGCAACCTCAGCGGATCGATGGCGAAGGTCACCTTGGGTTCGGTTACACTTTTGTGCAGTGCATGATGAACCCCCGTTGGACCCCCGACCCCCCATGATTCCCGACAGCCAGCCACGCATCCGCGAGATCCCTTACAACTACACCTCGTTTTCCGATCGGGAAATCGTGATCCGCTTCCTGGGCGAGCCGATGTGGGCGCTCATCGATACCTTGCGGGGGACCCGGCGGACTGGACGCTCGGCGCGGATGCTCTTCGAGGTGCTGGGAGACATGTGGGTCATCACCCGCAATCCTTACCTCCAGGACGATCTGCTGGAGAACCTCAAGCGGCGCCGGCTGCTGCTCGGTGCGCTGGACCATCGTCTGGATCAGTTCGAGCAGCGACTGAACGACAACGCGTCGGCGGCACAACTCCTGGCTGGCGCCCGCGCCGCGGTGGCCCGCTTCAAGGACTGGTTCGATACCGAGCGCGCGGCGCGCGCGCGGCTGCGCAAGGCGCTGGCCGGCATCACCCGCCGGGACAACCTCGATTTCGGCGGCCTGGCGCGGGTCTCGCACGCGACCGACGCGACCGACTGGCGTGTCGAGTTGCCCTTCGTCGTCATCACCCCGGACACCGAGGCCGAGGTGGCCCCCATCGTGCGCGCCTGCATCGACTGCGGCCTGAGCCTGATTCCGCGCGGCGGCGGCACCGGCTATACCGGCTCGGGCGTCCCGCTACACCCGATGACAGCCGTCATCAACACCGAAAAGCTCGAAGACCTGTCCTTCGTTGAGCGGATCGCGCTCCCCGGCGTGGCGGGGCTGGTCCCCACCGTGCGTTGCGGTGCCGGGGTGGTCACTCGTCGGGTCTCGGACCTGGCGGACGCCAGCGGGCTCGCCTTCGCGGTAGACCCGACCTCGCAGGATGCCTCCTGCATCGGCGGCAACGTGGCGATGAACGCCGGGGGCAAGAAGGCGGTGCTCTGGGGCACGGCCCTGGATAATCTGGTGTCCTGGCGCATGGTCACCCCGGATGCGGACTGGCTCCTGATCGAGCGTCTGGACCACAATCTGGGCAAGATCCACGCGCAGCAGACGGTGCGCTTCCGCTTGTCGCGCTTCGCCCCGGATGGCACCACATCGCAGGGTGAGCCCGAGATCCTGACCATGCCCGGCAGCGCCCTGCGCACGGTCGGGCTGGGCAAGGACGTGACCGACAAGTTCCTGTGCGGACTCCCCGGCGTCCAGAAGGAGGGCTGCGACGGCATTATCACCTCCGCCTGCTTCGTCCTGCACCGGATGCCGGATCATGTGCGCACCGTCTGTCTGGAGTTCTTCGGGACCGACCTGGAACTGGCGGTGCCGGCCATCTGCGAGATCAAAGACGCGGTCGACGCCCTGCCGGACGTGCAGGTAGCGGGTCTGGAGCACCTGGACGAGCGCTACGTCCGGGCGGTGGGTTACACCACCAAGGCCAATCGTCGGGAACTGCCGAAGATGGTCCTGATCGCCGACCTGGTGAGTGACGACGAGGCGGCCGTAGCCGCCGCGGCCGAGCGTGTCGTCGAACTGGCGCGGGCGCGCGATGCCGAGGGTTTCATCGCCGTCAGTGCCGAGGCGCGCAAACGCTTCTGGCTGGACCGCGCCCGCACCGCGGCCATTTCACGTCATACCAACGCTTTCAAGATCAACGAGGACGTGGTGATTCCCCTGCCGCGGCTGGCGGACTACAGCCGCGGCATCGAACGGATGAACATCGAGCAGTCGATCAGGAACAAGGACGCGATCATGGCCGCTGTTCTCGGCTACCTGGCGCAGGGGTTGCCCGAGGCGCGTCCGGCGGGCGATTACGACGACTCCGCCGAGGAGGCGGCCATCCTCGACGCCAAGCGCGACGCCGCCCGCGCCGTCGTGACCGGTGCCCGCACCCGCTGGCAGACGGTGCTGGCTCAGCTCGATGCGCCGGCGAGCGCACACCTGTCATTACTCGATGCGGCGGCACAGTCGCGGCTGCGGCCGGGCGACCTGCTGCTGGATCTGATGCTGCGGCGCGACCTGCGTCAGTCCTATCGGGAGGAGGTCGGCGCCCGGCTCGCCGAGATCTTCGCCGGGCAGGACCTGACCGGCGTGCGCGATCGGCTTGCCGCCATCCACCGCCGGGGGCGCGACTCCCGGCTCTTCATTGCCCTGCACATGCACGCCGGGGATGGCAATGTCCATACCAACATCCCCGTCCATTCAGCCGATTACGCAATGCTGCAGGAGGCTGACCGCTTGGTCGACCGGATCATGGCGCTGGCCGGCGCGCTGGGCGGGGTCATCTCCGGGGAGCACGGAATCGGCATCACCAAGCTGCGTTACCTGGAGCCGGCGAAGCTCGCGGCCTTCGTCACCTACAAGGAACGGGTGGACCCGCGCGGCCGGTTCAACCCCGGCAAGCTGATGCCGGGTTCCGGACTCGCCGGCGCCTATACGCCCTCACTGCGGTTGGTGCAGCAGGAGGCGATCATCCTGGAGGAGAGCGAGCTCGGCGCACTCAACGACGACGTGAAGCATTGTCTGCGCTGCGGCAAATGCAAGCCAAAATGCATGACCCATGTCCCGCGCGCCAACCTGCTCTATTCGCCGCGCAATAAGATCCTGGGCACCGGACTCATCATCGAAGCCTTTCTCTACGAGGACCAGACCCGGCGCGGTCTGTCGCTGCGTCACATCGATGAGATGAATGATGTGGCCGATCACTGCACCGTCTGCCACAAGTGCCTGAACCCCTGTCCGGTGTCGATCGACTTCGGCGATGTGACCATGCGCATGCGCCGCATCCTGGTCAGCCGCGGTCAGAAGCGTTTCAACCCGGGGGCCTGGGCGGCCATGCAGTTCCTCAACACCACGCACCCGCGCACCATCCGCTTTCTGCGCAAGGGCCTGGCCCAGTGGGGGTTCGCCGCGCTCAACCTGGCGCACGGGGCGGCACGCACCCTGGGTCTCACCCACGCGCGCACCGCGCATCCCAGGGCCACCACCGGCCGGCCCGCCATCGCCGGTCAAGTGCTGGACCTGGTGAGCCGGCCGATTCGGGTGCAACTGCCCAAGCGCGGCTTCCGCCAGGTGCTGGACCTGGAGGACCGCACCCAGGTGCCTATCCTGCGCGACCCGCGCCAGAGCGCGGACGATGCCGAGGCGGTCTTCTACTTCCCCGGCTGCGGGTCGGAACGCCTGTTCTCGGATGTCGGGCTGGCCGTACTCGCCATGCTCTACCGCCAGGGCGCCCAGATCGTCCTGCCCCCCGGCTATCTGTGCTGCGGCTATCCGCAACGCGCCGCGGGCCTGGAGGCGCGCGGCCGGCAGCTCACCATGGAAAACCGCGTCCTCTTCCATCGCGTCGCCAATACACTTAACTATCTGGACATCCGCACCGTCCTGGTCTCCTGCGGCACCTGCATGGATCAACTCCTGCAATACGAATTCGGGCAAATCTTTCCCGGCTGCCGATTGCTCGACATTCATGAGTGGCTGATGGAAAAAGGCATCAGTCTTGATGGCGTGCCTGGGGTCCAATACCTCTACCACGACCCCTGTCATACACCCATGAAGACCTATGCCCCGGTCAAGGTAGCGGCAAGCCTGATGGGCCAGGATGTGCGGCTCTCCGAGCGCTGCTGCGGCGAGGCCGGCACCCTGGGCACCGCCCGGCCCGACATCGCCAATCAGGTGCGCTTTCGCAAACAAGAGGAACTGATCGGCGCCATCCGCGGCCTGACCGGAACCGACCGTGTGACCAACGGCGAGGTCAAACTGCTCACCGCCTGTCCGGCCTGTCAGCAGGGGCTCGCCAAGTACGCCGACGACACCGGCCTCACCACGGACTACATCGTCGTCGAATTGGCCCGCCGGCTGCTCGGCGAGGGCTGGCAGGCCGCATTCATCAAGCAAGTGCAGGCCGGCGGAATCGAGCGGGTCTTGCTGTAGGGCGCAATAGCGCAGCGGCGTGCGCCGCATGTTGCCCAATCGCGATCGAGCGGTTGACCGCGTTGGGGTCTCGGCGCGCGGACTCCCCGTGACACCGCCCGGACTCTCGCGACACCGCTCCGCGGTGTCGCGCATCGTCGTGGCGCTCCGCGCCACGAGCCTCACGCCGGAATAGGTGCGCGCGGTCTTGCCTTGGCACGCGAAAACAGACGGTTAACGCTCGCCATCACTCGCCATTCTGGCGCGCATTGTCGGGTTACGCTACCCTAAACCGACCTTGGCTGCTGCTTGGCCGGTTCCCGAGCCGGTAAGGCAGTGATATACCGTTCTTCTTGCGTCCGGAACGATGATCAACGCCCGTGAAGCAGACCCATCGAAATTGCGAACGATCATCAAACAGCCGATGGAATAGATGAACATGACCAATAGATTGCTCACCCGCTTGGATGAGATCGGTGCGTCGCTCGAACGCTCAGGCCATGCCCTTGCGCTGATTGGTCTGGGCTCCGTCGGCGTTGAACTGGAGCGACTGGATGCCTGGTCGGATCTGGATTTTTTCGCGATCGTGGAGCAGGGTCACAAGGGTCGTTATCTCAGCAATCTCGATTGGTTGAGTTGCCTGTGTCCGCTCGCCTATCAGTTCCGGAATACGCCGGATGGCTTTAAGGTGCTGTTCCAGGATGGTATTTTCTGCGAGTTCGCGGTGTTTGAGCTTGCCGAGTTAGGCACTATTCCGTTTTCCCGTGGGCGAATCGTTTGGAAGGTGCCCGGTCTGAATGAGGATATCGCCGAACCTGTTGTTCCCCTTCCGGCCGTCTGCCAGAGCGCGACGGAGTGGTTGGTCGGCGAGGCATTGACCAATCTGCTTGTTGGTCTGGGGCGATTCCGGCGCGGCGAAAAGTTGTCGGCGAGTCGCTTTATTCAGCAGTACGCGGTGGACCGGGTCTTGGAGTTATCCGCCGTCATTGCGCAAGAGATAGGGGCGCCTAGGGATGCATTCGCCAATGAACGGCGTTTTGAGCAGCGGTTCCCCGGTGTAGCACAAGAACTCCCGTGTTTCATTCAAGGCTATGACCACAGTTGTGAGTCTGCGCAAGCGATTCTCGCGTTCCTGGAGAGACATTTTGATGTCAATCAGGCGGTGGCTGACACCATTCGCAAGCTCTGTAATCCATAATGTCCGAGGTAATTGATGCCTCCGGCTGTTGAGAAGCAGCCAATCATGAAGTGACCTGTTCGGGCTGGACCGGACAGTCAGCCTCTATGATCTGATCAACACCTTCTTTGACGGCGCGGCGGCCTTCCAGTTCGCCGTCATCGAGACCGTGCAGGTCCTGATCCAGCAGGATCATGTCGGTCGGCTAGGGTTCGCCGGTCGGCAACGCCTGCTTGACGAACAGGTCGTGGGCCTCGGGACCTGGCTTGTCGGGCGGGATCAGGTCGCCGGCCGCGAGCGCCACGAGGTCGCCGGGAAGCACCTTGATCACGGCGACCTCCGTAGGCTTGCCGTCGCTGATCCCCCGCGTCCGCACCGACACCGCCTTTCCTTCGCCATTGTGCGTTGGCGCACCGAAGGGCCGTCACGAAATGGGTAGTCTATGCCCCATAGCGATGTGAGGCCTCGTGCCACGCGCCGGCTATGATCACCCTGGTCATAGCGCAATGCCATATCAGCATGCCGTCGAACAAGTCAAGGGCCGTTATGAAAGCATCAACAAGAGCCTGAGGCGACGGTTGCGCAGCCGTACGGCAATTGGCGTCACGCGCCGCGCAGAACGCGCCCATGCGTGGTGCCGCTCACGCGCCGACCGTTGCCGCCTACGATTAGAACGGAGACGGTAAGAAACTGTCTATTCATGGCTTCCTGATTGTTAGCCAATGTTGGCGTTCACAGTGGGAAACAATGGATCGACAGTTTGTAAGCCACCGCGACGCGGGGCTTTTGGTATCGTCAACCCTGGAGAACACTCGATGAAACTCACCACTGCCTCTATACTCGTGACCACCTTGGCCATTCTGTCCGGCTGCGGCACGACGACCGCCTCGCGGACCGGCAGCTCGGCCGCCCTCGGTGCGCTCAGCGGAGCCGCGATCGGCTCGCTGAGCGGCGACGCGGGTAAGGGTGCACTGATCGGCGCCGGCGCCGGTGCCATCGGCGGCCTGATCTACGATCAAAACCAGAAAACTCAGCAGAACAATCAGAACTACCGGTATCAAACCTACCAAAACAACAGGTATCAAAACACCCGATACCGGAACAACCAGTATCAGGATAACGGATTTGATTGGTAGGTGCTAAATAGCAGGTCAAGGCCGCCCAGCGGTTGAGACGCGGGTCACGCCGAGTCGCCTCTGGCCGACAGCCCAGCCCCGTGGTCGGCGCTGCGTGCGGTGCCTCCCCCTCCTCTTGGAGAATAGGCGTCGCAGGCGCCGTACCGCCTTCCCGGTGTGCGAACCTCATCATTGATCTCGGACTGCATCATCCGAAGATGCTGTCGCAACCGCTGCGGCTCTAGGGTCAGGGCATTCTTCTCCCCGGTCAGCGCCGTTTCCCGGGCACTGGCCTCAACCACTGCTGCCCGATGCTCAGCGAGGCGGCTGAGCGAATGCCGCGTCCCTGGCGGATGGTCTTCAGGAGATATTGAGGCGCTGCGCTCGTCTCGCCCCGGGACACTTGGCGGAGCACGCAAGGACGATCGAGGGACGGGTCACTCTGGTGAAAAATGACGATCAATAAACGCTTCGCACATTCTGCGGCACACCTGAAAAGAACAGGCGCCATAAAGGCGCCTTAAGTTATTGAAAGTATGGTGCGTCCTGCGCGACTCGAACGCGCGACCACCTGATTAAAAGTCTGAGAGTCGCCCTTTCGCTCGGTTACTATCGATTACGATTCCTTACGCTGCAACAACAGTTTAGCCCGTTCGCTTGTGCTATCCTTTACTGCACGGTACGCCCTGATTCGCCCCCTTCTGGTGACTCAGTGGTGACTCAAATTTGAGGGCGGAAAGGTGAAGCTGACAAAGCGAGTCGTAGACGCGGCCCGGTATGCGGGCGAGAACAACGCCCGGTGCGTCCTGTGGGATGACGAAGTGCCGGGGTTCGGCTGTCGGGTCTATCCGGGAGGTCGCAAGGCATTCGTGCTGTCCTACCGAGTCGGGGACCGCAAGCGCCTGTTGACCATCGGGACCTATGGCGTCCTAACCCTGGACCAAGCCCGCACCGTAGCCCGGTCGGAACTGGCGAAGGTCGAGACCGAAGGCGCCGATCCGGTCGCGACCCGCGAGCAGGAACGCCAAGGCGAGACCATGCGCGACCTGTGCGCCGCCTACATGGATCGGCACGGCAACGCCAAGAAGTCAGGCGACGAGGACCAACGGCGGATCAACGCCTACGTCCTGCCCAAGTGGGGAAGCCTCAAGGCGCGGGCGATCACCCGGCCGGACGTGGAAACCTTGCATCGCACCATCGGCAAGCGCGCCCCCTATGAGGCCAACCGGGTGCTTGCCCTGCTGTCCAAGATGTTCGAGCTTGCCCGCCGCTGGGGATTCGTTCCCGACGGCCACGGCAACCCGGCCCGCGACATTGACCGCTTCACGGAAGCCAAGCGCGACCGCTGGGTAACGCATGACGAACTACCCCGTCTCGCCCAGGCGATCAACGAAGAACCGAACGCATCGGCCCGCGCCGCCCTGTGGCTGTACCTGCTGACTGGCGCCCGCAAGACCGAGCTACTCACGGCCCAATGGTCCGATGTGGATTGGACACGGGCGGAACTACGCTTGCCCGACACCAAGGCCGGCCGGGTGCATTACATCCCGCTGAGCCCGCCTGCCGTGGCCCTGCTGCGCGACCTGCCCCAGACCGAGGGCAACCCCTACGTCCTGCCCGGCAAGCTGCCAGGCGCCCACCTGGTCAACATCAGCAAGCCATGGGGGCGAGTCCGCACGGCGGCCGGGGTCGCTGATGTGCGACTGCATGACCTTCGCCGCACGGTCGGTTCATGGCTCGCACAGTCCGGCAATTCCCTGCACCTGATCGGCCGGGTTCTGAATCACTCCAACCAGTCAACCACCGCGGTCTATGCCCGGTTCGGCGAGGACTCGGTACGGGCGGCCCTGGACCAACACGGCGCCCGGCTCATGGGGGCGGCCGGACTGACCCCAAGCGCAGAGGTTGCCGAGCTTGCGCCCCGTGCCCGGACCGCCGCCAAGTGACCCGCCCCTCTTTCACCCGGAGCCCGCACCCGTGACCACCTTCATTCTTGACACCCTGGCCTATTCCGAAACCCTCAGAGCTGGCGGGTTCAGCGAGCAGCAAGCCGCAACCCAGGCCCGCGCATTGGCCGAAATCCTGGATCGGCAAATGGCGACCAAGGCCGAGGTTGCCGAGCACGAGAACAACCTACAGCACGCAATTGAAGTCTTACGCCTGGAATTGAAGCGCGACCTTGCCGAGACCAACACCCGGATTGCCGAGACGAAAGCCGACTTGACCCGATGGGTTATTGGCGTGGGCTTTCTGCAAACGACCATCATCATCGGCGTTCTGTTGAAGGTCGCGAAGCTGGTTTAACAACACGAGAAACCTATGACCGCAGACATTGAAAGCCTGGTACTCGAACACTTGCGCGCGATGCGAGGGGATATCGCAGACATCAAGCAACGGCTCGACCGTATGGACCTGAGGATGTCTGTCATGGAACAGACGCTAGGCGGCCTGTATGCCCTTTCTGCCAGTGACCGGGAAACCCTACAAACCGTTATTCATCGCGTTGAGCGCATCGAACGGCGGTTGGAACTGACCGACCACTGACCTGTTACGGCCGGGTCTAGGCTGATCCCCGAACGGGCGGCCCCTTCACCGCCCTGACCCGGCCACCTTCTTGAAGGCTTGCGCCCGAAGGTGCGCGTTATGACTGAAATTTCCGAGTTATTGGACGATCTGTATGACTTGGAAGCGCATAAGGAATTACCGCCAATACTCCGATACGGCAATGGGAAAAGGCATTGCACCGGCCATACACCGGAGTCGGATAATTGGTGGGAAGATGACGTGAATAGCCGCATAAAGGACGCATTAGAGCGCGCTGCATACGATATGGACCGCGCATCAAATGCACGCAGCATGGGTGCCAAGGCGCGCGCGGCGAAGGCCCGAGCCGATAACGAATGGATGCGCCCGATCTTCGATCAAGCGTATTCCCAGCTTGAGGCAGACGGATCAAAGCAGCGCGGACATACCAAGCTGCTGTTGGTGACGCTTCGTATCGTAGGAACTGGACACCCGGATCACCACCGCCGCGGCGATATCAAGGACCGCCACGCCCGCGCCTATCTCGCTAACCGCCGCGCCGAAAAAAATCCGGTACGTTTGCTTAGCACTCGTACCAGTTCGGTAGAGCGACCACCACCGCCCCGCGTACCTTTGCCGTGGAACGAAAACCACGGTAAAGGAACTCACAATGTCAGAATCAATAGCAACCCCTCAAGACCCTTCACACCGAGCGACGCGAAGCCGCCCGGCTTGGCTTCTCCGTCAAGACCCTGCAAGGCTGGCGGTTGAAGGGGGACGGCCCGCCCTTCTTGAAGATCGGCCCGAGCGTGCGCTACGACCCCACGGCGGTTGACGCCTGGCTGAATGATCGCATCCGCACCAATACCGGACCATCGGCCGGACCCGCCCCAGCAAGTCGGGCGCGGGGATGCTGAACCATGGACCCCACCAACCAGACCCCGGCCCAGAGCGGCCGGCCGGGCGATCCTGCCAAGGATCCACGCCCCAAACGTGAGAATGCCGCGGGGGCAAACCGCGGCACCAAGGGACAGAGCAGGCTACGCCTACCCTGGTATTGCGCGGATCGCTGAACAGCTTGGGCAGGGTGAGCGACAGGCCCGTTACAACCTCGCGGAACTGAGATGTCGGGGCATCCTGACCGCACACCCGCGGGGGAAGCTGGGAGGGGGGCGCACGTCGAACGGGTACCAGTTCGACCTTGAGGCGTTGCCCTATCCGCCGACCAAACCAAACCGGCAACCCATTGCCGCTTTGACTGGGCAAACCGGCAATCCATTGCCGCTTCAAGCCGACAATCCAGCGTAGGCAAACCGGCAATGGGTTGCAGGGGCTATGAACCATCAGGGGATCCGTCAGGAGAACCGTCAGGAGTACGCGCCGACGAAAAACGTCGGTCGCGTGCGTCGCGTGCGTTGCGTGCGTCACCGACGAAATGCCCTTCGGACTGGGAGCCTGACGCGATGTCTCAGAAGTGGATCGAGAGCTTCGGGGTAACTGTCGAGGCCGCGCGTCCTGCGGTTCTGGAGTTCCGCGGCTATTGGGCTGAACGGACCACGAAGCGCGCCGACTGGCAGTCCAGCTTTCGCAAGAACGGCAAGGTCGAGGGAACCCTAATCAGGCTCCGCGACGCTGGCAGCAAATCGGCCGGGGCGAGTTTCCGCGCATCCGGACCCGAACCGACCGGAGCCGCCTACCGCTACTTCGCCCCCGAGGATTGACCATGAACCTGTCAGACCTTCACGTTCCGCCGCATTCGATCCATGCCGAGCAGGCTTTGATTGGCTGTCTCAAGCCAAGGGAGGGGATGCGCGGGCGGCCCGCCTGATCCTAGACCGCTGTTTGCCTGCCCTACGGCCCCAGGACGCGCCTGTGCCGCTGCCCCCTGGGTTGACCTGTCCGACTTGGCCGGCGCCCCTACGGCCGTCCTGGCGGCCCTATCGGCGGGGACCATCGGCACCGATCAGGCCGGCGCCCTGGCTGGCGTCATGGCGTCGCTGGTCAAGGTCCGCGAGGCAACCGAACTTGAAGCCCGCATCATTCGATTGGAGGAATCCGCCAATGGCAGAAAGCCTTGAACGCAGGCTTGAGGCCCTGGAAGCCAAGACCGCCACGGTAGAGCAATCGACCCTGCTGATCTACCGAAGCCCTGTCGAGCTTGCAACCATGCTGGCACAGGCGACCGCACGGGTTCATCGGGCTTGACCGGAGCCCGGTCGATTCATCGGCGCAACCTATCAGGTACGGTTTTTGCTCATACGGGGAATAAATGACGTGCGCGAATAAAGCAAACCCTATGCCCAATAGGCACCGCCTATTGACCGGCGCCCGAGGTTTGGGTATCCCTTGACGACGGCGCACTCGCCGACCGATGATGCCCCCGCCGTCACTCATTGGCGGCCGGGTTTGGTACCCCGGACAGCATGAGGCCCACAGGCCGCGAAAGCGGTTTTGTCGTGCCTGCCTTCTATGGCGGGAACGCGCGGGGGAGCCGCAAGGAGGCATCTGGGGTGGTCGCTTCAACGATGGCAACCATTACGAGTGGCCCGCGGAGTGAACGATGTCACCCTTGCCGCCGATGGTGGCGTTGGCCCTCTCCAGCCGCTGGAGCCTTTGCCATTCGCTGAAGCGATCACCTGGGCAAAGGCCAGGGGAGTGGTTCTGCCCGGCCCCTACTATAACGACCTGCAGGGTCTGGCGCGGGCCATGTCCTTCAGTATCGCGGGGCTCGCCAAGCTCGATCAGTTGCAGGCGGTCAAGGATTCGCTCGATGCCGTGCTGGAGACGGGCGAAAGTTTCGGCGGCTGGAAGAAGCGGGTGGCGTCCGGCGAGATTCCCCTGGACCTCCCGCCCCCATCGCCTGGAAAATATTTTTAGGACCAATGTGCAGGGAGCCTATAACCGCGGGCGCTATGAACAACAGATGGCTGCGGTTGCTGCTTTCCCCTGGTTTCTTTATGACGCTGTGAACGATTCACGTACTCGCCCGGCTCATTCCGCAATGGATGGAAAGACTTGGGATCCCTTGAGACCTTGCTCAGCGAGTACGCCTACCGCCTGCCGGGTGACCTGCCACACGGGGTGAAGTTCGTGAAGGAAGGCGGACCGGATGATGATTTCTACATGGGCACCAACGGCAAGGGCGGATTCTATTTCCGCGAAGTCGAGTATGGAACCTTCAACTCGCGCCGTGACCTCTTTGGCGGGCTGGCGAAGTGTGCGGACAAGCAGCGCCCCCAGATGACACGTGACGAGGAATACGCCCTCGAATCCCTGTGGCACGAAATTTGGCACAACCGGCAAACGGGGATGGATGCCGTTGCGGCGCTGGAGCCGACGCATCCAGTGCGCCGATTTGCCGAAACCTTGAATCAAGCGGCTGCCAGGCTGACCTACCCGAGCTTTATCGAGCGATTGGGAGGGCAATCGGTGCATCAGGATTGGGTCATTGACAACGGTTATGGCTACGCGGCCACCGTCAGCCGCTTCTGGCAGATCGTGCGGGAATGCGGTCTTAGTCCGCTGGATGTCGCCGGGGAGTTGGCCACGGTGAATCGCGAGGCCAATCTACTGGAAGGCGCCAAGCAGGTTGCGAAACTTCTTGGCCGGCGTAGCGGTTACCCGGCGGACAAGATTCAGGCGGCCTTAGACTTGTTGCTGGCGAAGGATGCGCTGTTTCTCTCTCGACT
This sequence comes from Lamprocystis purpurea DSM 4197, assembly GCF_000379525.1. GTDB lineage: Bacteria > Pseudomonadota > Gammaproteobacteria > Chromatiales > Chromatiaceae > Thiodictyon > Thiodictyon purpureum. The sequence goes on along the minus strand of NZ_KB902502.1, from coordinate 2,601 downwards.
TGGCGGGATCAAGTCATGATTCAGCAGGTTGAGTCTGACGTAATCCTGATCTGATATCCGGCGGGCGTAGGCTTCAGCGCGTTGTCCATCGCCGCGCATGGCGAACAACATACTCAAGTCCTCAAGCGCCCGATCCAGCGTGAGCCCGGCCCGATAGGCGTCTGCATCCCCGTCCCCCAAATAGCGCAGTTCGTCAGGGGTCGGGTGGTGGTCGAAGATGGTTTCCATGGTCGGTGTCCTCGTCGTTGCCTAGTGTCAGTATAGCCCAGCCAGTGCGAGTGATCCCGGCCCGTGCCCTCCAGTTGACACCCCGTGGGTGTCCGCTCGATCTGGCCGCCCTGAAGATCCACGGGCGCCGCATCGCGAAGGCACTGGCGCCGATCCTGCCGCAGCTGGTTCGAGGTCCCGGTTCGAGGTTGGCGGCCGGGCGGATTCCGGGGCCGATCCTGACCCGCTGGCAACCTCCCAGGAACCGCGGACGGCCGTCACCCTCTGGCGTGCTGTCTACTTTAGTAGCTTCCGTCCTCGCGCGCGTGGGGCGCACGTATAGGCGTACACCTTGAGGTCAAGGAGCGAGACTTCCGTCCTCGCGCGCGGGGTAGACCCTAAATACGACACGCGTGTCGTATTTGCCGCGAGCGTAAAGCCCATGCCCGATAGTGGTTGCCTATCGACCGGCGCCCGAGGTTCGGATAGCTCTTGACGCACCCGCACCTGCCGACTGATGATGATCCTGCCGCTCCACATGGGCGGCCGGGATTCGAACCCCGGAACACTCAGGCGCATCAAGCGCCCCCTGTCCATGCCGGCGCTTTTTTCATGCCCGCGTGGTTTGTCCATGGCGGGATGCGCGGGGCTACCTTCGGGTAGGCCGGTCCCTGAGTCCGGTAGTTCGAACCCCGCGTGTTCCCGCCGCCCCCGATTCGAACCCAGGGTGCTGCGGTTCCCTCACCAACTCAGGAACCCCACGACATGACCGCATCCACGACACCCACCGACACCACACCAGCCAACCCCCTTGAAGCCCACGAACTCGCCCTGTACACCCGGTACCGCCTGCTTCATGGCGCGCCCGATATCGGCGCGGCCTTGCGTGGTATCGAGGCGATTGCGGAATTGTTGATCGCTGCCGAGGTAGACCGCGAGGGAGCCATTGACGAGGGAGGCGACGCCCCAGGCTGGCAACGACCTTTCACCGCTGGCCGTCATTGCGCACTGATCGGCGCCGCTGCCGTGCTGGCGCGGTATGCACATGACACCATCCGTGGGGTGATCGGGGAAGGCGCCGACGACCGCATGATGTGGGGCTCTGATGACCACCTGGACGGGGACCTGTTCCGGTCCAGCCGCAGTTGACCACCTGACCCCCGCCGATACCAACCGAGCCCGCCCTGTGCGGGCTTTTTTCTGAACTCTGAACGGCCGGAAAGACACCCTCCAGGAGCCCGAGCCCGAGGCCCTGGACACCCTCCAGGAGCCCAAGCCCGCCGCGGCTGGTTCGAGGTCCCGGTGTCGGCTCAAAGAAGTCGGATTTGAAATCCGGCTTAACCTCCCATGGGCACGCGGCCGGCTCGCCCTGGTGTCCGGCGCCGACGCCGTGAGACTACCGTTTGTCAGACTGACGAGCGGTAGGCCGCTGGTGACTTTGCTCCGCGTGGTGACTCTATGGTGACTCAAACGAAAACGGCTCAGGGCCGAAGCGCCTAAGCCGTTGTTTTTTTGGTGCGCCCTGCGCGACTCGAACGCGCGACCACCTGATTAAAAGTCCGCGCCTTTAGCACGACACAACAAGAACTAACATACAAATCAGTCTATTGTGCGCCTTATGGTGTCAGACTGAATTGGTAATTATTGCAATTTGTCGCCTTCAGTGTCCCTTAATTGTCCCATGGATTACTTGCGCCCTATGGGATTCGTGGGGGCCGTTCGGTGTTGTATCCGTGTAAGCGGCTTTTTCGGGCCGTTTGTGGGATTACAGTTTGTTGTATCGCTCGTCCTAATCCGTCCCCGACTGCTCGCGCGCCAGTATCGTGCGCACCCACCGCAGTGAGATACCCTCGGCCCGCGCAATCGCCCCCGCCGTCTGCCCATCCGCGCGCAGTTGCAGCACGCGCTGCGCACGCTCTGCCGCGGCCAAGCCCAAGAGCTTCGGCACGCCGATTTCCTCGCCGGCATACCAGCGCTGAAGCTGGGCGTAGATCTCGGGGCCAAGCCGCCGCGCCAGTTCGGTGTCAAGCCGCGGCTTGGTATGCACGCGGATGCGCAGCCCGCCATAGGCCCGCACCAGCACGGCTAGGCCGTCCGGCCCCAGGGCATCGCGCAGGTTACGCTGGTGCGGGGTGGGGGCGCTGCCGGGGGCCATATAGTGGACCCTGAAAACCGGACAGTAATTTAAGCTCGCGTCGAACCAAAAGGGGCATATCATAATGGGCGAAGCGAAGCGCAAGACGTACACGGCATCCTTCAAGGCCAAAGTCGGCCTGGAGGCGATCCGCGGGGTCAAAACGACGAACGAGATCGGACAGGAGCATGGAGTCCATCCGGTCCAGGTGGGGCAGTGGAAAAAGGAGATCCTGGAGCAGGCCGGGACGCTGTTTGAAA
>NZ_KB902501.1 GCF_000379525.1 Lamprocystis purpurea DSM 4197 | reverse complement strand
CGGCTAAAAGACCTGCTGGAGCGCCGGACATCCGGCCAGCGCTAACCCTTGCGCTGTCTGCCTGCTCGTACGATCAGCTATTGGGAAAAGGCGGGTCCGAGGCNGTCCCATCCGCGGCAAGCGGCACCGCCGGGACCGTGACGTCGGAGGCCGCCGCCGGCACGACGGCCACCCGCAACAAGGCCGGGAACGCCGCCGTCTCTGCCGTGGGGGCCGAGGTCGTGGCGAACCGCGGGGAATACCTGCTGTGCCGCACAACCGATGAGTATAAGGGGCACACCACGAGCTACTATACCTGCCGGGAGCGCCGCTGCATTGGTCAAGAGCTTGCGGGACAGCAACTGCAATGAGCGCAGTTTGTCCCGCCTGGATCATCGTGCGCCACGAGCCCAGTATCGCGCCTTGCGGCGCGGCTGGTAACAGACGCGTCGATGTGTAGGCCAGATAAGCAGGCGAGGTCCAAAGGTAACGGGTGAAGCCGACCTTGAAGGTGTTGAGCCCGGAACGTTTTGGTTGGTGAGTGCCGACGGTTTTGTCCCGCCGGTAGGCAACAATCGGCGCTGCGCGATGGCGAGCGGCGCTGGTACTCCCCGGGGTCCGAGGCCGTGTCGAGCCTGACATTGAGAATACGCGGTAACCAGGGAGATCCAAGTGTCGGTCCGTGGGAGACGGGCACCCGTGAACAAGTGTAAGAGCAAGGACACGGGTGGTGGTGCTTGGACGTCGGAGCCATCCATACGCGCGTTGACACCCGGTCATGCGGGCGCAGCATTGCGGATGGCGGGAGGCAACGCGAGAGCGACACACGGCTCTACGCCGAGAGGACGCTGCCCGTGACAACCAAACTTGAGCGTCGCCTCCGGGGGCTCTTTTTTTGGGTCGCCCGGATTTTCGGGCCATGTACGCCGACCAACCATCGCGGCGATCTGCCGCTGGAAGTGAGCGCTGCCCAAGGCAAGTCCCCCGTTGGTCGCGTCGCGCAGCGCCGCAATCTCGCGCTCAGGGATCGCGTCGGCGAACAGCCTGCGGTAGCGCGCGCGTCGCTTTCCCCAGCATCAGATAGAGCCTTCGGACGTGATANCCGGACGTNGGGGNGGGTTTTAAACCCGCCCCTACACGAAGGTCTGTCTGGATATCAGGTGCGAACGCGATAAAGCGGGTGCACAGCGACAACGGGATCGGTGAGTCCGAGCGCATTGCAGCGGTCGCTCGACCAGGGATATTCTTCCGCGGTGGGCACCATGCGCGCTCGAACCGGGTTGAGTTCGCCCTAGCGCCGATGAGGTCGTTGTCGGCTGCAGTAACCGATGAGCGGAAGCGGCCATCGAGGGGGCCTTGATCACGGTTTCGGCTACGCGAGATCGTAGGGTGGACAAGCGCAGCGCAGTCTACCAGCGCCGGCGCGGGATTCGGTGGACTGCGCTAACGCTTGTCCACCCTACGGCCGGAACGACGATCAAGGCCCTCGAGGGGTAGCCGGCGGCGACGATGCGAGCGTGTCTGGGCATGCCGAGCGGTTGTGTCGTTGCTACGAGTGATTCAATTCAGCAGGGAACCCTGGTCTGTCCTCGGTTTCGTCCCGCAGTGGTGTTGCCCTGATCGGGGTAGCGGTTTTCTGTGTTGAGTCCACATCAATCTGTCGAAGTGAGCAAAACGATGCCTAAGTCTACGTTTCTACTTGCAAGCATGGTCGCAGCCTGTTCGGTAATGAGCTTTAATGCACATGCCATCGATAAGGAATACGCCAAGAAGCTGGAGCGGTCAGGGTGCACGCAGGTCACCGAAGCGCAAGGCTGCGATGTCAACAAAACGAAAGCAGAGAATGCGAAGGCAGGGTTTGGTGCATCGAGTCACGGGAAGTCGACACCGGACCCTCATTACAAGGATCTTGCTGGTAAGAATTCGATCGCCGCCATCGACACCATGGCTGAGCGTGGCTTCAAAGATGTCGATTCGATCGAGAGCGGCAACACGCAGTACGGCATCTTCTACAATCCGCGCAGTCACCTTTGTGTCCAGCTCACCATGGCAGACGGCAAGGTGATCGCCGCAGACGACATCCACTCCCACCCCAAGTGTCATTGACCGGCGCATCGGTTCTTACAACAGGTAGCAGCCTAATCGAGAGCAAGAGGAGCAAAAGAAGAAGCAAAAAAGGTCAGGCTCGAATGGCGCTAATTTAACGGAAAAGGGGCGAGGCTCAATCCGCTTAGGCAGTCCCCTTATCCTGGCAGTCGCACGGTCCGCACCATCGCGGTGGTGCGGGCCTGTGGCGGCGGGGGCGGCAGCCGTTCAATCCAGCCGTTTCTTGAACCGCAACGAGGCAACGACCAGCCCGACCAGCATGAAGCCGACCAGCCAGAGGGTGTCGAAAGCGACCTCGTGCAAACCGGCGCCGCGCAGCACCACGGCGCGGATCGTCCGCATGAAATGGGTCGCCGGCAGGATTTCGGCGATGTATTGCGCCGGCACCGGCATGCCCTCGTACGGGAACATGAAGCCGGACAGCAGGATCGAGGGCAGCAGGATGAACACGGTCATCTGCATCGCCTGTAGCTGGCTGGTCGCAATGGTCGACAGCACCAGGCCGAGCGCGAGGCTGGCGCCGATGAAGGCGAGTGTGGTGACCGCGAGCGCACCAAGCGAGCCGTCGAGCGGCACCGCGAAGACCAGATGGCCCAACAGCAGGATGATGGCGGTCTGCACCAGGCCGATGCCGATGTAGGGGATGATCTTGCCGAGCATCAGTTCGAGCGGGCGCACCGGGGTGTTGATCAACATCTCCATGTTGCCGCGCTCACTCTCGCGCACGATCGCCGCCGAGGTGAACATCACCATGGTCATGGTGAGGATGACGGCGACGAGCCCCGGGACGATGTTGATCGCCGTGCGGCTCTCCGGATTGAAGAAGAGCGCCACCTCGAAGGTCGGGGTCATGCGGTTGGCGGGCCGGCGCAGCAGCTCCGCCAGCGGCATCGCGCGCAGCCCCTTGATGGCCGCCGCGATCATGGTATCCGAGCCATCGACGAGCCATTGCGCGACCGGGCGACTGGTCTGCTCGTCGGTCGCGGGCGGGGACTCCAGCCGGGGGCTGACGCTGGCGCTGCGCGCGACCCGCTGGCTCACATCGCTCGGGATGATCAGCGCGGCTCGCACCTGCCCGGCGCTGATCGCCGCCTGGGCCTCGGAGACCTCGGCGTAGCGCGCGGTGAAGCGTACCACCTGCGTCGCCTCGACCGTCTGCGCCAGCACCTGGCTCAAGGCGGTATTCGACTGGTCGACCAGAGCGACCGGGATGTCGCGCACATTGGTATTGATCGCATAGCCGAACAACATGAGTTGGATCAGCGGGATCATGACCACCATGCCGAAGGTGGTGCGGTCGCGCCGCAGTTGGGTCAGCTCCTTGGTCAGGATCACCAGGATGCGTCGCAGCGAGAGCAGCAGGCCGTTCATGCGCGCGCGTCCCCGGTGCTGGTCACGAAGACATCCTCCAGGCTCGGGTGGACCGACTCCAGGTGGGTCGGCATGGGGTTCAGCGGTTGGGCGCGCAGCCAGGCCACCGGATCGGGGATGCGCTCGTGCACCAGGACGCGCAGCCGGCTGCCGAGCTGAGCCGCCGAGACCACCTCGGGCAGTGCGGCGAGCTGCGCCTTCAAGGCGCGCAGGTCCGACCCCTCCACCTCGACCACGTGCGCGCCCATCGCCGCCATGAGCGCGGCCGGGGCGCCGTCGGCACACTTGCGGCCGTCTTTCAGGATGGCGAGCCGGTGGCAGCGCTCGGCCTCGTCCATGTAGTGGGTCGAGACCAGGATCGTCGCCCCGGCGTCCACCAGATCGAAGAGCCGCTCCCAGAAGTCGCGGCGGTTCTGGGGATCGACCGCCGAGGTCGGCTCGTCGAGGAAGAGCAGCGGCGGCTCGTGGACGGTCGCCGCGGCCAGGGCGAGACGCTGGCGCTGCCCGCCGCTCATCTGCCCGGCGCGGCGATCACGCAGCGGGCCCAGGGCATAGGTCGCCAGCAGGACCTCGATGCGTTGCCGGGCGGCGCGGCGTCCCAGCCCATAGACCGCGCTGACGAAGCGCAGGTTCTCCACCACGGTCAGGTCATCGTAGAGCGAGAACTTCTGGGTCATGTAGCCGATGCTGCGCTTGAGCCGCTCGGCATCGCGCGGGAGTTCGTGGCCCAGCACCCGCACCTGGCCCGCGGAGGGGGTCAAGAGCCCGGTGAGCATCCGCACCGTCGTCGTCTTGCCCGAGCCGTTGGGGCCGAGAAAGCCGTAGATGGTCCGGGGCTCGACGGTCAGGTCCAGGGCGGCGACCGCGGTCAGGTCGCCGAACGTGCGGGTCAGCCCGCGCACCTCGATCACCGGCTCGGTCACGGCATCTCCACCTGGGCGGGGACCCCATTGGGCAATTCGGCCGCGTCGTCGGGCAGCTCCACCTGGGCCAGATACATGAGGCGGGCGCGGTCGCTCGCGTTCAGGGCATAGTAGGGGGTGAAGGCCGGGTCCGAGCTGATCCAACGCACGGTGCCTTCGAAGACCCGGTCGAGGCCATCCACATGAACCTTGAGTCGGGTCCCCTTGGTGATCTTGACCCGATAGGGCTCGGGGACATAGACGCGCGCATAGGGGGTCTTGCCGGCCAGCAGGATGGCGAGCGGGCTGCCGATCGCGACGCGCTCGCCCAAGTTCCATGGCAGGCTGTCGAGCAAGCCGTCGCGGGTGGCGACCACCGTCAGGTCCGCCAGCAGCACCTGTTCGTAGGCGTATTGCGCCTGTGCGGCCTCGAGCGCCGCCTGGGCCGCCGCGATCTCCTCGGGGCGGGTGCCGGCCAGCAGTTCGTCGAGATGGAATTTTGCCTCGTCGAGCCGCGCGGCGGCGGCGTCGCGCAGGGCGAGATAGCGATCGACATCAGCCTGACTGACGGCCTTGCGGTCGAGCAGCGCGCGATTGCGATCGTAGGTGATCTCCGCCTCGCGCAGGTCCGCCGTGCGGCCGGCCACTTGGGCGCGCGCGGCGGCGATGTCCTGGGTGCGCGGGCCATTGCGCAGCTGCAGCAGCCTGGCTTCGGCCTGCGCGGCCTCGGCCCTGGCACGGTCGACCGCGGCGCGCTGCTGTCGGTCGTCGAGCCGCACCAGTACCGTGCCCGCGGTGACCGGGGTGCCCTCCGCCACCGGCAGCGCGACGATCACCTCGGCGACGGTCGCGGTGAGCGCGATGCGGTCGCGCTCCAGGGTGCCGAGCGCGAGCCCCGGCTTGGTGTCGGAGCAGCCGGCAAGCAGCAGCGCGAGCCCGATCAGTGTCAATCGACGCATACGATGGACCAGGAAATTCAACTACCCGAGATCGGAGAGGCTCCGGAGCATAGCCGCGCGAGCGATACCGGGCAAGCGCGTTTGCCGCTGAGTCGGGCAGCGTGGGGGTGGGGTCTGAGGGCGATCTTCGAGGACCTCGGGCTGATCAGCGCAGGCCTGGATTATCCGCACTCGCCGGAGCAACTCGCGCGCTGCCGAGAGGCCGATTAAAGAAGCCCTCCAACGTAGCCTCGACGCCGGAAAGCGAAGCGAATTCTAGGCCGGCCTGGGCGATGGCGCAGGAGCAGGTAGAACTTGCGGGAGATCCGGGGCGGAAATCTGGCCTTGATCGTAATCCCGGCCAGCGGCATGCGTAGTCAGGGCTTCCAGCCCTGACGGTGTCAGGCCAGGATGGCCTGACTACGCACCCGGCGAGCCCAAGTGGCCGGAATCTTGATCGAGGCCGCCGCGGTCTTGTGCCAAGACCGCGACCACGCCTAAGGTGATTTCCGAGAATTTGGATACCGGTCAGTGTAGGTGCGACTTCAGTCGCACCCGCGTCCGAGTCGGTGCGACTGAAGTCGCACCTACATCCGATGGTGGGTGGTATCCGGTGTTCCGGAAATCGCCTAAGGCCGCGCCACCCAGGTCAGACGCGCACCCCCGCCGAGACGCTATAGCTGTCCAGCACATTGATGTAGTTGGCACGCTCGAATTGCGCCGGGTTGGGGACCGCCAGCGCACTGACCCGGCCGCGGAAATCGGCGACCGACTCAAAGCCTTGCTCCGCCATCCAGTGCTCGATGCCTGCCAGGATAGGCGCGACATGGGCCGGTCCCTTCTCCAGCAGGACACTGCACAGGTGCACCACGTCGGCGCCGGCGAGCAGCAGCTTGATGGCGTCCTCGGCGTTGTGCACACCGCCGGTGGCACCCAGCGACAGGCCGTCGATCCGCCCGTAGAGGATGGCGATCCAGCGCATCGCCAGTTGGATCTCGGCCGAGGTGGAGGGCCTCAGGGTCGATTGCAGCCGCAGCCCGTCGATGTCGATGTCCGGCTGATAGAAGCGGTTGAACAGGGACACCCCGTTGGCACCGGCTGCCGCCAGTTGGGTGACCAGGTTGCCGACCGAGCTGAAGGTCGGTGACAGCTTCATGTTGATCGGGATCTGGATATGGCCGCGCAAGGCGCGCAGCAGTTCCAGATAGCGCGCCTCGACCTCGGCGCCGGTCAGTTTGATGTCGCCCGCGACATAATAGACATTGAGTTCCAGCGCGTCCGCCCCGGCCTGCTGCAGGTCGGCCGCGTGCTTGATCCAGCCGCCGGGGGTCACGCCGTTGAGGCTGGCGATGACCGGGATCGACAGGGACTCTTTGAGCCTGCGGACGGTATCCAGGTACTGGTCCAGAGCGCTGGCGAAATCGTCTTGGGCCGGCATGAAGCCGCCGCCGGCCTCGGCGAAACCGGTCTCCTGATGGTGCAGGAAACGCACCATGGTTTCCGTATCCGCGGTGATCGCTTCTTCGAACAGGGACGCCATGATGATGGCCGCGGCCCCGCTGTCTTCCAGCCGCCGCGCCATGCCGATGCTGCGGGTGAGCGGCGAGGCCGAGGGCACGAGGGGGTTCTTCAGCTTGAGGCCCAGATAGTCGGTCGTGAAATCCATGGGGGACTCCGTTGGTGATTCGTGAATGCGCGTTGGTCTGATCCGCCTGCGGGGGCGGGCGGGGAAGGTCCCCGCCCGCTCCTCGCAATTACTTCGCCGCCGGTGCCGGTGCAGCAACAGGCGCGGGCGTCGGGGCTTTTTTGACCGCCAGGTGGGCCAACTGCTCGTACATTTCGAAGCGCGTCTGCACATGCTGCTGGGCGAGTTGCAGATAGCGCTCGGCATCGTCGGGGTGGGTGCGGGTCAGCACGCTGAAGCGGGTCTCGCTGGACACGAACTCGCGGTAGGGGATGCTCGGCGCCTTGGAGTCGATCAGCAAGGGATTCTCACCCTGGGCGGCACGCCGCGGATCGTAGCGGAACAGTCCCCAGTGTCCCGAATTCACGGCCATGTCCTGCTGCCGCAGGTTATGCGACAGGTCCACCCCGTGGGCGATACAGGGCGCGTAGCAGATGAGTACCGAGGGGCCGTCATAGGACTCGGCCTCGAGGAAGGCGCGCACGGTCTGTACGTCCTTGGCACCGAAAGCGACCGACGCGACATACACGTTCTCATAGGCCATGGCCATCATCGCCAGGTCTTTCTTGAAGCTCGCCTTGCCGCCGGCGGCGAACTTGGCAACCGCGCCCATCGGCGTGGACTTGGAGCGTTGACCGCCGGTGTTGGAATAGACCTCGGTGTCGAGGATCAGCAGGTTGACGTTGCGCCCGCTGGAGAGCACATGGTCGACGCCACCGTAGCCGATGTCATAGGCCCAGCCGTCGCCGCCGATGATCCAGACGCTGCGCTTGACCAACTGACCGCAGATGCTTTCCAGGGTCCGTGCCTCCATGCCCGTCATGCCCTTGAGCTTCTCCCGGAGCGCCGCGACCCGTTCGCGTTGCTCGAAGATCCCGGCCTCGGTGGTCTGATCGGCTGTCAACAAGCCTTGAACCAGTCCCTCGCCGATCTGGCTCGACAGCCGGGTGATCAGTTCGCGGGCATGGACAGTCTGCTTGTCGACGCCCAGGCGAATCCCCAGGCCGAACTCGGCATTGTCCTCGAACAACGAGTTGTTCCAACTCGGCCCGCGTCCCTGGGCATTGGTGGTGTAAGGCGTGGTCGGCAGGTTACCGCCATAGATGGACGAGCAGCCGGTGGCGTTGGCGATCAGCATGCGATCACCGAACAACTGGGTCGCGAGCTTGATGTAAGGCGTCTCGCCGCAGCCCACGCAGGCCCCGGAGAACTCGAACAGCGGCTGCATCAGCATCGCGTGCTTGATCTTGCTGGGTTCGAGTTGCGCGCGGTCGAAATCGGGCAGACTCAGGAAAAAGTCCCAGTGGGGCTGTTCGGCCGCATGGAGTTCGGCCGCCTCGACCATGTTCAGGGCCTTGTGGTTGGGGTCCTTCCGGTCGCGGATGGGGCAAACCTCGGCGCACAGACCGCAGCCGGTACAGTCGTCCGGGGCGATCTGGTAGCTGATGGAATGATTGGCGGGGAAGTCCTTGCCTTTCATTGGAGCATGCCGGAAACCCGCGGGGGCCTCGCTCAGCAGCTCGGATGGATAGACCTTGGAGCGGATGGCCGCATGCGGACAAACCAGCGGACACTTGCCGCACTGGGTACAGAGCGCGTCGTCCCATTGCGGGAGTTGCAGCGCGAGGTTGCGCTTCTCGAAACGGGTGGTCCCGGTAGGCCAGGTGCCGTCGACCGGCATCAGGCTGACCGGCAGGTCGTTGCCATGACCGGCGAGCAGGACCGAGGTAACCCGCCGCACGAAGTCCGGAGCATCGGCCGGCACCACGGGCGGGCGGTCGAAGGTGCTGCTGACCTGACTCGGCACCTTGACCTGATGCAGTCCGGCCAGCGCGGCATCGATCGCCTGGTAGTTGCGGTCCAGCAGGGCCTGACCCTTCTTGCCGTAGGTTTTCTTGACCGCGGTCTTGATGTGCTCGATCGCCTCGTCCTTGGGCAGGATGCCGGAGATGGCGAAGAAGGCGTTCTGCATGATGGTGTTGATGCGCCGGCCCATGCCGGTCTGGCCCGCAATCCCATAGGCATCGATGACATAGAAGGTGATGTCCTTATCGATCATCGCCTGCTGCAGCTTGCGCGGTAGATCGTTCCAGACCTGATCCGGCGGGGTCGCCGAATTCAACAGGAAGACGCCGCCCTTGCGCGCTTTTTCGAGCAGATCGTAACGGGTGACGAAGTTCGGTTGATGGCAGGCGACGAACTTGGCCTCGTCCATGCCGACCAGGTAGGTGCTCGAGATCGGGTTGGGGCCGAAGCGCAGGTGACTGATGGTGACCGCGCCGGCCTTCTTGGAGTCGTACTCGAAGTAGCCCTGTCCGTAGTTGGGTGTTTCTTCGGCGATGATCTTGATTGAGTTTTTGTTCGCCGATACGGTGCCGTCCGAGCCCAGGCCGTAGAAGACACAGGCGGTGACGCCGGCGGCCGCGTCAGGCCGGAAGCTCGGGTCCCAGGGCAGGCTGGAATGGGTCAGGTCATCAATGATGCCGACCGTGAAATGATTGCGGGGGCGATCGAGTGCCAGTTCGTCGAACACCCCCTTAACCATGGCCGGGGTGAATTCCTTGGAGGACAGTCCGTAGCGCCCGCCGACCACGATCGGCATGGTGGCGCGCCGGCCGTCGGAAAAGGCCTGAGCCAGGGCCGTTACCACGTCCTTGTACATGGGTTCGCCGTCGGCACCGGGTTCCTTGGCGCGGTCGAGCACGCCGATGCGGGTTGCGGTCGCGGGCAGGGCGGCGAGCAGGAGGTCGGCGTCCATCGGTCGGAACAGGCGGACCTTGATCAGACCGACCCGCTCGCCGTGGGCGACCAGATGGTCCACCGTCTCTTCGGCGGCGCCGATGCTCGATCCCATCAGCAGGATGACACGCTCGGCATCCGGGGCGCCGACATATTCGAACAACCCGTATTGGCGGCCGGTCAGTTCGGCGAAGCGATCCATGGTGCGCTGCACGATCCCCGGCAACGCCTGGTAGTGCAGGTTGACCGACTCGCGACCCTGAAAGCAGACGTCCGGGTTCTGCGCGGTGCCGCGCAGGATTGGCCGGTCGGGATTGAGCGCGCGGGCGCGGCAGGCCGCCACCAGGTCGTCATTGATCATGGCGCGGACTACGTCGACCGGAACCCGATCGATCTTCGCGACCTCATGAGACGTGCGGAAGCCGTCGAAGAAATGCACGAAAGGTATCCGTGATTCCAGCGTCGCCGCATGGGCGATCAGGGCGAAGTCCATCACTTCCTGCACCGAGGCCGAGCAGAGCATCGCGAAACCGGTGGACCGGACGGCCATCACGTCCTGGTGGTCGCCGAAGATCGACAGGCCTTGGGCCGCGAGTGCTCGGGCGGCCACATGCAGGACCACCGGCGAGAGCTCGCCGGCGATCTTGTACATGTTCGGGATCATCAGCAGCAGACCCTGGGAGCAGGTGAAGGTCGTCGCCAGCGAACCCGACTGCAGGGCCCCGTGGATGGCGCCGGCGGCACCAGCCTCACTCTGCATCTCCATGATTTCAGGGATAGTACCCCAAAGGTTGGTGACGCCCTGGGAGGACCATTCATCCGACCACTCGCCCATGCTGGAGGATGGGGTGATGGGGTAGATGGCGATGACCTCACTGGTCATATGGGCGATGTAGGCCGCTGCTTCGTTGCCGTCGAGGGTGACCATAGGCTGTTGGGGCATCGATCTGTCTCGGGTGGTAAGTGGAATTATGCCGGCGACGCGGCTGCGCCGTGACGCTCGCGTTTGACCTGACGAACGCGTTCAGCCGCCATTGGCCGCTCGTTACAGCGAAAAACAGCGGGTCTGAGGCTCGTGGTTGAAAACGACGGCGCGCAGCCCAAACATTCACCGCGCACCCTCGGGCGCGCGCGTAGTCTAGCGCAGGTCGCTGCCTGGCGTCATAGTAGATATTGCAACAATCGATGATGGAACTACAGGCCCCAGCAAGCTGAAGGAGTCATGCGCTTGTCGGCGCGGCGGGGCGCAGATCGCCCTAGTAACGTGGTCGCGGATCAACCGACAGCACGCTCAGGAACGGACACTGGTGGGGAATTGCCCCCACGCGGGCGCATCCGCCGCACCGGCTTGGCTCAGACCCGGAATGTCTCACGCCAAGGCGCCAAGACGCCAAGGGTCTTCAGGCGATAGCTAAACCGGAGGCGCTCGCGGAGTGACTGGGGTGACCGCAGCATTGCGCTCTTCTTGGCGTGCTTGGCGACTTGGCGTGAGATCGGTTCTTTCCAGACTCCGCGGTCGGGAGAGTTCGCCACCAGTGTCAGGAGCTCGCGGGCTCCCCCTTCCCGTCGTCGGCCTTCATGCGGGCCTTCGCGGCCTTGGGGTCCGCCGTGAGTGGGCGATAGATTTCGACCCGGTCGCCTTCCTCCAGCTTGGTATCCAGGGCGGTCACTTTGCCGAAGATGCCGACCTTCTGTTGGGTCAGGTCGATCTCGGGAAACTGCGCGAGGATGCCCGAGCGATCGATGGCCTCCCGAATGCTGCTGCCCTCGGGGACCTCGACCGTCAGCCAGGCCTGGCGTTTCAGCAGGGCATAGGCAATTCCGATTTTCATTGCCGCGTCCTCATACGCTATGAGCGCCGGCCATCTGGATGCCCTTGCCCGCGCGGATGTCGAGCATGCGCTTGCCCACGACAATCAGACCGGTGACCAGGAACCCGCCGGGCGGCAGGATAAACAGCAAGACACCCATGTCGGCCGGCATGACACGCATCTCCACAACCTTGAACGCGGGTCCCAGCAGCAGGGAGGCGTCGGCGAACAGGGTGCCGGAACCCAGGATCTCGCGTACCGCACCGATCAGGGTGAGCGCCAGGGTGAAACCCAGCCCCATGAAGATCCCATCGACCAGCGAGGGGAGGACCGGTTCGCGCGAGGCGAAGGACTCGAGCCGCGCCAACGGCAGGCAGTTGGAGACGATCAGCGGGATGAAGAGACCCAGCACCTTGTAGAGTTCGTGCATATAGGCATTCATCGCCAGGTCCACGAAGGTGACATTGGCCGCCACGATCAGGATGTAAACGGGGATGCGGACTTCGCGGGTGATGTAGTTGCGAAACGTCGCCACCATCAGGCTGGAGGCGGCCATCACCACCGCGGTGGCCAGTCCCATGCCGAACCCGTTGGTGGCCGTGGCGGTCATGGCCATGGTCGGGCACATCCCGAGCAGCATGACGAGGACGCCGTTGTTCTCCCACAGACCGTCGCGGACGATCCGGCCGTAACCAGGCGTGGCCATCAGTTCACCTCCAAGAGTTGCGCCTCGTGGGCGGCATAGAAATCGAGCCCGGAGCGAATGGCGGCGACCGTCCCGCGGGGTGTGATAGTGGCCCCGGTGAACTGATCGAAGCGGCCGCCGTCTTTTTTCACCGCCCATTTCTCGGCCGGTGGATCACCCAATGACAGACCGGCGAACTGCAGAATCCAATCGCCCTTCTTCACCTCGATCTTGTCACCCAGTCCGGGGGTCTCTTTGTGGCTCAGCACCCGCACCCCCAGCACCCGGCCCTCGGCATCGACGCCGAGCATGAATTTCATCTTGCCGGCATAGCCGGAGCCGAAGACCTCGAAGGCAACGCCGGTGACGCGGCCGCCTTTGAGTGCCCGGTAGACCGTCAGTTCCCGGCCGGCGGCGTCCTGCATCTGAATGGTATCGACCACGGGATTGTTGTCGTGGATCGCGGTCGGGATCACCTGTCCGAGCGAGTTTTGCCGGTCTTCCATGGCGCGGGCCAGGATGGCGTCGTGGGTGACATACTCGGTGAGTGCGAGCGCTAGCCCGAAGCCGAGACAGAAAAGCCCCAGGATGACGCCATGGATCAGTGTCCGCTGTTTCATCGCTGGCCCTCGACCGGCAAGGGTTCACCCTTGCGGGTGCGGCCGAACATCCGCGGCCGGGTGTACTGATCGATGATGGGGGTGAGCGAATTCATCAGCAGGACGGCAAAGGCCATGCCCTCGGGATAGCCGGCAAAGGTGCGAATGACCCAGGTCAGCAGCCCGACGCCGAAACCGAACACCAGTTGTCCCTTCTGGGTGACCGGGGAGGTCACATAGTCGGTGGCGATGAAAAAGGCCCCGAGAATGGCCGATCCGGACAGGATATGAAAGAATCCGGGAGCGAACCGTGTCGGATCGAAGGCATTGAACAGGGTGCCCATCACGAACAGGGTGCCGATCATCATGACCGGGATGTGCCAGGTGATGACGCGTCGCCACAGCAGGAAGATGCCGCCGAGCAGGATCAGGCCGGCGGAGGTCTCCCCTAAACTGCCCGGTTTGAAGCCGGTGGCCAGATCCATCAGATCGGGGGCATAGGTCAGGGCGCTGCTGCGTCCGTATTCCTGCAGCGACTCGGAGACCGGTATGCCGCGCGAGAGTTCGGTCTTCACATAGCCGAGTGCGGTGGCGGCGGTCACGCCGTCGGGGGTCTCACCGGCGAAGGTGATGGTCATGGCCTCGTTCAGCGTGGGCGAGCCGGTCGTAAACAAGGGGTGGGGTGCGACCCAGGCGGTCATCACCACCGGAAAAGACACCAGCAAGGCGACCCGCGCGACCATGGCCGGGTTGAACAGATTCTGACCCAGGCCGCCAAAGGCATGCTTGGCGAGCGGAATGGCGAACATGGCACCCAGGACACCAATCCACCAGGGTGCCCAAGGCGGCAGGGTCATGGCCAACAGCCAGCCGGTGAGGATCGCCGAACCGTCCGAGAGAGTCGCCGAGACCGGTTTTCCGGCCAGGACCAGGCAGGCCGCCTCGGCCACCACACAGGCCCCGACGGTGACGGCGAACAGCAGAATGGCCGGCCAACCGAACAGGTACAGATTGAACAGGGTCGCGGGCGTCAACGCCAGCAGCACCATGAACATGGTCCGCTGGACGGTATTCGCGGTGTGGGCAAAGGGCCCGCTAGGGGTCGCCGGCTCGCCGATCATGCCCCAACCTCTTCGGCGCCGACCGCGGCCTTGGGCTTGCGGGCCAGGTTCGCGGCGCGCTGCGCTGCGATCCGTTCGACCCGGGCGGCCCGCGCTTCGACCAGGGTCTTGGTCCGCTCGCTCTTGCGGCGTTCGCGTTCCTGGGCGTTCAAAGCCCCTTTCGCGTAGTTGAAATAATGGACCAGCGGGATGTGCGAGGGACAGACCCAGGAGCAACTGCCGCAGGACACACAGTCCATGAGGCCGAGCCGCGCGGCGCCTTCAAGATCGTCATGCCGGACATGGGCGGCGATTTCAACCGGCACCAGACCGCAGGCACAGATGGCGACGCAGGAACCGCAGCGCACGCAGGGGTCGGCAGGCCGGTCGTTGATCTCTTCGGCGGTGAGCGCGAGGATGCCCGAGGTGCTCTTGACCACCGGGACATCGGTGCCGGGCAACAGGGCGCCCATCATGGGCCCGCCCTGGACCAACCGCTCGGGGCGCTGCGCGAAGCCGCCGCAGAACGCGATCAGGTCGGACACCGTGGCGCCGATCGGCGCCTCGACATTCTTGGGGGTGCGCATCGCCTGCCCGCTGACGGTCACCACGCGGGCCACCAAGGGGCGGCCATGGCGTACCGCGTGGTGAACGGCACGGGCCGTGGCGACGTTGTGCACCACGACCCCGAGGTCCGCGGTGAGCTTGCGCGCGGGGGTCTCCCGGCCGGTGATGGCCAGGGTCAGGTGACGTTCGGACCCCATGGGGTATTTTGCCGGGACCGCGACCACTTCCATATTGGTGTGGGCCTGCGCGGCGGCGGTCATGATCGCCAGCGCCTGCGGCTTATTCTCCTCGATCGCCACCACGATCTTCGGCGCGTGCAGGGCGTGAGCCATGATGCGGGCGCCGTCGATCACTTCGTCCGCGTGTTCGCGCATGACCCGGTCATCGCAAGTCAAATAGGGTTCGCATTCAGCCCCGTTGATCAACAGCGTCTCGATGCGGTGACGAATCCCCAGATTCAGCTTGACCGCGGAGGGGAAACCGGCGCCGCCCATCCCGACGATACCGCACTCGGCGACCCGCGCCTCGATCGTCTGGGCGTCGACCGCGAAGGGATCGGTGATCGGTTCGGCCAGCGTGCCCCAGGTGTCGGCGCCGTCGGGCTCGATCACGATCGTCGGCTGCGGCAGACCCGAGGGATGCGGGGCGGGGATCTCGGTGACGGCCGCCACGCGTCCGGAGGTCGGGGCATGCTGATTCACCGACACCGGACCCTGACGGCGCGCGATGACCTGGCCTTTGCTGACCAGATCGCCTTCACTGACCAACACCTCGGCGGGTACACCGATGTGTTGCTGCAAGGGGATGTAGAGTCGATTCGGCAGCGGCAGTGCCTCGATGGCACAGTCGCCGGTCAACTCCTTGCGGTATTGCGGATGGATACCGCCACGGATCGGGAACAGCTTCATTCGCTTCTCCAGAGTCGGGCCATTCAGGCCGGTGTCATGCCGGATTCAAGGTGTGAACGGCGGGACCGGCTCAAGGCGGCTGCATCGGGCTTGGGCCAGTGCCAGGTGGCCAGGGTGTCGGGTATCTCGATCATCCGGATGGCGTTGGTCGGGCAGACCGCGGCGCACTTGCCGCAGCCGTGGCAGACCTCGCTGACCACCGTGTGCATCAGCTTATTGGCACCCACGATACCGTCAACCGAGCATTCTTTGAGACAGCGGGTACACCCGATGCACAACTCTTCGACGATCTGGGCATAGGCCGGGACGCGTTTCGTGTGGGCCGAGAGGTCGACCCGCACCCCCAGACGCTTCGCCAGTTGCTCCGCGACCGCCTTGCCGCCCGGCGGGCACAGGGTCACCGCCGCCTCGCCGCGCGCGAGCGCCGCGGCCGCTTGAGCGCAGCCGACAAAGCCGCATTGTCCGCACTGCGAACCGGGCAGCAGCGCCTGGAGTTCCGCTTCCAGCGGGTTCTCCTCCACCGCGAGCAGGCGCCCCGCGACGCCCAATAAGCCACCCAGACCAAGGCCGATGGCCGTGAGACTACCGACAGCGAGTAACATGATGCGCTAGACCTCAGTTGGTGTTGATGCCGGAAAAACCCAGGAATGCCAGGGCCAGGAGGCTGGCGACGATGAAGCCGATCGGCGGGCCCGCGAACAAGCGCGGCACTTCGGACAAGGCGAGGCGTTCGCGCAGCCCGGCGAAGATCACCATGACCAGGCTGTAGCCGAGCGAGGATGCGAAGGCGAACAGGGTTGCCGCGATGAAGCTCAGTTTGGTTTCGACCATGATGAGCGCGACGCCGAGTACCGCACAGTTGGTGGTGATGAGCGGCAGATAGATGCCGAGCATCTGGAACAGCGGCGGGGAGATCTTGCGGACCGTCATTTCAGTGAACTGGACGGCCCCGGCGATCACCAGGATGAAAGTGACGGTGCGCAGGTAGCCCAACCCGTAGGGTTCCAGCAAATAGCCCTCGATCGCCCAGTTGCCCATCGACGAGACGGTGATCACGAAGGTGGTGGCGAGCCCCATCCCGATGGCGGTATCCACGCGCGTGGTGACCCCCATGAAGGAACACAGGCCCAGGAAGCGCGCCAGGATCACATTGTTGACCAAGGCCGCGCCGACCATCAAAAGGACGTATTCCTGCATCTCTTCAACCCCTGGGGTCTCGTCGGTTGCTCTGATCGTTCGGTCTAATCGTTGGGCCCGGTCGCCAGTGGTGCGGTGGTCGGGCAGGTCTCATTGAAACCGGCCCGCCGCAGAAAGCGGGGTGCGAGTTGTCCACGGGCACTCAAGGCCTGCCCGCCCCGGCGGACGGCAATCAAACCGACACCGAGTGCTGCTACCATGCTGACCATGGTGATGCCGTCGCTGCCGGCGAGCCACTGTGCCACGCCGCCGGCGCCGAACATGAAGACCAGCGGCAGCGCATAGGCGATACCCGACGCCTTGAGCAGGGCGCGCTCGCTGACACCGACCACCACGCGCTCACCGATGACGAGTCGAGGCGCATCCGGGAGGGGAAAGCGGCGGCGTGCGAGCTGACTCGCCGCGGTTCCGATCCCTTTCGCGCCGCACAATCCCGACGCCGCGCAGCCGCCGCAACTGGTCGTCTGTTCGGGCTCGAGCCAGGGCACGCCGTCCTCGATCGCCACCACCCGGGCCGTCCCTTCGACCAGGGTTGCCTGGCCTGACGCGGTTGCATCATCCTCGGTGTCTCTGTCCACTGAATCGACCTCTGAGGTTAGGGCCCCGCTCCGGGAGCGACAGCCGTGGACCGCAAGCCCACGGGGAACCGGGGCGCCTGGTCAGGCACCATATCACTGCGGCCATGAGCGCCATCGTCTTTGGATACAGCGACGCGTCGGCGCCGGTTGGAATGTCAGCGGTATGGGGAGTGGACCCGGCGGGCTGAGCAGCCCGGATCGCCGGGCGTCCACGGTTGCTGCGGCGCACAAACCTAATTTACGCCGACCCACCGGGAAGATGCAACATCCTGATGCAGCGTCGGACGCTCGCAGGACGCCGCGGCGATGGTCGTCGATCACACGGGCGGTGGCAGCCGACGGACACCGCATGACGCGCGCTCAGGTATTCAAGTGTTCAAATCAGGGTTTTATGTCGGGCCCCGAAGGCCCGGAATAAAATAAGAAAGTTCTACTTTGCTGATTGTCGGTTCGTGAACGTAGCGGTGGCAACGCGCGTCTTAGGCCCTGACGATCTTGCCCGCGAGCATCCCCAACGCAACGTTCATGAGGAAAGTTGAAAATATCAATCTTTTTAATTGTTTTTAGCCGGCCACGCCATCTCCACGCAGTTGAAATCCTGCGCTAACTATCGCACGCTCGACATTGGTGAGCCACGGGTTTATCGTCATACTCGCCCGACTCCACTGCTGCCCTCACCCGACCAGAGCGACCCGATCGGAGCCATTTGCCCATCCGCCGGAGCCACGATGAAACCTGTCGCGATCCTTACTCTTGGGTTCTTTGTGCTGCTGCCGTTCGCCGGCCTGGCGGCGGTGGACGCGGATTCCCGCGGTTCGGCTGGAACGTCCGCGGAGCCCAAGACGGAACCGCCCGTCGCCAAAGCGTCGGTGCCCCGAGCGCCCTTGCCGCGAGCCCCCGGTGGTGCCAAACCGAGCCGCGACCAGGTCGGCGCCATGATCGATGCGGTGGCGGATGAGTTCGGCGTCGAGCGGCAGTTGGTGCGGGCGGTCGTCGCCGCCGAATCCAACTTCAACGCCCATGCGGTCTCACCGGTCGGCGCCGTGGGGCTGATGCAGGTGATGCCGGCGACGGCCGGCGACTACGGCGTCAAGTCTCACGAAGCCTTGTTCGACCCCAAGACCAACCTCAAGACCGGGACCCGTCATCTCAAGCGGCTGCTCAAGAAGTACCAGGGCGACTACGGGCGGGTGATCATGGCCTACAACGCCGGTGAAGGTGTGGTGGACCGCACCAACAGCAATGTAACCTACCAGGAAACCCTCAACTACACTGAGGCGGTGATCAAACACTACCGCCGTCAGGGCGGGAGCGCACCGACCCAGGGTGCCTTGTCCAAGGTCCACGCACTGCGCGGGATGCGCAACAAGGGGCAGGCCCGACGCCTGTTGAAGCGGTACCTGGATCCCTCGCTGTTGTCGCTGAAGGTCAAGCCGACCTTAAGTCTGCGCTCGCTCAACCCGGCATTACACCGGGTTGGTCCGGAAAGCCGCCCCATGTTCGAGCTGGATGTGGAGGCGATGCCCTGAAGCGTGCTGGACGAATGCGGGAAAACCCTGCAACATCGTCACAGTTTACCCGCACCTGGAGCCCTCCCGTGGTCGCCGATCCGCTTGCCGTCGTTGAAGCCTTTTTTGCCGCCCGCGAGTGCTTCGACTTCGAGCGGGCGCGCGGCCTCCTGGCCGACCACGGATTCAGTTTCCGCAGCCCCATCTTGTGCTGCGACAGCGCCGATCACCTGATCCAATATTCTGCCCACTCAAGCGGCATCATCCAGTCGACTGAGGTCCGCAAAGTGTTTGTGGACGGGCCCGATGTCTGTCACTTCCTCACCTACCGCATCCAGATCTCGGAGAAACAGGCGGTGGACGTCGCCCATTGGGCGCACGTCGAGCATGGCCGCATCCAACGCATCGAAGCCCTGTTCGATGCCTCGCTCTATCGCGAGCTCTTCCCTAGTAAGGATTCAGAACTAAGGTAAACAACGACAACGACCGAGAAGCCAAAGGAGTCCCCCAATGGACTTGTTTAACGGCCATGCAAGGAACATCCGCCACCCCGGACGATGAATGGCCCCCGTGGGAGCGGCGTCCCGCCGCGATGCGGTGCCGCGGTGATCGCGAACGCTGCGGTGACACGCCCGACCCCATCGCGGCGGGACGCCGCTCCCACGGGGTCGCTGCGCGACTTTCACGGTAAGTTATTAGTGAAGCGTTCTCAAGGCGTGTCACCCGCCGTCGATCCACTGGGCGAGGGTGCGGTACAGTTCGGCGAGTTTGACCGGTTTGGGGATGTAGTCGTCCATGCCGGCGGCCAGGCACTGCGCGCGATCACCCGACATGGCGTTGGCCGTCATGGCGATCACCGGGACCCGCGGTTCGCCGTTGCGGTGCTCTCTGGTGCGCAACGCGGTGGTCGCGGCGAAGCCGTCGAGCACCGGCATCTGCACGTCCATCAGCACCGCGTCGTAGTGACCGGCGGCAAGCAGGTCCAGGGCCTGGGCGCCATTATCCGCTACCGTGACGGTCAATCCCAGCTTGCGTAACATGCCGCAGGCCACTTTCTGATTGATCGGGTTGTCCTCTGCCAGCAGGACCTGACCGGTGAGCTGTTTCATGGTCGATGCGGCCATGGCCGTTGCGGCGGGCTCCGGGGTGCGGCCGTGGACCAATTGGAACAGGGCATCACGCAGCAGGGACAAGCGTACCGGCTTACCGAGTGACAGATCGATCCCGGGGGCGTCCTCAGGAGCCGGTTGACCCGCGGAACTCAGCAGCACGAGACGGATCGGTGCGATCAGCGGGTCCGCCCGGATCGTGCGGGCCAGATCCAGACCGTCCATGTCCGGCATCTGCAGGTCCAGGATGGCGACCTCGCAGGGCTGGCCGCGCGCCGTTGCCGCGCGTAGGTGCGTCAAGGCCTCCGCGGCCCGGCTGACGCAGTCGTAGTGCACGCCCCAACCGCGCAAATAGTGTCCCAGAATTTCCAGGTTGGTCGGGTGGTCGTCCACCGCGAGCATCCGCCGCCCATCCAGTCCGTCGGCCTGTGGCGGCTCACCCGTGTCGGCCTGGGGAGTGAAGGGGATACGGATCAGGAAACGCGAGCCCTGGCCGAGCGTACTCTGCAATTCCAGGGTACCGCCCATCAGCTCCACCAGGTTCTTGCTGATGGTGAGTCCGAGTCCGGAACCGCCGAAGCGGCGCGTGGTGGAGCCGTCGGCCTGAACGAATGGGCTGAAGAGTCGCCCTTGTTGTTCCGGCGAGATACCGATGCCTGTGTCACTGATCGCGAAACACAGGGTCAAGGTGGTCGGTTCGTGTCGGCACTCACTCACGTGCAGCAGCACCTCTCCCTGTGGGGTGAACTTGACCGCATTGCCCAGAATGTTGGTCAGGATCTGACGCAGCCGCGTCGGATCCCCGATGACGCGATTGCAAACGCTGGGCTCGACGAAGCAGGCGATCTCGATGTGCCGACTTTGCGCGCTCGCACTGAACAGCGCGGCTACGTCTTCCGCCAGCAGGCGCACATCGAACGGGATGGATTCCAGGTCGAGTTTACCGGCCTCGATCTTGGAGAAGTCCAGGATGTCATTGATGACGGTCAGCAGACCTTCGGCCGAATTGCGGGCGATTTCGACATAGCCGCGCTGGATCGTGCTGAGGTCGGTTTGCGTGAGCATCTCCAGCATTCCCAGGACGCCGTTCATGGGGGTGCGGATCTCATGGCTCATGTTGGCCACGAACTGGCTCTTGGCCTGACTGGCGGACTCCGCCCCTTCTTTGGCCTGGACCAGGGCCTCGGCGACGGCACGCCGCTCTTGTACCTCGCGTTCCAATTCCTGGTTGAGGTTGCTGATGCGCTCCTGTTCCCGCGTCAGACAGCCAGCGTGCGAAAGAAAACGGTGAAAAATGCGAAAGAATTGAAAAAAGGGGGTGGGCGGGAGGTAGGCGGGAGGTGGGCGGCCAACAGAGTGTTGGCCACACCAACAGGGCTTAGTCGCGGTCGAGGAGGCAGGCTACGGAGTGAATGGGGATGCGGGTGGGGGTGTGGCGTTGGCGGTCGCGCAGGGTGATTCCGTCGAGTTCGCCACGGTCGATCATCCGATAGATGCAGCGGCGGCTGACCTGGAGCAAGACCGCCAGCTCGTCGACCCGATAGCTGCCCTTGACCGCAAGGCCGGCAGCAGCCAGCCAGGTGGTCAGTTCGGGGGTGATGGTGGGGTCAGGACGCGGGCCGGGCATGGCCGTGTCTCTGGAGTCCCTTGAGCCCTTCGATGATGGCTGCGGCCGCCGCGTAGCTGCGCGGTGCGGTGGCGGGGTCTTGGTGGAGGTTGGTCTGGAGCCAGCCGTGATAGCCGTCCGCGGTGCGCCAATTGATCTCGTCCACCAGGCGGGCGATGAAGGCGCGTTGGGCGGGGGTCGGCAGGGGATGCGCTCCGGCCGCGGCTTGGGTCTGGGCGTCGACGCGGCTGCCGCTGTAAGGGCCGCCGACGGGGGCCCCGGCGAGGGTCCAGCGGGTGATGAGGGAGCGGGCTTGCCGGCGGCTCAAATGCAGGCTGGAGGTGCAGGGGGCGCCGAGCGCGGGCCAGTCCTCTCCGACCGGGCGCGGTCCGGTCGGCGCGGTGAGGGTGCAGCGGTAGTTGGCCAGGGCGCGGCGGTAGGTGGCCTCGTCCAAACCGAGCCGGGTGCGCTGGGTATGCAACGCGGCGATCTGCTTGCGGGTGGCGGGGGCGGCCGTGTCGGTGCGCGGTGGTGCGACGCTTTTAGCCATGGTGGCCTCCGGCGACGGCCGCGGGCGCGGCGCTGTTGGTCTGGGCCAGCAGGAAGTCCGTGATGCTCTGTTGGGCGGCGGGGTCGCTGCGTTCGCCACTCAAGATGCGCGAGACTTGGCTGTCGGAGACGTGGCGGCCGGTGGCTTCCTTGAGGTGGGCGGCGATCTGGACGTTGGTGACCTGGGCGGCCTTGGCGAGTTCGCGCAGGCCGCTGTGGGTGACGCGGATGGCATCGGTCTGGTCGATGGCGCGGCGCCCCGCAGCTTGGGCCAGGCCCAGGGCCTGATCGACACGATCTTGCAGGGTGAGCCAGTTGCGGCAGTCCCCACACTGGCTGAAGACCTCGCGGGCCGCGGGGGTGCAGACCGGACCCAGGGCCAGTTCCACGGCCTGGGCGATCTCGGCAGGCAGTAAGCCTTGCATATCCATGGTGTCACTGCGTAGCGCGATCTCGGCATTGCCGGCGAGGGTGTCACGCTGCCCAATCAGAATGACGCCGCACAGCCGGTCATCGACGCCGTGACGCAGCTCGCGCAGGCTCTTGAGCGCGCTGATGGTGGCGTGGTGGTAGCGGTGGGTCTCTTCCAGCACGACGACGACGGGGCCGGTGCGGTCGGCTTGGCCGAGGCAGCGGGCGAGTTGGCGCGAGCGGATTTCGCCGCGGGTGGCGATGCGCTCGGACGCGGGTCGCGGCAGGTCGGTGAGGATGGCCATTTCAATATCTGAGATGGTGATGCGCTCCTTATAGAGGCGCTGCACATAGACCCAGTGCGGGGCTTCGGGCTGCCCGTGCCGGTCGGTGGTGCGCTGGCCTTCGAGGGCGGTGGCGACGGCGCTGGACTTGCCCGCACCGCGCTCGCCCAGGATCTGGATGAGGGCGGGCGGGGTGCGGCGGCCAGCGCGGTCGCGGGTGCGCACGGTGGCCCGCACCAGGTCGTCGACGCGGGCCTGATCGGCGGTGCGCAGGCTGACACGTGACCACGGATCGGCGGGAAGGGAAAGGCCTAGACGGGTGAGGATGCGGCTCATGGTGGTGCTCTGGTGGGTCAAACGATGGACAGGGTTGGGCGGACGGGCGCGGCGGGCGCCGCCGCCAGGGTGGTGAGTTGCAGGGCAAGATCGCGGACGGCGGTGCGGTTGAGCCCGGACCCAATCACAACCTGCTCGACGAGTTGTTGCTGGAGTGGGTCCAGCGGCCCGGTGTAGATGGTGCGCAGGGTTTGCATGGCGTCGGCCAGGTTGCGATAGCTGGGGCTGATCTCCAACGGGTCCGGCAGGTCCGCGACGGGCTTGGCGCGCGGCGGCAGGTGGACCACGTTGGGGGCCTCGGCGGTGGCCGGCCCGAAGTGGGGGGTGGCACAGATCAGGTCGGCGCCGCGCACCTTGGCGCGCTCGGCCGGCAGTTCGGGGGGCTGTCCTTTGAACGTGCCGTAAGCCAGCGGCCGGTGCAGTTCCGCGGCGACGCGTTCGCCGGTCTCGGGGATTTCGATGATGACGCGGTCGGAACCGTCGAGCGCGCGGCGGGCGATGATCTTGCGGCTGTGCCACTTGGGCACTTCGTACTCGACACTAGCCCAACTGAAAACCCCGCAGGAATCGAGCGTGCGATAGACCTCGGTGGCCAGGGTCTCCAGGGCGTCGGCCGGGCACGGGCGCAGACCGCCCTCGCGATTGATGCCGCGGACCCAGGCATCACGGCGGCTGAGGTGGGTATCGCCGCGCGCGGGCTTGGCGTTGATCTCCACCAGGTATTCGGCCAGTTCGGCGGAGTACTCCGACAGGCGAAGGGTAAATTTTTCCCCTTTGTGGGTGCGCAGGAAGAATTGGTTCTCGAAGCGCGCCCACACGTTGCGCCAGGTGTTTTCGATGCCGCTCTGGCGGGTGTGCTGGTAGGGCTTGCCGACTTCCACATGCACGTCCAGTCGCTCCAGGAGGTCGCGCGTGGCGGGGTATTTCACCAGCGGGCCCTGGTCGCACCAGAGGTCTTCGGGCTTGCCGCGGAAGGGGTCGCGCGGGTCGTCGCTGCCGACCCAACTGGCGACCAGATAGTCCATCGCATCCAGGCCGGACTCGCCCAGGGCGGCGCGGGCGCGGGCGTGGCGATAGCCGGTGCACATGTCCCACTGACCATAGATGACGAGGCGCTCGCGGTCTTCGCCCAGGGGTTTGTTCTTGTAGCCGCTGGCCGGGTCCGGGCGGTGCCAGAGTGCCAACAGCCGATCGCCGTCGTCGAGCTGGCGCAGCACGCGGAATGACCGCGACGTCGTGGCATCGAACTGCACCGCCTGCATGGGGTATTCGGCGCTGAGCCGGCGGCCGCGCTGTTCGGTCTGGCGATAGCCGCGCTCGCGGATCAGGCGGGCGTATTCGTTGACGCGGACCTGGCCGGCGGCGGGCGGCAGCAGGCCATCGCGCAGGGCGGCTTCCAGGCACAGGTCGAGCGGGATGGTGCCGACCGGGGCTTTGAGGGTGAGCGCGGCAAGGGTGTCGGCCCAGGCGCCGCGTTCGGGGAATTTGGCCTGGCGCGGGTGCGCGGGGCCGGCGTGGCCGACCGCCGCGAACGCGCGATACAGGGTGGCGCGGCTGCAGCCCAACCGGGCCGCGAGCTGATCCGCGATGGCGGTGCGCCCCTTGGGGGGCGCGGCCGTCCATTCGGCCAGCGCGAGCCGGACCGCCGTTGGATCGATGGCCATTGCTGCTGCTCCGCGAGGTTCCAGGTCAGTCGTCCAAGCCCAGGTCGAGCACGCGGTCTTGCCAGTTGGCCCAGAGGTCCTTGAGGCGGATGGAGCCGCTGCTGATGCAGGATTCCAGATCCAGGCGCAGGCCGCGCAGATCGCCGCTCGGCAGCGGGGCGAGCTGGTCGATGAGGCGGTCGGCGGTCTCGGCCAGGGTCTGGACGGCTTCGCGCAGGGCGCGGGCGGTTTTGCGGGCTTGGGCCACATCGCCGTCGAGCGCGGCATGGGCTTGAGCGAGGTCGTCGCGCAGGGCGTCGTTCTCGCTGCGCAGGGTCTTGGTCTCTTCGGCGACGATGCGCTGGGTGTCGGTCCTGCGGCGGCGCAGTTCGTCCTTGAGCTTGCGCACCGGCATCAGTTCCACCTCGTCGAGGGTGAGTGTGGGGTGGGTGCCGTCGACGACCTTGGCGAGATCATCGCCGCTGATGCCCTGGATGAGGGAGAGGACCTTGCAGTATTGGTTGGCGGCCAAATGGCGCAAGGCGGGGTTTTCATCGACCGCATCTGCCACTTGGATCAAGCCATAGGCGGTGGAGCGGCTCAGACCTTGACGCTCCAAGAAATCGCGGAAGCGGAGGTCGTCAGCGTCGCAAAGGCCGCGGTACTTGCGCAGGATGGTCCCGTATTCGTAATGGGCATGGACGATCGCAGCGCGGGCGTCGTCGGCCTCACGCTCCAGGGTGGCCAGTTGCGCCTCGCGGCTGATCCATTCGCCGTCCATGGCCGCGGGGACCAAGTCCGTGCCGGGGCCGGCAGTTACCAGGGCGGTGCCGGTGCGCTCGATCTCGGCGATTGAGGCGTCCTCTTCGGCGCGGGTGCGCTCGGCATCGGTCAGGGGTTCGCGGGGGGTGCGACGCCGACCGCGGACGGGGCCGCTGAGATAGTTGGCCTTGAACGCCTCGCGATCGGCGGGGGCGTTGGGGTTATACCCTTGCTCCTGCATCTTGGTGCGCATCCACTCCGGCAGGATGCCGCCGTCGTAGACATTGGCGGGGTTCTCCGGATCGACATAGCGCGTGCGCAGGGCCGGCCCTTCGGGCAACGCGGTTCCGGCGCTGCCGGCGACGATCTCGCCGTCGATGATGCCGGCGTCGATGGCGGCCTGAGTGATGCTCATGCGGCTCTCCCGAGATAGGTGGTCAACAGGGCCGCGGTGCGCTGGCGGATGCGCTCGGCCGCGGTGGTGAGGACCGGGCCGATGGTCCAGCCGGCGGGGCTTTCATCGGCCTGGCGGGCAAGCGCCAGGTTCTTGAGACCCCGATAGCACTGGTCGCGGCTGTAACCGGTGCGCGCGGCCAGGGTGCTCGGGGTCTGCGGCTCGGGCCAGGTGTCGAGCAGGGCGCTGATGAGCGTCAGCACCACTTGCTGCGGCTCGCTCTGGTAGTCGCGGGCGGGGGGCGCGAGGTCGGTGGGGGTGTCGGTGGCCATCAGCGGTCCTCCGGCGCGGTCGCTGACTGGAGGTCTGCCTTATAGAGCGCGACCAGTCCGGTATAGGTTTCGATGAGTTCGCGGTCGAACGCGTCCAACTGGTCGAGCCAGCGGGCGGCGCCGGGGAGCGCGGGGTCGGTCTCGACCAGCACGCGGCTTTCGCGTTGGGCCAGCAGCCGCATGACATGCCGGGCGCCGATGGTGAACGCCGTCAGGGGGGCGTCCGTCATGGTGCGGCCTCCGGGGTCTCCACCACGACTTCAACCGCCCGCGTCAACGCCTGATCGGCGCGCAGCACGACGCGACGACGCGCCGGGACGCTGTAGGGCTGGCCGTTCGGACCCTGGCCAGTGCGGGCCGGGGTGTCCTTCGCCGACAGGATGCCGAGGCCCTTGATGCGCACGCGGCGGCCCTGGCCGAGTTCATCGCCGGCCAGCAGCGCCAGGGCGTCCAGGATCAGGTGCACGCGGGTGCGCGGGGTTTGGGTGATCTCGGCGAGTTGTTCGACGAGTTCGGTGTAGCCGAGCATGGGGGCCTTAGGGGTTGCCATCGGTGGTCTCCGGGCGACGGAACAGCGCGTTGTTGGTGTGGCGGATGTCGTCCGATTTGCCCCAGTCGCGCGAGTGGGCGCCGGGCGGCAGTTGGGTGGCAGCGCCCCCGGTGGCCGGCTGCGCTTTGAGGGTGGCGTCGGGCAGCGGCGCCAAGTCGCGCAGCGAGAAACCGGCCGGATAGCGCGGCCGGTAGTCGCGGAATGGCTGATCGACCGGGCTGGGGCCGTGGTGCAGGAAGTCCACGTTCGGCAGCAGGCAGAGGTTAGGCATGGGGAGCCTCCGGGGCGGCCGGACTGATGATCGAGAAGTCGAGCGGCACTTGCTGCCAGGGTTGGGTGGCGTCGGCCCGCTCGTAGGCGCGGAAGTAGGTGGTGCTGCCCTGGGCCTGGAGTGAGTCGCGGATGGCTTGCTGGGCGTTCTTCCAGCGCTGGTCGTCGATCTTGACGGCGACGAAGTCCAGCAACCGGGCGACGTTGAGTTGGCCGGTCTTGACGTTGCGACGGAAGGCACGGTCGACGATGGCGACCAAGGCCGGGCCGGCTTCGCGCGTCGCATCGGCCAGGTACTCACGCACCAGGGCCTCGGCGGCGTGGATCTGCTCACCGACCACGATGCGGTCGGCGCTGATGCGCTCGATCTTGGCGCGGCCGTTGTAACTGATCAGTACGCAGTTGCCGCTGGTGCCGGTGATGTCGACGTTGTAGTCGCTGGCGACCAGGGCGACATGCTCGGCCACCCGGCTGAGCAACTGCGCCTTGAGCGCGGCCAGGTCGGCATGGGCGGTGCGCACCTGGGCGATGAGGTCGGTGACCAGCGCATTGCGCAGGCGCTCGGCATCGGGGATGTTGCCCTCGAACACCAGGCGATCTTGCGCGTCGGCGAGGTAGCCGGCGGGGATGGCGGCCAGGGGCTGGACGGGGTTCTGGTCAGACATAGTGCGTTTCCTCAAGGCTGCTCAAGCAGCGGGTGTGATGGTCAACGGTGTGCGCGGCATGGGTGGCGACCGGGGTCACCAGCGCCGCCAGGTCGGGCCGGGCGCGCACCGCCCGGGCCAGTTGGCGCAGCGCGTGATTGACGCTGGCCAGTTCCTGGGCCAGGGAGCGGCGGCGCCACTGCGCCGAGGGGAGAAACGTGGTCATAGGCAACTGCTCATGCTCATGCTCAGGCTCAGGCTGAGGGGTTCGTGAAAGACGGCCGCGGTGCGGTCCGCCGGGTCGTGATGCGCGGCGCACCAGGCCACCAGGTGCCGCGCGGGATAGCGGACGTGCGTGCCGGCGCTGGTCTCGGTCAGCACTTGGCCGAGCGGGAAGCCGGGCACGGCGCGGCAGTCCGGCGGGATGATCAGCGTGAGGCCGGCGCCAAAGCCTTCGCAGCCGATGGCGATGCCGGCCAGGCGGATCAGGTCATCAATGGTCGTCATGGCGCGGCCTCGCCCCACAGGGTCTTGGTGAGTGCGGCGATGCGCGTCTCCAGATCGGCAATGGCCGCGGTGTGGGTGTTGGGGTTGTAGCGCTCCAGTTGGCGCAGGGCGGCGAGGTCGGCGCGCAACTCGCGCAGGTCGGCCACGGGCGCGGGCGGCGGCATGGCGCCGGGTGCTGGTGTGGCGGCGGCCAGGGCGGCCAGCGCGAGCGCGGCGGCCGGGTCCGCGGCCTTGGCGGCGGCCACCGTCTTGAGCCAGCCGAAGCCATCGGGCAACGGCACGCGCAGGGTGCCGGCTTGGTGCGCGTCGGCCGCGGCGTCCATGGCTAAGGCCCAGTGCGCGGGGGTAATCGGCAGCGGGCCGGCCGGACCGCGCACGGTGGGGGCGAGGATGAGGTCGACCAGTTCCCCGATCAGGCGCGCGGCCTTGGGCCAGTGCATGGTGTGCTCTACGGGCGCGTGCAGGTCCAGGTAGGGCAGCACGCGGGTGAGCAGCGCCGGGTGCGCGGCGAGGCGCGCGACCAGCAGGTCCCAGGCAGTGCGCGCGCCGTCGTGGGTCAGGAAGGCGCCGATGGGGGCGGCGCCGTGACAGCGCGGACAGGTGCCAATGAGGGGCGCCATCAGCCGATCCCCCGCAGGTGGCGATGTTCATCCTGATCGGCGCGCACCGCGTGACGGGCGCGGGTGAGGATGAACAACGCCAGGGCCAGCGGCGCGAGGCTCAGCAGCAGCCAAAGGGTGGCGCTCATGCCGCGGCCTCCCCGGTGTGCACTTGGGGCACAAAGACCCGGTTGATGACCGCGGTGATCAGGCGGAAGTCGCGGGCGAGCGTGGCGGCACGGCTGGGCGGCTGGGCGGGAGCGGCGGGCGCGGGGCGGGCCGGCCGCGTTGGCTGCCCATGCGCATCCATCCATGCCAGGCGGTAGTAGCGCGCGCCGATCGCTTTGATGGTCCGGTGGACGCCGGCCGCGGCCAGGGCGGCGACGATGGCCGGGCCGAAGGGCGATGCGCCGGTGGCCAGCACGGCCCGCAAGAGGGCGTCTTCGGCCGGGGTCCAAGGGTCCCCGCTGCTCTTCGTTGGGATGTTGATCTGACGTGCCCGCGCCATGATCGCCTTGCCGGTGCGGTCGTAGCCGGCGGCGAGCATGGCCGTCTTGGCGGTGCGCTCGGTGAGCGGCGCACCGGCAGACAGGGCGATGAGCACGGCGTCTTCTTGCGGGGTCCAGCGGGGCATGCGGTTCATGCGGCACCTCGGCGCGGCTCGGTCCAGGCGATCTGCACCGGGCCGAAGGCGGCGTGATAGTCGGCACTGTGGGCGTCCAGCCGCAGGGTGCCGGGCTGCAAGGTGAGCGCGGCCGGGCGGCGGTCGACGACGATGACCGGGCGCTGGTCGTGACAGTGCGCGGCCAGCAGGGTGCAGCCGGCGCGTGAGAGGGCGATGCAGGCCATGAGGCAGTCGGCCGCGGCGGGCGACAGCGGGGCGGCGGGGGTGGGAGCGGGGATCTGGCGCATGGGGGTGGTTCCGGTGGTGCGGTGGGTTAGTGGGTGGTTGCCGGGTGGCAGGTCTAGTCGCGAGGGCCCCAGGTCGCGCATTCATCCGCCGCGGCGTCGTCGTCCATGGGTTCGATGCTGGTCAGCCGGTTGAGCCACATCGGCAGGTACTGACCCCCCAGGGCGACGCAATCGCCCTCATCATCATCGAAGTGCTCGCAGTTGCCGCAGGTCTGGGGTTCGGTGGCCTCCTGAGTCAGCGCGTGGCAGGAAGCGATGTCGATGCCGGCCGCGGCCATCTGGTGCAGCAGGGCGGTGACCCACTCCATGAAGGGCTCCGCTTCGGGCTTGTCACTGCGCAGGACGGCCCGATACAGCCCCGCTTCGTCCAGGCACAGCATTTCCTGCGGTCCACCACGGGTGGGCACCAAGAAAGTGCGCTGGTGAATTGCAGGCACTGCGCGACAGGCGGCGTTCGCTGTGGCATGGCCGAGGATGTCGGCGATGTCCTTAGCGACAAACCAGAATGACGGGTCATCCATGATCGGGAGTACGCGCAGTTGATGCGTGTGGAACTCGAACAAACGAACAGGGGACGGGGACTGAGACATGGATTGCTCCGGGGTGGTGGTGGCTCAGTGGGCGAAGGGGTCGAGGGTGACCAGGCCGTTGCGCACGAGGGTCACCATGTCGTGATGTTCCTGGCTGAGGCTGGGGCAGAAGCCGGCGGCTTCGGCGCGGGCCAGCAGGTCGGCGACGAGGGGCTCGGGGAGGTCGGTCAAACGATGGATCTGGTTGGCGTCGAGATCCTTGCGGGCGAAGTGCAGGACGCTGGACAGGTGGGCATGGCCGTCGAGGGCGAGCGCCTGCGCGGCGCTCAGGCAGGCGGCGAGCCGGGCGCTTTCGGCGCGGGCGTTGCTGAGTTCTTGGTCGCGCTCGACGGCGTGCAGCCAGGCGGTCTTGGCCTCGCGCTTGGCGCGCTTTGCAGCCGCCTCGCGCCGCTCGGCCTGAGCGATGAGGGTGTTGGCGCGGTCTGCGATGGCTTCCAGATCGGCTTTACTGGTCTGGCCCTGGTAGCTGCCGGTGCGGCGGATTTGGGGGAGGACTTCGGCGGTGACCCACTCCATAAAAGGCTCCGCTTCGAGCTTGTCACTGCGCAGGACGGCCCGATACAGCCCGGCCTCGTCCAGGCACAGCATTTCTTGACTACCGCCAAGGGTAGGCACTGAGTGCCTACCCTTGTGGTGCTCGGGGACGATGCGGCAAACATCCTTTGCCGTGGTGAGTCCGAGGATATCGGCTACATCCTTGGCGACGACCCAGAATGAGCCGCCGTCCTCGGTCGGGATGACGCGCAGTTGATGTGTGTGGAACTCGAACAGGACAACAGAGGACGCAGACTGAGACATGGATTGCTCCAGGGTGGTGGTTAGGCCGCTTGGCGGCCAGGGAATGGACTTGGCGGGATGCCGGGGACAATGGTTATCTCCAGATCCCGCGTCAGGTCGGCGATGATTCGGTAGCTCAAGACCCCTCGACCAGTGGCGGAAGACTCGTTGAAAACCCGCCACATCACGCGTTGGACCGTGCCTGGTGAGTACCCGTTGGCCCGGGCCCAGCTAGAGAGGGTGTGCCCTCTGGAAAGCAGGGCAAGACGAAATTTGAGTGATGCGTTCAAGCTAGTTACTCTGTCTGACTTGCGGACATGTTAGTCCGTATTTCAGACAGAGGCAAGAGAAATGTCTGACATTCAGACTGATTTCGGGCGCCGTATTGCCCACTACAGAAAGAGTACGGGCAAGAGTCAGGTGGACTTCGCGCGAGACGTAGGTGTTAGCCGGAGCTACTTAGCGAATGTCGAGACCGGAGCGAACGAACCTTCTTTCAACTTTTTGGCGAGCGTGGTTGCAAGTACCTCGCTAAGCGCGGACTGGGTGATCACCGGTGTCGGTGATATGTCTCGCGGCCAATCCATTGCGTGCTCGGCGTTAATCGATCCTGCGTCGCTCGTAGACGATTTAGGGAAAATAGTCGCAACAGCCGAGCGCTTACGCAGCATTTTGTTGTCAAAAACTGTCTGCTAATCAGACACTGGAGGTGAGGCGGTGGGGTGGGATACGACTTCGGTTTTTCTGCAAAAAACCATTCTCTGTACGCGTCGGTGGCCATTGTTGCCGGTGCGCGACGACATCCTGGTGCTACATGCCGATGCGCCGGAGGGTGGCCGCATGGGGGCCCTGATCAGGGCTTGGCTACAGGGCATTGGCGTCGAACTGCCAAACCAGGGCGCGGCAGCGCAACGAGCCGCCCAGGCATGGCATGACTTGAAGCATTTGCCGCTAAATCGAGGGGCAAAAAATGTGGTGCTGGTGGTGCATCACAGCGAGCGGCTTGATGCTGTGGTGTTGGCCCGCATGAAAGCGGTTCGGGAAACTTGGGATTGGACTCCGGTCGTGGCGACCGTGGTGCTGGAAGGTGATCTCGCCGTGCTGGAGCCTCGCCTTGGGGGCATCGACGAGTTGCGGGGGCGTTACGACATCGTTCCAGAATTTGTCTTGCTGGACTAGCCGCCGTAAAGGGTACTCTCTCAGAGAGGGCCGTAGGTTGGGGTGACGAAGGAACCCCAACGACCAACGCTCAGCGGCCTCGCCCAGGGCCAAGGGGCGAATGAATTCGCCCCGACAGGCTTCCATGGGAAAAAGGACGGTCCGCCAACCATTGTGTCGGCACCGACCAAATGGTCCGCCGCTCCGCCAAAAATCCGCAATCAGTGACTTAGCGTCACGTCTTCAGGCGTCACGTGACTGACAGTCCAAACTGTTTGGACAACGCCCCGGTGAGGACCCTGGTCTCCCCGGCAGCCCTCGACCCGGCGACTGACAGTCCAAACTGTTTGGACAACGCCCCAAAAATCCGCAATCAGTGACTTAGCGTCATGTCTTCAGGCGTCACGTGACTGACAGTCCAAACTGTTTGGACAACGCCCGGCACCGCGTGCCACTAAGGACACTCCGCACGCGGGTGCCTGCCATGCTCGCGGCCATGGACCCGATACCCACCTTGTCTGAACTGGTGCCTCTGCTGTCTGAACGGCTGGGGTTGGCGGCGATCTTCGCCCTGGCGATCTATGCCGGGGTGGTGGTGGCGCGGGCGTATATCGCGTCGATGCGGGATATCGAACTGGCCCGCGTGGCGGTGCAGCAGACGCTGGCGGCGGCGATCCAGACGCAGGCCGGGGCGGTGGCTGAGCACGCGGCGGCGGATCGGGAGATGCGCCAAGCGGTGTCGGGGCTGGAGATTGTGGTCACGCGGGTGTCGCAGATGATCGAGAGCCAACGGGACAGTCAGCGGGGGAGTCATGGTTGAGCAGTATTTGATGGGGCGGCAGATCGCCGAGCGCGGCTGGATCATCGTGATCCTGGCCGACTTGGTGGTCGGGGCGGCCGATGCCGGGACGGTGCGCAATGCGATGCGCCAGTTGGGCGTGGCGATCGACGGGGTGCATTTCCGCAATCACTTGAGCTACCTGGAGGAGCGCGGGTATCTGCGCATCCAGCATCATGCGATCGGCCAGATCAGTAACGCCTTGCTGTCGATCACGGCCAATGGGCGCGACTTGCGCGCGGGGATCGTGAAGGATGCGGGGGTGGACCCGGACGTTGGCGGGGTCTAGCGATGTCCGAACAGCCGGGGCGCTATGAGGTCGCGGAGCGCGAACTGGCCTATCGGGCGTGGTGCGCGAGCGGCCAGAATCTGGCCGAGACGTTGCGCGTGCTCGAGCGCGAACACCAGTGGCCGCTGGCTAAGGCGACCTTGGCCGACTGGCGCGATACGCTGGGCTGGGTGGCGCGGGCGGCGGCCGATGCGGCCGAGGCAACGCGGCAGGCGCGGGCGGCGAGTCTGGACCGGGCGGCGAGCCTGGCCAGTCTGGACTTGCAAATCCAGCGCTATGAGGCGGCCTTTGCCGCGGCGGCGGCGGCCGGCGAGGTGCCGGACCCGCGCTCCATGAACGCCTTTGCCAACCTGATGCGGCTGCGGTTGATGACGCAGCGCGAGCTGGAAGGCGGCGCGGGGCTCGATAAGCTGAGCCTGGCGATGGAGGTGCTACGCACGGTGTCGGAGTTGATCCGCACCGACTATCCGCAGCACGCGGGGGTGTGGCTGGAGGTGTTGGAGCCGGCCGGGCAGCGGTTGGCGGCGCAGTATGGCTAAGCGGGCGGCGAGCGGCGTTCAGCGGGAATGGCTGGACGAGTTGGCGGCCTATGCGGCGGGGCTGCGGGATCAGATTGAATTGGAGTGCGTGGGCTTCGCCCCAGGGGCGGAGGCTGCGACGACGCGGCGGGCGCGGGCGCGCACCGACTTCGGCTACTTCTGCCGGACCTATCTCCCCCACTATTACCAGCCGGATGGCCGCGAGGTCGCCCCCTCGACCTTGCAGGCGCATTTGTTCGCGCGGCTGCCGGACCTGGCGACCAATGGCGCCGGGGATCATGACGCGATTGCCGCGCCCCGCGGCGAGACCAAGAGCACGACGTGCGCCTTGGCGTTGCCCTTGTGGTGCATCGTCTACGCCCTGAAGCGCTACCCGATTCTGTTCTCGGATACCTACCGCCAGGCGGCGGAACAACTGGCCGCGCTGCAAGCGGAGTTGGAGGCGAACCCGCGTCTGAAGGCGGACTTTCCGCAGGCGGTGGGCCGCGGGCGGGTGTGGAAGGAAGGGGTGATTGTCACCACGGGGAATGTGAAGGTGCAGGCGTTCGGCGCCGGACAGCGGGTGCGCGGGTTGCGCCATGGACCGCACCGGCCGGACTTGTGCGTGCTCGATGACCTGGAGAATGACGAGAACGTGCGCTCGCCGGAGCAACGGGATCGGCTGGACGCTTGGCTGAATCGCACGGTGCTGCCGTTGGGGCCGCCCGATGGGTCGATGGATGTGCTGTATATCGGCACCGTGCTGCATTACGACGCGGTGTTGGCGCGGGTGTTGCGCTCGCCGCTGTGGAGCGGACGGCACTTCCGCAGCCTGATCCAGGTGCCGGACCGGCTGGACCTCTGGGAGCAGTGGGAGCTGGTGTTGCGCGAGCATGGGCCGACCGCGGCGCGGGCCTTCTACGAGGCGAGCCGGGACGCGATGGAGGCCGGGGCGGTGGTGTCGTGGCCGGCGGTGCGGCCGTTGTATGCGCTGATGTTGATCCGCGCCCAGAACCGCGATGCCTTCGAGAGTGAGCATCAAAACGAGCCGGTGAGCGGCGAGGCGAATCCGTTTGCCGAGGCGTTGCAGTATTGGGCGCAGGTGCCCACGGGCTGCGAGTGCTTTGGCGCCTGCGATCCGAGCCTGGGGCGGCTGAACCGCCGCGGGGACCCGAGCGCGCTGGTGGTGGGGGCCTTTCATCGGCCGTCCGGGCGGCTGTTTGTGCTGGAGGCCAGTGTGCGGCGGCGGACCCCGGACCGGATAATCTCGGACATCATCGCGTTGCAGCGGCAGCATCACTGCCGGTTGTGGGCGGTGGAGTCCGTCCAATTTCAAGAGTTTCTGCGCACCGAGTTGGTGAGCCGTTCGGCTGCCGCGGGGGTGCCGGTGCCAGCGCGCGGGGTGCTGCCGCACGCCGATAAGGGGCTGCGGATCGAGGCGTTGCAGCCGCACTGCCAGAACGGGTTGATCCTGCTGCGGCCGGATCAGCGCGAGTTGATCGAGCAGTTGCGGCATTACCCGGATGCCGATCATGACGACGGGCCGGATGCGCTGGCGATGTTGTGGGATTTGTGCCTGGCGGGGTCTAGGCATACCTATTCACCGATGCGGTTGTTGGGGTTGTAACGAATCATGGCGCTGACGGATACCCAACGCCTGGACGCCTATCGCGGTGCCGGCGGCTATGCGGACGGCACGTATCTGGTGCGCCATCCACGCGAGACCGATGACAAGTTTCAGCGGCGCCAGGCGCTGGCCCGGTATCTGAACTACCCGCGCAAGATCATCGACGCCTACCGCGGGACGCTGTTCGCGCGGCCGGCGCAACGCAGTGGCGAGGCGGCGGCCTGGCAGGCGCTGCAAGTCAATGCCGATGGGCGCGGCGGGCAGATCGATGATGTGATGCGCCGCGCGACGCTGCTCGCCATGCTGTTGGGGACGGTCTATCTGGTGGTGGACCGGCCGGCCGGGGCCTCGGTGACGCGGGCGGATGATGCCGGGCGGATGCCCTATGTGGTGTTGCGGCTGCCGGGGTCGGTGGCCCGGTTGACGCTGGGACCGCTGGGAGAGATTACGCAGATCGTCTTTGCCGAGTCCGGCGCGGACGGGGTGAGTTACGGGACGGGGGTGACGACCGAGACCACGCTGCGCTATCGCGGCTGGGACGCGACGCGCTGGTGGGTGGCCGAGGATGTGGAGGGCCAGACGCTGCTGACGGACCAGGCGACCGGCGCACCACTGACCGGTGAGCATGGGTGCGGCCAGGTGCCGGTGGTGCGGTTGCACTCCACGGAACTGCTGGAACTGACCGATGAGCGGGCGGCGCCGTGGGCGGAGGGGGTGATCGCGCTCACCGACGACCTATTCAATCTATGGAGTGAGCAGCGGGACCTGCTGCGGTCGCAGACCTTCAGCATCCTCACCCTGCCCTTCAAGGATCCGGGCGAGGTCGACCGCTTGCGCGAGTCGGGTCTGACGCTGTCGACCGAGAACGCCCTGCCCTACTCCAGCGACGGCGGCGGCCAGCCGGCCTATGTGGCGCCGCCCGATGGGCCGGTGACGGCGTATCGGGAGACGATTCGGGACTGTGTGGCGCGGCTCTATGAGCTGGCGAATTTGGAATTTACCGGGGGCGTGCAGTCCTCGGGGGTGGCGTTGGGCTTCCACCTGCGGGCGGCGGACGACACCTTGAGCCTGCTTGCGCAGGCGCTGGAGGCGGCCGAGATCGCGTGCGGTCGGCTGGCCTGTGGGTGGATGCGGGTCGACCCTGGCACCGATCTGCGGGTGGTCTATCCACGGGCCTTCCAGGTGCAGGATTTGGCCGCGCGGTTGGCCGAGGATATGGATGCGCTGACGCTGGGGCTGGGGGCGACGACCGAGCGGTTGATCCGCGGCCGGGCGGCGCGGCGGGTGCTGGGGGATGCGGCCTCGCCCGATGATTATGCGCGGATCGATGATGAACAGGCGGCGGGGGCCGATCCGTATGGGGATCGGGTGGCCGCGGAGGTGGGGGCGTGAGCGAGCCGGCGATCCGCAAGATCACTCCGCAGATGATCCCCGGCGAGATCGACCGGATCAAGCAGGAGCGGCGTGAGGGGTTCAGCGGGCTGCTTGCCGCGCAGGAGGCAGCGCAACGGCTGCGGAAGATCGAGCAGTTGCAGTACGAGGCCGAGACGCATCTGTGCGCGGCGCAGGCGTGCTTTGATGCGATCGCGCTGCTGACATGATGGACGCGGCTGGCCCCCCTCCCCCCCCGGACCCCACGGCGACGCTGGGGCAGTGGAATTATTGGCTCGCGCAGGGGCGCGATGCGGCAGAGACCGCGCGGCGCCTCGCCCTGGTGCCCGCGTGCTATCGCGAGCAGGTCGCGGCTCATCTGCGGGTGGTGGTGCGGCATCGTGGCGACTGATTGGGCGGCGGTGCAGCGGGCGCTGTGGGCCGCGGTGCAGGCCCATGATGCGCGCCTGGGCGAGACGGCCGCCGACTATGCGGCGGCGATTGCCGAGGCGGTGCGGGCCGGCGGGGTGATCTTGGATGCGGCGGGCGCCCAATTTGTGAGTGACTATCTGGATGCGGCCGAGGCGCTGATCCGCGAAGGCATCGCCGCGGCGGTGCAGCCGGTGGCCGCGACCGTGCCGGCGGAGCTGCGTTCCGCGCTGATCGCCGAGCGCACGGCCGCGGCCTATGCCCAGCGCTGGCCGGATGGGTTGACGCTGAGCCAGCGGGTGTGGGCCTGGCAGGAGCAGACCCGCGCCGGGGTGAGCGC
This sequence comes from Lamprocystis purpurea DSM 4197, assembly GCF_000379525.1. GTDB lineage: Bacteria > Pseudomonadota > Gammaproteobacteria > Chromatiales > Chromatiaceae > Thiodictyon > Thiodictyon purpureum. The sequence continues at coordinate 34,555 of NZ_KB902501.1, read as the reverse complement.
GGCGGTGGCGGCCGGGGTGCGCACCGGGCGGGCCGCCGACGCGGTGGTGATGGACATGCAGCGGGCGATCGAGGCGGCCTCTGGCGAGCGCTTTACCATCGCCCAGCAGGCGCGCGAGGATTGGGCGGACCGGCTACGCCAGGCGGCGCGGGGCAGCATCAAGACACCGGGGGCGATGGCGCACTGGGTCAAGACGGTGAAGGAGGCCGAGGAACACGTCGCCTCCTTGCGCGTGGGCGGGACGCGGCGCCAAGCCGAACATGCCCTGGCCAGTATCCGCCAGGCGGTGGCCGCGGGGCGGCTGGACCTGGTGGACAAGCATCTGGAATGGTGGCTGTACGATCGGCAGTTGTACGGGCTACGGCGCATCGCCCGCACCGAGATGTCCACCGCGCATCATCAGGCGGTGATCGCGGTGTCCGAGGAGGACCCGGAGGTGCTGGGGTATCGGTGGCGGCTGTCGGCCAGTCACCCGGTGGCGGATATCTGCGACTATTACGCGGACGTGGATTTCGGGATGGGGGCGGGGGTGTGGCCCAAGGAGCAGGTGCCGAAGGGCAAGGCGCATCCGCACTGCGTGCTAGGAGATACCCGGATTCAGGTCCCTGGCCGGATCGTCGCCGCAACCAAGTCGGGCTATCAAGGCCGGGTCATTGAAATTGTGTTGGCCGATGGACGCGGCCTTGCCTGTACCCCGAATCACGCGGTATTGACTGCGCGGGGGTGGGTTGCGGCGCAGTTCATCCGCCAGAGCGATCAGGTAGTCACGGCAGGCGTCGCGCAGCCCGGAACGCCGTACCAGGATCACGACGACATGCCACCCAGCGTCGAGCAGGTATTTCTGGCGCTCCTCAAAACGGGCGGCGTGTCGGCCGTAACTGTGCCAGTTGCCGCCGAACACTTCCACGGCGATGGGGGGGGCATGAATGGCGAGGTCCACATTGTAGATGTGGACGGCCTTCTGTTGAGTGAGATCGAGGCCCGCCTCCCGCAGCATTGTCGCGAGCTGATCCTCGGCGGGGGCGATGCCTGCGGGTCTGCGCTCCTTGGCGAGCGCGTTGGCGACGCGATGCGCCACGCTCTTGGGCTTGCCGCGGACGGCGGCGTGGGCAGGGGCAGTGAGGCGCTGACGAAACTCCCGGCTGGTGCCGGACATCCAGAGCCTTTGACTTTCGGTCAGCGGTCTGACGGCGATGCCGCGCGCGCGCAGTCGGTGCGTGATGATGGAGCGGGATATCCCGGTTTCGTGAGCCAGGCGGTTGACCGAGGTGCCGGCCTGGTAGCGCTGCACGAGGTCGTCGAGATTCGGGATAAAGAGTTCGCGGGGCATGTCTATGACCTGGAGATCGACCGGCATCATTGGTATGCGGCAAACGGTATTGTGGCACACAACTGCATGTGCTCCTTGACCCCCACCACGCGGCCGATGCGCAAGGATGGGGTGCGGGGGGCGACGGATGTGGCCGACTTCATGGAGCGGGTGACACCGGCCCAGCGGGAGGCGATGACGCCGCGCTGGGCGCGGGACTTGAACGCGGCGGGGATGCCGTGGGCGCAGATGCAGCGGGCGGATGGGCGTTGGTTGGCCGGCAAGGAGGATCTGCGCACCGCCCTGGGGCCGGAGCGGTTTGACGCGGTGCAGGCGGTGGGGTCGGCGCTACGGGAACCCCGGTGGCCGACCCAGGATGTGAGTCTGACCGGCGGGAAGTGGCGGCGCAACGCGGCGTTGCTGGCACCCCATGCACAGGTGCCGGAGGTGGCGGGCTTTCTGGCACGCACCCAGGCCAGCGCCGGCAAGGGCATCGACTCGCGTGAACTACACTATCTATTGAGACGCTACGGGGCGGGCTGGCCGTTGCAGGCGCCGGCTGATCTGGATGTCGCTTATGCGGGGGTGCTGAGTGACGCGGCGGCCGTGGTGATCCGCGATCCGCAAGGCGGCACGCGCTACAGCGTATACTCCAAGCAACTGGGGCGGGTGGCAGTGGTGGAGAGTAGCGGTCGGCGGGTGACGGTGTTCCCGCCGGATCAACAGTATTTAGAGCGCATGGGGGAACCAGCGTGGACGATCAGCAAGCTCTCCGGACGCGGACCTATAACGTCTGGGTAATGGACGCGACACCCGTTGGCGCCGAGGCCCGAACGGAACGTGAGTGGCTGTCCGGGTTGATGCTCAGTGATCAGGAACGCGCGGATTGTGATGAGTTGGACGGCATCCTGATCGAGCAGACGCTGGCCGGTGCGGTGCTGCCGGAGCTGTTGGCCGATCTGCCGGCCGAACCCCTGGATCATTGGTGGTGGCACCTGGGCGCGATCCGGGACCGCAGCTACCCGGCTGATCGCTTGCCCGCGTCGGTGCGGGCGATCTATCTCGACCGTTCCGCAGCGTAGGTTGGGGTGAGCCCCGTAGGCTGGGGTGAGGAACGAACCCCAGCATTCCCGGCTGTACCGACACATCAAGACCGGGAAAATCTACCGCTGGCTCGCGGCTGGAGTGGATTGCACCAACAGTCGAGACGGAACAGCGGTGGCGATCTACTGCCCAGCCGACGATGAGCACACGATTTACGTGCGGGCCCGCGGGGAGTTTGATGTCAAGTTTGAGCCTTGGTTATCTGGAGACTAAGCCGCCACCTAGCGGCATCGCCGGCCGCACAGCGTTGGGGTTCCTTCGTCACCCCAACCTACACCACTGAGGCACCTTAGCCTTCTTGCGCAAGGCGGTGCCAGCCGTCCGGCGACCCATCGCACCGGCGCAGCAGCCAGCGCCTTAAATCGCCTCCTACGCGCTCGCCCTGCCGCGACGCTGATCCGCCGCGTTTCCCCCCGCTGACCGGTCCAGCCGCGTCGCGTGCCACTAAGGACACCGCGTGCGCCCGCGTGCGGAAGAATGCCGCCGTGGCCTCGGGCGGTCCGGGGTTTCTGGTGAGCAGTGAGAAAATAGAAGTGAGAAGTGAGAGGGTGCCTCCCCTCTTCTCACTTCTCGCTCCTCACTTCTCGCTTCTCATCTATAGAGTGGAGCGCATCCCATGGCTGAGCCGCAAGGCACCCCAAGTCCCGAATCCCCTCCGGCCGCGGCGCCTCCGGCCGCGGCCGCCGCGGCTGCCGCACTGGTCTCGGTGGAGGCGCTGCGCGCACAACTGGCCGCGGAGTTCGCCGCGGGGCTGAAGGCGGCGACCGGGCATGAGTCCCTCTCTGCCCTGAAGGCGGCGCAAGATCAAGCGGCGGCCGACAAGCTGGCCGAACAGGGGCAGTTCAAGCAACTCGCCGAACAGGCCCAGGCGCAACTCGGCGAGGTCAAGGCGGCCTATCACGCCGAGCGGATTCGCGGGGCGGTGCTGGCGGCGGCGACCGACGCGATCGATCCGGAGACGGTGCGGGCGCTCCTGGCCGGCGAGGCCCAGGTGGGCAGCGATGGCACGGTGACGATCGGCGGCCAGACGCCGGCCGCGGCGGTGGCCGCGCTGTTGGCGGCCAAGCCCTTCCTGGCGCGGCCGGCCGGGTCGGCGGGGTCGGGCTCGGCGGGGGCGGCCGGGGCGGCGGGGCCGAGCCGGGCGCCGGTGCGGTCGGACTATCCGTCCGCGATCGAGTTCAGCAAGGCCGCGGCCAAGCACGCGGCACAGCAGGGGTAAGCCATGGCGATCGGTGTCGCAAGTAATTTTCAGATCTACAACGCACAGTTCTGGGGCGGGTTCACCGAGGAGCTGGCGCAGTCCACGGCCCCGCTGACCGGCGCCGGCATCCGGGTGACGGCGCGGCCGGTGGCGGGTCATTACGAGTTGCAGAGTTTCGTGAAGGCGATTGCCGGGCTGGTGTCGCGGCGCGATATCACCAGCGTGGCGGCGGCGACCGACACCGCGCTGACGATGGGCGAGAACGCGAGCGTGAAGCTGTCGCGCAAGATCGGCCCGGTGGCGCAGGCGGTGGATGCGTTGCGCAAGGCGGCGCTGCCCTTTGTGGCGGACTGGGACGCGACCGGCGAGCAGGGGCTGAGCCGGTATCTGGGCGGGCAGATCGCCAAGGCGCAGGCGATCGATATGCTGGATGCGGCGCTGCTGGCGCTGCGCACGTTTTTGGAGAACGCCAACACCAACAGCAACCGTCATGTGATCGCGACCAACGGCACCATGACCAACGCGGCCTTGGTGACGGCGCTGGGGCTGCTGGGCGATGCCAGTCAGCAGGTCGCGGCCTGGGTGATGCACAGCAAGGTCTACTTCGATTTGCTGGCGCTGCAAACGGCACTGGCGACCGGCGGGACGGATATGGCGTTCGGCACCATGATGTCGGGCACGCCGATCTCGCTCAATCGCCCGATTCTGGTGAGCGATTCGGCATCGTTGGTGGTGACCGGCAGCCCGAACCTGTACCGCACGCTGGGGCTGGTGGACGGCGCCGCGGAGCTGGTGACCAGCGAGGAACAGACGCTGGTGAGCGATCTGGTGACCGGCCTGGAACAGTTGGTGGTGCGGTTGCAGGGCGAGTTCGCCTACAACCTGGGGGTGAAGGGCGCGACCTGGGATATGGCCAACGGCGGCGCCAACCCGAATCCGACCGCGCTGGGCACGGCGACCAACTGGGACATGGTGGCGACCGACAAGCGCGAGCTGGCCGGTGTGGTGATTATTTCGGGTTAACGGGGGCTGCGATGAGCGAGACGCTGCTGATTTATGCGCCCACGGGCGCGCTGGCGGAGGCCGAGCGGGTGGCGGGCGAGACCCGTGCCGCCGGGCGGCACGCGCTGGTGCGGGGGTTGGAGTTGCTGACCCCCGACCAGGCCGAGCCGTGCACCGCGGTGCGGCTGCTGGGGGCGCGCTCGCCCGCGGACGTGGAGCAGGTGCGCGCGGCGTATCCGCAGACCCCGATCGAGGTGGTGGTGGGACCGGTCGCGGCGGGTGGTGCTGCCGCGACTGCCACGGATGGCCCTATTCTTCATGACCCAAAGGCCTCGGAGCGGCCACTGAATGGCCCCGGCCGCCCGTCGCGGCGGCCGGGCGGCGGGCGCGATCCGGCGGCGGCGTCATGAGCGGAGGATTCAAGGTCGAGGTGTCGCCGGCGCTGGCCGCGCTGCTCGGGCAGCCGCAAGCGCTGGTGCAACGCGCCGGGCGGCTGGCGGTGTTGCGGGCGGCGGAGTCGTATGCGGATGATATTCACGATTGGGTGCGGGCCGGCCGGGCCTATACCGACCGCACCGGGCACTTGACGCAGGAAACGGACTGGCACCCGACGGGCGATGGCGCGCTGATCTATTCCAATAAGGAATACGCGCGGTACGTGGAGTTCGGGACCGCGGCGCATGTGATTGCGCCCAAGCCGGGGCGCCAGGCATTGCGGTTTTTCACCGGTGGACCGGGCGGCGGGCAGGTGATCCGCCGTGCCGTCACGCATCCGGGCACCAAGCCGCGGCCGTTCTTCTTTGCCGACGCAGCCGCACGCGAGGCGCGGATGCTGGATGAGGGGCGCAAGGCGGTGGCTGAGGTGGTGCTGGGCGCGAGCAGTGAGAAGTGAGAAGGGAGAAGTGAGAAGTGAGAAGACACCCTCTCACTTCTCACTTCTATTTTCTCACTGCTCACCAGGAGAACGGGTGATGTTTCGGTTTTCGCAACAGTCCTATGACCGGCTGCGCGGGGTGCGCCCGGAGTTGATCGCGGTGGCAACGCGCGCGCTGGCGTTGTCGACGGTGGATTTCGGGATCTCGGAGGGGCTGCGCACCAAGGAACGGCAGGCGGCGCTGGTGCGTCAGGGGGCGAGCCAGACCCTGCGCTCGCGGCATCTGACCGGCCATGCGATCGATGTGGTGGCCTATGTGGAGGGCGCGGTGCGCTGGGATTGGCCGTTGTATGAGCAGTTGGCGGTGGTGTTCAAGCAGGCGGCGGCGGAGTTGCGGGTGCCCCTGGAGTGGGGCGGCGACTGGGCCAGTCTGCGCGATGGGCCGCATTACCAGTTGCCGTGGGCGCGGTATCCCTGATGGCGCTCTATGCGACGGTGGAGGATTGCCGGGACCCGCTGGTAAGCGTGGGGGAAGCGGATTTGTTGGCCGCCGACCGGGCGGTGGAGGCGCTGCTGCGCAATCTGGGGATTGATCCGGCGGCGGTGGTGGACGCGGCCGGGCGGGCGCTGTTGCAGGATTTGGCGGTGGCCGAGGCGACCGCGACGGCCGCCACGGGCGCCGCGGTGGAGAGTGATAGCCCGCTGTGGGCGAAGGCCGCGGCCTACCGGGCACAGGCCAAGGTGCTGGCCGCGCGGTGCAACCGCGAGGCGCTCGGGGTGGCCGCGCTGGGGTCCGGGGCGGCGGGTTACGCCAGCATCACGCTGGGGCGGGGCTGAGCATGGCGCAGGTACGCATTCCGCTGCCGACCGGCTGGAGCGCGGACTTAGGCCCGGCCCGGCTGAGTGTGCGGCTGGTGGATGCCAGCGGGGCGCAGGTGCTGGGGTTCGCCGGGACGGGGTTGCGCACCGAGTATGCGGACCTGGCCATGAGCGCGGAGGTGGTGCTGGACCTCACTCCCACGGCGCAGTTGGCGCTGCCGGACGGGGCGCCGACTTGGTACGCCCTGACGCTGGCGACGCGGGCGGTGGCGACGCGCTATCGCATCCAGGTGGCGGATGTGCCCCAGGTGCAGGAGTTGCGTGACCTGGTGGGGGCGGCGGGGATTGACCCGGCCGAGCTCCTGGGGCCATGGCGCGCGCAGACCATCGCCCTGGCGATCGCGCTGGGCTGAGACAACACCCATGAAAACCCTGTTCGACCATGCCGGTGGGACCTACACCTTCGACCCCGCGGCCGGCACCATTACCTTCACCGGCGTCGTGCCGACGCTGCCGGAAGTGCTGCTGATCACCGATGTGAGCGCCGGGCTGCTGCTGTACAGCTTCGCCGATCCGGCGCTGGGCGGGACCCTGGCGGAGGGGGTGCTGACGCTGGCCGCCGACACCAGCGGGCTGCTGGCGACCGATGCCCTGCAGATCTGGGTCGACCTGCCGCGGCCGGCGGCGAGCGCGCAGGAGACCCAGGGCCTGGACCCGGCCTATGTGCTCGATACCAATCTGGCCGAGGTGTTCGGCAGCCAGCCGCTGGCGGACAACGGCACGCTGGCGACGACGATGGCGCTCAAGCGCTGGGCGCCGGTGCGCGGCAACCTGATGGGCGTGGGCAACGAGGTGCGCATCGCGTGCGCGGGGGCCAATACGGTCGGGGTGCAAGTGGTCGGCACGTTCGCCGGCACCCTGACGTTCCAGGGGTCGGTCAATGGCATGGACTGGGGCAGCGTGGTCGCCCTGCCAGTGATTGGCGGCTCGGGGGTCACGACGGCGACCGTGGTCGGCCAGTGGGTGATCAACTGCGCGGGCCTCGCCGCGGTGCGTGCGCTGCTGACGGCCTGGACCTCGGGCGCGGCGCTGCTGACGCTGACGGCCGATGCCGCGGCGCCGATGGTGGTCGCCTTTCCGGCCTCGCAAGTGACCGCCGACAGTCAATTACCCACCATCTTCGGCGCCACCGGGCTGTTTGCTCCGGCGCTCACCGATGCGCCGGTCGCGCGCGTGGCGCCGCTGACCGCCCCGGCGCAGCCGACCACGTTCGTCACCCCGCTGGCGGCGGCCTGGCCGCAGCGGCTGCGCCGGCTGCGGGTGGAGATCGGCGGTTCCCAGGGGCTGGCGTTGGCGCAGGAGCCGTATACCAATCGGCTGGAGGTGGCCACTCCGGAGGTGTTCTCGCTGCTGGAGCAGCTCCTGATGGAAGTGCGGGTCACCAATCAACTGCTGGCGCGAGCCGGCGATCTGTCGCTGCCCCACGGGGCCGACGAAGTCTGTTAGGAGCACGACATGCTGGCTGAAATCACCACCGGGGTGGTCACGCGGGGCGATGGGGCGGTGGGCGGGGCGCGCGCCACCCGGCTGGGGGCGCTGGTGACCGCCAAAGGCCAGGGCGACTTTACCGAGGCGGCGCTGCGCGCGCGGATGTTCGATCTGGTCACGCCGGTGGCCGGGGTGGCGCCCGGCACGGTGTTGAGCACCACGCCGCCGCTGACGCTGTGGAATCCGCCCAGCAGCGGCACGCTGGTGGCGGTGCTCAAGAGTTATCTGGGGTACATTTCCGGCACGCTGGGCGGCGGGAGCGTCGTCTATGCGGTGGTGCCGGCGCAGATGACGGTGCCGACCACCGGCACCGAGTTGGTGCCGCAGTGTTCGTTGGTCGGCGCCCCGCGCGGGGTGGCCCGCGGGTTCACCGGAAGCACGCTGGTGGCGATACCGACGCTGTTGCGCCCGGCCTATGTGTTGGGCGCCTTTGCGGCAGCGACGGCGGTCGCGCCCGATCCGGCGCTCGATCTGGTGCATGGGGCGATTGTGCTGCCGCCGGGCACCTGCTTGTGTCTGCAAGGGGTGGCGGCGGCCGGCACCACGCCGTTGATGCTGCTGTCGCTGGCGTACGAAGAGCTGCCGCTGTAACCGGGGCCGCGGATGAGTGCCCCGTTTTTTGACCTCGCGGTGATTGCCGCGGCACTGGCGCCGCTGCGCGACACCGGTCTGGTGCGCGACCTGCGCTTGCTCGGGTCGGCCGAGCGTGCCGACCCGGCCAGTGGGGTGCGGCAGCCGCCGAGTGTGCTGATCGTGCCGGAGCGCACGGTGTGCACCGGCCCGGAGGGGATCGGGCGGGGCCGCACGCTGACCGAGACGATCGGCATCCTGGTGCAGGTGCGCAATCTCGACAGCGACGACGCGGCGGCGGCGACGGCGATCGGCGCGATCCGCGCGGCGGTGTGGACGGCGCTGGAAGGCCAGCGCCTGGCGCCGCCGACCTGGGGGCCGCTGCGCTATCAGGGGGGGCAGATGATCGCGATTGCCGAGGGGCTGTTTACCTGGATGGACCGCTATGACACGGCGGCCCCGGTGAGTGTTTTGTAACTGGAGTGATGCCGCTATGACTGAGGTGTTCCGCGCGCTGCTGCCGATCCATGCGCAGGGCCAAGACTACGCGCCCGGCGCGGCGGTGCCGATCGAGCCGCCGTGGCAGGCGCTGTTGTTGGCGCAGGGGGCGATCGCGCCGCTGGAGGACGCCGACGAACCCGCGGCGGCGGCCAAACGCCGGCCCGGCGCACGGGCGCCGCTCGACCCCACTCCCACTCCTACCCCAGCACCGCCGGAGGGCTAAGCCATGCCACAAGCATCGGGTACCAATGTTGTTGTCAATGTCTATCACGAGGCGACTTGGGGGTCGCCGGACGCGACCGGGCGCAAGGTGGTGGTGAATAGCGTGGCGCTGGATGCCAGCGTGGAGTTGATCAAGAGCGAGGCGTTGCGCGGCGGGCGCGGCAGCATCCGCGGGGCGCGCGGGAATGTGAAGGCCGACGGCAGCATCAAGACGGAACTCGCCCCAACGGTGGTGGGGTTTTGGCTGAAGCACCTGCTGGGCGCGCCGGTGACGACCGGGGCGGGGCCCTATGTGCATACGTTCGTGCCGGGGACGCTGCCGGCGGGATTTTCGGTGGAGAAGGATTGGCGCACCGATATCACCAGCAAGGTGGAGCTGTTCAAGGGCTGCCGGCTGAACGCGGCGACCTTCACCTTTCCGCAGGCGGGCTTTGTGACGGCCGACCTGGAAGTGATGGGCCGCGAGCGCACGATTGCCACCACCCCGCGCGATGCCGCGGCGGTGGAGCCGGGCACCGGGCACGCCGGGTTTACCTCGCTGGAGGCGAGCTTGAAGCAGGGCGGGTCGGTGCTGGCGGCGGCGATGGAGGGGTCGCTGAAGGTCGAGAATAATCTGTCGGGCGATGTCTACACGCTGAGCCTGGCCGGCAAGCGCTATGCGCTGGCCTCCGGGCGGTGCGCGATTTCGGGCAGCGTGAAGGTGGTGTTCGATGCCTTTACGCTCGTTGACCTGGCGGATGCCGCGACCGATACGACCGTGGAGTTTGTGCTGACGCGCGGCACCGGGGCCGGGTCGGCGGGCAATGAGATGCTGACGTTCACGGTGACCCACTGCGAGCTGATGCCGACCTCGGTGCCGGTGGATACCGAGGCGGGGATTATCGCGACCTTTGAGTTTGTGGCGTTTTCCAGCGCTGCAGATCCGGGGTTGTCGGTGGTGTTGAAGAACGCCGTGGCCGCGGCGAGCCTGTGAATAGTAGTGAGAAGTGAGAAGTGAGAAGTGAGAGGGTGCCTCGCTCGCTTCTTGCTTCTCGCTTCTCGTTTCTCACTTCTCGCTTCTCGTTTCTCGTTTCTCGCTTCTCTTTTCTCGTCACTGGAGTGCACACATGATTCGTCTCTCTCCCCGCGCCCGGCCCGAAGCCTGGACGACGATTGATATCAACCTGGACGGCACGCCGACCCCGCTGCGGGTGCGCTACTGGCTGCTGACGCCGGTGGCGGCGGCCGAGTTCGCGGCCGAGCGGCTGAAGGGGTTTGCCGCGCTGAAGGCCGAGACGCCCGAGGGGCTGGATTTCCTCCTGCATGAACTGGCGCCCGATCAACTGGCGACGGTGCGCGCGCTGCTCCTGGAGCGCGTGATCGACTGGGACCTGGTGGATGCCGACACCGGCGAGGCGCTGGCGCTGACGCCGGAGAGCCTGAGCGCGGTGCTGGATCATGGGGCGTTCTTCCGGCCGCTGTTTCAGGGGCTGCTGGATGCCTCGAGCGGGGCGGCCCGAAAAAACGCCTAGACTGGCTGCGCTGGTGGCTGGATGCCGACCGGCGCAGTCGCTATAGCGCGCACGCCTGTGATGGCTGCATGACGATCCGCGGCGAACGCACCTGGTGCGCGGCCTGTCAGGCGCCGGAGGTGTTCCCGGAGAACCTGCCCGTGATCGATTTGTTCATCGACGCGTTGCCGACCTATCAGGTGCCGGGACTGCAGGGCGGTGCGCTCCAGGAGGGGTTTGACCGCGGCGCGGTGCGCGCGCTGTTCGACCTGCACGGCATCGCCGCGGCGGACGCGGCGCCGACCTGGGAGGCGCTGCGGGAACTGGAGGCGGAATTGCGCACGGTGCGCACCGCACGGCAAGCACAGCAGGCACCACCAGCGGGAGCGGGCCATGGCCGGTGATCTGAAGTTAACGATCAAGCTCAACGCGGATGGCACCGCGGCGGTGACCGGCCTGGAGCGGGTGGCGGCGGCCGAGAAGAAGGTGGTGGCCGCCGGCCAGCAGGCGGGGACTGAGCTTGGCCGCCTGAGCACGACCGCCGCGGCGCTGGCCGGCAAACTGGTCGGGGTGTTCAGTGTGGCGACGCTGGCCAGCGCGGTGGCGTTCTCGCGCCAGGTGGCGCTGGTGTCGGACGATCTCGCGATGATGACGGTGCGGATGTCGCGCCTGGGCGGGGACGCGGGGTTCGCCAAGCTGATCCAGATGGCCGATGACCTCGGCGTGTCGATGCAGAGCGCGGCGGAGCAGGTGCAGGGACTGTCGCCGGGGATGACCAAGCTCGGCAAGAGTTTCGATGAGACCATTGCGTTCGCCAGCAAACTGTCCACGGCGTTAACGGCCTTGGGTAGCAATGCGGCGCAGGCGAATTCGTTCGCGCAGCAGTTGGCACAGTCGCTGGGCGGCGGCGCCGCGCAGTGGGAAGAACTCCAGATCATGCAGGACGCGGCGGGCGGACTGACCGCGGAGCTTGAGAAGACGCTGCAAAAGAGTTTGCAGACGACGGACAGCCTGAAGGCGATGGCGGAGCAAGGCAAGCTGACGCCGCAGATCCTGGAGGAGGCGTTTCGCACCACCTTTGAGCGGCTGGCCGGGGATATGGCCCAGATCCCGGTGCTACTGGAACAGCAGCAGGCGCGGCTGGGGGCCTCCTGGGAGCGGCTGCTCAAGGGGATGGATGATCAGCTGCATCTGTCGGATCTCTGGAAGTCGCTGACCGGGGCGCTGGATACCGGGCTGAGCCGGGCGGCGGTCGGGCTCGGTAACCTGGATGCGCCGCTGGATGATTTGCAGCACCGGGTGGAGGAGTTGACGCTGAAGCTCCTGGAGCTGCGGGACGCGCGGGCGCGGGCGTTGGAGAACAGCCCGGCCGGGCTGGTGAACACCGCGGGCATGGATGCGCAGATCCGCAGCACGGTGGAGGAACTGGACCGGCTGAAGGCGAAGATTAAGGAGATTCAGGCGCCAACGGCGGCGCCGGTGGTGTCCGCCGCGGTGACCGCGGGCGTGGCGAGCATGACGAAGGGGCTGAATGCGGAGTTTGCGTCCAATCTGACGGCGATGATCAGCGCCGCCTCCGCGCAAGGGATCACGCTCGGCATCAGCTCGGGATTGCGCACGACCGAGCGGCAGGCGGAACTGTGGGCCGGGGCGCTGAAAAAGTACGGCAGCGCGGCGGCGGCCCGGAAGTGGGTGGCGCCGCCTGGCCATAGCCAGCATGAGAAGGGGATGGCGGCCGACCTCAAGGCGACCGGCGACGGCTATCGCTGGGTGGCGGAGAATGCGGAACGATTTGGGTTGGCCGTGCCGCTGGCGAATGAGCGCTGGCACGTGGAACTGGCGGGGGCGCGCAAAGCCGAGACGGCCGCGGCCGAAGCAGCCAGGAAGGCCGAGGCGGAGTCGCAGCAACGACGGCTGGACGCCAACCGCGCGTTCACCGAGCAGATGGTGGCGTCGGTGGCCGGGCGCACCAGCCAGGTGGCCGCGATCGAGGCGGAGTATGCGGCCAAGATTGCCGCGGCCCAGCGCAACCCGGATGCCGATCCGGCGGTGATCAAGGCGACTGTTGCATCCTTAGAACAGGAGCGCCAGGACGCGATCTACCAGGTGCAGAGTGCGGCCGCGCAGAAGCTGCTGGGGCTGCAGAGCGCATCGGCCAGCGACGAGGTGCGCCTCCGCATGGAGGCGGCGCAGACGATCATCGGCATTCAGAACGATCTGAGCTTGTCGGTGGAGCAGCGTCAGGCCGGGGCGAACGCGGTGCTGGCGACGCTCAACCAGCGCCTGGCGGAACTGAACCAGACGGCGCCGCTGACTACCGAGCAGATGCAGGCGCTGGGGGCGGCCTACGGCACCAGCCAGTCGGCGATGGACGCCTATACCAAGGAGACGAGGGATCTCGATCAGGCGTTTGAGGCCGGGGTCTTTACCGCTGATGAGTATCAGCGGGCGCTCGAGCAGATCGGCCTGACGTATGCCAAGTCGCAGGGACCCCTGGCGGCCTATGTGGCGGGGCTCGAAGAGTCGGCGGGGACGCTGGAATCGGTGACGGTGGATATGCTCGACCGCTTCCGCTCCACCTTGGTGGACGGGCTGGCGGCCGGCAAGCTGTCGTTCGATGATTTTGTGGACTATGCGAAAAAGCGGCTGATCGAACTGGCCGTGAACAAGATTTTCGTCGAGATCGTGGGCGTGGTGTCGGGGTTGACCGGGACCACGGGCGGGCTGACGCAGGTGGTGGGCGGCGGCAGCGCCGGCAGCGGCGGCAGCGGCGGGAGCCTGACCAATGTCGTGGGGTCGCTGTCGAAGCTGTTCGGCGGCAGCAGCATGGGGACGACGGCGGCGAGTTGGCTGGAGACGGGGGCGAGTTGGCTGGGTTACAGCGGGGCGGCGCCGACCGCGGCCGGGTTGACGTACAGCAGCGGCCTGGGCGGGGCGCAGGCTGGCATGATGGGGGTCGCCAACTGGGCGGGCGCCGGGGCCGGCTTGGCGGGTGGGTTTATCGGCTCAGCGATGTACCCCGATTCGCCCTATGCCGGCCTCGGCGGGAGCGTCGGCGGGATCGCCGGGCTCTATGGCGGCGCCGCGGTGGGCGGGGCGATGGGGCTGACCGGCGCGGCGGCGGGGGCGATGATGGGCTCCGTAGTGCCGGTGATCGGGACCATCATCGGGGCGGTGCTCGGCGCCGTGGCGGGCAACGCGCTGGGGGGCGGAGAGGCGAAGGCGCCGATTGCGACGATGGCGACAACGGGGGGGCGGCTGGAGTTTGCCGGGGCGAACCAGTCGTTGGGCAAGTCGGGCGCGGTGCCGGAGATCAACGCCGCCAAGGATCAAGCCAATGCGAACCTGGATGCGCTGGCCTCCCAACTGGGGGACGAGGCGGCGGCGGCACGGGCGAATTTCAGCACGGGCGCGGCGCCGAAAGCCCCGGAGGAGATCGGTGCCTGGATTACGGAGCAGACGCAGGCGATGGCCGAGGCGATGGTGCAGTCCACCACCGGGGTGCTCGGGGACATGGTGAAACAGGCCTGGGCGGACGGGGGCAGCAGCGATCTCGGCGGGTTCATGGAGACGGTCGCGCAGCTCAAGGTCCTGGAGGGGCAGTTGCCGGATATCGCCGCGGGGTTGCAGGCCGCGGGGATGCACCTGGGCGACAATGCGCTGAGCGCGACCGCCAGCCTGGTGATGGTGGCCGGCGGGGTGGATAACCTCGCCCAGCTCCAGGGGACCTACGCCAGCCTGTTCACCACGGTGGCCGAGCAGACGGCGACCCAGAACGCCGCGATGACCAGCACCTTCGCCGCGCTGGGGTCGGCGGTGCCGCCAACCCGCGCGGCGCTGGATGACTTGGTGAAGTCGTTCGACCTGTCGACCGACGCAGGACGCAAGTCTTATGTGGGGGTGATGGGGATGGCGGAGGCGATGGACGCCTATTACAGCGCGGCCGAGGCGGCTGAAGCGACGTTGCAGGGGCTGCTGTGGACCCCTGCGCAGCAGCAACAGGCGCAGCTCGAGGCCGCGCGCGCGCAGGCCAATGCGCTGGGCCAAGCGGCGCTGGGGATCGATATCGGCGCGCTGTCGATCGAGGGCCTGGCCGCGGCGATCGAGGGGCTGGGCGGCATCGCGGCGGTGGTGGGCCTGCTGGGGACGGGCGCCGGGGCCTGGGCGGCGGCGGTGCAGACGTATTATGCCGCGGCGAACGATGACGGCAACATCGCCAATGCGGCGGCAGCGGCCGGCTTCGCGCAGCGGAAACAAGCAGCCGATGACGCGCTGCGGGACCTCGGCAAGAGTCTGATGGAGTGGGTGGAGCGGGTGCGGGAGGCGGAATCCGCCCTGGCGGAGGGGCCGGACGGCTACGCCACGGCGCGCGCGGCGTTCCTGACGCAGTACAGCGCGGCGCGCGCCGGCGACCGGGAGGCGCTGGAGGGGCTGACCGGCTACGCCGATACCTACCTAGCCGCAGCCAAGCGCGAGTCGGCCACGCGCCTGGAGTACGCGCGCACGGTGGCGCGCGTGACCGCGCAGGTGGAGGCCCTGGCGCGGACCGCGGGCGGTGACCGCCCAGAACGGCTGCCGGGGTTCGCCGCCGGCGGTATCGCGCGCGGTCCGGCGAGCGGCTATCCGGTGATGCTGCATGGTACCGAGGCGATTATTCCGCTGAACGGCGTCGCCGCGGCGCCCCCCGCGACGGATGCGCTGCTCACCGAGGTGCAGGGGTTGCGCGCCCAACTGCGCGAGGCGCACGCGCAACGGCTGCGCCTGGCGCAGACCGCGGGGCGCGTGCTCGAGCAGTGGGACTATGACGGCCTGCCGGCCGCACGGAGTTGAGCGATGCAATTGATTCGTCCTGCCGCGATGACCTTGACGGCCGCGACCGCGCCGCTGTCGGATGAGACCGCGTGGTTGTCCACGCGTACCTACGCGATCGGGGCGCGGGTGAGTGTGGCGACGGCCGACTGGTGCACGGATTATGAGGCGGTGCAGGCGGGCACGAACAATGCGCCGGCCACCAACCCCACCTATTGGCTCGACCTCGGGGCGAGCAATCGTTACAAAATGCTGGACGCCTCGGTGTCGAGCGCGACCAAGGACACCACGGCGGTGACCGTGACGGTGGCCGTGGAGCAGCGCTGTTCGCACCTGGGGTTGTTCGGCCTGACCGGCGCCAAGCAGGTGACGGTGGAGCAGGCGCTGATCGCCAACGGGGCCGCCCCGTGGTCGATGACGCGGAGCCTGGCGCGATCGGGCGGGTCGGCGTCGTGGTCCGACTGGTGGTTCACGCAGTTCGAATACGTCGGGGCGCTGGTGCTGGCGTTTCCCCGCAGTGTTGGGAATTTCGCGCTGACGGTGACCGTGGCGGGCGATGCCGACACCATGGTGGGGGTCGGGCACCTGGCCATCGGGCGGGCGGTGTGGCTCGGCGAGACGCTGGTGGATGCCGAGGTCGGCATCACCGACTACTCGCGCAAGGAGACCGATGAGTGGGGCGAGACGCAGCTGGTGCAGCGCGCGTATGCCAAGCGGGCGACGCTGCGGTTGACGCTGCCCGATGCGCACGCCGACACGGTGCAGGCGCAACTGGCGGCGGTGCGCGCGGTGCCGGTGATCTGGGATTGCAACGGCCCGGATACCGCGTTTGAGTCGCTGCGGATTTTCGGCATTTATAAGGAGTTCGCCCTGCAGTTGGGCGGCCTCAATCAAACCACGTGCACGCTCAACCTGGAGGGGATGACATGAGTATCAGCGTGATCATTGCCGCATTGCCCGACCCGCCCTCGCGGGCCGATCCGGTGAACTTCGACCCGCGCGCGGATGCGTTTGTGGATGCGCTGGTGCAGTTCGGCACGGAACTCAATGGCTACGCGAGCCAGGCCAACGCCATGGGGGCGGCGGCCAACGGCGCGTTGGCGGCGGCCACGGTCGCTGTCACCAGCGCGCAGGAAGCGGCGGCGGCGGTGGTGTCGCAGGGCACGGCCACGCCCTACAGCGCCGGCACCAGCTATGCGCAATGGGCGGTGTGTATCGGCGCGGACGGGCGAGTGTATCGGCGCACCGCTGCCGGCAGCGCGGTGGACCCGGTGACCGATTTGACCGGGGCCTGGGTGCCGCTGAACCCGGATCTGCATTTTGCCGCCGCGCTGATTTTGGGCACGGGGGTGTATCCGGGGTGGGCGTTAACGGCCACCGGGGTGGATGGCGTCTCGGCGCCGGTCGATCCGGCGCAACCCGCCTGTCTGGTATGGGCGCGGGGCGTGGAGCGCTATCGGGCGACGCTGACCTGGGGCGTGGCGGGCGGCGCCGCGGGCTGCGTGACGGCGGCGGCGCTCGCCCATTCGATTAACGCGGGGACGCACTACACGGCCCTGGCCCCGGTGGCGACGCTGACGATCGGCTACGACAGCGCGGGCAACGTGACCGGGACAACGTGGAGCTGACGGTATGATTACGCTGATGGGTATCCCTAGCCGCTTGCTGGCGCTCGCGTCCGGCATCGCCAACCTGAACCAATGCGCGGCCTTGACGTCCTCCGGCAGTTACACCGTGCCGGCGGGGGTGACCCGGCTGATACTGACGCTGGTGGGCGGCGGTGCGGGGGGCCAAGGGCGGTTTAGCGCGCCGACAAATCAAGGCGGCGGCGGCGGGGCGGGAGCGACCATTCATCGGATGTTCTTCCCGGTGACGCCGGGGCAGGTGATTGGCTATGTGATCGGGGCCGGCGGCGCGGCGGGTACGCTGGCGGCGGCGCCGACAGCGGGCGGGATCACGCGGTTCGGCTCAAGCCTGAAGGGCGTGGCCGCGGCCGGGGGCCAGGTGGGCGCCGGCGCCAGTGTGGGGGGGCTGGGCGGGGCTATCCCCGCGCACTTGACACTGGTCGGGGTGGCCGGCGGGGCCGGGGCGGGCTATAATACTGGGTATCTGGCGGGCGCTGGGGGCGCGACGCTCTTCGGCGCGGGCGGGGCGCCCGGAGCGGGTGGTAGCGTGAACGGGGGCGTTGGCCCGGGGCCGGGTGCTGGCGGCGGGGGCTGTTACGCCGTCGCGGGCAGCCTGGGCGGGGCCGGTGCCGCCGGCATCATCTGGGTGGAGGTGTGAGATGACGCGGCTTGCCCTGGTCGACGGTGACACTGTGCGCAATGTGATTGTGGGGGAGCCGGGGGAGTGGCCAAACGGGCTGGTGCTTGGCAACGGCCTTGAGGCATCGCCGGGGGATCGGTGGACCGGCTCCCGGTTTGTCACGCCGGATTCGGGTCCGGTGGTGAAGACCTGGGACGAGCTGCAACTGATGCGGGAGTTCACCCTCGCCGAGCGGGTGGCGATCATCGCGGCCGCGTCGACCGACCCGCTGATCGCCTCCCTACTCACGATGGCGCGGGCGACGGTCGTCAGCGGCGGGCGGGTGCGCGCCGATGACCCGGACCTGATTGCGGGGCTTGGCTACCTGGTCGCCGCCGGACTGCTGGCGGACGTGCGGCCTTCCGAGATACGCGGCAGCTAACGTTCTAACCAGTGGCTTGCTGCCCCCGGGTCCGGCGTCCGGGTGCCGGGGATTACCGGGTTAAGCGTTCCGTTACATAGGGTCGCTCGCGGTGACCCATAGTCCGGCGTGCGCGTGCCGGGGATCGTCGGGTAGACCACCCCGTCGCGTATCTCCCCGACTCGGCGACCGTAATCCGGGGTCCGCGTGCCTGGGATCACTTGGTAAATCCCTGCCGCCTGGCTGGTGCCGGTGAGGCGCGCATGATCGCGCGCGCTGACCTGGTACGAGGCCACGAGGCAGGCCGCGAGCAGGGCGGGAATCAAACGATCGGGTGTGGATTTCATGCGGGTACTTCGTCGGGTGGTGGAGGTTGGTCCGTCGTCCTCCCCCGTGCCGGGCGGTTTCACGGGAATCGCTCAACAAACTGTTGGTGTGGCCAACAGTCTTTTTTATAAATCTTTCGCGTTTTTGGGAGAAATCTTTCGCACGCCGCCTGTCAGGTCAGCCACCAGATCCAGGTTGGCGCGGCCCAATTCCAATGAGCGCCGCAAGGTGTCGTGATAGCGACGGGCGTTGATCCACATGAACAACCCGAACAATGTCACGATGACCAAGAACGTATAGGCGAGTTGATCACCCAGGATCGCCATGCGGATGCCGAAGGGGACCAGCGCGGCCAGCAAATAGGCGCGATAGGCCAGCAGGTGAGGGCTCAGTGTCGGGATGGCTCCGGCCGCCATGCCGGAAATGACGAACCCCAGGAACACCTGATACGCGAGTTCGTCACTCGGCAGGAGCACCACGGACAGACCCCAGGCAAGACCGGTGGCGGCGGCCCCCAGCGCGAACCGGCTGGACCAGAATGCATCGGGGTGCAGGTGGGGGGCACGGTGGAAGCGCACCAGCAGCAAGGCACGCGCTGCCAGGACCAACACCAGCGAGCCGAACCAGGTCCAAGCCGCCCACGCACTGCTGACCAAGCTCATGGCGGCCGCCACCAGCAGGCCGTTGACCGCGGTGACGGCAAGCCCCGGCGGCGCCTGTGCGTAAAGCATCCGCGTCAGATCGGCCTGGATCTGCCGCGCTTGCTCCTGGCCCCGGGCGGGGGATGATGATGGGGGAACTGGCTCGTGCGGCTCTGGCATGTGGCGTCCTGGCGTCTGGGCGTGCAAATATCCGGATCAGCCCGGCCCCGTCTCGGCGACGCCCTCGCTCAAGACCTGCTCCTGCAGGGCATGCAGGGCGATGATGAAACCGTCACGGGCGGCAATGATGTCCGCGATTGCCGCCTCGGTCGATTGGCCTTGCGCGCGTGCCTTGGTCAGGGTGCGCGCCAGTTCATGAATGCCGTGATGCAGCGGATCGAGTTGCCGGAACGCCGGCAGTGTCCCGTAGAGACGGCGCCCTTCGGCATGGTACCAGCGGCCGAATCCACACCACTTTTCCTCCAGGGTCGGCGGTGTTTGGTTGGCGTTCGGGCCGAGCGCGCGGATCAGGCTCGCCACCCAGTCGCGGTGTTCGGACTCCATGGTCAACAGACCCAGAAGCGGCTCCGACCACTCGAACTCGGCGGTGACGCGCCACAACGCGGGGAAGCGGTAGCGGCTCACCCAGTCCGGGAACTGCCCGGCCGGCATGGGCTCCGCGATGCCATAGCCTTGAGCGCGGTTGCAGCCCAAGCGCAACAGCATCAATCCGTGGGCGGCGGACTCCACCCCCTCCGCGATGACTTCCCGCCGGAAGGCGTGGGCCAGCCCGACCACGCCCTCGACAATGTTGCGGTCGTCCGGGGAGCGGAGCATGTCGCGCACGAAGGTCTGATCGATCTTGAGTACTTGGGCCGGCAGACGCCTGAAATAGGTCAAAGAGGAATAGCCCGTCCCGAAATCGTCGAGGGCGAAGCGCACCCCGAGTCTGGCGCAATGCAGCATGACCCGGGCGACCGCCTCCAGATCGCCCAAGGCCTCGGACTCCAAGATCTCCAGCGACAGCACGCCCGTCGCAAGTCCGGGGTGGGCATGCAATTGCTCATCCAGGTTGTGGATGAAGTCGTTATGCTGGATCGAACGGGCCGAGATGTTGAGGCTGAGCTCCAGGTCAAGTCCATGGTCATGCCAGGTCTGGAGTTGATTCAGACCCGCCTGCAGCACCCACCAGTCGAGCCGCTGCTGATACTCGGTTCCAGCGAGCAGTGGAATAAAGACACCCGGGGGCAGCAGGCCTCTTTCCGGATGCTGCCAGCGCACCAAGCCCTCGGCTCCGATGACCTTGCCGCGGCGCATGTCCACCTTGGGCTGATAGTAGAGCACCAACTCGCCGCTGTCGATCGCCGCACCGATGCGCTCCAATTGCGAGAGACGGTCATGGACACGGCGGTCGCGCAACGGGTCGAAGAAGCGATAGCGATTGCGCCCGCGTTGTTTCGCCCGGTACATGGCGTGATCGGCATGGCGCAACAAGGTGTCGGCATCATTCGCGTCCCGCGGGAAGAGGGTGACGCCGGCGCTGGCGGTCACGCGCAGTTCCTGGTCCCCGACAACATGGGGCTGCGCCAAGGCCGTGATCAGACGGTCGAGCAGGTTGGCGCATTCCAGCGGATTCTCGAAGCCGCCCAGCAGCAGAACGAACTCATCACCGCCGAGTCGTGCCACGGTGTCGCTTTCGCGAATCTGGTCACGCAGTCGGGCGCCAACCGCCACCAGTATCTGGTCGCCGACCGCCTGGCCACAGGCGTCGTTGATCGCCTTGAAGCTGTCCAGATCAAGGGAGCAAACGGCCAATTCGGTGGCGCTCTCCAGCGCTACGCCCATGGCCTCGCGCATGCGTTCGGCCAACAGCCGGCGGTTGGGCAGGCCGGTGAGGGTGTCGAAGCGCGCGGCCTCCTCCAGGCGTTGCCGGCCTTCAACCAGTTCTTGCTGGACCCGATGCCGCTCCAGCGCGACACCGATCAGATCCGCCAGCAGGCGCAGGACGCGGATTTCGGGATCCTGCCAGGTTCGCGGTGCGCCTTCCACTTCCGTGACGACGCAGCCGGCCAACCGGCCGCCGACGCGTAACGGAACTGCCAGGACCGCGCGGACACCCTGCGCCAGCAGGATCCGGCGATCCAGCGACCAGGGGTCCGGCAACAGGTCGATATCACCGATGGAGACGCTTTCCCCATGGCGCAGGGTGTCCATCCAGCGTGGCAGGCTTGCCAGCGGTACGGGGTCGGCCGTGACCCGCCGCTCCGCGACGTTCATCGCGCACCACTCATGGGTGGCGCTCAACTGTTGGCTATCGTGACTGACTTGATAGAGGCAGGCACGCTCCACATCCATGCGTCGGGCGACGGCGCCCAGGACGCGAATCACCACGTGATCCAGGGCTTCGGGCTGGGCGGTCAGCAAGGTGCGCGAGGCTTCGACCAACACCGTGTCCAATGCTTCCAGATAGGACAGCGCACGTTCGATCTGCTTGCGCTCGACCGCAACCGGGCGCGTGTCGGTGGCTTGCAGGCTGTCCTGTGCCCGGAGCTGTTCGCTCAAACGGTCGAGTGTGGCGGCCAAGTCGGCGACTGCGCCGATGCCGCCGACCCCTGACACGCCCTCGTAGCGACCGGCGGCCAACTGCTCGGCGTAGGTGCGCAAGCGGCGCAGCGGGGCGAGCAACCACCGCTCCAGCAGCATGAGGGCCAGGGTCAGGGCGCCCAGGATCAGCCAGGGACTCCAACCGAGGGGCGCGTGGGCGGCAACGTCGACCCGGTCCGGCACGCTGACGTCACCCGGAACTGCCAGCCCCAGGATGAGCAGCGTGATCAGCGCCAGGGACCACCGCCAGCGGCCTGCGCCGGGAACGCTGTTCACCCCCCGGCCTCCCTGCGGGGTGGGCCGGACGGACCGAAGCCAAGTCGTGGCGGATGGGGCGGAGTCATGGTCTTCGAGCCAGGCTGTGCGATTCGTTTTGACTGGGGACCGGGCGGCCCGCCCGCTGAATCCCCGATCGGCCTTATCGTCTGACTCACCCGATGGTGCCACTCAATAGCGTCATTCAGTGGTGCCACCTGGGCCGGGACTGGGGAGCATCTGCCGGCTGGCTGACAGTCGACAGGATACACGATTAACTCCGTGGCTCAAGACGTGGATTGGCGTTTGTGATAGGTATAGCATTCCGACGCCAGAACCGGACGTGGGGGCGGGTTTCAAACCCGCCCCTACTGGATATCAGGTACGAAGGCTATATCAACCCTCAGGCCGCGGGTAGAGGTGTGGTAGTGGGTCGACCGGTAATGCCCGCCTCTGGTGCTCGGCCATTCGCAAGGTCGGCTCCAACGCGCGCCAGGCCGCGGCCCCGTCCCAGGCTGCGCCGCCGGGAGCGTAAACCGCCCGGTCGATATGTTCCAGTACGTCTGCCGTTGCGCTTCCCGCCGGACCCAGGCGCGTGCCGATGTCACCCAGCCCGCGGGGTGGGTCGTGCGGCCAGCGCGCCAGTCCCCAATCGAGCAGGGCGGCACGGGCGGCCCTGGGATCAGCCGCCGTGCAGGCCCGGCGCACCCGAGTCCGCGCCGCTGCCTCGCCGCGCTGCGGTTTCATACGGGCCGCTGTAACTTGCCCCGTCCCGCCGCGCCCGGATCGCCGCAGCAGATTCCATGACAGGGTTGCGAGCCAGGCGAGCGCGAACAACAGGGTCAGCCAGGGCCAGGGGACCTTGGTGCTGTCGGTGGCTGATGAGTCGACGCCGGTGTCACGCGCGGCCGGCGGAGCGTCCGCGCTGACTTGGTTGGGCGCGGACGCGGCCGGGCGGTTGGCCGCCGCGGTCTCTGGCGGCGGTGATGCTGGTTCACCAGGCGCCGGTTCCACCTGGACCCGGCGTAGCGGGATCACCGCGACGCGCTCCTGATCCGCTGTCGTGTCCCACCAGGGCACGCGGACCTCCGGCAGGATGAGTTCACCCGCGCGGCTCGGTACCAGGGCGATCTTGAGGGTCTTGAGTGCGGTCGGGGCGGTGCCCGGCAGGTCTTCGCCCTTCGGCGGTTCGGGATAGACCTTGGCGCCCTCGGGGGTGCCGGGATCGAGGGTCGGCAACTGGGCCGCGGTGACACCGCGGGCGGTGATCACCAGGGTGCGGGTGACGGGCTCGCCGACGCGAAAACGCGGCGGGGACGGGGTCCACTCCTCCGACAGTTGGACCGACTCGGCGGGCAGCCAGGTTGCGGTGCCGACGTTGGGTTGGGGGCGGACCTGGACGGTCAGATCCTGCCCCCGCTCGATCACGCGGCGGCCGGAACCCCGGTCGAAGAGATCCGGCAAGTCCTGGAAGGGCGCGTTGCCGAAGGGATCATTGAAATCGGCGAATGGGCCGCGGCGCCCCGCGGACCGGCTCTCCGGCAGCAGCGCCTCCAGCCGCGGCGACGCGATGGTGAGCGGGCCGCTGCGCTGCGGTACCACCAGGTAGCGGCGTTCGATGACCGTATAGCGCTGCCCCTGGATGGTTTCGGAGCTGCTTTGATCCTCCCCTTGCCGTTCCAGCGTTGCCCCCTCGGCTTGCGGCTCGGACAGGACTGCCCGTCGCGGCTGTTCCCGGTAGAGCACCCGGATCCGATAGACAAAGGACTGCTGCACATAGGGCGTGGCGTTCTCGACCCGCGTCTCCACGAAGATCGGTTTGGAACCAGTGTCCGCGGCGGCCTGATCGGCCGGTAGCACCTCCACCGCGACCGGGCTCGACTGCTTGCCGCCGAGCGCAAGCGGCGGGACCTGGAGCCGGCCGCCGCGCCGCGGGGCCAACTCCAGGGTCCATTCACGGGTCTGGCTGACGGCGCCGTTGATGATGCTCATCCGGGTGCCGCTGCTCTGGTCCAGGATCTCGAAATCCTGGTTCAACGGCGTCAGGTCCGGCTCGCCCGCGAGCCGACCCTCGGCACGCAGCCGCAGGGTCAAGGTTTCATTGGCGCGCACCTGGGTCCGGTCCAACTCCGCGCTGAAGTCGTCCGCCGCTCCGGCAGGTCCGACCAGAAGCAACAGCATCAACAGTGAAAGCCAGGTAGTGATGGGTCTGTGCATGAGGATTATGACTGAACTTGAAGCATGGAATTCCGGCCGTGCCAACTCGCGGCAAGCGGTCGTTGGTCCGCACAGCGGACCCTACGGATCAAGGCAACCGCCCCTCCCGCCGCAGATGCTGTAACAGAAAGCGCTGCCGCAGCAGACCGGCCGGGTCGTCCGGGACGCGCTGCAACTGCGCCTCCAGGGCCTGCTGTTGCTCACGCTCCTCCATGCTGAGATCGGCGGCACCGGTCTGGGCGCGGCGCGCGGTCCCGGCCTGCGCCGTGGTGCCCGGCGGTTGGCCAGGCGTGGCGCCGGCCTGAGGCCCTTCCTCGTTCGCGTCTGGATCGGCGTCGGTCGCATCCGGAAGCGACACCTCGGGTTCCGCCGCCTGATCCTGGGAACCGAGATCGCCCGCGTTGGGCGGTGCCGACTGGCCGGTGCGCCCGGCCGCCGGATCGGGCGCCCCCGGCGTTCCCGGGTCCTGACCGGCCGGCGCTTGCTCGGTGTCCGCCGGAGTGTTCGCGGTGTCGCCGGGGCGCGCGCTTGAAGCGTTGTCCTGCCCGCCGGCCTCCTGGGGTTGTGCCCCGTCCTGTCCGGGGCCGGCTTGCTGGTCCTGAGGCTGATCCGCGTTCTGCTTGCCTGCTTGATCGGCAGCGTCCGGCGGCTGATCGCCGCCCTGGGAATCCTGGTCCGCGCCGGTCGATGCGTCCTCGCCCTCACCGTTTTCGCCCGGCTGCCCTTGCTCGGACGATGGGTTTTGTTGCTGTTGTTGGTCCCGCAGCCGTTTGACCTGCTCCAGGTTGGCGCGGGCGTCGGCATGATCCGGGGCCTGTTCGAGCGCGCGCTCATAGGCGGCAATCGACTGGTCCAACTGGCCCAGGCGAGCGAGGGCGTTGCCGCGGTTATAGTCGACCTCGGCCCCCTCAAGTCCGGCAAGGTCGTCGACGGCGCCCGCATAGTCGCCGCCGCGATAACGGGCCGCGGCGCGCCAGGCCGGGTCTTGAAAGCGCTCCGCCGCGGCCGTGGCGTCACCCGCCGCGAAGGCTCTGGCCGCCTGCTGATCCGGCCGGCGCCACAGGTCGTCCCAGCCGAAGGCCCAGCCGGGGCCGGGCGGCAGCACCAGGACGAGGGCCATGACCGGCACCAGCCAGCCGCGCCGGAACGCCAGCGCGGCGATCGGCAGCAGGGCCAGCAGCAGCCACGGACCCTCCTCGCGCCATTGATCCGCTGTCAGGTGCTGTTGCTCGACCATCGCACCCAGGGGGGCCGGTGCCCCCGCGGTGATCAGTGTCTGGGTGTCCCGACCCGCCGGGTCCAACTCCACATAGCGGCCGTTGCCGACCTGCGCCAGGGTCTCCAGGGCCCCGCGGTCGAGCCGCGACAGCGCGATGGCACCGTTGCCGATCGCGGAGAAGCCGCCGCTCGCATCAGGCACAGGCGCTCCCTGCGTGGTCCCGACCCCGAGGACCGACAGCCGATGGCCGGCCGCCGCCAAGGCGCGGGCCGCCCCGTTGACCAGGGTGCCCAGTCCGGCTCCGCGCTCCGTGACCCCGTCGCTGATCAGGATGACCTCGCCGCCGCCGGCACCGGCCTGGGCC
This sequence comes from Lamprocystis purpurea DSM 4197, assembly GCF_000379525.1. Taxonomy (GTDB): domain Bacteria; phylum Pseudomonadota; class Gammaproteobacteria; order Chromatiales; family Chromatiaceae; genus Thiodictyon; species Thiodictyon purpureum. The sequence goes on along the minus strand of NZ_KB902501.1, from coordinate 8,814 downwards.
AGCAGTTCGCCGGCCAGCGCCAGCGCGCGCTCCGGGCGGCGCGGACCCGGCACCGGAATCAGATCGGTGGTCAGGCGCGGGACCTGCGCCGCGATGGTCTGGGCGTCGCCGGTCAGCGGCGAGACGATATAGGGATCCGGACCGAAGGCGATCAGGGCGACCTGCCCCTCGTGGGTGGCGTTGAGCAGGTCCAGGACCGCAAAACGCGCTCGGGCCAGCCGTGAGGGCGCCAGATCCGCGGCATTCATGCTCGCCGACAGGTCCAGCAGGATCACCCGCTTGGCCCCGGTGGTGAACACCGGTTGCGGCAGGCGTTCCCAGACCGGTCCGGCCAGCGCGGTCACGCCCGCCAACCAGGCCAGCGCGAGCAAGGCAAAGGGAAGGCGGCGCGGGCGGGACTCTTCGCCAACCAGAAGATGCGGCAACAGATGGGCATCCACCAGGCCCTGCCAGACAGTGGCGGTTTGGCGGCGGCGCCACAGTCCAATGACCAGGGCGGCGAGGGGGATCAGGGCGAGGAACCACAGCGGCCGCAGAAAGTGCAGATCAGCCGGCATTGCGCACCCCCAGGCCCGGCAGGGCGATCAGGACACTCAGGATCAGCGCCGCAGCCGCGGGCCAGACGAACAGCGACTCCCGCGGCCGATAGGTGCGCTCGTCGCGGCGGCTCGGCTCCAGCCGATCCAATTCGTCGTACACCGCCTCCAGTTCAGCGCGGCCGGTGGCGGAGAAGAAACGCCCTCCGGTGAGTTCGGCGATGCGCTTGAGTGTCTCCGGATCGACATCGCCCCCCTGGCGCATCAGCCGCATCCCCAGCGGGGTGCGGATGCCGATCTCGCCGCCGCCGATGCCGATGGTGTAGATGCGCACCCCCGCTTCCTCGGCCAACCGCGCGGCGGCCAGGGGTTCCAGTTGACCGGCCGTATTGGCCCCGTCGGTAAGCAGGATCAGCACCCGATTGTCGTCCGGCTGGTCGCGCAGGCGCTTGACCGCGAGCGCGATGGCATCGCCGATGGCCGTCTCCCGACCGGCGAGCCCGACCACGGCATCGCGCAGCATGGTGGCCACCGTGCGGCCGTCGAAGGTCAGGGGCGTCTGCACATAGGCGTTGCTGCCGAACAGGATCAGGCCCAGTCGATCCTGGGTGCGGCGCTCGACAAAGCGGGCGGCCACCGCTTTGATGACCGCCAGCCGCGAGACCATCCGGCCGTCCAGCTCATAGTCTTCCTGCTCCATGCTGCCCGACACGTCAACCGCGAGCATCAGATCGCGCCCGGACACCGGCAGATTCACCGGGTCCCCGACCCACTCCGGCCGTGCCGCCGCCAGCACCAGGAGCACCCAGGCCAGGACGGCGGCGAGGCGTTGCCACCAGGGGCGCCGCCGCGCCGCGCCGGTCGCGATCCCCGGCAATTCACCATAGAAAGGCACCCGCAGGGCGGCCCCGCCGGTCGCTTTAGCGCGGGGCAGGAGCAAGGCCAGCAGCGGCAGGGGCAAGGCCGCCAGCACCCAGGGCCAGGAGAGCGTGATCATGGTGTCGTCTCCTGCTGGGCGCGGATCCAGCGGGCGGCCAGGTCCGTCACCGCGACGGGGTCCAGGTCCGGTTGGGCCGTCAGCGCCGGGTCGTTGGAGCGCGGCGCGGAATCACCGGGGGCACGATAGGGGCGATCGGCCAGCACCCGTCCGGGACCCTGGGTAAACCCGTCACCCCCGCCGGTCGTATCGAGGAAAGCGAGCCAGGCGGACCCGGTCAGCCCGGCCACCCGCTCGCGCGGATAACGGATCAGGGCCAGCCGCCGCAACAGTTGCGAGACCTCCGCGGTAAAGCGGCGTTGATCGCCGCCGGTGTGCAGCGCCTGATTCAGCGCCGCCAGCCGGCTCAGGGCGGCCCGGACCGCGGCGCCCTGGCGCCGCCGACGGCGCCACAGCGCCCAGCCGAGCACGAGTGCGGCCAGGGCGAGCCCGGCGACCAGCCACCACCCAGGGGCCGGCGGCCACCAGGCCACCGGCTCCGGCAGATGCCAGTCGCGCAGCCCGGCCAGCGGGTCGGCCATGGCCGGCGACTGGGTCGTGGGAGCAGGAATGAGGGTGGGGTCGGCCATCGGCGGGTCGCTAAACCGCCTCCAGCGTGAAATGCGTAGTTTTCATGGTGTGTTTGGCCTTGCGGATTTAACTCATTTCGGTGGAGACGCGGCTGAAAATTTAAATTTTTTCGAACTGTAAACCGCGCCGGCTCCAGCAATCGTCGAGTCTGCCGGGGCCGATCCTATCCAAAAACATGGCCTTGATCGTAATCCCGGCCAGCGGCATGCGTAGTCAGGGCTTCCAGCCCTGACGGTGTCAGGCCAGGATGGCCTGACTACGCACCCAGCGAGCCCAAGTGGCCGGAACCATGATCAAGGCCAAAAACATCGCATACCGCGCCGGGCGCGGTTTACCAGTCAATCATCACAGCGTGATCCATGGTCCGATTCCTTCTTTACGCCTTCGCGCCTTCGCGTGAAATACCTTTTTCGACAAGCATATGCGGACGAATCGGCCTCACCCGGCCCGCGCCCGTAACCCGCGGGCCAGCGCGGGGCCGACCGGTTCGTCAGTCACCAACTGCAGCAGGTGGGCCCGATGACGCCGCGCCAACAACTCCAGCGTTTGGGTGCGCGTGGCGTAGCGCTGCTCATAGGACGCCCGGCTGCGCATTCCGGTCAGGTCCAGCACCCCGCGGCGCAGGCCATCGGTCACCGGATAACGACCCGGCGGCGGCGCTGCCGCTTCTATGGGGTCGTGTACCATGATCAGCAGCAATTCGCTGCCCGCGGCAAGCTGTGCCAGCCACCGGCCGGACTGCGGGTGCACACCGGCAAAATCGCTGATCACCGCCACCAGGCTGCCCGGACGCACCAGCCGCACCAGGTGACCGGCCGCGACTTCCAGTGAGTCATAACCCCGACCGCCGGCCATGGGGGGCTCGGTCAGGCGCTCGAGCAAGGGCAGCAACCCGCCGCCGCGGGCCGCCGGCCGCCGCTCCAGATGGCGGGTCTCGTCGAACACCAAGCCGCCCACTCGGTCCGCGCGGTCCACCGCGGCCCAGCCGAGCAGGGCCGCGGCACGCGCCGCGAGCACCGACTTGAAGGCGACACGGGTCCCGAAGCGCATGGCCGGTCCCTGATCCACCAGCAGCCACACCGGGCGCTCCCGTTCCTCGCGAAACAGTTTCACATGGGGCGTGCCGGCCCGGGCGGTGACCCGCCAGTCCATATTGCGCGGGTCGTCCCCCGGCTGATAGACCCGCGACTCGTCGAACTCCATCCCGCGCCCGCGAAAACGCGACAGATGACCGCCGCTGCGGGTCGCCAGCACCCGCCCGCGCGGGGCCAGATCGAGCCGCCGCGCCTGTTCGCGCAGGGCGATCAACTCGGTGAGCCCGGCGCGGATGCCGGGTTGCGCCTCCGGCGATGGTGTCGACGCGAGGAAGGACATCGCTCAAGGCGCCGGGACGCGCGCCAGCAGTGCGGCGATGAAGTCGTCGGGGTGTTTGCCCTCGGCCTCGGCCTCATAGGACAGCAGCACCCGGTGGCGCAGCACGTCCGGGGCTACGGACTGGAGGTCCTCCGGCGAAACGTAGTCGCGCCCTCCGAGCCAGGCGCGGGCGCGGGAGCACCGATCCAAAGCCAGGGTCGCGCGGGGGCTGGCGCCGAAGCGCAGCCAGCCGCCCAGGTCCGCGGCATACTCCAGCGGCCGCCGGGTGGCCATCACCAGATGCACCAGATAGTCCTCCACCTCGGGGGCCATGTAGAGGCCGAAGATGGCGCGGCGGGCGGCGAAGATGCTCGCCTGACTCAGCCGAACCCCGGCCGCCTCGGGACCCTCGCGCAGCGCCTCGTCGCGGTTCAGGTGCAGGATGGCGCGCTCGGTCGCCCCGTCCGGGTAGTCCACCCGCACATGCATCAGAAAGCGGTCGAGCTGGGCCTCCGGCAACGGATAGGTCCCCTCCTGTTCGATCGGATTCTGGGTCGCCATCACCAGGAACAGGCGGGGTAACGGATAAGTCTCCCGGCCCACGGTCACCTGCCGCTCGCCCATCGCCTCCAGCAGGGCGGACTGCACCTTGGCCGGAGCCCGGTTCACCTCGTCGGCCAGCAGCAGGTTGTGGAAGATCGGCCCGCGGTCGAAGCGGAAAGTGCCGTCGTTGGGCCGATAGATTTCGGTGCCGGTCAGATCGGCCGGCAACAAGTCCGGGGTGAACTGGATGCGGTGAAAATCCCCTTCGAGCCCCAGCGCCAACTGCTTGATGGCGGTGGTTTTGGCCAGCCCCGGAGCGCCTTCCACCAGCAGATGCCCATCGGCCAGCAGGGCGATCAGCAGCCGTTCGACCAGGTTGGCCTGACCGAGGATGACGCGGCCGACACGATCACGCAAGGCGGCGAACTCGGCCGCGAGGGCGTGTGCCTGATCGGACTGCGGGTCTGATGGCGGGTCGGATAGGGTCTGATCCAAGGCGATGCTCCTCTGTCGGATGGCCCGGACCGCGGGCCTTCAGGCGTGGATTGTCTGAAATTCGCGGGCGTTTGGATAGGCCGGCGGCTTACCGCTTTATTACAGATGGGTAAGCCATCATGCGCGCCGGATCAGGTCCAGCAAGGCGGCCGGCGGGATGATCGGGCACGCGAACGGCTCCGGGTGGCCTCGGCGAGCCGCATCCGGCTCAAGAAGCACTACCCGGCAACCGGAGGCCGAGGCTTTAGCCGGCGGCCTCCATCAAGGCAAGACACCGCCCTTCGGGCACCCTCCGGTTAACGGCCATGACGCCTGCGTCACCCCGGAACATGAACGTCCTCTCGACCACGGTCGCAACTGTCGGCATGCAAGGCTGCGTAGTCAGGGCTTCCAGCCCTGACTGTTCCAGCCCCGACGCCGCCAGGCCAGGATGGCCTGACTACGCACTTTCACGGTAAAGCCTCGGCCTCCGGTTTTCTTGTGGCCGGGACGGCGATCGAGGCCCCCGCCGGGGCACGCGCCAAGCGTAGCGCGGCGACGACCTCCTACCCATCGATCCCGGCTCGGCGAGCTTGACCCTAGAAGTCGCCTCCGCCGGGGGATTTGTGTGAGGATGGGGCATCACCGGTCCGGGGCGGCGCGAGCGCCGGATTTCGTGGTACCTTCCCCATTTCCGTGGACGGTGACTGGTTCGAGGTTGCGCGACCACGGAAGCGGACCGCCTTTGACAAACTGCGGGGTTCTTGGTGAACTTCGCCGGCTAGGCATATCGTCACGGTAGCGAGGAGTACAAATGGGCGATTTTTGACGTTCTTCGTTGACCGCAACGAACTCAGTGAAGGATGGGCCTTATTTTTGCTCGCCCTTCTAATGACCACGCTGGTTCCATACCAGATGGCGAAATTTGCCGTGTCTGCACCAAATTATAAGGCCAGTGAGATCGTCGCTATCTTCTTTTGCCTGGCGATTGCAGGGATCACGGTCATGTCCATTTTCTATCTGATCTTTATTGGTCTATCCGGGAATATGCGGTTCTTGTTCATTGCGCCCCTGGTTCACGCTGTCTCGGCGATCCCAGGAGCCATTAGCGGCGGCTATGCCGGCGCTGCTCCGCGCGATCCAGCGCGCCTCGGGGCCAACCCGGTTGAGCACCTCGCGAATGACGGTGCGGCTGGGGATCAGGTAGCGCCGCGCCCGCCGGCAGCAGCGCAAGCGTCATGATCCAGATCACTCCCCGCATCCGCATCGACCCGCTCGAGCTCGAAGAGCGGTTTATCCGCTCGCCCGGGCCCGGCGGCCAGAATGTGAACAAAGTCGAGACGGCGGTGCAACTGCGGTTCGACGTGGCCGGCTCGCCGTCGCTGCCGGAAGACGTGCGGCGGCGGCTGATCCGGCTGGGCGGCCGGCGCGTCGACAACAATGGCGTCCTGATGATCGAGGCCCATCGCTTCCGCACCCGCGAGCGCAACCGCGAGGACGCCCGCGAGCGTCTGGTGGAACTGATCCGGCTCGCCGCCCACAAGCCCAAGCCGCGCGTAGCCACCAAGCCGACGCGCGCGTCCAAGGAGCGGCGGCTGGAGACCAAGCGCGCCACCTCCGCCACCAAGCAACTGCGCGGGCGTCACCAGGCGGACGACTAAGGCGATTTCTGTCAAATCCTATACCATCTCGCTCGTCTTTTCGCCCGCCTTCCCCGTCGTGCCGACAGTCACATAGCCCTGCTATGCTCCTGTCGGCGCTCCTTGAAGGCAGACGAAAATCCTTCGCGATCTGGCACAGGATTTTCCGGCAATCGCCTAAACCGGTCGACGACCGGCTATTCGTCCGTTTCCACGACCATCCCTGAACCATCCTTGCCGATGACGATGACCAGCTTGCCGAGTGTCGGGTGTCGGGCGGTGACCACGGTGAAGGAGACCCCCGACTTCTCGGTCAGCACGTCGCTCTCGTCCTTTAGATCCTGAATAATCGATGGCTCGGCGTCGAATAGGCGCATGGCTTGCTCTCCTCGCGTAACATCGGCGTGAGCCCGCCTGTTGATTCCAGGCCGGCTTTCAATCGAACAAATTGCGAAGCCTCGTCTTTACTGAGGTTTTGCGACGCCTCATCATACCGCGATTCGCGAAGAAGTCCGTGTCGTTGCGCATCAGGTGCCCCGTCCGACCGCGACGATCGATCCACCGTCAACCCCCGTGTCAGTCGGCGGACGCCTCGCGCATCCTTTCTCAATCAAGCATGTAGAGGACACACCGATCATGAGCCGATGCTTTCCGACCCGCTCGCCCCGGCATGGTGCGGCGGCACTGACGTTGGCCGTGGCCGTGGCCGTGGCCCTGGCCCTGGCCCTGGCGCTCGCGGCGAGCGGGACCCTGGCCGACGCACCGGCAGCGAACCCGCGCGGCGCCGCCACCGGTCCGACGACCGCCGCGGGCTATGACCACCCGGACCAGTTCATTCATTTGAAGGACGTGAAGCCGGCGGACAACATGTACCCGGTCATCGCACACCCGGCGCAGGAACAGCAAGCCCGCGACAAGCTCGCGGCCTTGGAAAAGAAAACCGGCAAGAAGCCCAACATCCTGATCTTCTTGTTGGATGACGTGGGCTGGATGGATCCGGGCTTCAACGGCGGCGGCATCGCGGTCGGCAACGAGACACCCAACATGGACCGGCTGGCCGCCGGGGGCCTGGTGCTCACCTCGGCCTACTCCACGCCCTCCTGCTCACCGACCCGCGCTTCGATCCACACCGGCCAGAACCCCCTGCATCATGGTCTGCTCTATCCGCCCATGTACGGCCAGCCGGGCGGCTTGGAGGGCGCGACGACGCTCCCGATGATCCTCAAGCAGCTTGGTTATGTCACCCAGGCGGTCGGCAAATGGCACATGGGCGAGAACCAGGGCTCGCTGCCGCAGAACACCGGCTACGATGACTTCCTGGGCTTCCTCAGCGTCTCCGACATGTACAGCGAGTGGCGGGACATCTATTTCAATCCGGAGGTTGCGCTGAGCCCGGCCCGGTTCCGGATGATGGAGCAGATGCCGTTCAACAAGACCGAGGTCCACTGCACCCCGGCCAACAAACAGGCGTGCGAGAATGGCCGGGTCATCGATCTGAACAGCATCAAGGATCTCGACCGCAATTGGATGGACTACAGCATCGCCTTCATCCGCAAGATGAAGGACAGCAAGGCGCCGTTCTTTCTCTACCACGGCACCCGCGGCTGTCACTTCGACAACTACCCGTCCGATACATGGGCCGGCCGCTCGCGCGCCCGCACCGTCTACAGCGACTGCATGGTGGAAATGGACCACATCCTCGGTCAACTGGTGAAGACCCTGGATGAGACCGGGCAGCTTGAGAACACCCTGGTCTTCTTCAGCTCCGACAACGGCCCCGAGTGCGAGGTGCCGCCGGCCGGGCGCAGCCCGTTCCGCGGGTGTAAAGGGTCGAGCTGGGAGGGCGGGCAGCGGGTGCCGACCTTCGTCTATTGGCCGGGCATGATTCAGCCGCGCCGCTCGGAGGGGCTGTTCGACCTCGCCGACCTCTTCAATACCAGCATCGCGCTCGCCGGCAAGCCCGGTGCCCAAGTCGCGGACCTGGTACCCAAGTCGACCTATATCGACGGCATCGACCAAACCGGCCTGCTGCTTGCCGATCAGGGTGAATCGGCCCGCCGCAGCCGCATCTATACCCTGCTGCAATATCTTTCGGCAATCCGCGTTGACGAATTCAAATACATCTTCACGGCCGAAATCGAGGACGGTTTCTTCCAGAAAGGCTTTACCGGCGGCTTCAGCGGCCCCATCGCCACGGAAACCGGCGGGGTGGTGATGGTGAACCTCTACACCGATCCGCGGGAGGACGTGACGGTCGGGTTGCGCCACCTCCCGCTGGAGGTGCTGGTTCAGGGGGCGCTCAAGCCCTACATGGATGATCTCGTCAAATATCCCCCGCAGGTCAAGACCGAATTCGCGCCGAACAACCCGCCGCTTTATGATCTCTTGCCCCGTTTGAAGGCGGCGGCCGGGCAACATCCGCCGACACAGCCGCCGGCAGCGGTGCATTCGCGTTAAGGCGATTGGTGTAGGGGCGGGTTTGAAACCCGCCCCTACATCCGGTTATCACGTCCGAAGGCGATATATCCATATCGAGTTCCAGGGCGGCCACGACAGCGCCTTCGCGAAATGCATGTTGGCCTTGATCGTAATCCCCGCCCGCGGCGTGCGTAGTCAGGGCTTCCAGCCCTGACGGTGTCAGGCCAGGATGGCCTGACTACGCACCCGGCGAGCCCAAGTGGCCGGAATCTTGATCAAGGCC
>NZ_KB902500.1 GCF_000379525.1 Lamprocystis purpurea DSM 4197 | reverse complement strand
CCACCGATGATGACGCGCCGCGCGATGCACCACCGCTGCCAGGGGACGCGCCCCCTGTCGGTCATCACTATCCGGTGATGGTCATGCAGTTGACCATGCGGATGTATCTGCACGCGGGGCTCGGCAGTCGCGGCGTGGCGCAGGTATTGAATCTGTTTGGCGCGATGCTCCCAGCGGCGGCGGCGCCGGCCCACACCACCNTGCTCAACTGGGTCTATCGCTGCGGTCTCGCGATCCTCAATCGCCCACCGGAGTGGCGCGCGGATTGGATCTACGTCGCGGATCATACGATCGCCTTGGGGGCATCGAAGTGCCTGGTGATTCTGGGCATCCCGGCGAATGCGCTGCCCCAGACCGGTTACAGCCCGCGTCACGACGCGATGCAGGTGCTGGCCGTGGAGATCACAACACACAGTACGGGGGCGTGGGTCGCGGCGGTCCTCAGGCGCGTGGCGCAGCGCACCGGCACCCCGGTGCAGATCGTTGCCGACCACGGCAGCGACCTGCGCAAGGGGATCGCCTTGTTTCAGCAGGACGCTCCCGGCTGCATCTATACTTATGATATTTCTCATCGTATTGCCACATTGCTCAAGGCCGAACTGAGTCGGGACACCCGCTGGGAGTCGTTGCTGGCACACGGTCGCACCGCGTGGTCGTCCTTTCAGCAGACCGATCTCGCCTTTTTGCTGCCGCCCCGGCAACGCGCCAAGGCGCGCTTTATGAATCTGGATATCCACGTGCGGTGGGCCCAACGCCTCCTCGCCTATCATGATCGCGGCGACTTCAGTGCGATCCGCGCCCAACAGGTGCTGAATTGGCCGGCCTGGGAGCATCTGCGCGCGCGCTTTGGCACCACCCGTGTGCACCCATTGCGGGCCATCGTCGGCATTCGCTATCCCGACAAGGCCGCGNTTTGNCAGGCCCTGCAGACCCATGCCGACCTCGCGCGCGACGCGCTCGATGANACGTTTTGGCACCACACCGACACCGGGTACGGCCGCTTCATTGAGGGCTTTGCCTGGCTACTNCCCTACCGNGAGGACCTGGTGGGNTATGNGCAACTGATGGCGCAATCCAAGCTGATTCAGTCACACCTCAAATCCACGGGCCTCCAGCGGAGTTCCCCCGACTCACTCCAGGCCGCGCTGCCACTGCCGTCAACGCTCACCCCACGGACGGCGATCTTCACCCAACAGGTTCTCGCGCAGGTCGCATTGGAAGCGGCGAAAATCCCGGCTGACAGTATCTGGTTAGCCACCTCCGATATCATTGAATCGGTGTTTGGGAAATACAAATGCTTCACTGCCAGGGGACCGCTCAAGGAGATCGGCAAGCTGGTACTGGCGATTCCTGCCTTCATCGCTGACCTGACCATGCCATTGATTNGGGAGGCGATGGAGTCAGTACGCACCATTGATGTCGAGCAGTGGGCGGAAACGCACATCGGTACGTCGATGCTGGCCCGGCGTCGGCATGCCCTGATCGATTCAGTGCTAAACACAGAAACTGCATGAGAGGGAATTGCGATATACCTGACAGATTGAACACCCTACGCTGGACCTGGCTCGATCTGTTGGAGTTCCTCGCCCGCAATTGGCCTTGGCTGGTACTGGAGGAATCCTACCCAATCCCCGTCAGCCCGCTATTCCCCGGATCGCTGCGACGCGAGGCCGAGCACCGTTGGGAGAGCGGCGACCTGCCCGAGGCAACCATCGACAGGGAAGACGAGGCAGTCTATCGCTTTCTCTGCCGGCACGACCTTGCGATGGCGCTGAAGGGCCGGTTCGTGCCATCCCTGATCTTGATGCGCCAAGGCCATCAATATCTGGTGTCCTGCCCGGCCCTGGGGCTCAATTTATTGCGGCCCTATCGGGAGATCATCGACACCTTGAACGCGTTGGGGGATCGCTTGGCGGCAGCGGTTGAGAACAGCCCAGAGCCGCGCGCCAAGCTCGCGCATGAGCTCTGGCAACAGCGCAGCGGGCGCCTGTGGGCGCAAGTCGTCCCGCTGCGTACCGGACTGGAACCCGCATGGCTCGATGGATTGGCTGGCCATACCGCTGCCAACGACGATTGGGAAATCGACCCGAAACAACCGGACGCGGATACCGAACTGCTGGCCGCCGCGCGCATGAGCACCGGCCATATCAGTTTTGACAATCAACGCGCACTCCTGCAGCGCCTGCGCGCAGTGCCGCCCTCTCGTACCCCTGCACTCGATGCATTCAGTACGCAATTGAACAGCGATTTCTCCGAGACCGGACGCCCCTTCGAGCAAGGCTACTGGCTGGCCAACTGGCTAAGATCCGCGCTAAGCCTGGCACCTGACGAACCGGCGCACCCAGCCAAATTACTCAAGCAATGGGGTGTTGCCGTGGACCCGATCTCGCTCCCCCAGTGTGCCTTGGAAGCCATCGCGGCATGGGGGCCGAGACATGGCCCGGTGATCCTGCTCAACCAGGCGGCGGACCAGCAGACCGAGCCGGTCAAGCCAGCCAATCTCTATCGCGAGCGCTCGACCCTCGCCCATGAGATTTGCCACCTGCTGATCGACCGGGAGCGGGCGCTCCCCGTGGGCGAGGTGCTGGGCGGACGTGTGCCCGAATATGCGAAGAAGCGCGCCCGCGCCTTCGCGGCTGAGTTGCTGCTGCCGCGGGAGGTCGCCGCGTCTGCCATCTACACTTCGGCGACGCTCACCGCGGCCATCGCACAATTGCAACAACGATTCCAGGTCAGCCGCGAGTTGACCGCGTGGCAAATGACTAACTCCGGGGCTTTTGCGGCCTTGAGCTCAGAGGAGCAGGCGTTGCTGAGCAAAATTAAGCGGGCTGGCGATTGGCTGCCCCAGATTGCAGCATTGAGCGATTGAAAAGCGACGGTAGCGCGGCGTAATGATCCTGATCGTCAGACTTGACGCACATCGCATCTTGAGACCAAATACGAATTGCCGCACCGCACTTCCTTTTTCAAGCATTGCACTCACTCGGCTAGTCAAGGACATGCGTGCTAATCTTGGGCATTGTGTGGATGGCGTTACTCTACGAACTTTACAACAGTAAAAACCTCTCGGGAGCACGAAACATGGGCAGAGCAAAGGAAGAGTGGATGGAAGCACAAGAGAAAGGTTTCACTGTCGATGACGATAAAGTTGTTTGTACCAACTGTTTTGAGGATACTGGAATCAAGGCATTTATAGCAGAAATCAACAATAAAGAGGGTTGTTCCTATTGCGCAGAACCTGGCAACGCGTCCTGCTCTTTAGAGCAAGCGATGGAACACATTATGAACTGCATCAGTTCTGAATGGGGTCATCCCGAAGATGAGGGGCTTCCTTATGAAACTCGCGAAGGTGGATGGCAGGGGCGAGTTTATGACTCATGGGAGTTGCTAGAAAACATCGGACTGGAAACCTCAACGCTGGAACTCTACGAGGACATTTGTTCTGGGTTGTTTGACCAAGCATGGTGTGAACGCGATCATCTCTCACTTACCGAAGACCAAACATTACTTTACGGCTGGCGAGCGTTCTCCCGTTTTGTAATCACTGAGGCGCGCTACGTTTTTTTTCGAGCCAGCCCATCGTTTCACGATCCGAACCAGCACGATGAAATGCACCCGGTCGAAATTCTAGACTCTCTTGGTGCGATTGTTAAGGAAATGGGCTTATTGAATGTGATACTGAAAGGAACCTCAATAAAGCGCGTTCGCATCGTTGAGCGACACGAAGCACCTGCATCAGCGAAAGAACTTGGCTCGCCTTCTCGTAAGCACGCTAAAATGCCGAACCGAATGAGTCCCGCCGGAATACCGATGTTTTATGGAGCATACAGAATCGAGACAGCAATAGCTGAAACATTTGATCCAATGAAAGACTCTGGAAAAAAAGCTGTCTGCGGAGAATGGCACTAAGTTAATATTACCCTTAACGATATCAGCAACTTGCGCGCCGGCCCAGATCCAAGCTTCTGGAAAATCAGCGACGGTCCGCCAGATTCTGCCAGATTCCACCGAGTTTAGCCTGGGGCTGGAGCGTCTCGGCTCGCAGTCTTTTCGCGTAAGTCACTGTTATTTTATGGTCTCTCGCTTAACTTAGCGCCATTCCTGTCTGCGGACATTTTTCAACGTTAAGAGATCTTTCCGTTCTTGATCTTTCAAGTGATATTTGCATACCAAGCTTGTTTGAAGGTCCTCACCGACGGCGAGTGCTTTCTAAGTTCTTACGTGGTTTTCTGGACGACTTCACCCAGCCCATAGACAGAGAAGACCGCTCTCACATCGATTATGTGCCGACACAGATTGTTACAGAGTATTTCCGCCGAGTATTTGTATTAGAAGATGGAAAAAGTCTAGACGGCATCGTTTACCCAAGCTCTAAAGCCAATGGACACGCGGCAGTCGTGTTGTTTGCGACCAATGATCAGTGTGTAGAAAAGAGCGAACAGCAGTCCGTTGATGCAACGCTGTGCTTGGAAGAGGTTACTGAGGTTTTGCTCTATACGTCTTCTATGACGGTTATCGGCTTCAAAAGATTGTAAAATAGTTATATATCATATGTTTGTAATTATAATTTTACCGAAAACTTGTATCCCTTTATTATAAAGCAGCGGCCTTGATCATAAATCCGGCCAAGACTCCGCCTAGAGCTTGGTTAATCGCCTGAGGGGGAGTGGCGGGACCCACGAAATTGCGTACCCTTGGATGTGCAAACAGGCCTTGATCATCGTTCCGGCCAGCGTCGCTCACATGGAGTCCAAGGCTTCAGCCTTGGCCTTCGGCCGGCCGGTGCCTCGGCTCGCCGGAACCATGAGCGTCGCCGGCAAGAGCGCAACCTGGAGTGACCATGAGCAAGCACACCGTCAAAACCCCAGCGTATGTTGTCTATATCGACAACGCCGATTATCCCGCATCCCTGGAATTGCATATCATGCGCCGAGCGACCTGAGGCGGTCCTGATCCTCACGTTCATGCTCGGCATCTATTTCGGTGGCCAAATCTCGATCAGGTGCCAGGTTCTTGCCCAGGCCGCATAGCCGCCGTGCCAAGGCCCCGCGATCCGTCACCCGGCGCACCAACACCGCGTCGCTGCCCTCGACCAGGGTCCAGTCCAGCCGGTCACCAGGCTCGATGCCGAGACGGCGACCGATTTCTTCGGGGATGGCGACCATTCTTTCGTCGGATACTTGGGCAAGCATGGGTTGAGTCCTGTGTTGAGTTAGGGCCCCAGTATATGACCTGGAGTCAGGAAGATCGCTAGATGCGGCGACTCATGTGGTTCCGACGCTACGACACAAGATCAGTAAAATGTTTGTCCGATATCTCCGTGTCGAAACTTCTTTCCTGGACGCACTCAGGCCCGACGTCCATGTGAGGATTGAGCGTTTGAGATTTCGCCCAGGCTGGGGTGTACGGGAGCGAAAAAGGACGGCGTTGCGCGTCTTGGCCGAACCCCGATCTACTCACTTAGGAGAATATCTAGAAATTGATCCGGATCGAACGGCAGCAGATCCTCAATGCTCTCGCCCACGCCGAGGAAGCGGATCGGGACCCGCAGACGCTCCGCGATGGCGAAAACGATACCGCCATTGGCGGTGCCATCGAGCTTGGTCAAGACGATGCCGGTGAGCGGTACAGCCTGGTGGAACTGGATGGCTTGATCGAGCCCGCACTGACTGGTGGTGGCGTCCACCACCAGCAACACCTCGTGCGGGGCCTTCGGGTCGATCTTCTTCATGGCCCGGGCGATCTTGGACAACTCGTCCATCAGATTGGGCTTGTTGTGTAGCCAGCCAGCGGTGTCGGCGATCAGTATATCGATGCCGCGAGCGGTGGCCGCCTGCAGCGCATCAAACATCACCGAGGCGGCATCTGCGCCCCTGCGCTCGGCGAACACCGGAACCCGGTTGAGCGCTCCCCATGTCCGGAGTTGTTCGGCAGCAGCAGCGCGAAGGGTGTCCCCCGCCGCCAGCATGACGCTATTGCCCTCCGCCCGCAGGACCCGGGCGAGTTTGCCTATGGTGGTGGTCTTGCCGGCCCCACTGTCCCCAACCATCAGGAATACCAGCGGCCCGCACGGGGCCGCCTGGCGCAACGGCATCTCGGTCTCGGTCAGGATCAGACGCAATTCCTCCCGCAGCGCCGTGAACAGCGCGCGCGGATTGGTAAGCGATATGTGCTTGACCCGGCGTGTCAGGCCGCCGACGATCCTGGCGCTCATGTCCACGCCCAGGTCAGCGGTAAGCAGCAGGGTTTCTAGTTCGTCCAACAGATCGTCGCCGATGCTCTCGGAACCCAGGAACGAATGGATGAGCCCGTCGTTACCGCCGAGTTGGGCGCGACTAAGAGCGAGACGCTGCTGTTGCACCCGCTTCCGGCGCTCTTCTTCCGGCGGCTTCCGTTGCTGGCGCTCCACCGCCGAATTCCCCGTGAGTTCCAACTGGCCCACTGGCTCGGGCCGGTGCAGCCGGCCGATCGCATCGCGCAGCCGGACGAGGAAATCCAGGTCCGCAAATAGTGCCGGACCCGTCCGGCCATTGGCCGCGCCGAACTGGGTGCAGAAGTTCTCGATCACCGCGACAGTGAGCAGCAGCGTCTCCAGTTCAACCGGCAGATCCTCGTAGATCATATTGTGACCCGGTAACTGGGTGCCGAGCCCGTTACCGAACTGGCAGCGACTGCGCTCAAGTTGCTGCTGGCGCTCCCCCTTCAACTGCTGCCGATGACAGCGCTTCTCTGCCACATTCGCGGCGGCCACCAACTTTTCCAGGAGGGCGGACGGGTGCAGATAACCGATTGCATCGCACAACCCGGCGAGGAAATCCGGGTCCAAAAGGAGTGCCGGACCCACCGGACCATCGGCGGCACCGACTTGGGTACAAAAGCTATCGATCACCGCGACACCTGTTCCCACAACGGGCGGAAACCCGCGCAAAGCCAGCCAATCCTGGATCGCCTGGCCGACCTGCCCGGTGGCCCATACCGGATCAGGCAATGCGGCCAGTGGGGTCGCCAATTGCAGCGCCAGCTCCGGCCCCCAAGCCGGCCG
This sequence comes from Lamprocystis purpurea DSM 4197, assembly GCF_000379525.1. Taxonomy (GTDB): domain Bacteria; phylum Pseudomonadota; class Gammaproteobacteria; order Chromatiales; family Chromatiaceae; genus Thiodictyon; species Thiodictyon purpureum. The sequence goes on along the minus strand of NZ_KB902500.1, from coordinate 69,299 downwards.
CTCCGCGGCCACTGCCCGGTAGCTGCGGCAATAGTGGTCGATGAAGGCGTGGGCGACCGCCGCCGGGAAGTCCGGGTGCAGCAGATCGGGCAACAGCTTGGGCAGGAGCGGCGGGGTCTCCCAATAGGAGAAGTGGTAGAGGTCGCCGATCCAGCCCATGACCAGGCAATGCCAGGTGATCAGGAATTGGTGGATCGCCCGCCAATCCTCCTTGACCAGTTGGAAGGGCGGCGGGTCCACCTGGTCGAGCGCGATACCGGCGGCACTCAATGCTTCCTCCTGCTCCAGCCGCTTGAGATTGGCGGCGCGGACACCGCCAAACCGTTGGTCGGCATCCAGGTTGTCCTTGGCGAGGCCTTGCTCGATCAGGCGTTCGCGCGCCTGCCGCCATTGTCGCGCCGCCGCGCGGGCGCAATCCTCCACCACGGGGCGATAAGCGATCTTCTCCAGCGTCTGGTAGAGGTACTGATCCTGGGCGGGTCCCCAGTAGGCCAGATTGATGTAGAGGTGGTCGTCACCCTCCGGCGTCTGGGTCTCCAGTACCAGGGTCGGTTCGGAGCGCAACCGCTCGTGCAGGGCCTTGATGCTGGCGGCACCCTGGAACTGGCCGTCTTTCCAGGCTCCGTCCAGGAGTTCGATAGGGCGCACCCCGAGATTGAAGTTGTAGTGGGTGGAGAGGAATTGTTGCAGTGCCTGGCGCACCGGCCCTTCCAGGTCGCGCGGCCCGTTGGCGGGCAGCGAGAGGAAAACACGCAGCGGCGTCGGCCCATCGCAGCGGTGCGATTGCAGGATTTGGGAGGGGAACAGCCGCAACGGCCAGTGGTCCAGAACCTTTTGGTTCTCCTGAAGCTCCAGGGCGGTCTCGCGCTGTCGGGTCGCCAGTGCCCATTCCTGCTCCCGTCGCTCCTTGGCCTGTCGGCGTTGTTCCTCGCGCTGCGCCTCGAATTGCTGCTGCTGGAAGGTGCGTTGCCGGTCGCCTTCCTCGGTTGCGGTTTGCCTCTGTGAGCGCCGTGCAAAGTGACTGGAGATCGCGTTGAAGGCAAGCAGGGCGGCGTAGGAGGAGGGGTCCATGACTGGGTTGGTTCCTTGGCTGATCCAGGTTGGCGGCTAGGGTGTCGGCGGATGGGCTCGTGGCGTCCGGCTCGTGTATTTGCATGCGACCGACGACGCCGCGTCAAGCGACCGATGGTGGATGCGGCGCGCGCGACCTCTGTGCCGGGTCCCTGACACCGAGCGGCGCGCCTTATCCACCCTACACGTCCCGACGGGCGAGCCCGTATCGTGAACCGTCCTCGACTGCGGCACCAATTGAGTTTGCGCACCGCCCCGACTATTCTTGCAGGTTGAGATTTTTCCTAGCGAGGCGGCGATATGGGTGCCAGGACCCTCTACGATAAACTGTGGGACGAACATGTTGTGCGGGTGGACGAGGACGGCACGGCGTTGCTCTACATCGATCGCCAGCTCGTCCATGAGGTGACCTCGCCTCAGGCCTTCGAGGGGCTGCGCCTGGCCGGCCGGCACCCGTGGCGGGTGGCGGCGAATCTGGCGGTGCCGGATCACAATGTGCCGACGGCCAATCTCGCGGCGGGGATCACCGACCCGGTCTCGCGCCTGCAGGTCGAGACGCTGGACGAGAACTGCCGCAGTTTCGGCATCACCGAGTTCGCCATGGGCGATCCGCGTCAGGGGGTCGTCCATGTGATCGGTCCGGAGCAGGGTTTTACCCTGCCGGGCAGTACGGTGGTCTGCGGCGACTCGCATACCGCCACCCATGGCGCCTTCGGTGCATTGGCCTTCGGGATCGGGACCTCGGAGGTCGAGCATGTGCTGGCCACCCAGTGCCTGCTGCAGCGCAAGTCCAAGGCGATGCTGATCAGCATCGACGGGGATCTGGGGCCGGGTGTGACCGCCAAGGACATCGTGCTCGCCGTCATCGGCGTCATCGGCACCGCCGGCGGCACCGGTTATGTGGTCGAGTTCGGTGGTTCGGCGATCCGCGCGCTCTCGCTGGAAGGCCGCATGACGGTCTGCAATATGGCGATCGAGGCGGGCGCGCGGGCCGGACTGGTGGCGGTCGACGAGAAGACCATCGAGTACATGCGCGGCCGTCCGCTGGCTCCCAAGGGCGACCTTTTCGAACGCGCGGCGGCCCACTGGCGCACCCTGGTCAGCGATCCGGATGCCCGGTTTGATGAGATTATCCGGCTCGCCGCCGCTGAGATTCAGCCGCAAGTCACTTGGGGGACCTCCCCCGAGCAGGTGGTCGCGGTCGACGGCAAGGTGCCCGATCCGGCCGCCGAGCCGGACCCGGTGAAAGCCGGCAGCATGCGCCACGCCTTGAGTTATATGGGACTCACGCCCGGCACGCCGATCACCGAGATTCGTCCGGACAAGGTCTTCATCGGTTCCTGCACCAACTCGCGCATCGAGGATCTGCGGGCGGCAGCCGCCGTGGTCGCGGGCCGTCAGGTGGCCGACAGTATCAAGCTGGCGCTGGTGGTTCCGGGGTCCGGATTGGTGAAAGCGCAGGCCGAGGCCGAGGGGCTGGATCGCATTTTCACCGCGGCCGGTTTCGAATGGCGTGAACCCGGCTGCTCCATGTGTCTGGCCATGAACGCGGACCGGCTGGAGCCGGGTGAGCGCTGCGCCTCGACTTCGAATCGCAATTTCGAGGGTCGCCAGGGGCCGGGCGGACGCACCCATCTGGTCAGCCCCGCCATGGCGGCCGCGGCTGCGGTCACTGGTCATTTCGTCGACGTGAGGACTCTCTGAATGGAGCCGTTCAAGAACTTCACCGGTCGTGTGGTGCCGCTGGATCGGGCCAACGTGGACACCGACGCCATCATCCCCAAGCAGTTTCTGAAAAGCATCAAGCGCAGCGGCTTTGGGCCCTATCTGTTTGATGAATGGCGTTATCTGGATCACGGTGAGCCGGGCATGGACTGCATCAATCGGCCGCTCAACACGGCCTTCGTCCTCAATGACCCGCGCTATGCCGGGGCTGAAATCCTGCTCGCGCGCGAGAACTTTGGTTGCGGGTCCTCCCGCGAGCACGCCCCCTGGGCGCTGGCGGATTTCGGCATCCGGGTCATCCTGGCCCCGAGTTATGCCGAGATATTTTTTAGTAATTGCTTTAAGAACGGGATACTGCCGATTGTTCTTGAAGCGGAAATCATCGACCGTCTGTTCGCGGAAGCTAAGGGTGCAGACGCGCTGCGGCTGGTGGTGGATCTGCCGCGGCAGACGCTGACCCTGGACAGCGCGTCCATTCCCTTCACCGTGGATGCCTTCCGCAAGCAGTGCCTGATCGAGGGTCTCGATGATATCGGCCTGACGCTGAAGCACGTGGACAGCATCCGCGTCTTCGAAGCCCGGCGGCGGGTCGAGGCGCCTTGGATCTTTCTTGCGGATCGGACCTGACCCCCGCGCACCGCCGTGAACCGCGCCGGCGCGGATCAGATGCAGCGTTTAGTATTGGAGATAATGAATTGACGAAGAAAGTTTTAGTGCTGCCCGGCGACGGCATCGGCCCGGAGATCGTGGGCGAGGCGGTCAAGCTGCTCAAGGCGCTCCAGGCGCAGGGTGCCATCGCGGTCGAGCTGGAGTATGGGCTGGTGGGCGGCGCGGCCTATGACGCGTTCGGTGATCCATTGCCCGCGCAGACCCTGGAGGCCGCCCGCGCCGCGGATGCCGTCCTGTTGGGGGCGGTCGGCGGACCCAAGTGGGAGCCCTTGCATATTTCCAAGCGCCCGGAGAAAGGACTTTTGGGCTTGCGTGCCGGTCTGGGGCTCTTCGCCAACCTGCGCCCGGCGATTCTGTATCCGCAACTGGCCGGGGCCTCGAGCCTCAAGCCGGAAGTGGTCTCCGGGCTGGACATCATGATCGTGCGGGAGCTGACCGGAGACATCTACTTCGGTCAACCGCGCGGCGTGGAGACTCTGCCGTCCGGCGAGCGCCGCGGGATCAACACCATGGTCTACACCGAGTCCGAGATCGAGCGCATCTGCCGCGTGGCTTTCGACCTGGCCCGCAAACGCGACCGGCGGGTCTGTTCGGTGGACAAGGCCAACGTGCTGGAATGCACCGAGTTGTGGCGCGAGGTGGCGACCCGCGTGGGGGCCGATTACCCGGATGTCGCGCTGAGTCACATGTACGTGGACAATGCGGCCATGCAACTGGTGCGCGCACCCAAGCAGTTCGATGTGATGGTGACCGGCAACCTGTTCGGTGACATCCTGTCGGACTGTGCGTCCATGCTTACCGGCTCGATCGGCATGTTGCCATCGGCGTCGCTGAACGCGGCCGGGCAGGGCATGTATGAGCCGATCCACGGCTCAGCCCCGGACATCGCGGGCCAGGGTGTAGCCAATCCGTTGGCCACCCTGCTGTCGGTGGCCATGATGCTGCGCTACTCGCTCGGGGCGCCGGAGGCGGCGCAGCGGATCGAAGCGGCGGTTGCCACGGTGCTCGATCAGGGGCTGCGGACCCCGGATATCCTGTCGGCCGGGATGCGCCGGATCGGAACCGTCGAGATGGGAGATGCGGTGGTGGCGGCGCTGCCGGTGTGAACCTGTTTCGACCGAGAAAGTCAGTATTGGATGTAATGAGATGAAGCGTGTAGGTTTTGTCGGCTGGCGCGGGATGGTGGGGTCGGTCCTCATGGACCGGATGCGGGCGGAACAGGATTTCGACCTGATCGACGCACCGCGTTTTTTCAGCACCTCGCAGGTCGGCCAGCCGGGACCGGATCTCGGTCGGGCCGAATGCCCTTTGCTCGACGCCGGTGCGATCGACGCGCTGGGCGAGATGGACATCCTGGTCACCTGTCAGGGCGGGGACTATACCAAGGAGGTTCATCCCAAGCTGCGCGCTGCCGGGTGGGACGGCTACTGGATCGACGCCGCCTCGGCGCTGCGGATGCAGCCCGACGCCACCATCATCCTGGACCCGGTGAACCGCGAGCTGATCGACGCCGCCCTGGCGTCCGGCCGGCGCGACTTCATCGGCGGCAACTGCACCGTGAGCCTGATGCTGATGGCCATCGGCGGCTTGCTGCGGGCAGGTCTGGTGGAGTGGATCAGCGCTATGACCTACCAGGCCGCGTCCGGTGCCGGCGCCAAGAACATGCGCGAGTTGCTGCAGCAGATGGGCGCGCTCCACGACGGTGCGGCACCGCTGCTCGCCGATCCGGCCTCGGCGATCCTGGAGATCGACCGGGCGGTGACCGCGACCCTGCGCGATGCGGCCTTTCCGACCGCCAGCTTCGGTGCGCCGCTGGCCGGCAGTCTCATCCCCTGGATCGATACCCAACTGGAGAACGGCCAGAGCCGCGAAGAGTGGAAAGGACAGGCCGAGACGAACAAGATCCTCGGTCTGGACCGGCAGCCCATCCCGGTCGACGGGCTGTGCGTGCGGGTCGGTGCGATGCGCTGCCACAGTCAGGGACTGACCATCAAGCTCAACCAGGACTTGCCCCTGGACGAGGCGCAGCGGATCATCGCCGCCGCGAACGACTGGGTGCGGGTGATTCCCAATGAGCGGGCGCAGACCGTTCGTGAGTTGTCGCCGGCCGCGGTGACCGGACGGCTGGAGGTGCCGGTCGGACGTCTGCGCAAGATGAATCTCGGGGAGCGCTATCTGGCGGCCTTCACGGTCGGCGATCAGTTGCTCTGGGGTGCGGCCGAGCCGTTGCGGCGGATGCTGCGCATCCTCCTCGAGCGCTAGGTCAGGATCGGCCGGCTGCTGCCGCGGTGTAGCCTTGGTGAAAGGCGGGTGATTCAGATATAGTTCGAACCTTAAGGTGAAATCACCTTTGAGTTCGCTCCGGGTCCGCGGATGTTGCCCGGTATCGACTCCCCGCCACGGGTTGAGCGAATCGCCCACGCAGCCGTTTCTTGGTGAACGAGGGAGTAGGATGTCTCGCAAGTTTTACCTGGCGTCGATGCTGGTACCGGCCCTGGCCGTGACCAATGCGTATGCCTTGGGCGTGGGTGGATTGCGTCTGCAATCCGCGCTCAATCAGCCCTTTGTGGGCGAAATCGAGCTTCTGGACGTGAAGTCGGATGAGCTCGACACGGTCAAGGCACAGATCGCCCCGCAAGCCGAGTTCAACAAGGCCGGGGTCGAGCGCTACCACCACCTGGGCAAGCTGCGGCTGAGCCCACAACTCTCATCGCGCGGCAAACCGGTCATCCGTGTCACCAGCCGGGAACCCATCCGTGAGCCCTACATGGACTTCCTGGTCGAAGTCCTGTGGCCGAATGGACGCCTGGTCAAGCAGTTCACCCTCCTGCTGGACCCGGCGGTCACCGCCTCCCGGTCCGCCCCGCCGATCGAGCAGCCCATCGCGAGTGCACGTCCGGCGCGCACGCCAGTCGCCGCGGCCGCGGTTGAACCGCCACGGCCGGCCCGCGCCAAGAAGGCCGCGCCGCCGCCGGTCGAGGCCGCGCCGCCGCGGGCTGCGCCTCCGGTTGCCGCAAGCAGCGGTGGGTTCCCGAAGCGTTTTGGCCCGATTCGTCCAGGCACCGGACTCTGGCGTTTGGCGCGCGGTCGGACCCCAGCGGGTGCCACGGTGTCGCAAACCGCCATGGCGCTCTATCGGAACAACCAGGACGCCTTCATCCGCGGCGACATCAATCGGCTGATCGTCGGCAAGACGCTGACCATACCGAGTGCGGACGAATTGTTCGCCCTGGGGCCGGACGCCGCCAACCGGGAGTTCGCGGCCGCGCTGAAGGGTGATCCGGTGCGCCGCGCCCCGCTGACCGATCCGAGCGCGCCCCCGCAACCGGCACTGGCCGGAGAGTCGCGACTGAAGATCGCCGGGACTGCTCCCGCACGCGAGGGGCGCACCCCGACCGCCGGCCCCGACGCAGCGGGTATGGAGGAGGAACTCCTGCTGGTTCGCGAGGCGAGCGAGAGTACCCGTCAGGAAACGGTGGAAATGCGTGGGCGCATTCGGGAACTCGAGTCCCAGCTCTCGGAGATACAACGACTGCTGCAGCTACGTAACGCGGAGCTGGCCCGCATCCAGGGCGGGGAGCAACCGGCGCCGGGCGTGCTGAACACGGGGCAGCCCGCGGAGCCCGCGCAGCCGCCGGGCGGCCCGGCCGCGGTCACGGCAGGTACACCGGTGCCGGATGCGACGGTGACGCCGGCGGCCCCGCCGGACTTGATCGCGTCACTTGGCGCGGTAGGTGGTTTACCCCCGGATGATGCGGCTGTCGGCGGGGCACCTGATGAGCCGCTCGACGGCAGTCCAGCGGCAATCGGTATGCTGCCGCCGGATGCCGCGGTTGGCGGGAGTGCCGCGACGGGCACCGGCGCCGTTCCCGTGCCCACGGTACCCATAACGGTACCCGATCCAGCGTCGGTCGCCGCAACCACGGCGTCCAAGCCGGCTGCGCTTCCCGCGGAGACCAATCAGCCGGCGGTGCCGGCCGGCACTGCGACTCCGGCCACCAGTACCGAGGGTGATTCCGCCTGGCGGGCACTGTTGCTGCCGCTGGCCGGTGTGGCCGCCGCGACCGCCCTGGGTATCGGTGTGCTGATGTGGCTGCGTTCACGGCGCCGCATCGGGCGCGATTCGAGTGTGGAGTTCGATTCTCGCGAGGTCCTTGAAAACCAGGTGCTCGCGTCGTCGCACAAGGTGAAGTCTCCCGTCGCCGTCCCAAGCTCCAGTTCGGACTTGCGCCAATCGGCGGTGCCGGGCGCACTCGATTCTCCGTCCGCCCCATTCGGGCGAATCGAGCCGGAAACGGACGAGGCCGATGTCATTTCCGAGGCTGACATTTACATCGCCTATGGCCGCTATCGCGAGGCTGAAGAGCTGCTGCGGGATGAACTCAAACGCAGCCCCGACCGCCTGGATCTTCAGTTCAAGCTCGCGGAAGCCTACTACGGCGCCAAGAACTCGCAAGCGCTGGGTGAGCTGATGCGGCAGGTCCAGGCCTCCGGCGGCGATCAGGTCAATCCGGAGCGTTGGAAACGCCTGGTCGACATGGCCGCTGCCGTGCAGCCGGGCGGCGGTGAGGATAGTCTCGCGGTGATGCCGGTGACGCCGGTGACGCCGGTGCGCGCCGCGCCTGAAGCGGAACGTTCCGAATCGTCGGTCGAACGTTTTCTCGGTTCCAGCGCCCGCACGCTTGGCGATGCCTACTCCTTACCGTCCGCGCCGAGCATCGACCGCCCCGTGCCCGGGGTCGAACTGCTGCGCGATTCAGTCGGCGGCAACTCCGATGATGTCTACTCCCTTGATATCAGCGATGCCCGCAAGCCGTCAGCCGACCTGGGACTGCGCACGGTGCCGCGTCCTGTGGCGGACGCGGATCCGGATCGAGAGGTTCGCCCGGCAGCGGACCTGCTGTCGGGTTGGTCTCCGTCCGGGCCTGACAACAACGCGGTGACGCCGGCGGAGCAAACGTTGGCAAGCACGCCTGCCGGCCAGCCGGACAGCGACCCGCTGCAGCTCGAGGTCCCGCCGAGTGACGAGAACGATCGGTTGTTCTCCGGCGGGCTGTCCGACCTTGAGTTGACGATCGAGGATCTGCGGTCGGCCAGTGAGCTCGATCTCCGGACGTTCGAAGACACGGCGTCCGGGATCAGCCAGTCGGGCACCACGGGCGATCGTTCCGTGCCTGCGGCGGGGCCCGGCGAGACGGTCGGGTTTGGCGCATCGAAGGGCGTGGGTACCGTCCTGCCGGTGCTGTTCGGCATCCAGGACGACAGTGCATCCAGCGACCTGCTGTCATCGCAGTGGCAGATGGATCCGGGCCTCTGGGATGAGACGGCGACCAAACTCGATCTGGCGCGCGCTTACGTCGAGATGGGCGACCAGGAGTCGGCGAAAGGTATCCTCGAAGAGGTGCTGGGCGAGGGCAACGAGGAGCAGCGCGGCGAGGCCCAGGTATTGCTGCGGCGTATCGGTTGAATCACCCCACCCCAAGCAGGTCCTGTTGCCAAGCGCGCGCGCGGCGCGGCGGCCGCGATGCGGACCCCGAGCGTTCCTGATGTCCGCGGCTGCGCAGTCAAGCCGGCGGATCGTGCTGGGCGTCGAGTACGACGGTTCCGGCTATTGCGGCTGGCAGACCCAAGCGCAGGGACGCACGGTTCAGGAGACTCTGGAAGGGGCGGTCTCGACGGTCGCTGACCATCCGGTTCGCATCCACTGTGCCGGACGCACGGACGCGGGCGTCCATGCATTGGAGCAGGTCGTTCATTTCGATACCGTTGCCGATCGCACGGAACGCGCCTGGGTGCTCGGGACCAACGTCAACCTCCCGCGGGACTGCGCCGTGCGTTGGGCGCATCAGGTCCCGGAATCCTTTCACGCCCGCTTTTCCGCCTGCGCCCGCCACTATCGCTACCGCATCCTGACCCGGACCACCCGTTGCGCACTGGAGCGCGACCGCGCCCTGTGGGTCCATCAGCCGCTGGACCTCGAGCGGATGCAGACGGCGGGTACCGCGCTGCTGGGCGAGCATGATTTCAGCAGCTTCCGCGCGGCCGGCTGTCAGGCCAAGAGTCCGGTGCGCCGGATGCACTACCTGAACCTGCGCCGCGATGGCGAGGTGATCGATCTGGCGATCGGGGCGAACGGTTTTCTGCAGCATATGGTGCGCAATATCGTCGGGGTCTTGATTGCCATTGGCCGCGGCGACGCCTCCGTGGACTGGACTCGGGATCTGCTCGCGGTGCGTGATCGAACGGTCGGCGGGGTGACGGCGCCGCCGCAGGGCCTGTTTTTCGTGCGCGCGGACTACCCGGTGGAGTACGCGCTGCCTCAGGCGGCCGCCGGCGGCCGGTCGTCAACGATTGAATGCGCAGAAAAGTCGGTGCAATAGCGATGCGAACCCGGGTTAAGATCTGCGGTCTCACTCGGCCGGAGGATGTGTGTGCCGCGGTGGCGGCGGGTGTCGATGCCATCGGGCTGGTGTTCTATCCGCCGAGCCCGCGGGCGGTGACGCCCGCTCAGGCGCGTGCACTGTGCCGGCAGCTACCGCCGTTCGTGACGACGGTCGGACTCTTCGTCGATGCGTCTTCGACAGCAGTCCTTCGGGTCCTTGAGCAGGTCCCGCTCGAACTCTTGCAGTTTCATGGCGATGAGCCGCCCGAACTGTGCGGGAGTTTCGGTCGACGCTGGATCAAGGCTGTGCGGATGCGTCCGGGGCTCGATCTCATGGCCCAGGCAGCGCGCTATGAAGCCGGTGCCGGGCTCCTTCTCGACGCCTACGATCCGGGGCTGCCCGGTGGGACCGGGGCCACCTTCGATTGGGCGCGGATCCCGCCTGAGCTGGCTTCGCGTATCGTCCTGGCCGGAGGGCTTGATCCAGGGAACGTGACGGCCGCGATTCGTCGGGTCCGTCCTTACGCGGTTGACGTGAGCGGCGGCCTGGAGGCCGCCAAAGGCGTCAAAGATCCGGCGAAAATTCATGCTTTTATGCAAGGGGTACGCGATGGCGACACAACCGGCGACGATGGCCGATACGATTGATGACCGACGTTCGCGGGCGGACGTCCGGGCGCGAACACCCTATCACTGGCCGGACGCTGACGGTCATTTCGGCCCCTATGGCGGCTTGTTCGTGCCCGAAACACTGATGCAGCCGCTCACCGAGCTGCGCGAGGCCTATGAGCGCTATCTGAGCGATCCGCAGTTTCAAGCCGAACTCGACGCCGATCTGCAGGATTACGTTGGCCGGCCCTCGCCGATCTATCTCGCCGCGCGCTGGAGCCGCGAACTCGGCGGCGCCCGGATCTTCCTGAAGCGCGAGGATCTCAACCACACCGGCGCCCATAAGATCAACAACACCGTAGGCCAGGCCCTGCTCGCCAGGCGCATGGGCAAGACCCGCATCATCGCCGAGACGGGTGCCGGCCAGCATGGGGTGGCCAGCGCGACCGTGGCGGCGCGCCTGGGGCTGGAATGCGTGGTCTACATGGGCGAGGTCGATGTGGCCCGGCAGGAGGCCAATGTCTACCGTATGCGGCTGCTCGGTGCCCGCGTGGTACCGGTCAAGTCCGGCTCACGCACGCTTAAGGACGCGCTGAACGAGGCGATGCGCGATTGGGTCACCAATATCGACAACACCTTCTACATCATCGGCACGGTCGCTGGTCCGCACCCCTATCCGGCGATGGTGCGGGACTTTCAGTCCGTGATCGGGCGCGAGGCCCGAGCCCAGATGCTGGCCCGCACCGGGCGTCTGCCCGACGCCCTGGTCGCCTGCGTCGGCGGCGGGTCCAACGCCATCGGCCTCTTCTACCCCTTCATCGAGGATGCCGAGGTGGCCATGTACGGGATCGAGGCCGCCGGTGACGGGCTGGCCACCGGCCGCCATGCCGCGCCGCTCAACGCCGGCCGTCCTGGGGTGCTGCATGGCAATCGCACCTATCTCATGGAGGACAGCAACGGCCAGATCATCGAGACCCACTCGGTCTCCGCCGGTCTGGACTACCCGGGGGTCGGTCCCGAGCACGCCTGGCTCAAGGATACCGGGCGCGCCTGTTATGACGCCATCACCGACGATGAAGCCCTGGCCGCCTTCCACTCGCTGACCCTCACCGAGGGCATCATCCCGGCACTGGAGTCGAGCCATGCCCTGGCCTACGCCGCCAAGCTTGCGCCCACCATGCGTCGCGAGCAGAGCATTCTGGTGAACCTGTCCGGTCGTGGGGACAAGGATATGCACACCGTCGCCAAGCACGAGGGTCTGATCCTGTGAGTCGTATCGCTGCCCGTTTTGAGTCCCTGCGCGCGCGCGCACGCACGGCCCTGATTCCGTTTGTCACCGCCGGTGATCCAGACCCCGCGACCACGGTTCCGCTCATGCATGCGATGGTCGCCGCCGGGGCGGACCTGATCGAACTGGGCGTGCCCTTTTCCGACCCCATCGCCGATGGCCCGGTGATCCAGCGCGCGACCGAGCGTGCACTCGCCAACGGCATTGCCCTGAGCGATGTCATCGCCATGGTGCGCGCCTTCCGGGCCACGGATGCGCAGACCCCGGTCGTGCTGATGGGCTATCTGAATCCGATCGAGGTCATGGGCTACGCGCAGTTCGCGGCGCAGGCCGCGGCGGCCGGCGTCGACGGTGCGCTGGTGGTGGACGTACCGCCGGAGGAGGGGCACGACTTGGTGGGCGCGCTGCGCGCCCAGGGGCTCGATCTGGTCTATCTGCTGGCCCCGACCTCGACTGAGCAACGCATTCGCCGTATCGGCGCGGCCGCCTCCGGCTTCGTCTACTACGTCTCGGTCAAGGGGGTGACCGGTGCCGGCCATCTCGACCTGGCCGGTGTCGCCGAGCGGCTGGGTGTGATCAAGTCGCTGATCCCCTTGCCGGTTGGAGTCGGCTTCGGGATCAAGGACGCGGCGACCGCGGCCCAGGTCGCGCACCTTGCCGACGCGGTGATCGTCGGCAGCGCCATCGTCAGTCGGATCGAAGACCTCGCCGCCACCCCGCAGCGCATTCCTGCCGTGATCGGCGATTTCCTGTCCGGCCTGCGCGCCGCGATGGACGGAGCCGATCGTGGTTAAGAAGGTGATCGATACCGAGGACTTGCGCGAAAAGACCATGAGTTGGTTCGAAAAGTTGATGCCGAGCCGCATCCGCACCGAGGCGAGCCACAAGCGTGCCGTACCCGAAGGAATCTGGGCCAAGTGCCCCGGCTGCAATGCGATCCTCTATCGTGCTGAGCTCGAACGCAACCTGGAGGTTTGCCCCAAGTGCAACTACCACAACCGCATTCGCGCGCGGCGGCGGCTGGACTGCTTTCTCGATGCTGAACCGCGCGAAGAGTTGGGTGCGGAGATGGAATCGGCTGATCCGCTCAAATTCAAGGATCTCAAGCGCTACAAGGATCGCTTGATTGCGGCCCAGAAACAGACCGGCGAGAAAGATGCGCTGGTGGTGCTGCGTGGTCGACTGAAGGGCGAACCGGTCGTCGCGGCCGCCTTCGAGTTCGAGTTCATGGGGGGCTCCATGGGTTCGGTGGTTGGTGAGCGCTTTGTGCGCGGGATGGACAGTGCGCTGGAGCACGGTGCCGCCCTGGTGTGTTTCTCCGCCAGCGGGGGCGCGCGCATGCAGGAAAGTCTTTTCTCGCTCATGCAGATGGCCAAGACCAGCGCGGCCCTGGGGCAGTTGCGGGCACGTGGACTGCCCTTCATCTCGGTGATGACCGACCCGACCATGGGCGGCGTCTCGGCCAGCCTGGCGATGCTCGGTGACATCAATATCGCCGAGCCCGGCGCCCTGATCGGCTTCGCTGGCCCCCGGGTGATCGAGCAGACGGTGCGTGAGAAGCTCCCGGACGGTTTCCAGCGCAGTGAATTTCTGATGGAGAAGGGCGCCTTGGACATGATCGTCGATCGTCGTGACCTGCGTGAACGCATCAGCGATCTGCTGGCGATCCTCGCGCGTCGGCCGCGGCCCTGAGCATCGCAATGCCTACGAAAACCCTGAATGAATGGCTCGCCTGGCAGAGCACACTGCACCCGAATCGCATGGAACTTGGACTGGAGCGGGTGGCCGACGTGTGGTCGCGGCTTGGCGCGCCGGCCCTGGGTTGCCCGGTCATCACCGTCGGCGGGACCAACGGCAAAGGGTCCTGCGTGGCCTTGATCGAGGCCATGGCGCAGGCCGCGGGCTATCGCACGGCCTGCTACACCTCGCCGCATCTGGTGCGTTATAACGAGCGGGTGCGCATCGACGGTGAAACGGTGACGGATGAGGCGTTGTGCGCGGCCTTTGACCGGGTGGAGGGTGCCCGCGGCGCGACGCCGTTGACCTATTTCGAGTTCGGCACCCTCGCCGCGCTCGACTTGTTCGCGGCCGCCGGGCCGGATCTCGTCGTGTTGGAAGTGGGTCTGGGCGGGCGGCTCGACGCGGTGAATCTGATCGACGCGGATTGTGCGGTGGTGACCTCGATCGGTCGTGACCACATGGCCTGGCTGGGCGACACCCCGGATGCCATCGCTATGGAGAAGGCTGGTATTTTTCGTTCCGGGCGCCCGGCGGTCATCGGTCAGCCGGATGCACCCGAGCGACTGCGTGCGCAGGCGCAGCACCTGGGCGCGCCCGTGTTCCAGGTAGGCCGCGAACTTGGTGCGGAGCGTGATGCGGAGAGCGGCGGCTGGATCTGGCGGGGGGCCGATGGCGAACGCCTGGCCTTGCCGATACCGGCCATGCGCGGCGCCCATCAGCTCCACAATGCCGCCGCCGCGCTGGCGGCGCTGCGCAGTCTGCGTGCGCGGCTGCCGCTGCCGGTCCAGGCGATTCGGGCCGGTCTCGGGCGGGCCCGGCTGCCCGGTCGGTTCCAAGTGGTCCCCGGCACGGTCACCTGGATTCTGGATGTCGCGCATAACCCGCAGGCGGCCGCGGCCTTGGCGGAGAATCTGCGCGGATTTCGCAGTCCCGGGCGGGTGCGGGCCGTCTTCGGTGTGCTGGCCGACAAGGAGGCGGAGGCGGTCGCGGCACCACTGAAGCCGCTGGTTGATGCCTGGTATCTCACCGCGAGCCGGGACGCGCGCGCCATGCCGGCCGCCCGGCTGGCGGAGTCTCTGCGCGACGTCCTTGACGGGGCGCAAAGCGCGGTATGGGCCAGTGTTCCGGAGGCCATCGATGCCGCCCTAGCCGCGTCTGCGCCCGGCGATTGTTTGCTGATTTACGGTTCGTTCACGATCGTCGGTGAGGCGCTCGCGCGGCAGATCGAGTGAGTCGCCCATGCTGCTATCGCCTTCGGACGTGATAACCGGACGTAGGGGCGGGTTTCAAACCCGCCCCTACACGAAGGTCTGTCTGGATATCAGGTGCGAACGCTATATACTGCGCGGCCAGAGCAGCGGCGCGTCCAGGTCCAGGGGAGGTGTCGCCTGACGGCGAGCCCGGGTGGATGCCGTCCAGTCTTGGTCTGTTCGCCGGCGGAGAGAAGAGTCTATGCGAGAAGGTGCCAAAAAACGGTTGATCGGTGCGCTGGTGCTCGTCACTCTGGCGGTCATCTTCGTGCCCATGTGGTTCGAGCCCGAGTCCTCTCTGGACACCCTGCCGCCGATTCAGGAGTCCATTTCGCGCGCTCCGGGCTTCGATCCGAAAGTGCAGACGGAGGTCTTTCTGCGGCCGGAGGACTCCGGGGTCGGTGGGCTCGATGAGACACAGTTGACTGTCTCCGAGCCCCTGGCGCTGCCCGGCGTCCCCGGGTCGGGCGGGGCAACAACACCCCGGCCGGCCGACGCCGCGACAACCAAGCCACCCATCAAGGCGGAGACGACGGCCAATGCCGCGGTGTCGCCGCGCGGCGCCAACGATGGCATGCCATCCTGGGTGATCCAGGTCGCCAGTGTCGCCACCCCCGAGGGCGCGGCCGACCTGGAGCGTAAGTTGCGGGCGGGTGGCTTCACGGCCTTCGTGGAAAAGGCGACTGTCAACGGCAAAGTATACTACCGGGTCCGGGTGGGTCCGGAACTGGATCGCGCCCGCGCCGAGCAGACCGCCGCGCGGCTGCGTGAGCGTCACAAGGTCAACACACTGATCACGAACTATCCATAAGGGCCGCGACCACGCGCCCACGCTGGGGAACCGCTATGAACTGGGTCGATATTGCGATCGTTGCGATCATCCTGGTGTCCGCGCTGATCGGACTGGCGCGCGGGCTGATCCGCGAGGTTTTGTCGCTGGCCGTCTGGGTCGCGGCACTCGGGGTCGCTTACCTCTACCATAAGGGGGTCGCGGATGCGCTGACCGCGCAGATCGCCCAGCCGAACGTGCGGGCCGGCGTCGCTTTCGTCGGGCTGGTCCTGATCGTTTTGATCCTGGGCTCCATCATCGGGGCGCTGCTGACGGCGCTGATCGATAAGACCGGGCTGACCGGCCTGGATCGGCTGCTGGGGCTGATTTTTGGTGCGGGGCGCGGGGGTGTGGTGGTCGCCATGGCGGTTTTCCTGGCGGCCCTGACCCCCTTGCCGGAGGAGTCGTGGTGGCAGGAATCCGCGGTGATCGTTCAGTTTCAGCAGGCCGCCGACTGGCTTTTGGGTCTGGTCCCGTCGGACATCCAGGAGCAGTTGAAGCGGGTCTGAGTGTTTCTGCACCGGGTCCCGATCGACCGGCGATTGCCCGGACGCCACGGCGTCCCGGCGTCCCAATCGGCGGCCGCCCTAGTGCGGCATGGTTGCGGTGAGCCTCGTTCTCGGGTAGCTTTCCGCGCTTTCTGTTCTTCGGCGTCCGTCTGCGGTAGACGCGCGAGTGAGGTCTCCAATGTGCGGCATCGTCGGCATCGTCGGCAAGGGGCTGGTCAATCAGGCGCTCTATGACGCCCTGCTGGTGCTCCAGCACCGCGGCCAGGACGCGGCGGGGATCGTGACCTGCGAGGGTGAGCGGCTGCATTTGCGCAAGGATAAGGGGCTGGTGCGCGATGTGTTCCGTACTCGCAACATGCTCCAGTTGCGCGGCACCATGGGCGTGGGTCATGCGCGCTACCCGACCGCCGGGGCCGCCAGTTCCGCCGAGGCCCAGCCCTTCTACGTCAATTCTCCTTACGGCATCGTGCTGGCCCACAACGGCAATCTGACGAATGCCGAGGAGTTGAAGCGCGACCTCTTCGTCGACGACCTGCGTCACATCAATACCGACTCGGATTCGGAGGTGCTGCTCAACATTTTCGCCCACGAACTGCAGGTTCAGGGCAAGTTGCGCATCGATGAACAGGACATCTTTCGCGCCGTGTCGGGCGTGCACCGGCGCTGTCGCGGCGGCTATGCCGCGGTGGCGATGATTCCGGGTTTCGGTGTCTTCGGCTTTCGCGATCCCTTCGGCATCCGTCCGCTGATCTACGGCCGACGGGAGACCGACGAGGGCACCGAGTACATGATTGCCTCGGAGTCCGTGGCCCTGAACACCCTGGGTTTCACCCTGATTGCCGACGTGGCGCCCGGCGAGGCGGTCTTCATCAGCGTGGACGGCGAACTCCATACGCAGCAGTGTGCCGCCGCGCCGGTCCTCTCCCCCTGTATTTTCGAGTTTGTCTATCTGGCGCGGCCCGATTCCATCATCGACAACATCTCGGTGCACAAGGCACGCTCGCGGATGGGAAAACGGCTGGCTGCCAAGATCAAGCGTGAATGGGCCGCCCACGACATCGATGTCGTCATCCCGATCCCGGACACCAGTCGCACTGCCGCGCTGCAACTCGCCAATCATCTGAATCTGCCGTACAGCGAAGGCTTCATCAAGAATCGCTATATCGGCCGCACCTTCATTATGCCCGGTCAAAAGGTGCGTAAACAGTCGGTCCGTCAGAAGCTCAACGCCATCGATCTGGAGTTCAAGAAGAAGAACGTCCTGCTGGTCGATGATTCCATCGTGCGCGGGACCACCTCCCAGCAGATCATCCAGATGGCACGCGAGGCCGGCGCCAATCGGGTCTATTTCGCGTCCGCCGCGCCGCCGGTCCGCTTCCCGAATGTTTATGGCATCGACATGCCATCCGCCGTCGAGTTGGTCGCGCACGGGCGTACCGTCGGCGAGGTGGCCGAGTTTCTGGGGGCCGACGGGCTGATCTACCAGGACCTGGATGATCTGATCCAGGCCGTTCAGAAGCGGGGCAAGAGTCATGTGGACCGGTTCGACTGCTCGGTCTTCGACGGGCACTATGTCACCGGGGATGTGACCGCGGATTACCTCCAGCATCTCGAGACCAACCGCAACGACTATGCCAAGGAGGTTCACTCCCTGTACAGTGAGAATGTCATTGGATTGCACAATACCGCCTGAAGACGGCTTGAATCCCGATCTGCCGGACGCTGAATCAGTGCCCGGTTTCGCCACCCGCGCGGTGCGCGTCGGACACCACCGCACCCCCGAGGGGGAGCACGCCGAACCCGTCTTTACCACGTCCAGCTTCGTCTTCGGCAGCGCCGCCGAGGCCGCCGCGCGCTTTTCCGGAGAGCAGGCAGGGAACATCTACTCGCGCTTCACCAATCCGACGGTGCGCGCCTTCGAGGAACGACTGGCCTCGCTGGAGGGTGGGGCATCCTGCGTGGCCACGGCCTCGGGCATGGCCGCCATCCTCGCGGTGTGCATGGGTCTCCTCAAGGCCGGGGACCATATCGTCTCCTCGCGCAGCATCTTCGGCAGCACCACCATGCTGTTCAACAAGTACCTGACACGGTTCGGCATCGCCACCAGCTATGTGCCATTGAGCGATGCGGCGGCTTGGGCCGCGGCGATCCGCCCGCAGACCCGGCTGCTGTTCTGCGAGACGCCTTCCAACCCCTTGACCGAGATGGTCGATCTGCGTGCTTTGGCACAGCTCGCGGGCGCTCACGGCTGCCTGCTGGCGGTCGACAACTGTTTCTGTACCCCGGCCCTGCAGCGTCCGCTCGAACTGGGCGCGGATCTGGTCATTCATTCGGCGACCAAATATCTGGACGGGCAGGGACGCTGTATCGGCGGTGCCGTGGTCGGTGACCGCAAGCTGGTCGGTGAGGAGGTTTTCGGCGTCCTGCGCACCGCCGGACCGACCATGAGCCCATTCAACGCCTGGGTCTTCCTCAAGGGGTTGGAGACCCTGGAGCTGCGGATGCAGGCGCATTCGCGCGCGGCGGCGGATCTCGCCTGCTGGCTGAGCGAACAATCAGCCGTCGAGCGGGTCTACTATCCGGGATTGCCGAACCACCCGCAGCATCATCTGGTGGGCGTGCAGCAGCAGGGCGGCGGCGGCATCGTCGCGTTCGACGTGCGCGGCGGTCGGACCGGGGCCTGGCAGGTGATCGACGCCACGCGCATGCTCTCCATCACCGCCAATCTGGGCGATGTGAAGACCACCATCACCCACCCGGCCACCACCACCCACGGGCGTCTGAGCCCGGAAGAGCGGGCGGCGGCGGGGATCGGCGAGGGGTTGGTGCGGGTCGCCGTGGGGTTGGAGTCGAGTGCGGATATCCGGGCTGATCTGGCGCGGGGGCTGGCGCTGGTGGAGGATGAGTATAGCCATCGGACGTGATAGCCGGACGTATGGGCGGGTTTTAAACCCGCTCCTACACGAGTGTCTGTGCGGATATCAGGTACGAAGGCTATAACCGCCGAAACCGCGCCGACGACACGGTTCAGGTGGGATCGGGCAGTCTCCCCATGATGCGCGACACCAGGCTATCATCACCACTGAGCCACTCTGATGACAATGGAGCCCCGTGCCATGTCCAAGATCCGCCGCGAGCCCGCCATTGGCCCCTTTCACGCCGACCAGTTGCGCGAGGGTGACCGTTATGAGCTCTCCAACGGCCATCCACTCTACTGTGCGCCGGCGCGGCGCGAGCACGCCGCGCCCAATCTGATCGGGGCCGCCGTCATCGACAGCGATCCGGCGGTCGAATGGGCCGGTGTGGATGCCGGCTTCACGCCCGCGCCGGGCACCTTGCGCGCCCCCGATGTGGCCGTGGCCGCCCCCGCCGGGGCGGACGCGGACGGCTGGATTCCCGGNGCGCCGCCGCTGGCCATCGAGTATGCCGGCCGCGGTCAGGATCAGGCGGATCTCAAGGTCAAGATTGCCGAGTTGCTGGCGGCCGGAACCCGTTACGTGTGGGTGGTGCGGGTGCAGGGTCCGCGGCGGGTGGAGGTCCACGAGGCTGGCCAGCCGCCGCGCCTGGTCGGGGCGGGCGAGATGTTGGCGGCGCCGGGCATCCTGCGCAATCCGATCCCGGTGGAAGCCCTGTACGACCGCGCGGCGGGGCATCGGGCGACGCTGCGCAATCTGCTGCAGCGGGAGGGCTATGACAGCCTGGAGGCGGTTCGCAAGGAAGGTCGCCAAGAGGGACGCGAGGAAGGCATGGCCGAGGCCATTCTTGCCTTGTTACAGGGCCGGGGCATCTCGGTGAACACGCCGCTCGAAACCCGCGTACGTGACTGCCGCGATCGAGACACCTTGCACCGCTGGCTGCTGCGGGCAGCCCGCGTCGTGCGGGGCGAGCAACTGTTCGACGCCGAATAACCGGACACGGATGCGAGATTACCCACGCCATTTGGGAGGTATGCCATGTTCGCCTGGAATCGGGAGGAACCGGTAATAATCCAGAGCTTGAATCCTGGCGATAAAAGGCAGCCCAGGGGGTCGTTGTAACAACGATCGTTAAGGTCGGAAACGAGGGTGAAAAACTCTTAGAAGCAATTACTCGCTATACCAATAGCCAGAACGCGGTCCGGGAAATACAATGAAAGCCACACTGCGCCAAATTGGCGACTTCCGCTGCATCATCATCCCTGCCCCATTGCTCGCCGAATGCGAGATTGAGGATCGGATTGATCTGTTTGTGGAAAATGGCCGCATTGTCATCAGTCCAGTCAAAGCGCCTCGCGCTGGCTGGTTTGATGACTATCAGGTCGATAAAGATTCGGATGCCTGGCAAGGCATCACTGATACCCTCACGGAGCAAGAAGAATGGGAGTGGTGAAGCGCTGCGAGGTTTATTGGGTAAAGCTGGACCCGACCGTCGGTACCGAAAT
Source organism: Lamprocystis purpurea DSM 4197 (assembly GCF_000379525.1). Taxonomy (GTDB): domain Bacteria; phylum Pseudomonadota; class Gammaproteobacteria; order Chromatiales; family Chromatiaceae; genus Thiodictyon; species Thiodictyon purpureum. The sequence continues at coordinate 48,807 of NZ_KB902500.1, read as the reverse complement.
TAAAAAAACTCGACCTGCTCTAGTTGTCTCACCGGACGATATGAATGCTGTTCTGCCAAGAGTGATGGTCGCTCCGCTCACGAGTAAGGGACAGCCCCTTGGTTGCCGCCCGGAAGTCACGTTTGACGGGAAGATGGGGCGTATTCTGCTCGACCAACTTCGCTGCGTGGATAAGGCGAGGCTTGGCGGAAAGTTGGGTGAGATCGATCTTGCTTTATGGCATCCGTTTTTGATGGAAATGTTTGAATGAGCGTATGCCCCAATGTCCGAGGCGGGCTGCCCGCATAAGCTGAGCTCGGGGGTGCGCCAGTACAGCCCTTGATCCCGGCCACATCCTTGTGGAAGGGCTCCAATCTCGCCGAGCGCCCGGCTCAGCGCACGCCCAAGGGCGAGACGCCGATCAACCAGAGATGGGCTCCGCCCATGAAGGCCCCATACAGCAGCGGACCCAGGCCGAGGGCGATCCAATCGTTCGCCTTGCCGGGCGGGGCGCCCTGCACCGGGGGCGCGGTGCGCCACTTGAAGGAGATGCGATCGGTCAGTGACCACGCCAGGAAGGAGCCGAACAGCACCACATCCGCCAGGTTGCCGTTGGCGATCAGGTGGGCCAGCGCCCACAGGATGACGGCCAGCAGCATGGGGTGTTTGGCCCAGGTCTGAATGCGTCCCGGCAGGAAGGCGGCGAACAACAGGGGAAAAGCAGGCAACAGCAGGGCGGCGGCGGCATCGTCGCGTTCGACGTACGCGGCGGTCGGACCGGGGCCTGGCAGGTGATCGACGCTACGCGCATGCTCTCCATCACCGCCAATCTGGGCGATGTGAAGACCACCATCACCCACCCGGCTACCACCACCCACGGGCGTCTGACTCCGCAGGAGCGGGCGGCGGCGGGGATCGGCGAGGGGTTGGTGCGGGTCGCCGTGGGGTTGGAGTCGAGCGCGGATATCCGGGCTGATCTGGCGCGGGGGCTGGCGCTGGTAGAGAAGGATAAGTAACGAGGCTATCATCACAATCGAGCCGTTCTGATGACCACGGAGCCCAGCGCCATGTCCAAGATCCGCCGCGAGCCCGCCGTTGGCCCCTTTCGCGCCGACCAGTTGCGCGAGGGTGACCGCTATGAGCTCTCCAACGGCCATCCACTCTACTGTGCGCCGGCGCGGCGCGAGCATGCCGCGCCCAATCTGATCGGGGCCGCCGTCATCGACAGCGATCCGGCGGTCGAATGGGCCGGTGTGGATGCCGGCTTCACGCCCGCGCCGGGCACCTTGCGCGCCCCCGATGTGGCCGTNGCCGCCCCCGCCGGGGCGGACGCGGACGGCTGGATTCCCGGAGCGCCGCCGCTGGCCATCGAGTATGCCGGCCGCGGTCAGGATCAGGCGGATCTCAAGGTCAAGATTGCCGAGTTGCTGGCGGCCGGAACCCGTTACGTGTGGGTGGTGCGGGTGCAGGGTCCGCGGCGGGTGGAGGTCCACGAGGCCGGCCAGCCGCCGCGCCTGGTCGGGGCGGGCGAGGTATTGGCGGCGCCGGGCATTCTGCGCAATCCGATCCCGGTGGAGGCCCTTTATGACCGCGCGGCCGGGCATCGGGCGACGCTGCGCAATCTGCTGCAACGGGAGGGTTACGACAGCCTGGAAGCGGTCCGCACGGAAGGTCATAACGAAGGTCGCAAGGAAGGTCACAAGGAAGGTCGCAAGGAAGGTCACAAGGAAGGTCGCAAGGAAGGTCACAAGGAGGGTCGCAAGGAAGGGCGCCAAGAGGGACGCGAGGAAGGCATGGCCGAGGCCATTCTCGCCTTGTTACAGGGCCGGGGCATCCCGGTGGACGCGCCGATCGAGACCCGCGTGCGTGCCTGTCGGGAGCACGACACCCTGCACCGCTGGCTGCTGCGGGCAGCCAGTATCGAGCGGGGCGAGCAGTTGTTCGACGCGCCCTAATTCCACTTTGTCACATCGCGCCGCCGGGCCGGCCGCGTGCCACAGACGTCCAGCAACGGAAAGGCCCCGCGGGCCGCGGTGCAGGCGCTAGCGGAGCGTTAGACGTTCCGCACCAGCGAGGCTCAGCGCTGCCGATACGCCGCCAGCTCCGCCCGCAGAGCGGCCAGCTCCGACTCGGCACGCTCGGCGCGCAGATGCTCGGCTTCGGCCCGCTCACGCTCGGCTTCGGCCCGCTCGCGCTCGATGTCGGCCCGCGCGCGCTCGGCCTCGCCATCGGTCGGCAGCGGCCTGCCCTGCGCGTCCGCCCAGCGCAGCCAAGTGCCGGGCAGACCGCGGTAGACGCCGGTCCACAGCAGCAGGCTCAGACCCAGCAGTGGACTCGGCAGCCGGCCCGCGGAATCGCGCTCGAGCGCCAGATAGGTCCCGCCGGAGAGCGCAAAGCCGGCCCAGTCATCCGGATTGAAGGGATCGAACCAGAAATACTCGGGCACCCGCATACAGTCCCGATAGACCCGCAGCTTCTCGCCCTTGTCCTGGCGCCAGGTGGTCGCGGACAACAGCTCGATGACCACATCCGGGGCTTTGCCCTGCTCCCAGACCACCCAGCTCTTGCGCTCGCCCCGCGGCACGCCCAGCGCGACGAAGACATCCGGACCCTTGAAATGGAGTCCGCGGGTCTGCTCCAGGGTGTAGTAAACGAACATGTTGCCGTTCACGTAGCCCTCGCCGCGGGCCTCCAGCCAGCGGTCCAGGGTCTCGATCAGCAGGTCCATCTGCCACTTGTGGCGTTGGGTTTCCATCGGCTCTCCGTCGTCGCAAGGCAGCTCGTCCTGGGTCGGCGGCGGGTCCGGCAGGTGCTCCGGCGGGTCTTCGTCGATCCAGGGCGCGATGAGCGAGTGGGCGGTTGCGGTGTGGGCCATGGTCGGCTCCAGGGTCGGGTGGCCCGGTGCGCGCACCGGGTCGGACTGACTCGTAATGATAGACCGAGCGGCAGCGCGGTGCACCGCGGCGCCGAGAGCGCGTTGCCATTTCCCCTTGCGCGCTGTCTCCACATGACGCAGGACAACCGGCTATCATCAACGACAGCGATCCGGCGGTCGAATGGGCCGGCGTGGATGCCGGCTTCACGCCCGCGCCGGGCACCCTGCGCGCCCCCGATGTGGCGGTGGCTGCCGCCGCCGGGGCGGACGCGGACGGCTGGATTCCCGGTGCGCCGCCGCTGGCCATCGAGTACGCCGGTCGCGGTCAGGACCAGGCGGATCTCAAGGTCAAAATTGCCGAGTTGCTGGCGGCCGGAACTCGTTACGTGTGGGTGGTGCGGGTGCAGGGTCCGCGGCGGGTGGAGGTCCACGAGGCCGGCCAGCCGCCGCGCCTGGTCGGGGCGGGCGAGGTGTTGGAGGCGCCGGACATCCTGCGCAATCCGATCCCGGTGGAGGCCCTGTACGACCGTGCGGCAGGGCATCGGGCGACGCTGCGCAATCTACTGCAGCGGGAGGGTTACGACAGCCTGGAGGCGGTGCGCACGGAAGGGCTGGCCGATGCGGTAATCGCCTTATTGCAGGGACGGGGCGTGCCGGTGGACACGCCGCTCGAGACCCGTGTCCGTGCCTGCCGCGATCGAGACACCTTGTCCCGCTGGCTGCTGCGGGCGGCCCGCGTCGAGCGGGGTGAGCAATTGCTCGACGCGGAGTAACTATCGTTTCTGGAAGCGGTAGTGGGTCGCGCGGCGCCGCTCTCGCGTTGCTGATGATCCTGCCTATCGCTAGGGTTTGACCGACTGGACCACCCGCCAAACCACCCGCTCCAGCCCGACGCCGACTACCGCAAACAGTCGCAGATCGGTCAGGCCATAGCGGGTCTGCAAGGCGGTACCATAGCGTTGCGCCTGGTCTGCCGCCTCCGCCAGTTTCGCCTGGATGAGTGGTCGCGCCGCCAATTCCGCCGCGGTGGATTCACGCACCTGCTCTCCGGTGAGCCCCAGGTCTTTCAGGCTCAGGTATTTGAATTCCAACAGCAGATCCAGGGCCTGAAACTGCCGCATATCGGATCGGACAATCAGGCTCAGATCGCTATAGCCGTGATCCACCTCGGTTTCCGAGACCATCATGTACAGCCGGTCATCGAACAGCAGCGTGAGGAAGGCGATTTTCACCAGCAGTTCGTTGGTCCAGCGATAATCGCGATTCGATAGTACCGGGAGATAACGCTGTTCGATAAAGGCGACCAGCGGGGCCAAATCGCCTTGGAGATATACCGTTTCCGCCAGGCGCGGGATGGTCTGGCGATCTTCGTAGGTGGGCAGCCAGAGCTCCCGCAACCGTTCAACATACAGCGAGCGAGCCACCAGATTGGGGATGTTCAGGATCGCCTTGCCCAGCACGCCTCGCCCGGCGAACGTCAGGACCCCGAAGTAGTACAGCAGCGAGGCCATGAACGGCTGATCCTTGACAGCGGTCAACACGTCAGCGACGCCGAAGCGCCGGGCCAGGCGGGGAATGATCACCCCCTCCTCGCCATTGAGTGCCTGAATCAACACCTCTTCGCCATGGGGGAGTTGGGCGATGTAGGTCAGCTTGCCGCGATCCATCGCCAGATTTTCGTCCAGCATCTCTTGTGGATAGCGGCCTTTGGTCTGCAAAGCCTTGAGAAAATACAGGCTCAGGGTCGGGTTGTAGAGCCGCTCGCCGCCGGTTTCGCTAAAGCAGTAGCCGTTATAAAAGGTGCGCATCGTCTCCAGTGCGTCCGTCGCCGACCAGGAACCGCCCACCATGGCCATTCGCGTCAGCACGGCAGCGATCTCCGCCTCGGTGAAACCGCACAGGTCATTGAACGCCTCGTCCAGGTAGATGTTCTCCCCGACGTTATAGCCGCTGGTCATGTCGCTGAGGACGACCGGTGAAACACCGGTGATAAAGACCCGATCCAGTCCTTGTCCGCCCGCCGCTGCTTTCACCGCCTTGAATACGGTTTTCAGCAAGCCTTCGCCATAGAGTAGGGCTTCGTAATACGCCTGTTTGCGCCCGGCCATCAGCACGTCGTTGGCGAAGTTATCGTACTCGTCGATCAGCAGATAGAGACGCTGTTTTTCCCGGCGCACGCGAATCAGCAAGGATGATAGTGAGTCGACCGCATCATCCGCAGTAATTTCAATATCGTGCCAACCATAGTTGGCGGCGCAGGCCTTGATCGCGGTATTGATATGTCGATGCAGCGCCGCTTCGATCTCTTTTACATCCCCCTGCGCTTTCACCAGCGAAAAGTCCCACTTCATTACGAAATACTGGTTATGTCGTGGGGTGGGATTCTTACCGATGGCTAAATGCCCAAACAATGCCTCGAATTGTGCCGCCCGCTTGACGTCGTAGTAATGTTCCAGCATCGACAGCAGCAGGCTTTTACCGAACCGGCGGGGGCGGATGAAGATCAGTTGATCCCCTGCCGCTTCGAGGAGGGGAATCCGGTCCGTGCGGTCCTGGTAGAAGTATCCGCCCTGGATGAGCTTGCTGTAATCGCTTAAGCCGTACGGAAATTGCATGATGGGGTTCCTCGCATCAAAGGGCTGGGCGGACGCCGATCATCCCGGACTCCAATCGCGCCGAGCGCCCGACTCAGGGCCCAACTCAGCGCGCGCCCAGGGGCGAGACGCCGATCAGCCAGAGATGGGTTCCGCCCATGAAGGCCCCATACAGCAACAGCCCCAGGCCCAAGGCGATCCAATCGTTTGCCTTGCCGGGCGGTGCGCCTTGTACGGGGGGCGCGGTGCGCCACATGAAGGAGATGCGATCGGCCAGTGACCAGGCGAGGAAGGAACCGAACAGCACCACATCCGCCAGGTTTCCGTTGGCGATCAGGTGGGCCAGCGCCCAGAGAATGACGGCCAGCAGCATGGGGTGTTTGGCCCAGGTCTGGATGCGCCCCGGCAGGAAGGCGGCGAACAACAGGGGAAAAACCGGCACCAGAATCAGCAAGGCAAGGTGCGCGGTCCAGACGGGCGGGGCGTACACTGTGAACGGCTCCTGGCGGGCCAGCCCGTAGCCCCAGATGATCAGTAAAAAGCCGGTCAGGTTCAACACCGAGGCGAGCCCCTTGTAAGGGACCTCACCGATGCGCACTTGAAGGGACTCGCGCCATGTCGGGGCGAGAAAGGGGAGCGAATGTACACCGAGAAAGAGGATGAGACCGATGATCAGGATCGCCATGGAACAGGACTCCGTTGGTACGTTGGCGGGCTTGCCGCGATGAGAGGTGCACAAATCCTAACCGAATCCGTGGCCGCGCGCTGGGTCTGCTGTCGCCCTGATGGGTGCGGGAGTGCGCGATGGACGCGCTGATCGAGGCCCGCGACCTGGTCCGGACCTACCCCGGACCCAACGGCGGTGTGCGTGCGGTCGATGGGGTTAGTTTTCGTGTCGAGCCCGGCCGCTGTTTCGGTTTACTGGGTCCGAACGGGGCGGGGAAAACCACGACCCTGGAGATGCTGGAGGGGATCCAGACGCCGAATGCGGGTCAGGTGCTGTTCCGCGGGGCGCCCCTGGGTCACGCCTACCGGGAGTCTATCGGCATCCAGTTCCAGGCGACCGCGCTGCAGGATTTTCAGACCGTGGCCGAGACCCTGACGATGTTCGCGAGCCTCTATCGCCGCACGGCCCCGCGCGATGAGGTGATCCGGCTCTGCAATCTGGACGAGATCCTGGACCGGGATACCCGCAAGCTCTCGGGTGGTCAGCGGCAGCGCCTGCTGCTCGCCGTGGCCCTGGTCAACGATCCGGAACTGGTCTTTCTGGACGAACCGACCACCGGGCTCGATCCGCAGGCGCGGCGCAACTTCTGGGCGCTGATCGAGACGGTGCGCCGCCGCGGCACCACGGTCCTGCTGACCACCCACTATATGGAAGAGGCCGAACGCCTGTGCGATGAGGTGGCCATCGTCGATCGCGGGCGCATCATTGCCCAGGGTCTTCCAGGGGTTCTGATCGGTGAGCATTTCCCGGCCGCGGTGATCCGTTTGCCGGCTTCGGCATGGCCGGACGGCGTGCCCCTGCCGCCGACGGCGACCAGTCGCGGGGGAGAGATCGAGCTGTTTGCGGATGCGGCGGCGCCGGTTCTCAAGGAATTGGAACAGCTTGGCGCGGATCTGTCGGCTCTGCGGGTCGCCACCCCGAACCTGGAGGATCTGTTTCTGAAGCTGACCGGGCACGCCTTGCGGGCCTGAGCCCGCGGCAGATGGCGTGATTCTCAGGCGCTTGCCGTCACCTTCCGGCAATTGCCCTACGGCAAGACGCCAGGTCGCAGCCCGGTGCCGCAAACCCATCCATGAACAGGAGCCCCACGCATGTGGCGCCGCATCTTCGCTGTTTTCGTCGCCCGTAACCGGGAGTTCTACCGGGACCATGCCGGACTCGGGTGGAATATTTTCATGCCGATCCTGATGGTGCTGGCGTTTGCCTTCATCTTCAGCGGCGACCCGCAGGATCAGTTCAAGGTCGGGGTGATCACCGCCGACGGGACCTTGCCGCAGTCCCCAACCGGGTTGCTGGCGCTGGATCATGTTCAGTTCGTTCCCTTGACCGATCCGCAGGGCGCTGTCCTGAAGGTGGAGCGTCACCAACTCGACCTCCTGGTCGATCGGCGCACGGCCCCGGTGACCTATTGGGTCAATCTGGAGTCACCGCGCGGCTATCTGGCCGAACGCTTGCTGCTGGGCGCCGAGCGTGGCGCAAGCGTCGAGACTGCCGGGCAGGGAACAGGACCAGCGCGCCGGACCGTCAGCGGGGCGGCCGTCAGCTATGCCGATTGGGTGTTGCCTGGGGTCCTGGCCATGAACGTGATGTTCTCCAGCCTCTGGGGCGTGGGTTGGGTGATCGTGCGTTACCGCAAGAACGGTGTGCTGCGGCGGCTCAAGGCGACGCCGCTGAGCCCCTTTGAGTTCCTGGCTGCTCAGGTGCTCTCTCGACTGTTGGTGGTGATGAGTGCGAGTCTGGTGGTCTATACCGGCGCCGCCTTGCTGCTCGACTTCCCCATGCGCGGTTCTTACGCGGCGCTCGCCCTGATCTATGTCGGCGGGGCCCTGTGCCTGATCAGCCTGGGGCTGATCGTCTCCGCGCGGTTGCGCACGGAGGAATTGGCCGACGGCATCCTGAACCTGATTTCCTGGCCCATGCTGTTGCTGTCCGGAGTCTGGTTCTCGATGGAGGGCACCAGTGCGGCGGCCCGTTTGCTGTCGCAACTGTCGCCCTTGACCCATATGGTCGACGCGGCCCGGCGGGTCATGATCGATGGGGCGATGGTGGCGGACGTGCTGCCGCAGATCTTGATCCTGGTGGGTCTGGCCCTGGCTTTTCTCTCGCTGGCGGCCTGGTTGTTCCGCTGGGAGTAGGTGCAGGATGTTGTCGCGTACCGGAAACCTCTTCGCCCTGCTGCCGGGGCCGGCGACGGGCGAGATCTTTGAAGAATTGCTGCGACTGGAACTGCCCGCGGGGCGAGTCTGGATCGAGCGCATCGTCAGCAGCCCATTCCCGGAACCGGTCCTGTATGACCAGCCGCAGTCCGAGTGGGTCATCCTGCTCCAGGGTGAGGCGCGGCTCTGGGTCGCGGGCGAGGAGCGCATGCTGGTCAGCGGCGACTATCTCTTCATCCCCGCCCACACCCCGCATCGGGTGGTCGAGACGTCCGCCGAGCCCCAGTGCATCTGGTTGGCAGTGCACCTTGAGGGCGGCGGATCCTGATCGCTAGGCGAACTCTTCGTCCCGACCGATTTCCCAGTTACTCTGGTTGATCAGCGCCTCCACGGAGCGGGCCAGGCGGTATTTCGGCTCCATCTCAAAGGGTTGACCCTTGTCCCAGCACTCCGCGGCCTCGTCGGCGACGAGCGGCAGGCCCTGTCTGCAGATTTCCCACAGGGTACTGGTTTGTGTGTTAGTCATTTCGGCCTCCTCGAGCTTGTTTTTTTGGATGGGGGTTGAGCCCCCTGCATGTCCATCGCTGCATCAAAAGGCATCCTGAAATACGATGGACACCGGTATCATAGGCTTCATTGAGAATTCTGCTTGCGGAAATCGCGAATTAGTTGCCCCAGCGCAAAGAAAAGACAAAAAGAGCGTCGAAAACATCAGTTCTGATGGCTTTAACTTGCAGAAAAATATAAGGATATTAGCAAATTGTCGAGCTTCTTCCGGGCGCGGGGGAGGGCGCGTTGCGGATCGGTAGCATCAGCCGCTCGCCACGGTTCGGCTGACCTCAGGCGGGAGCGAGTCGACGAACCGTATTCGGTAGGTGTTCCCGCACCACTTGGGCAAAGACTTCCAGGGCGGCGCGGCGCGGAAAGCTGCGGCGGTACACCAGCGCGATGCGCCGGAAGGCGTCCGGCAAGGCGAGTGGACGGGCGATGATGCCGCTGTCGGTCATCCAGCCGCCGCGGATGGCCAGGGCCGGCACCAGGGTGCAGCCAAAGCCGGCGCCGACCAACTGCAGCAAGGTCTCCAGGCTGGCCGCCCGCAGGTCCGCCATTTCGCCATGGGTGGGGCGCTCCGTCAGGCGGCACACGTCCATGACCTGGTGAGTGAGGCAATGACCGTCGGCGAGCAAGAGCAGGTCGATGGATTTGAGGTCCTCGGCATCGATCTCGTCTTTTTCGTAGAGCGGGTGATTGCGTGGATGGGCCAGCCAGAAGGGCTCGTCGAACAGCGGCATGGCGTCCAGGTCCGCATCGTCCGGGGCGGTGGCAAGCAGGGCGGCGTCGATTTCGTGGCGCTGGAGCCGGCCCAGCAGTGACTCGGTGATCTCCTCGGACAGGACCAGGCGCAGTCCAGGATAGGTGCGTTTGAGCGGCACCAGCACCAGCGGCATCAGGTACGGGCTCAAGGTGGGGATGGCGCCGACGCGCAAGGGTCCGGCCAGTGGGTCCTGATGGGCGCGCGCGACCTGCTCGATGGTTTCGGCCTGTTCCACCGCCAGTCGGGCATGGGCCAGGATGGTCTCACCGACCGGGGTGATGTCTACCGACCGGTTGGTGCGCTCAAAGATCACGACACCGAGTTCATCCTCCAGCTTCTTGATCTGTCCGCTCAAGGTTGGCTGGCTGACGAAGCAGCGCAGGGCCGCACGCCCGAAGTGGCGCGTCTCGGCGACGGCGAGGATGTATTTGAGGTCACGCAGGTTCACGTGGTGCATGATAACCCAATTCTCTCGTGGTTGAACCCGACCCGAGCAAACGCGCGCAGGAGCCCACCAGGGCAATCGCCGCGTCGGGTGCCCGCGCGCCCTGCCGCTGACCAATTGCGCGGACACCGAGAGGGCGCTATGTTCGTGGGTGTCGGGTACCGGCGCCGGAGCGCGCCCCCCGGCACAAGAACGCTTTTCGAGTTCGCAAGGCGACGTGCGCGTTCCCGCCGACGAACGTGTAGTCAGTGAGGGCAAACCGAGGCAGTACTGATGCAGTTGCAACCCGCGCCGCGAGGCTTCGAGCACATCAACCGCTATTTCGATGCGGTGAACCACCGGTATGCGGCCAAACTGCTGCCGGGGCAGTTTTATGTCAGCCGCAGCGAGACCATCGTTACCGTCGTCGGCACTTGCGTGGCCGCGTGTCTCCGTGATCGTTCGCAGGGTCTCGGGGGCATGAACCATTTCATGGAACCGCACGTGACGACGGGGGCGGTGTCGAGTCCTGGAGAGGATGCCATGTTCGACCTGTTCAGAGCACTGCTCGACGCCGGGGCGCAGCGACACCATCTGGAGGCCAAGCTGTTCGGTGGCTCGCGCATCCTGAGCAATGACTGTATGGTTGGAGAGCGCAGCATCGCCTTCGCGCGTCTCTTCCTGCGCCAGGCGAACATTCCGATCATTGAGGAAGACTTGGGCGGCCCGTTCGCGCGCAAGATCGATTTCCAACCGGCCGACGGCCGAGTGCGCATCAAGCACCTGAGAGATATCCGCAACGATACCATCCTGGAACGGGACCGGCATTTCGTGGAGAGTTATCGTCGGCCCCCAGGCCCCGGCGACCGCGACGACCCGTGCGGGTGACTTGGGGCGGGTGCTACAGCATTCCGCTGCGACTTGACACCAGACCACCAGACCATAAGGAACCGCTTGATGAACACGCTCGAACAACTCAAGACCATGACCACCGTGGTTGCCGATACCGGGGACTTCGAGTCCATCGCCGAGTATCAGCCCCAGGACGCGACCACCAACCCGTCGCTGCTCTTCAAGGCCGCGCAGTTGCCTCACTACCGGGAACTGGCGGTGGACGCGGCGACCTTCGGCAAAGCACGCGGCGGCGATGATCCACAGGCCCGGTCCCGGTGGACCATGGACCGATTGGCGGTCAATTTCGGCAAGCAAATCCTGGAAATCGTCCCCGGCCGGGTCTCCACCGAGATCGATGCCCGCTTGTCATTCGATACCGAGGCGACCATCCTGCGCGCCCAGGGGCTGGCCGAACTCTATCGGCAGGTCGGTATCGACCCGGCGGCGCGGGTGCTGTTCAAGGTCGCTTCCACCTGGGAGGGCATTCGCGCCGCCGAGCGGTTGGAGGCCCAAGGCCTGCACTGCAACCTCACGCTGCTGTTCAGTTTCGCCCAGGCGGTCGCCTGCGCCGAGGCCGGCGTGACCCTGATCTCGCCTTTTGTCGGGCGCATTCTCGATTGGTACAAGGCCGCGAACAAGGTTGACGGTTATCCGGCCGAAGCCGACCCAGGGGTCCTCTCGGTCACCAAGATCTTCAATTATTATAAGCGTCACGGCTACCGGACCGTGGTGATGGGCGCGAGTTTCCGCAACCTCGACGAGATCCTGCAACTGGCCGGCTGCGATTACCTGACCATCGCACCCCAACTGCTGGGCGAACTGGCCGCGCGGCACGGCGATTTGCCCCGCAAGCTCGATGCGGATCAGGCCCGGTCCATGGATATCCCCAAGGTCAGCTACGACGAACGCGCCTTCCGCTGGGCGATGAACGAGGACGCCATGGCGACCGAGAAGCTCGCCGAGGGCATTCGGCTGTTCGCTGCCGATACCCGCAAACTCGAACAGTTCGTCGAGACCATCTGAACGGGCGGGCGTCGGCGCGCAGCGCGCCGCCCGACGCCCCATTCTTCGCCTTCAGGCGATTGGCCTCCATCCCACACGAAGAACATCCTCCGTGGGAGCGGCCTCCGGCCGCGATGGGGCCTCGCAGGGTCGCGGCATTGGCGTTCAACACGGCGCCCCATCGCGGCCGGAGGCCGCTCCCACAAGGTCGCGGTGCGACTTTAAAGGTCTTGACTGACTCGCGGCGGTTCACCGCAGGGCTCCGCCGGAGCGCGCGGACATCAGTTTTCAAGCACCTGCGGAGCCCTTGAGCAACCTGCCCTGGCGATCTTGCCCTGACCGTCGACCCCCTATATACTGTGTCTAGAAGTCTCGCCGACACAAAATATAGTATCTCACCGGGAAACGCTGCCATGAGGACAGGATCGAACACGCTCGCGACCCTGCCCACCCGCGTCCTCAAACGCGACGGGCGGGAGGTCGTTTTCGATGCAGCCAAGATCGAATCCGCCATCCTGCGGGCCGGCCAGGCGAGCGGGGAGTTCGGTGACATGGAGTCGCGCCTCCTGACCGCCCAAGTGGTCAAGGTGCTGGCGCACCGCTTCGGCAACGGGCGGCTGCCGGACATCGAGGGTATCCAGGATGTGGTGGAGCAGACGCTGATCTCCGCCAACCATTTCGAGACCGCGCGCTCCTACATCGTCTATCGGGAACAGCACTCGCGACTGCGCGACCATGAGCGTACTTTGGTGGACGTGGCTGCCTCCATCGACGAGTACCTGGACCGTTCCGACTGGCGGGTGGCCGCCAACGCCAACCAGGGGTATTCGCTCGGTGGGCTGATTCTCAACACCTCGGGCAAGATGATCGCCAACTACTGGCTGTCGCATGTCTATCCGCCGCAGATCGGCGAGGCCCATCGTGAGGGCGACATCCACATCCATGATCTGGACATGCTGTCGGGCTACTGCGCCGGCTGGTCATTACGCACCCTGCTGCACGAGGGTCTGAACGGGGTGCCGGGGCGTGTCGAGGCGGGGCCGCCGCGGCATATGTCGAGCGCGGTGGGCCAGATCGTGAACTTTCTGGGGACCTTGCAGAACGAGTGGGCGGGCGCTCAAGCCTTCTCCAGCTTCGATACCTACATGGCCCCCTTCGTGCGCGCCGACCGGCTCGGTTATGCCGAGGTTCGCCAATGCATCCAGGAGCTGATCTATAATCTCAATGTGCCGTCGCGGTGGGGCACCCAATGTGTCGATGCGCACACCGAGTGTCTGACCGAACACGGTTGGAAGCACTACGACCAGCTTCAGGCCGGCGAGCGCATCGCGACCTTCGATTGGCGCAATAATCGCCTGGAATATCTGGAGCCGCTGGCCGTGAAGTCCTATGACTTCGACGGCGATATGTACGTTCTGCGCAACCGTACCCAGGAGCAATGGATCACCCCGGGACACAAAGTCCTGCGCAAGGTCTTCAACAGCGATAACCGGTGGGTCCTGGAAGACATCGAAGCGGTCGCGGCACTCAAGTCCCCGGTCATCATCCCGAACGCCTGGGAGACGGATTCGACGGTTGAGATCGACGACCGGGTGGTGATGCTGCTGGCCTGGGTAGTCGCCGAGGGGAACTTTGATTTCAGCGCCGGGCGTCGCCGTATCAGCCTGTTCCAATCGACCGGCAATCCGGAGAATGCCGCCGAGATCGCGTGGCTGCTCGAAGAACTGGGGCTCTCCTACCACCTGTTGGAGAGGACCGGAACCTACGCGAATTATCCCGTCTACCGTTATCGCCTGAATAAGGAAGGCAGCGACTTCGTGCTGGGCCATCTGGAGCGCAAATGCGTTCCGGCGGTCGTCCGCACCCTCTCGGTCCGCCAGATCCGGCTCTTCCTGGACACCTATATCAAGGGCGACGGCAGCGTTGAGCCGAACGGCCGCACCCGGATCTACACCAACGACCGGGACAACCTGGATGCACTCCAAGCGCTTTGTACCCTGGCCGGTTACGGAAGCAGCGTCTACACGCGTGAGGACTCGGGCGTCCATGTCTTAAACCTGGTCCGCAATCGCGAGACCTATATCCAGCTCATCGAACGTCGGCCCTACCAGGGCAAGGTCTGGTGCCCGACGACCCGTAACGGCACCTTCGTCGCACGCCGCAACGGCAAGACCTTCATTACCGGCAATACGCCCTTCACTAATCTGACCTTCGACTGGGTCTGCCCGGACGACCTGCGCGACCAGGTGCCGGTGATCGCCGGGGTGGAACAGCCCTATACCTACGGGGACCTTCAGGTCGAGATGGACCTGATCAACCGGGCCTATATCGAGGTGATGACGGCGGGGGATGCCAAAGGCCGGATCTTCACCTTCCCGATCCCGACCTACAACATCACGCCCGATTTCCCCTGGGAGAGTGAGAACGCGGACCGGCTCTTCGCCATGACCGCCAAGTACGGTTTGCCGTATTTCCAGAACTTCATCAATTCCGAACTCTCGCCCAACATGGTCCGGTCCATGTGCTGTCGGCTGCAACTCGACCTGCGCGAGTTGCTCAAGCGCGGCAACGGGCTCTTCGGTTCAGCCGAGCAGACCGGCTCGGTGGGTGTGGTCACCATCAACTGCGCGCGGTTGGGCTATCTCCACGCGGGCGACGAGACCGCCTTGCTGGCGCGGCTCGACCGCTTGCTGGACCAGGCGCGCAACAGTCTGGAGATCAAGCGCAAAGTGGTCCAGCGTCACCTGGACGCCGGGCTCTTTCCTTACACTAAACGCTATCTCGGGACCCTGCGTAATCACTTCTCCACCATCGGGGTGAACGGAATCAACGAGATGATCCGCAACTTCACCCACGATGCCGAGGACATCACCACCGCCGCCGGACAGGCGCTGGCGATCCGCCTGCTCGACCGGGTGCGCGCACGGATGGTCGAGTTCCAGGAGTCCACCGGTCATCTCTACAATCTGGAGGCGACTCCGGCCGAGGGGACAACCTATCGCTTCGCCCGCGAGGATCAGAAGCGCTATCCGGGCATCCTCCAGGCCGGGACCGCAGAGACCCCGTATTACACCAACAGTTCGCAGTTGCCGGTGGGTTTCACGGACGACCCCTTCCAAGCCCTGGAGATGCAGGAGCCGCTCCAGTCCCGTTACACCGGCGGGACCGTGCTGCACCTCTATATGAGCGAGCAGGTCTCCAGCGTCGAGGCGTGCAAGCGGTTGGTGCGCCGTGCGCTGACTCAGTTCCGGCTGCCCTATATCACCGTCACCCCGGTCTTTTCCATCTGTCCCAAGCATGGATACATCGCCGGCGAGCACGAGTTCTGCCCGCTGTGCGATCAGGAACTGATCGCGCGCAAACAGGGGGAAGCGAATGCAGCCGCAACAGAAGGCGAATGAACGCGACTGTTCGTGAGCACTATCCATCGGAACAACCGATAAATCTCAAGAGACTAGGACCATGAAAGAATCGAGCATGCTGACCCTGAATCAGGAAGAGCGCACCCGTTGTGAAGTCTGGACTCGGGTCATGGGCTATCACCGCCCGGTCGCCGCTTTCAATCTCGGCAAGCGCGCCGAGCACGCGGATCGCTGCTATTTCACCGAGACCCCGCGTGGAACGCCCTTGCGTGTCCAACACCAAGCCGCTGCCTGACGCTGACGGATGTCGGTATGGGCGTCGATGAATCATCAGGGATCGTCGCGACACCGCCGGCCCGCATCGGGCCGGAGCCGTTGCGCGTGGGCGGTCTGACGCCGCTGACCACGGTTGATTACCCCGGTGAACTGGCAGCCGTAGTGTTCTGTCAGGGATGCCCCTGGCGCTGTCGCTACTGCCACAATGCCCATCTACTGCCCAGCGTTGCCGCGGGTCTGATCCGCTGGGCCGAGGTCTGCCGGTTCCTGGAAGCACGGCGGGGACTGTTGGATGCGGTGGTCTTCAGCGGGGGGGAGCCCACCTTGCAGTCGTCCCTGAAGGCGGCGATGGCGCAGGTGCGCGCACTCGGGTTCAAGGTCGGGCTGCATACCTCGGGCGCCTATCCGGCGCGGCTCAAGGCGTTACTCCCTCTGCTCGACTGGGTGGGGTTGGACATCAAGGCCCTGCCGGACGATTACCCGGCCATCACCGGTGTCCCCAAGTCCGGGGAGCGGGCCTGGGAGAGCCTTGCAATCCTGCTCGCGGCCGGGGTGCCGTTAGAGGTGCGCACCACCATTCTGCCGGGCCATGAGGGGGATGCCGCGCCGGCAATGCTCAAGGCGCGGGTCGCGGCGCTGGGTGTGAAAACGCATCAGATCCAACAGTGCCGGATGGAACGGGTGCTAGATCCGACACTGAGCGCGTCGTTGCGCCCACGGATGTTATAGCGTTCGGACGTGATAACCGGACGTAGGGGCTGGTTTCAAACCCGCCCCTACACCAGGGTCTGTCTGGATATCAGGTACGAAGGCTATACCAGCGGGCGCGCATCCGCGGGTCAGGCGTGATGGGCGATCGGCTTGTCGGTGAACAGATAGTCCTTGAGTTCCTTGTCGAAGGTCGGGTCCTGGCGGCGGATCCATTCCAGCACCATTGCCGCGTGTTCCTTCTCCTCATCCCGGTTGTGGGCCAGGATGTCCCGCAGATCAGGGTCTTTGCAGACATCGACGCGCTGGTTGTACCAGTCGACGGCCTCCAGTTCTTCCATCAGGGAGATGATGGCCCGATGCATATCCTTGGTTTCATCGGACAATTCATCGACCGGTTCGTGATAACCCTCGTTCGACATGGCATGGTCTCCGGACTTGCAGTGGATAAAATCGGCAGGCACCAACAGTGGCCTCCTGGCGATCATTGTCGGTGTCCGACCGGTTCAAGGCAACCGGGTTCGCCGGCGCATTCGCCGTGCGCGTGTCGCAGCGGACCGAAACGCGTTGTGAGCAGGGACTCGGGGCGGCCTGTCCAGGCGGTCAGGTATGCCGTACCGGTCTGTCGCAGGAGGGTGCAGCCGTCCTTGGGGAGCAGCAAGGGGATCGGCCAGGGTCCGCGAAACACCAGTGCGGCGATGGGTGCGGTCCAGTTGTCGATGATCGCCATCCAGGGCCATTGCAGGTCGTACGGTGCTTGGGGACCGAACACCAGGCAGGTGCCGTCGGCGCTGGCGGTGGCATTGATGAGACCGCGGGTCGCGGTCCACCAGGCGGCGGACTTGGCCAGGGTCAGCAGGACGATGGCCAGCACACAGGCGGCGAAGGGACGCGCGTAGCGTCGGCCCGATCCATGCCTCCGAGCCGGGTGCCGGTCGGTCGATGCGCGCGCCGCCCACAGCGCCAGTCCCATAAATAACAGCCCAAAGGGGTAGATGAGCGCGGCCTTGAGCTTGACCCCGTCGCCGGCCAGAATCTCGGCACCCACCCAGGCGGCCAGGACGGGCAGCAGCAGCCACACCAGCCACGGGCCCATCGATCGGCCGGTGCCGCGACTGCGTAGCGGGACCAGCACCGGCGCTGCCGCACAGACCGCCACCATCAGGGCAACCTGGCCTGGCGTCGTCGGCAGCAGGTAGTAGCCGACCTGGGACGCATCGGCGAAGGAACGCTCGTAGCTGTTGCTGCCGATCAGCGTCCAGGCAAGCCGCAACATGCCGGAAACGGCCAGGCCGGCCGCGATCACCGACCAGGCCCGCTGCACCCGCGGCGCGTCGTCGGCCGAGCGGGCGGCGCTGACCGCGGCGGCCGCGAGGAACAACGCCAGGCCAAAGGCCAGCGGATGCAGGAGCAGCAGCAGGGGTGCCAGCGCCGCTCCGTAGCACCAGGTCGCGGGGTGCCGTGGATACAGACCGGCGAGCAGGACATAGGGCCAGGCCAGATAGAGACAGAGCAGGAGCTCCGACACGGCCGAGAAGTTGATCTGATTGAGGGTGAAGAACAACGCCGGGAACAGGATCAGAGCCGGGGCGCGGCGCCGTGCGACCATCCAGCATCCGAGCAGCGAAAGGACGGGCAGCGCGGCGTAGCTCATTGAAAAGCAATGACGCAGCAGGTTGATATCGGTACTCAGCCAGGTTGCCGCCAGGGTCGGGAGTTGCGGCAACACCGCGGCATAGCGGAAATTCGGGATATCGGGTGTCCCATCGACGACAATGCGAAAGAAGTAGTAGGCGCCGTCGCCATACAGCGGCAAACCGACTGCCGCGCCAACGCCATAGGCGCAGGCGATGAACAACAGGCCCAGTTCGACCATCTGGCGTCGGCATCCACCCGGCAGCAGTCGCCGCAACCGGTCCGACCCCGCCACCCGCGGATGGCGCGGCGCGGCGGGGGGAGCGACGGTCTGCGGGTATGGCTCGGCCGGCAAGCGGATCTCCAATCGGTCGCGGGTTCACGCGGGCAGCGCCGCGGGATGCGTCATGCCATGGCGGCGGGCGCGCGAAGGGACTATAACCACGTTTGTGCCATCGTCAATCTCCGAACCGTCCATGTATCACATACTCGCCGTCGATGATTCCCGCGCCATGCGCGAACTGGTCGCCCTGACCCTGCGGGCGGGCGGTTATCAGGTCAGTTGTGCGTGCGATGGCGACGAGGCGCTGGCGCTGGCCCGGCGGGAGCGTTTCGGTCTGGTGATCACGGACGTGAACATGCCTGGATTGGATGGGATCGGCCTGATCCGTGCTCTGCGTGCGCTGCCCGCGTATCGTCACATCCCGATTCTGACCCTGACCACCGAGGACTCGCCCGAGCAAAAGGCCGGTGGCCGCGCCGCCGGTGCGACCGGCTGGATGGTCAAGCCATTCGACCCGGAGTGCCTGCTCGCGGCCCTGCGGCGCGTGTTGCGATGAGCCTCGATCTGCGTCAGTTCCAGGGGCTCTTCTTTGAGGAGAGCTTTGAGGCAATCGACACCATGGAGTCGATTCTGGTGGCCGCCGCCGGGCGGATCGTCGATATGGACGCCATCAACGCCTTGTTCCGCGCCGCCCATTCGATGAAGGGCGGCAGCGCGACCTTCGGTTTCAAGGGACTCACCGAGTTCACCCATCGGATGGAGACCCTGCTGGATCAGGTTCGCCACGGTCAGCGGCCCCTGGATACGGACTTGATTGCGATCCTGCTCAAGGCGGTCGATGCGGCGCGCACGATGCTCCGGGCCTTGCACGCGGGCGACCAGCCGGGCCCGGAGGGGCTGGCCGACGCCGATCTGGCGCTGCGCGGTCTGCTGGAGCAGGCGGACCCGACCGCCGCGGCGACGGCCCCCACGGATACCGCGCCGGGTCGGCCGGCCCCGGCGACGGTGGCGGCGCAGCCGGCTCCGGCCGCCGCACCAGACAGCCCCCCGACAACGCCGCCCGCGGCGGGCTGGCGCATCCGCTTCCGACCGCATCGGGACCTGCTAACCAAGGGGAATGACGTGGTTCTGATGGTGCGGGAATTGGCCCGGTTCGGTCCATTGCGGGTGCATGCTGAACTTGACCAGTTACCGACCCTGACTGATCTGGTGGTGGAGGAGTGCCATCTTTCGTGGATCCTTGATCTGGATGCTGATCCGGGTGAGAACGACCTGCGTGAAGTCTTTGCCTGGGTGGCCGACGCCTGCGATCTGGACTTGATCCCATCGGCGGTCGTGGCAGCGCCGACGGGCGAGCCTGTCGTCGACCGGTCGGCGGGGCCGGCGGATCGGGATCCGGAGCGGATCTCAGCCGCCGATTCCACGGCAGATGCAGCTCAGTACGCCGCTGATCCAGTTCAGCAACCGGCGGCGGTCCGCGACGGCTCGATCCGGGTGAGCACCGGAAAGATCGACGCCCTGGTCGATCTGGTCGGCGAACTGGTCATCACCCAATCCATGTTGCTGCGGCTGGCCGCCGGCGCGGCGGGGCCGACCGGTGAGTCACTGCGCCAGGGCATGGCCCAGTTGGAGCGTAACACCCGCGATTTGCAGGAACATGTGCTGGCGATCCGGATGCTGCCGATCGGCTTCCTGTTCAACCGTTTTCCGCGTCTGGTCCATGACCTGGCGCAGACCCTCGGCAAGCCGGTGGATTTTCGGATCGAGGGTGAGCAGACCGAACTGGACAAGCGCTTGACCGAACTCTTGGCCGATCCGCTCACCCACCTGTTGCGCAATGCCATGGATCATGGCATCGAACCGCCGCAGGTGCGCGCCGCGCGTGGCAAACCGCCGATCGGTACCTTACGTCTGGCCGCCTCCCATCGGGGCGGCAGCGTGTTTATCGAAATCGGCGATGATGGGGCGGGGATCGATGAGTCGGCGGTCTTCGCCCGCGGTCGCGCACTGGGCCTGATCACTGGACCCGAGTCACAGGATGTCGAGCACCTGTTGCGCCTGCTTTGTCATCCGGGTCTCTCGACCGCCGGTACGGTGACGGATCTGTCCGGGCGCGGGGTCGGTCTGGATGTGGTGGAGCGCAACATCCGGTCCCTGGGCGGGCGTCTGGAGTTGGCGACAGCGGCCGGCCAGGGGACGCGCTTCACCATCCGGATTCCGCTGACATTGGCCATTCTGGACGGCCAATTGATCCGTGTCGGCGCGCAGGTCTACATCCTGCCGCTGGTCTCCATCGTGGAGACGGTGCAGTTGGACCCCACGCGGCTGCGCCTGCTGCCTGGCGGTTTGGAGGTCTACCGCGTACGCGACCACCATTTGCCGGTGGTGCGGCTGGCGTCACTGTTGGGTCAGTGCCCCGATGATGCGGCGCAGGGGCGGCCCTTGTTGGTGATCTGTGAGGTGGACGACGGCGACGTCGCACTGCTGGTCGACGAGCTGCTCGGCCAGCAGCAGATCGTCATCAAGGGTCTGGAGGGTAACTTCCGCAAGGTCCCCGGAGTCTCCGCCGCCACGGTGCTTGGTGATGGGCGGGTGGGGCTGATCCTTGACAGCACCGAGCTGAAGCGCCTTGCCGGGGCGCGGATTGGAGCCGGGGCGGATGCGGGAGCGCATCGTTATTGTCGGAAATCGCCTTAGTCTTGGATCGGCAGGCCAAGGCTGAAGCCTTGGACTCCAAACGTGTTGGTCGGCGAGCCCCCGACTCGCATCCCGCATTGCCACCCCGGCTTAGCGGATGGCCGAATCGCCTGCCTTCGGCTCCCGTGCGATCTTCGCCAGCCGTCCCTGGGCCAGGCGTGCCTCGGTGCTGTCCGGGTACTTGGCGATGACCTGCTTGAGTGCCGTGCGCGCCTGGTCCCAGGCTTCCTGCTCGTATTGGATATAGCCGATCTTCAACAAGGCCCCTGGGACCTTGGCGCTGGTGGGGTGCAATTGCACCAGTCGGTCGAACTCGGCTAACGCCGCCGGGTAGTTGCGTTGCACGTAATAGGTCTCGGCCAGCCAGTAACGGGCATTGTCGGTAAATTGGCCTTGCGGATAGGCCCGCAGGACTTCATTGAACGCCTCGACAGCCTGCGGGTAGTTGCGCTGTTTCAGCAGATCGAAAGCGGTGCCGTAAGCATCGCGCTCACTGACGCCCGTGGTCTCCGGACTGGGCAGCGAAGGAATGCCCACCGCGCGCGGGGAAGAGGGGACCGGGGCCGTCACCGGTGCCGGTTCCTCGCTGCCGACCGGAGGCTTGAGCTCCGTGCCGGCGGCATTGATCGCGCCGCCCGGTTGGGCGACTGTTCCTTGCGTTCCCGTGGCCTCGGGGGTACCGGGCGTTGCGGCGGCATTGGCGGGGGCGGTGCCGTCCTTGCCGGGTCCCAGCCGCGCATCGATGTCCAGATACTGGTCGCGCAGCGTCCGCTGGAGCTTCTGGATCTCGAACTGCTGAGTCTCCACGAGTCCGCGCAGCTCCTGCAACTCCTGCTGGAGTTGCTGCTGCTGGAGCATGAGTCCGGAGGCACTCTGGTTCTCCATGATCCGTTCGATGCGCGCCAGGCGGTCCTCAATGAAGGTGTCGGCGGCACCGACAGTGGCTGCGCCAACCGCGGCAATCAGGAGCAGGGCAGAGGGTGCGTAGCGCATAGTGTTCGTTGCAACCATTGGTAAAATGTTAGAAGTAAGTAAGAAATAATCTAAAAGCCACCCCGGATGATGCCTGTCCCCCGTGGGAGCGGCGTCCCGCCGCGATCGGTGCCGCGGTGATCTCGATCGCTGCGGCGACGCGCCCGGCCCCATCGCGGCGGGACGCCGTTCCCACAGGCTCGCTGCGCGACTTTCACGGTAAAGCCTCGGCCTCCAGTGTTCTTGCGACCGGACCGATCAAGGCCCTCATGCCAAACTTGAATTGCTTATCCGATTACGACAACGTTTGTATTCCTTGTTTAACTTATTGCTGACTCGTTCGTCAGCGAGATTGTGGGCATTAATACTGGATCACCACCCGTCGGTTCAACCGCCAGGCGTTGTCGTTATGGCCGGGGTC
Organism: Lamprocystis purpurea DSM 4197; assembly: GCF_000379525.1. Lineage (GTDB taxonomy): Bacteria > Pseudomonadota > Gammaproteobacteria > Chromatiales > Chromatiaceae > Thiodictyon > Thiodictyon purpureum. The sequence goes on along the minus strand of NZ_KB902500.1, from coordinate 26,487 downwards.
CGCGGGGCGTTCCTCGCCATAGCTCAGGGTGGTCAGTTGTCCCTGGGTCACGCCCTCGGCGAGCATGAGTTGGCGCACCGACTCGGCGCGTTGGTCGCCCAGCGCCAGATTGTATTCACGGGTCCCACGCTCGTCCGTATTGCCCTCCAGGGTGACGCGCTGGCTGGTTGTGCTTCCCAGATAGGCCGAATGGGTGCGGATCACGTCCAGGTACTGGGGCTTGATCTCGGCGCTGTCGTAGTCGAAGTAAATGGTGCGCTGATAGAGCGGGTTGGATGGGTCCTCCCAGGGGCCGCGATAGGTCGGCCGCTGGGGCTCCGGGTTGGGTGCCGGGCTGGTCGCCGCGGTCGGCGGGAGCAGAGGTCGCGCGCTGGTCGGCGCCGGTTGCGTATCCGGCGGTGGCGGCGCGGTCGTCGCACAACCGACGCACAACAAGGCGGCTGCCATGGCGGCGGTGCCGAGCATTCGCGGGCGGGAGAACAGGTTCAGAGTCGGTATCACGGGGGAGATCCTCACTTCATCATCGGCGACCAAGCCGGTTCGCGCACCTCGCCGGCGTCCTGGGACAGGCGCTGATTGCCGCCGCCTTCCACGGCGGCTGCCGCAAGCACCCCGCGTCCACCGGCAATCGTAGCGTAAATCACCATGCTGCCGTTCGGGGCGAAGCTCGGCGACTCGTCAAGACTGCCGTTGCTCAAGACACGGGTGTAGCCGCGCTGCAAGTCCAGCACGGCGATGCGGAACTGGCCGTTGACCCGGCTCACCATGGTGATCGACTTGCCGTCCGGCGCATAGGAGGCGCGGGCGTTGTAGTCGCCCTCGGCGCTGATGCGCTCAGCCGCGCCGCCGCTCGCCGCCATGCGGTAGATCTGCGGGCTGCCGCCGCGGTCGGACGTAAAGAGAATCTGACTGCCGTCCGGGGACCAGGCGGGCTCGGTGTCGATGGCGAAGTGATCGGTCAGTTGGGTGAGTTCACGGCTAATCAGATCAAGGGTATAGATGTTGGCATTGCCGTCTTTTGACAGGGTCATGGCGAGCCGCTGGCCGTCCGGGGAGAAGGCCGGCGAGCCGTTGATGCCCGGAAAGCTAGCGACCAGATCGCGTCGGCCGCTGGCCAGATCCTGCACATAGATGGCGGCGCGCCGGTTCTCGAACGAGACATAGGCCAGTCGCCGCCCGTCGGGTGACCAGGCCGGCGACATCAGCGGATCGTTGGACGAGACGATGGTTTGGGGGTTGTACCCGTCGGCATCGGCCACGCGCAGGGTGACGGTCTGGTTCTCGCCGCGGCCGTTGGAGGTGATGTAGGCGATCCGGGTGGCGGCCACGCCGGGCGCACCGGTGAGCTTCTCGTAGATCTGATCGGCGATGCGATGCGCGGTGAGACGCAGACCGCCCGCGGTGGTGCTCAGGCTCGCCGAGCCGATCTGGTTGCCGCGAAACACATCATAGAGGACATAGCTCACCCGATAGCCCTCGCCTTCCTGCTCCACCCGGCCGATCACCAGGTTGTTCATATTGAGCAGACTCCAGTCACGCAGGTCGACCTCCGCCGGGGTGCTGGGCATGGCGAGCATGTCGCGGGTGGGCATGGGCCGGAATTTGCCGCTGCGGGTCAGGTCGGCGGCGATCACGCCCGCCACGTCCTCTTTGGGGATCAGGCCATCGGACACGCCGAAGGGAACAATCGCAATCGGCTGGGCGGCCTCGACACCGCCCGTCACCTCGATGGTCAGCCGCGCCTGTGCAGCCATGGGGAGCATCAGGACATTCAGGGTGCCTACGGTGAAGATGGCGACGAGTCGCACCGCACGCGGCACAGAGACGCGCATGAACGCCAAGACCGATGGTCGCCGGGACTGCGCGGGCGCTAAAGGATTGCGCCGGGTTTCGATGTCTGTCATCGAAGCCTCTGCCTGATGGTTTATTTCGCGAGTATTAGCGTTCATTTGCGGCAAATGCTCTTGCTGAAATCAATGGCCGGAAGCGACGGTCGCATCAGGGCGAAAACTTGAGATTGAACTCGCGGAACCGCTCGAAGGGCGGACCCGAGGGCACCGGGATCGGCGAGGCATTGTAAACGGCCGCGATCACCGATTGATCAAAAGCGGTGTTGCCGCTGGAGCGCACCACGCTGACCGAGTTCGGGATCAGGTCCCCGCCCGGCATCAGGCGCAGCGAGACCACCGTGACCAACTCGCCCATGAGCGCCGGCGGACGCACCCAGAATTGCCGGACCTTGTCCCGGATCACCGGGATATAGCGGTCCACCTCCTTGGCGAACTGATCAGTGGATGACTGTGAGTCGGGGTCGGATTCGCGCGTGCGCTGGGCCGCCGCCATGGCCGGGTTCTGCCGCTTCTCTTGCTGCTGCAGGCGTGCCTCCTCCTCGACGCGCTGCGATAACTCCTCCTCCGCCAGGCGCCGCTCTTCTTCCGCGGCCATGCGGTCGGCTTCAGCCTGGAGGTTAAGCTGCCGCGCGGCGGCCTGACGCTGGCGTTCGACCTCGGCCAGCCGCTCCTGTTCCTGGCGGATGCGTTCGCGTTCGGACGTCATGCGGCGTGCCGCGTCCTCGGCCTCGCGCTGGGCGGCCGCGGCCTTGGCGGCGGCGGCTTGCGCCTCGCGTTCCTCGGCGGCCTGCCGCTTGGCCAGGGCCTCGGCCTCGCGGCGCGCCTCGGCTTGGGCCTGACGTTCGGCTTCCGCGGCCTGACGGCGTGCTTCCTCGGCGGCGCGCTCCTGGGCGGCGAGGTCGGCGGCGCGGCGCGCCTGGGCTTCCGCCCGCTGGCGGGCTTGCATTTGCGCCTGACGGCTGGCCTGCGCCTCGGCCTCGCGTTGCGCTGCCGCCGCGCGCTCGGCCGCGGCTGCCGCGGCCTGACGGTCGGCCTCTTGTTCGGCCTCTTGTTCGGCCAGGCGTTGCGCATCGAGCGCTGCCTGGCGCTGTGCCGCTTGTTCCGCCTGCCGCTGCGCCGCTAATTCCGCCTCGCGTTCGGCTGCCGCGGTGTCCACGGCAGGCGGGACCGGCGCGGGTGGCGTTGGGGCCCGCTCCTGGGGCTTCTTGGCGGCGGCCTTGCGTGGCTGATCGGCCTGGAGCCGGGAGGTCAACTCCTCCAGGGCACGATCCCCCACAATGGTCGCCTGGACCACCTTGGGCTTCTGCCCGCCCTCGCTCGGGTCCTCGATGAACCGGACACTGACGAACAGCAGCGCGGCGAACAGCAGGTGCAGCCCCAGCGACCAATAGAGTGCGCGCGGGTTGCGGCGCAGGACTTGCCACATGGTCAGGGTGCAGCGCGCAGCGGCGGGGCGGTGATCAGCCCCACGTTCGTCGCCCCGGCATACTGGGCCGCCACCATCGCCCACAGGACCTTCTCGTAGGGAACCTCCTTATCGGCGCGCACCAGGATCGGGGTCTCGGGTTTGTACTCCAGCACCGTGCGCACGCGTTCGGCGATGATGCGCTCGGTGGCCGGTTGGTGCTTATCCTCACCGATATCGATGTAATAGTCGCCGAACTGGTCGACGGTGATGATCACCGACTCCACGGTGGGGCTTGGAATGCCGCTGGCCTTGGCCTGGGGCAGGTTGACCTTGACGCCCTGGGTGATCAGCGGGGCGGTGACCATGAAGATCACCAGCAGCACCAACATCACGTCGATGTAGGGCACCACGTTGATGTCGGACATGGGTCGGCGGCGGTGGCGGCGGACGCGTTTCAGCATGATTCGGTCAGCCGCGGCCCTGGCGCTGCAACAGGGTGGAGAATTCCTCCATGAACTCCTCGTAGCGGTTGTTGAGCCGCTCCACCTGATTGGAGTAGCGATTATAGGCGATGACCGCCGGGATGGCGGCGAACAGACCGATCGCGGTCGCGACCAGGGCCTCCGAGATGCCGGGGGCGACCAGCGCCAGGGTCGCCTGATCGACATTTCCCAGCGCGTGGAAGGCGTGCATGATGCCCCACACGGTGCCGAACAGACCCACATAGGGGCTGGTCGAGCCGACCGTGGCGAGAAAGGGCAGGTTGGTGTCCAGCCGGTCCATCTCCCGACTCAGCGCCACCCGCATGGAGCGCTCGGCACCCTGCAGCACCGCCATCATGTCGTTGCCGTCGACCTTGCGCAGCCGGACATACTCCTTGAAACCGGCGCGGAAGATGGTCGCCAGCCCCAGGTTGCCCTTCTCGTCGGCGCTGAGATCCTTGTAGAGCGCACTGAGATCCCCGCCGGACCAGAAGCGCTCCTCGAAATCATTGGCGCTTTTGCGGGCCTGACCGAGCACCCGCCCGCGGTCCAGGATCATCGTCCAGGACGTGACGGACGCCAGCACCAGCACCAACAGCACCAACTGCACCACGAAACTCGCGTGCAGGATCAGGTTCAACAGGGAAAGATCGGAACTCATCGGCGCTTCTCTTGCAATTGGCTCCGGCGTTCGGGCCGGCACCGGCAGCCAGGTCGGTCTTGGTCAGGGCGCGGAGCTTAACCGGAAATAGGGGGACTTTGCTGGCGAGGATGGGGCGAGCGGCCTTTTGTCAGGCGGTTACGGACAATCAGCGGCGCCGCCGGGGGCAGCCTGGGGGTGTTCGTGCCGGATGGCACCAGTCCCTCGTCTTGAACTGCATTTTCGCACGTCCCGGCGGCTTTGCGTTACAGCGATGTGGCCCAAGGCCGCGCCGTGTTGCATCCATAGGCCACGATCGCCGTTCCGACCACGGGGATCAGCCGGATTTGTCCACAGATGTCACAGATGAACACAGATGAAGAAGAACATCTGTGGTCATCTGTGGATTAGATTTTCGCCCAGGGCCTCGGCAGACGCTGGCCGGAACGATGAGCAAGGTCGCCAGGTGGCCGTGATAAGCTGATTCCGTCCCTGCCGCTCACGAGTGATGCCATGCGCTTCTTCAACACCGAGGGTCCGGTCCGGTCCGCGGATCACTACTGCCTGCCGCCATTGCGCCGCTGGGATCTGGACGAGGTCCTGGGGCTGATCGACCAGAAGAAATACTTCCTGCTGCACGCCCCGCGTCAAACCGGCAAGACCACCTGTCTGCTGGCGCTGATGGAGTATTTGAATCGGGAGGGACGTTACCGGGCCGTTTATGCCAATCTGGAAGGTGCGCAGACCGCGCGCGAGGATGTCGCCCGAGGAATGCGAACCATCTGCGGCACCATTGAAGCCGCCGCCCGGCTCTATATCGGCGATACCCGCCTGCATCCCTGGACCGAGGATGCCTGGCAGACGCGCGGGGCCGACGGCGTGCTGACCGGTCTGCTCGAACACTGGAGTCTGAACAGCCCCACACCGCTGGTGCTGATGCTCGACGAGGTCGATGCCCTGATCGGCGACACTCTGATCGCGCTGCTGCGCCAGTTGCGCTCCGGCTACCCGCAGCGGCCGACGGCCTTTGCGCATACCGTCATCCTGTGCGGGGTGCGCGATCTGCGCGACTACCGGATTCATGCCCGTTCGGAGTCCACTCTCATCACCGGCGGCAGCGCCTTCAACATCAAGGCCGAATCGCTGCGGTTGGGCGACTTCACGGCGGCCGAGGTGGGGACGCTGCTCGGTGAGCACACCGCCGCGACCGGACAGGTCTTCACCCCCGAGGCGCTGGCGCGGGTGTGGGACCTGACCCTGGGCCAACCCTGGCTGGTCAATGCCCTGGCCTATCACACCTGTTTCCGGATGCCGGCAGGACGCGACCGCACCCGGCCGGTGACCCTGGATCTGATCGATCAGGCCAAGGAGTATCTAATCCTCAACCGGGTCACCCATCTGGATCAATTGGCCGACAAGTTGCGCGAGGAGCGGGTACGCCGGGTGATCGAACCGATGCTGGCGGGCACCCTGATGGACGCGGTACCGGAAGACGACCGCCAATATCTGGTGGACCTGGGGCTGCTGCGGCGCGATGACGGCGGCGGGCTGGTGGTCGCCAACCCCATCTACCGTGAGGTGCTGCCGCGCGCGCTGGCCGGCGGTACGCAGGATACCCTGCCGCGCATCGCCCCGACCTGGCTGAATGCCGACGCCACCCTCAACCCGGCCCGTCTGCTGGACGCCTTCCTGGCCTTCTGGCGCCAACACGGCCAGCCGCTCCTGGGCAGCGCGCCCTATCACGAGATAGCCCCGCACCTGGTGCTGATGGCCTTCCTGCATCGCGTCATCAACGGCGGCGGCACCCTGGAGCGTGAATACGCGATCGGTTCGGGCCGCATGGACCTGTGTCTGCGTTACGGCAGGGTAACGCTCGGGATGGAACTCAAGGTCTGGCGCGACGGCGCTTCCGACCCGCTGCCCGAAGGGCTGGTGCAATTGGACGGTTATCTGGCCGGATTGGGTTTGGACAGCGGCTGGCTGGTGCTCTTCGACCGCCGCTCGGGTCAGCCGCCGATTGCCGAGCGCACTGTCCACACCGAGCTATTGAGCCCTCAGGGTCGGTGCATTGCGGTGGTGCGGGCGTGACTGGCGGCGATTCACTGCGGGCTTGTCCCGGCGCTTGTTTCGGTTCAGGAGTTAAAATGGCCTATCCGTTATTATTGTTCATCGGCAACGGGTGCTGGCCCCTTTGCACTTTCTGATATACTCTCGATTTGTTCCTCTAGGATCGCGACAGCGTCGTCGAACAGGCCGCGATGGGGAGATTCCTGAGGAAAGGCTCGCGATGCGACTCGCATCTGGTTCTGAAGTGCGAGCAATTCATCTTCAGATACGTCGGAGAGGTTGCCGGGACGATAGGCGACCAGCAATGCACGCTCAATAGGGGGCAGGCTCGCGTTGGTTACGGTGGCAGCCTCAGCGTGACCGATGGTTTCCATGGCTTGAAGCCAGTTGAAATAGCTGATCGACCAGTCCAGATATTCGCCGGCCGCGGGGCTGTACTCCGCTGGCCGTTGCGCCTCGATATAGCTCTTGATCTCTTCCGGAACGGGCTTATCGCCCGCGCAGATGACTTTGACTCCTTCATATATCTTGGGATTGACGGCAGATCGAATTGGCTCGCTTTCACGGGCGAGCCGCGACAACAGTTCGGGTGCCGCCTGGACCATCACCGACTCCTCGGACAACACCACTCGCGACATGGCGTCGAAGTATGTGTCCTGAGAGATGGTTCCGCTTTTCAGCAAGCCGTCGTAGATTTCAGTTGCGTCTTCGCTCGATGCGAGATTCGGTAGCAGTTGCACTGCCCTATGGAACACTGGAGAGTCCGACCCGAGCTGCCGAAGCTGATCCTTGAACAGATCGAGTATCTCTCTGGTATTCTGCTCCAGCATCGCACGCTGTGCCGGTATGACGAGATCGCTGTCCGATACATCGAGCGAGCGGTCGAGCAAAACCAGTATCCGGGCCTGCTCTTCAGGCGAGGCGACTTTGCCGAAATCCGCCACGATGGTGCCTACGATGGCTTCGGCGCCGATGCGCTCGATGATGTCATAAATCACCATGCGCGAGTCGGGGTCTGGTGTTGCGGAGCGTAGTTCCCAGAGCATCGACTGTTTCTCTGCGGCCGAAAGCTTAGCCGCGGCAAACTCGTCGGTCAGGCGCTCAAGGGAGTCGGACGCGAAGCCGTCCCGGATTCCGCTCAGCAACTCATGTTTGAACGCGATCTGGAAGTCGGCCACCGTCTCCGCGGACCCCGGTCTCGTCTCGCCCTGTACCGGCCGCGACTTAACGGTCTCCGCTGCGGTGACCGGAAGGTCTTGGCTCATGTTGGCGGCGGTCACGGGCGCCGGTGCTACATTGGGGGCGCCGGAGCGGGGCAATGACCTGGCTCCTTCGGAACCAGCGAGGGGATCAGCTTGCCTCATTTCCGGATGTCGTGCCGAAAGAAATAAGCCAGTCACCAAAAGCAGTGCAATAGAGGCCAAGATGACACCGATCCGGAGCAAGGTCGAGGCACCTGGTTTGCGGCTGTGCATAATCATCGTTTGTCCGGGAGCGTATTATAAAGCAAGTTGGGCGTAAGACCCTCGGAACCCGAACCTTCTGTCCGATTGTAGTACTCTCCCTGTGCTTCCCATCGACGAACGCTTTTCTCGGTCATGTTTCTGATATAGCTACCATCTCCGTACTTATAAGCATAGTTCACGAGGGAGTCACATCGAAATACGCCGGGAAACGTCTTGCCGACATTCTCCCATTTCTGAGTGGCCTCGTTGAATTTCTTGCCCGCGGCTATTCCACCTATGATGTACTTGGCAAAAATGGTGTAAGTCGGATTATACTGCTTCTGAGCGAGCGCCGCCCCCAGTATGCCACGGCGGTTCAATTTGCCCCTGGCCTTGGCTCCATAGTAATCGGTCTCCTCCTTGAAGGCGTCGATCGTCTTGTACACCATCTGCTTGCCATCCATTTCGAGCACCTGACTGCCTGTCCATAATCCGACATGCCCCTCAATGTAGATCCCAAGCCTGCGTCCTGGAACATCGCCAATGTACTCCGGATCTGCAACCTTCGCGAGCCAGTCGCCGGTCTCGGCGAACAAGCCATCCGCCGTGTGCCAGCGCAAGGAGAAGAGATCGTCCGGGTCCATGGAGTCTTTATCCGTCCAAGTATAGTATGAAAAATTGAAAGGCCAAGTCTGCCCTGCGCACGGGCCGCTGGAAACGGTACGGTTTTCGATACCGAAGCGGTTTGGGCCGTAGTTTGGTTCGGTGATGATCGTCCAAGCGCCCGTGTCCACGACCTGACATGTCGATGGGTTGTACTCCGTCCATCCGACAAGCGTCTGTTCGACCTTGAACTTGGCTGTGAAATCTTGTGTCTCATCGGGATAGGAATCCGACCTAAAATCACTGATTGGTACTGCTTCCCGTATGACGGCAAAGGCACGGTTATTGGTATGCGGTGGCAGAAGGATCATAGATTGCTCTTGAGCCAGCGCCGGAGGTGTCGGCAGTAAGCAGAGCAAAAGGAGTGCAGCGGTCGGCGGTTGGATGCCGAGTGGTGAGCAATGGACGAGCTGAAGTGGCATACGCATAAAGTGTATCCTAATAAATATCGGTTGATATCGAGGGTCTCGTGGGTGTTGCCGAGACCGAACGGGCGCTCATCAAGATTAAGTCTTGACGGTATCGATGGCGAGGAAGGCCTAATGCCCCCGTTGGTGCGGAACTCGATCCAGACGCGGTCGTGGCCGTATTTTTTGAAATCAATACGCTATTGGGGCCGGCGGTGCCGAGCCCGGTCGTGACGGTCAACTCGAGGATTGGATGCTCGGTAGCGTCGGGGGTAGCGGTCATGTCCAGATCATGGCCGCTCGACTCGTTATCGCTGGCACTGCCCTTGAAGTGTGTGATTAGGTTGAATAGACGTTTCGGGATGCCGGGCAGGGGCGGCGGGTCGGGAAATTGTGCGAATTGCGACAGCGGCGAACCCTGGCTGGCGCTGCCCATTAACAATTTGTACGCGGTGGCCTCCTTGGCGTGGCGCTGGATGGCGGGATGCCAACATTGGAGCATCCAGACGTAATAATCAACCTCGCCGACGGTGCTGGTGATCTCATCGGCACCGATCCTGCACACCGGACCATGGGCCGGGAACTTCAGCGAAAAATTGGCGAGCCAGACACTTTGTCCGGCCTCGCTGCTCGGGGAGAAACTGTTGCTGATCACGTGGTGACGCCTCCTGGCACATCTTTATGTGGTTTGCCGGATCCTTGCGGGAGACGCACCCGCATCGGTAATAAACCGCGACAATCGATATTCTTAATTATGCGAAAGAGCTTAGCACGGAATTGCTGAAGGTCAAGGCCGCTTCTTGCGACAGCCGGCCGAGGGGAGCCTCGATCTTCCCGGGCGCTACCGGCTACCGGTCTGGCCGGCAGGGAAAAGGATTTGCATGAGTTGGAACGGCACTATGCAGGTCTTTGATGCTTCATCGTAGTGGATTTCGCCACCTGCCTGCGGTATCGAATGCCCTATCGGGGTATCGGGGTCACTCTGAGGCCGTCCGGCTGGACCCGCTTCCCCTGTTGTCCGATCGCGTTCCGAGCGGCTGGAAGGCCGTCTTGTGCGTAATAGTCCCGGATGCTGAGCTTTGGCTATCGCCCATCGTCTTTCGCCACGTCAAGCCGGGCGAGCAGCAGGTCGCTGCCGGCCCGCTGCCATTCCATGGCGGCCCCAATGTTCTCGCTCATGGTCTCGCTCCACAGGCGCTGCCATTCGCGCACGGACCTGCTGGTCGAATCAGTGCCGGTCAACCAGCCGCCCTGGTTGAGAACCTTCTGCGCGGCGGTCAACCAGAACTGCGAAACCATCCAGCCGAGGCGCCACGCCTCCCAGGGATTGGCGATGGGCGTCGGGTAAAGGACCATGGGAAAGCGAGTTTGCTGTGCGAACATAACTGAGTGAACCTCAATTTTTTAAATTGACGCATTGTTGGCAGCGGGCTGGGTCTGCGTCCATCGTCGCCGCTCAATCCTCTGCATTGGCAAATAGGTCGGCAATCGCCGGACCCAGGCTTGCGTTCGGCCGCACCGGGGCGGGCAGACCCAGATGCAGGTAGGCGGCCTGGGTCGCCATGCGACCGCGCGGAGTACGCATCAGATAGCCTTGCTGGATCAGATAGGGCTCCAGCACGTCCTCGATGGTGCCGCGCTCCTCACCGATCGCCGCGGCCAGACTTTCCACCCCTACGGGTCCGCCGTCGAACCGCTGGATCACCGCCGCCAGCAATCGCCGGTCCATGTGATCGAAGCCCAGCGCATCCACCTTAAGCATAGCCAGTGCCTGGTCGGCGACTGTGACGGTGATCTGCCCATCGGCGCGCACTTGCGCGAAATCGCGCACACGACGCAGCAGTCGGTTGGCGATGCGCGGGGTGCCGCGCGAGCGGCGGGCGATCTCGGCGGCGCCATCCGGTTCGGTGGGGATGGCCAGGATTTCGGCGGACCGGCGCACGATGGTGGTGAGATCCTCCGCCGAGTAATACTCCAACCGTTGGACGATCCCGAAACGGTCGCGCAGCGGCGAGGTCAGGAGTCCGGCGCGCGTGGTGGCGCCGACCAGGGTGAAGGGCGGCAGGTCGAGCTTGATCGAGCGGGCGGCCGGCCCCTCGCCGATCATAATATCGAGTTGAAAATCCTCCAGGGCCGGGTAGAGCACCTCCTCGACCACCGGGCTCAGCCGGTGAATCTCATCGACGAACAGCACATCCCCGGCCTCCAGGTTGGTGAGCAGGGCGGCCAGGTCACCCGGTTTCTCCAGCACCGGCCCCGAGGTCTGGCGCAGGTTGACCTGCATCTCGTGCGCGATGATGTGGGCCAGCGTGGTCTTGCCGAGCCCCGGCGGCCCGAAGATCAGGACATGATCCAGCGCCTCGCGCCGGGCGCGCGCGGCACCGATAAAGATCTCCATCTGCTCGCGGACCGCCGGCTGGCCCACGTAGTCCGCCAGCCGACGTGGGCGGATCGCCCGGTCCAGGGCACTGTCGTCGCCCGCGGCCAGCGGGCTGATCAGACGATCGGGGTCAGTCGGCATCAATGGTTCCAATGCAGTCGGTCAGTCCGCATGCCGATGCCCCCGATCGGGCAACTGTCGGTATTCCGAACAGCGCTTTGGGGTCGGGATGCCCTTGCCCGGATTGAGCAGTGTTTCCGGATCGAAGGCGTGCTTGACCGCATGGAACTGGGCCAATTCAGCCGGGCTGAACTGCACGCACATCTGGTTGATCTTCTCGATGCCGACCCCGTGCTCGCCGGTGATGGTGCCGCCGACCTCCACGCACAGTTCCAGGATGCGCCCGCCCAGTTCCTCGGTGCGCTCCAGTTCGCCGGGCTTGTTGGCATCGAACAGGATCAATGGGTGCATATTCCCGTCTCCCGCGTGGAAGACATTGGCGACCGCCAGACCATACTGCACCGACAACTCCGCCGTGCGGCGCAGCACCTCCGGCAGGGCGCGGCGCGGGATAGTGCCGTCCATGCAGTAATAGTCGGGGGAGATGCGCCCCACGGCCGGGAAGGCCGACTTGCGCCCCTTCCAGAACCGCAGCCGCTCGGCGTCGTCGCGCGAGGTCCGCACCTCGGTCGCCCCGCTCGCCAGCAACAGGTCGCGCACCTGGATAGCCAACTCAGCCACCTCGGCCTCGGTGCCGTCGATCTCGCAGATCAGGATGGCCGCCGCGTCGATCGGATAGCCGGCATGGGCGAACGCCTCGGCCGCCTTGATCGCCGGCCCGTCCATCATCTCCAGCCCCGCCGGGATGATCCCGGCCGCGATGATCTCGCCCACCGCGTGGCCGGCGCGCTCCACATCGTCATAGGCGGCGAGCAGCGCCTGGGCCCGTTCCGGCACGGGCAGCAGCTTGACCGTGACCTCCACCGTGACGCCCAGCATCCCCTCCGAACCGATATAGAGCGCCAGCAGGTCATACCCCGGCGCGTCGGGCGCCGCCGAGCCGAGCTCGATCAACTCGCCCTCCATGGTGACGAACTTGATGCCCAGGACGTTATGCACCGTCAGCCCGTATTTGAGGCAGTGCACCCCGCCCGAGTTCTCCGCCACGTTGCCGCCGATGGTGCAGGCGATCTGACTCGAGGGGTCCGGAGCATAGTAAAGCCCGTGAGGCGCCGCGGCCTCGCTGATCGCCAGATTGCGCACCCCCGGCTCCACCCGCGCCAGGCGCGCCGCCGGGTCCAGCTCCAGGATGCGGTTGAACCGCGCCAGACTCAGCACGATGCCATCGCTCAAGGGCAGGGCGCCCCCGGACAGTCCGGTCCCGGCCCCCCGTGCCACCACCGGCACCTGCTGTTCGTGACACAGCCGCAGGATCCGCTGGACCTCCGCGACCGTGCGCGGCAGCACCACCAGCAGCGGCAGTTGGCGATAGGCCGAGAGCCCGTCGCACTCATAGGGCCGCACCTGCTCCTCCTGCTCCAGCACGGCATCGGCCGGGAGGAAATCACGCAGTGCGCCGACCAGGTCGGCACGGGCGGACGTCAGACCAGGCGCATGGAAGTCGGTCGTGGCGGTATGCAACAGGCTCATGTGGACCTTGGTGGGGCGCGGTGCCCGGCTGGATGTTGGACGCGACAGTGCTCGCGGAGGCTAGATCATTCGGGCGCCGCCGACAAATTTCAGCCCCCCGGGTCGCCAGCAATTCCAAATTTGGGCAGCATCGCGCAGCCCCCCTGGTGGATGCGGCGCGCACGACCGGCGTGCCGGGTCCCTGACACCGAGCGGCGCGCCTTATCCACCCTACAGCGGGCCGGTTTTGTAGGGTGGATAAGCGCAGCGCATCCACCATCAGCCTCGCTGCCGGCACGCTGTCGGCGGGCAGCCACCCAAAATTGGAACTGCTGGTCGCGAAACCCTTCGCCCGGCGCCCGCAACGCGGTACACTCTACACTCCGCGGAGGCGAAACGCCCCGCGGACTCCAGCCAGACGCCGGCGTAGCTCAGTTGGTAGAGCAGCTGATTTGTAATCAGCGGGTCGGGGGTTCGAATCCTCTCGCCGGCTCCAATAAAACAACGGCTTAGAATCAAAATGTCTAGGCCGTTTTCGTTTGCGCAACCACTGCGCAACCCATGGCACTGGATTCCGGCATCCTGCCGGAATGACGCCGCGGCTTAAGTTGGAACGGGGTACTAGGTCAGGGCGGTGAAGGGGCCGCCCGTTCTGGGGCCTTGATCGTATTTCGGCCAATGGCTTGCGTAGTCAGGGCTTCCAGCCCTGACGGTGTCAGGCCAGGATGGCCTGACTACGCATCCGGCGAACCCAAGCGGCCGGAATCTCGATCGAGGCCTGCTCTCGTGTCAAACCAGCTTCGCGACCTTCAGCAAGACGCCAATAATGATGGTCGTTTGCAGAAAGCCCACGCCAATAACCCAGCGGGTCAAGTCGGCTTTCGTCTCGGCGACCTTCGCCGTTAGGCCCAACTCCGATTCTCGAATGTCGCGCTTAAGCTCCACTCGCAAGGCTTCAATATCGCGACGCAGCGCGTTCTCGTGCTCGGCAACTTCGGCCTTGATCGCCATTTGTCGATCAAGGATTTCCGCCAGGGCACGGGCCTGGGTTACGGCTTGTTGCTCGCTGAACCCGCCCGCTTTGAGCGTTTCGGCATAGGCCAGGGTGTCAAGAATGAAGGTGTTCATGTCCTCAGCCATCGGTCAATTCAAGGCGCCGTTCAATCCGCTCGACACGGCGCCGCAGTCCTTCCAGGTCGGATTTGCCCGAGTAAACCGCCGTTGTCAGGGCGCCGACTTGCTGCCCGAGCATGGCAAGGTTTAGCGCGATGCTCGTGAGTCGTTCCCCGTGGTCGGTCTGGGTTGCGCGAATCGCTCGCAGGTGTTCCAGGACCAGGCTTTCAATGTCTGCTGTCATCGTGGGTGCTCCGGGGGAAAGGGTGTGGGTCACTTGGCGGAGGTCCGGGCACGGGGCGGAGGCTCGCCAACCGTAACCGATAGTAACCAGCCCAATCAAGGCACCGCGATCAACCGCAGCAATTCCAAATTTGGGTGGCCGCCGCCAACAGCGTGTCGGCAGCGAGGCCGATGGTGGATGCGCTGCGCTTATCCACCCTACGAAACCGGCTCCGTTGTAGGGTGGATAAGGCGCGCCGCTCGGTGTCGGGGACCCGGCACGGCGGTCGCGCGCGCCGCATCCACCAGAGGTCGCGTGGTGCCGCCCAAATTTGGAATTGCTGGATCAACCGCGCGCTGCAACCGGCCCTGGCAGTTAGGTCCGCCAAAAGACCGCGTCGTCGCGGTGGTTACAAAATACCCCTTTAGCCGCTAGAGTAACGTGCCGTGCCCCCGCGGCGCCGCCGTCTGCCCTTTCTGTGCCGAAGGACCTAACGCCAGGTAACCGCCGTGAGCAACCCCTTCTTCGACCGGCCGATCCTCAACTCCCCTTACGCCTATCCAGCGCGCCACTGGGAACTGGACGACACGGGTCAACCGACCCAGAAGATCGTCGAGGCCCGGCGTCGGGCGGAGTTCATCACCCCGATCCCCAAGCCGAAGAAACAGAAAGGCGTGCCCAAGCAAGGCGAACTCCTGTTCGATGACGGCAAGGGACTGAGCACGGAGGCCCAGCGCTACGACCACACCGCCATCATCAACGCCGTCCGCCAAGAGGTCGACCGCTGGCGGCTGGACCCTGATCCGAACCACTGGCGGGTGACCCCGGAGACGGCTCGCCTCCTCACGCACTGGCGACAGCACCCGTTCAGCAGCCTGCGTCCCTTCTTCTGCCAGATCGAGGCCGTCGAGACCGCCATCTGGCTCACCGAGGTCGCACCGCAGATCGGCAAGGCTGGGGAGCGCTTCCTGACACATCTGACCGACGCCAATCACGACGCCAACCCGGAGTTGCTGCGCCTGGCGCTCAAGCTCGCCACCGGCGCCGGTAAGACCACGGTCATGGCCATGCTGATCGCCTGGCAGACGGTCAACGCCGTGCGTCGACCTGGGTCCAAGAAATTCACCCGCGGCTTCCTCATCGTCGCACCAGGACTCACGATCAAAGACCGCCTGCGCGTGCTCCAGCCCAACGACCCGGACAGCTACTACGCCAGCCGCGAACTGGTTCCGGGTGATCTATTGGACGACGTACGGCGCGCCAAGATCGTCATCACCAACTACCACGCCTTCCGGCGGCGCGAACGTATCGAACTCTCCAAAGGCGGTCGGCTATTGCTCCAGGGCCGCGGCGGCGATGCCTTGGACACCCTGGAGACCGAGGGACAGATGCTCCAGCGCGTCATGCCCGACCTGATGGGCCTGAAGAACATCTTGGGCGTAAACGACGAGGCCCACCACTGCTACCGCGAGAAGCCCGGCCGTGATCAGGGCGGCGATCTGGAGGGCGACCTGAAGGGCGACGAGAAGAAGGAGGCCGAGAAGAACAACGCCGCCGCCCGCCTCTGGATTTCCGGCTTGGAGGCCGTCAACCGCAACCTGGGCTTGGCCCGCGTCTTCGATCTCTCCGCCACCCCCTTCTTCCTGCGCGGTTCCGGCTATGCCGAGGGCACCCTGTTCCCCTGGACCTTGAGCGACTTCTCGCTGATGGACGCGATCGAGTGCGGCATCGTCAAGTTGCCGCGCGTGCCGGTCGCCGACAACATTCCCGGCGGCGAGATGCCCATGTTCCGCAACCTGTGGGAGCACATCCGCGCCAAGATGCCCAAGAAGGGCCGCGGCAAATCGGAGTCGCTCAACCCGCTGGACCTTCCGACCCAACTGCAAACCGCGTTGGAGGCGCTCTACGGACACTATGAGAAGACCTTCGCCCTCTGGCAGCAGGCCGGGGTCGCGTCGCCGCCTTGCTTCATCGTCGTCTGCAACAACACCTCCGCCTCCAAGCTAGTCTACGACTACATCGCCGGCTTCGACCGCACGAAGCAGGATGGCACCACCGAATTGGTGCCCGGCCGGCTGCCCCTGTTCCGTAACCACGACGAACACGGCAACGCACTCCCGCGGCCCCGCACCCTGCTGATCGACAGCGAGCAGTTGGAGTCCGGCGAAGCCCTGGACGACCACTTCCGCGCCATGGCCGCGGATGAAATCGAGCGTTTCCGACGCGAGATCCTGGAACGCGGCGGCCAACTCGCCGACGAACTGCTCAAAGGCAAGGACCTCGACGACGTGGCCCTGCTGCGCGAAGTCATGAACACCGTGGGCAAGCCCGGCCGACTGGGCGCCGATATCCGCTGCGTCGTCTCGGTGTCCATGCTCACCGAGGGCTGGGACGCCAACACCGTCACCCATGTGTTGGGCGTGCGCGCCTTCGGCACCCAACTCCTGTGCGAGCAAGTCATCGGCCGGGCGCTGCGCCGCCAATCCTACGACCTCAACGAAGACGGGCTCTTCAACGTCGAATACGCCGATGTCCTCGGCATCCCTTTCGATTTCAACGCCAAGCCCGTCGTGGCGCCGCCCCAGCCGCCGCGCGAGACGATCCAGGTCAAGGCCGTGCGCCCCGAGCGCGACGCACTCGAAATCCGCTTCCCCCGCGTCGCCGGCTACCGCACCGAACTGCCGCAGGAGCGTCTGACCGCCGAGTTCAACGACGACTCCGTGCTTGAGCTCACGCCCGATCTGATCGGCGCCACCAGGACCCAGAATGCGGGGATCATCGGTGCAACGGTCGACCTCGACCTTGTCCACACCGGAGACGTGCGCCCGTCCCAGATGGTCTACGAACTGACCTCCTACCTGGTACTCAACAAATGGCGAGACGCGAACGACGAACCGCGCCTCAACCTGTTCGGCCAGCTCAAGCGCATCGCCCGTCAGTGGCTCGACGGTTATCTGGTGTGCAAAGGCGGCACCTTCCCGGCGCAGCTCAAATACAAGATGCTCGCGGACATGGCCTGCGAGCGGATCACTGCCGGTATTACCCGCGCCTTCATCGGCAAGCGCCCGATCCTGGCCCTGCTTGACCCCTACAATCCGGTTGGCTCCACCGCCCATGTCCGCTTCAACACCAGTAAAACCGAGCGCTGGGAAACCGACTCCCGCCGCTGTCACATCAACTGGGTGATCCTGGACAGCGATTGGGAGGCCGAATTCTGCCGCGTGGCGGAGGCCCATCCGCGGGTACGTGCCTACGCCAAGAACCATAGCCTGGGGTTTGAAGTACCCTACCGCTACGGCTCCGCGATGCGCCGCTATCTGCCTGATTTCGTCCTGCTGGTGGATGACGGCCATGGCGAGGACGACTTGCTGCACCTGACCGTCGAGATCAAGGGCTACCGTCGCGAAGACGCCAAGGAAAAGAAGTCCACCATGGACACCTACTGGGTTCCCGGCGTGAACAACCTCGGCACCTTCGGGCGCTGGGCCTTTGCCGAATTCACCGAGGTCTATCAGATCGAAGCCGACTTCAAGGCAAAGGTCGAGAGCGAGTTCAATAAGATGATAGAGACTGTCGCGCCGATCCCAGCGACTCGGGAGGCGTCGCGATGACGACGGGTAAACCCATCGGCCAAACCGTTCTGCTCGTTCCCACGCTCCGCGTGGGAATGCAGTCTTGGCCGCTCCAGCGGCCTGAACACCCACGCGAGTCTGAAGCGTGACAACCAGCGTAACCAGCGAGGAGTCTATGACCAAAGAAATCACAATCAGCTTTGAAGAAGACATCATCGAAACTGCGCTCAAGCGCGCGCGCGCTGAGGATACCACGCTGGATGACCTGATCCGCGGATGGCTCGCCGACTATGCCCAACGCCAAAGGCAGGTGGATGAGGCCATGGCTACGATTGAGGCGTTGAGTGGCAAGATTGATCTCGGCGGACGCAAATTCACGAGGGAGGAGATGAATGAGCGTTGATTTTCTCGACTCCAACGTCTTTCTTTATGCCTTTGACCGGAAGGACCCACGCAAACGCACCATCGCAAAGGAGTTGATCCGCGAGGGGTTACAGCGCGGCGACGCAGCCATCAGCCATCAAGTGGTTCAGGAAACTCTGAATGTGCTAACCGGTAAGCTCAAGGCGGCTGCCGGTCCCGACGAGGCCCGCCGCTTTCTGCACGCCGTTCTGATTCCATTCTGGCGGGTGATGCCGACACCTGAATTCTTCCAACGTGGCATCGCTGTGCAGGAGCGTTACGGGTTCCATTTCTACGACTCACTGATCGTCGCCGCCGCCCTCGAAGCTGGCTGCGCCAGGCTGCTCAGCGAGGACCTGCAGCACGGCCAGCGTATCGAGACGCTCACCGTCGAAAATCCCTTCCTGTAAGGTGCGCAAGATGGCCGCGAAACCAAAGCCCCCGTCAGTCACCGTCGCCACCCTCACCCACGACGAGGCCACGCGCAGGAACATCCCGACGGCCGAATATCAGTCGGTGATGCAGAAGGACGAGCAGGACCCGATTCCGGTGACCTATACCCGTGGCGCGGCCGGGCTTGATGAGGAAAAGGAGGAGCGCAACCGCGACCTCGATCCACAACTTGTCTGGCGCGGCAAGGATCAGCAGGATTGGAGCGACCTCATCGTCCAGGCCCCGCCGCTCTATATCCAGGAGAAGGTCCATCCGAAGGTCCTGATCGACGACCTGCTGCGTCAATCCACTCTGCCTGCCCCGTCCGCGGGCGAGGGCGAGGGCGAGCAGCTCGACCTCTTCGCCGACTTCAACGGCATCCCCAAGGACGCGGACCGGACCGAGTTCTACCGGCACGACCAGAACTGGTCCAACCGCATGATCCTGGGCGACTCGCTCCAGGTGATGGCGAGCCTGGCCGAGCGCGAAGGGCTGCGCGGCAAGGTGCAGTGCATCTATCTCGATCCGCCCTATGGCATCAAGTTCAACAGCAATTTCCAGTGGAGCACCACCAGCCGGGACGTGAAGGACGGCAATGTCGGTCATATCACGCGTGAGCCGGAGCAGGTCAAGGCGTTTCGGGATACCTGGCGGGATGGCATTCATTCTTATCTGACCTATTTGCGGGATCGACTGACCGTAGCGCGGGATTTGCTGACCGATTCAGGGTCGATCTTTGTGCAGATAGGGGATGAGAATGTGCACCGCGTGCGGGCGGTAATGGATGAGGTTTTCGGTGATGAAAATTTTTGTGGTTTAATTTGTTTTGCGACAACAAGTAGCCAAACCTCCGAATTGCTTTCTGTACCTCACGACTTTCTTGTCTGGTTCGCAAAGAGCAAACCTCATGTAAAATTTCGGAAGACGTTCTTGCGAAAAGAACCGTTTGAACAAGGGGCTACTATTTATAGCCGCATTCAGCTACAGAACGGAGAACGCTTTGCGATGAGCCGGGAAGACTGGATCTCACGATGGTGTAAGGAGACTGACTGCAAAGTTTTTGCACTTGGCGATTTGAGTTCTCAACGGCAAGGGCGTGCGGCGGGACCGGGAAGCGCAATGTATTTTCCGCTAGTCGCGAATGGACGTGAATTCTATCCCGGCGGCAATCGAGGGTGGTCAACAACGAAGGATGGACTTGATCGGATTGTAAAGGCTAACCGCTACCAGGTATTGAAAAATGGAATAATGTATGTGCGAATGCACGAAGACTATCCGGTTATCGAGACAACGTCTTACTGGATGGACACCGCAAGCAGCTTTTCCCTTGACAAAGTTTACGTCGTTCAGACGAATGCGGCTGTCGTACAAAGGGCCTTTCTAATCTCAACCGACCCCGGCGACCTCGTCCTCGACCCTACCTGCGGCTCCGGCACTACAGCTTACGTCGCCGAGCAATGGGGCCGCCGCTGGATCACCATTGACACCTCACGCGTCGCACTCGCGCTGGCTCGCGCCCGCATCATGGGCGCCCGCTATCCCTATTACCTGCTCGCCGACTCGCGCGACGGCCAGATGAAGGAGGCGGAGGTCAGCCGCACGGCCACATCCTCCCAGCCGACCCGCGGCGACATCCGCCACGGCTTCGTCTACGAGCGCGTGCCACATATCACGCTCAAGGCAATCGCCAACAACACCGAGATCGATGTCATCTGGGAAAAGTGGCAGGCGACCCTTGAGCCCCTGCGACAACGGATGAACGCCGCCCTCGTAGGATGGGTAGAGCGCAGCGAAACCCATCCTCCCGCCGCGAAGTCGGGCGATGGGTTTCGCTCCCGCTCAACCCATCCTACAAATTCATGCGCACCCTTCGAGGAGTGGGAGATACCGCGCGAGGTGGATGTGCATTGGCCGCAAGACGCCAAGACGGCCCATGCCGACTGGTGGCAGGCCCGCATCGCCCGCCAGCAGGAGATCGACGCCTCCATCGCCGCCAAGGCCGATTCCGAGTACCTCTACGACAAGCCCTACACCGACAACAAGAAGGTCCGCGTCGCCGGCCCCTTCACCGTCGAGAGCCTGTCGCCGCATCGCGTGCTCGGCGTGGATGAGAACGACGAACTGGTTGACCCCAACGAGAAGCAGGTGGCCGATCCGGGGGCGGGCTACGGCGAGAAACCGACCTTCCCCCAGATGATCCTGGAGAACCTGAAGGTGGCCGGCGTGCAGCAGGCCCACAAGGAAGACCGCATCACCTTCACCTCGCTGACGCCTTGGCCCGGCGACCTGATTTGCGCCGAGGGGCGATATGTTGTCACCCAAGATGGCCATCCAGCCGAAGGCCAGGACCCAACCGCTTTATCCCCTGGTCATTCGACTGTAACAAGTGAAAATCGCGCAGCGATTTTCATCGGTCCCGAGTTCGGCACCGTCACCCGCCCCGATCTGGTCACCGCCGCCCGCGAGGCCGGCGATGCCGATTTCGACTGCCTGATCGCCTGCGCCTTCAACTACGAGGCCCACGCCACCGAGTTCAGCAAACTCGGCCGCATCCCGGTGCTGAAAGCTCGCATGAACGCCGACCTGCACATGGCCGAGGACCTGAAAACGACCTCCAAGGGCAATCTGTTCGTGATCTTCGGCGAACCGGACATCGCGATCCTGCCCGCTGAGGACGGCCAGGTCCGGATCAAAATCAACGGTGTGGATGTCTTCCACCCCAGCACCGGCGAGGTCCGCAGCGACGGCCCCGAGGGCATCGCCTGCTGGTTCATCGACACCGACTACAACGAAGAGAGCTTCTTCGTCCGCCACGCTTACTTCCTGGGCGCCGCCGATCCCTACAAGGCGTTGAAGACCACCCTTAAGGCCGAGATCAACGAGGAGGCTTGGGCCACCCTCAACAGCGATACCTCCAGGCCCTTCCCCAAACCCGCCTCCGGCCGCATCGCGGTCAAGGTCATCAACCATCTGGGGGATGAGGTAATGAAGGTGTTCAGGGTGCCTCAGGCGCTCAAAGGCCACTTGGACACCGGCGAGCAGGCCGTCCGATGAACGACCCTGCTGGAAGCGGACAAGGCAAGTGGCAGCCACCTGCCTTGGAACTGCCCGGCTCTATCGGCTGGCGTTCGAGATACTCGGAGATCATCTTCGCCGATCCCCCCTATCTGGTACTGCAGGCAACCCCGGTTTTTTCAGGTGGCCAAGGGCGGTTAGCGGACCGAGGCGTGGTCTGGGACCCGTTGGCCCTGTGGGAATCGATCGTCAAACCTGGGGCTCACTACCTGCTGACCTGCGATTGCGGCTACGCGCCGGATACAGGGATCGAAGAGGCGGTCTTGGTTAGCCATCCCGACGCGCGGACCGTCGTTTGGGAGTTGGACATCAAGGGGCTGCGCCCGGCGCTGGACGATTCTTGTCTGCCGTCCCAGGGATTCTTGCGTTTGGTTTTCCCGCGCGAGGACTACGAGAGATGGATCGGCGACATGCTCCGCGAACTGCGCGACTGGGCGACCCGACCAAACGCCCCCTCCGATCTCTCCGATCTCTCCGAGGTCTACGGGCTGGAGCACTTGCGCATGGAATATCCGCAGTTGGAGACTGTCCGGGTCGACGAGTTTGAGCCGAGCATCGGTGGTTGGGCCCTGGAGCGCCTGTTGGACCTGGATCGCGATGCACCCCGTCGGCGGACGCCAATTTGGCCCAGGGGGACGGCGATCGACCTTGGGTTCTTCGAGGTCGGCGACGGACATGCGCTGATGGCGGTGGATGGCGAGCCGCTGAAGGCCACCTGGCCCGGCCGCTACTTCACCCGCTGGGAGGCGTTGACGGCCTTCCGTGCCTGGCTCGCCACCGTGCAACGGGATTTCGCCTTGCCCGCGGGGTTCGTCCGCTCGACCGGGAACGGCAGAAACCGGTTCGTTCTGCTGCAAGCGTCCGATCGATCCAGGTGCCACGCGGCCGGCCGGCGGCTGGCGCAGGTGCTGCAGGAGTGCTGCGACGAGGGCGCGACCGCCCCTGGCGTCACCGTTCGCTACGTGGAGTGTGACTTATCGGTGGCCACCGTGGCGGCCGGTTTGGACGGCAGCGCCGACCTAGGGGGCGGCTGATGGATATCCAGACCGCGCACCCCATCGATCCCGCCATCCGCTCGGAGATCGAGCGACACCTTGCAGCGATCGAAGCGGACCACAGCGTGCGAATACTGTTTGCATGCGAGTCGGGCAGCCGGGGCTGGGGTTTCGCCTCTCCCGACAGCGACTACGACGTGCGGTTTCTGTACGTGCATCCGCTGGCTTGGTATCTGCGGGTGAGTCCGCCGCGTGATGTGATCGAGGTGCCAATCTCCGGGGTGCTGGATATCAATGGGTGGGAGCTGCGCAAGGCGCTTGGACTACTCAAGAAAGGTAACTCGACCCTGGTCGAATGGCTTGACTCCCCCATTGTCTACCGCGCCCATGCGCGGTTCCTTGACGCGATCCGTCTGGCGGCCCGGTGCACTCACAGACCCGAGTGCTCCTTCCACCACTATGTCCACATGGCACGTGGTAACTACCGCACCTATCTCCTCGGTGAGCGGGTACGCCTGAAGAAGTACCTGTACGTGTTGCGTCCGTTGCTGGCCGCTCGGTGGATCGAGCAGGGTCGCGGTGTCGCCCCCATGCGGTTTCAGGACCTGGTGGACGCCTTGGTGACCGAGCCGGCCCTGCGGGACGCCATCGCCGATCTGCTGGCCAGGAAGCGTCGCGCCTTGGAGTCCGAGCACGGCGCGCCGCTGCGGGTCATCGACGACTACATCGCGGCCGAACTCGCGCGCCTCGAAGTGGCCTCGGTTCCCCTGCCGCGGGACATCGATTTCTCGGTGCTGGATCGGCTGCTGCTCGATACCGTCACGCGCGCGGAGGAGGCCGACTGATGGACTTCCGCATCGCCGACACCTTCACCGACAGCCTCGCCCGCCTGACCGGCGACGAGCAGAAGGCTGTTAAGACCACGGCGTTCGACCTTCAGGTCAATCCGGCCAATCCCGGGCTGAGCTTCCACAAGCTGGATGACGCGAGGGACAAGAACTTCTGGTCGGTGCGCGCCAGTGGTGACATCCGCCTTATCGTGCACCGGTCATCCGCGAGCCTGTTGCTTTGCTACGTGGACCACCACGACCGCGCGTACAGTTGGGCCGAGCGGCGCAAACTGGAGACCCATCCCAAGACCGGTGCGGCGCAGTTGGTGGAGATTCGCGAGCGCGTCGAAGAGATCGCGGTCCCGCGGTACGTCGAAGTCGCGTCATCCGCACCGGTGAAGCCGCCGTTGTTCGCTCAGCGGCCCGATGCTGAACTATTGGGCTACGGCATCCCGGTCGAATGGCTCGCGGACGTGCGCCAGGCCAACGAGGACACTCTGTTGGAGTTGGCCGGCCATCTCCCGGCCGAGGCGGCAGAGGCGTTGCTCCAACTGGCCACCGCCGGTCAGCCGGCCATAGCCCGACCGTCGGCAGCCCCCGGCGTTGATCCCTTCGCCCATCCCGACGCCCAGCGGCGCTTCCGCCTCATGGGCGATCTGGAGGAGCTTGAGCGTGCCCTGGAGTACCCCTGGGACAAGTGGACCGTCTTTCTCCACCCGGCCCAGCGTCAGTGGGTGGAGCGCGATTTCGCGGGGCCGGCGCGGGTGTGCGGCTCGGCTGGGACGGGGAAGACGATTGTCGCCCTGCACCGTGCGGTGTTCCTCGCCCGCAAGCACCCGGACAGCCGCATCCTGCTGACCACCTTCTCCGAGACGCTGGCGAACGCGCTTCGGACCAAGCTGCGGCGCTTGATCAGCAACGAGCCGCGCTTGGCCGAGCGCCTGGAGGTCCAAGCCCTGGATGCCATCGGCGAGCGGCTCTACGAGCGTCACCTCGGCCCCCCGAACATTGCCTCGCGTGACCTGACGACTCACCTGATCGCCAAGGCGAGCGCGGCCGCGACGGGTCAGAAGTTCAGCCTTGGTTTCCTGCGGACGGAGTGGGAAGAACTCGTCGATGCCTGGCAGTTGGATTGCTGGGAAGCCTATCGCGACGTGAAGAGACTCGGGCGCAAGACGCGCCTGCCGGAGGCGCAGCGTGCCGCGCTGTGGGCGATCTTCGAGTCCGTACGGTCGGGTCTCAGGGACAGCGGCCAGATCACGCGCGCCGCGCTGTTCAGCCGACTCGCGAACGACCTGGGGAACCGCAAGCAGCGGCCATTCGACTTCGTGTTGGTGGACGAGGCACAGGATGTGAGCGTGCCCCAACTGCGGTTCCTCGCCGCCCTGGGCGCCGGTCGCCCGAGCGGCCTGTTCTTTGCCGGGGACTTGGGTCAGCGAATTTTCCAGCCACCGTTCTCGTGGCTATCGCTCGGCGTCGATATTCGGGGCCGTGCCCGGACGTTACACATCAACTACCGCACGTCGCACCAGATCAGAACCCAGGCGGATCGGTTGCTGGGGCCGGCGGTATCCGACGTTGATGGCAACACGGACGACCGCCGCGGCACCGTCTCGGCATTCAATGGGCCTCAGCCCCGAGTGAGCGTCTTCAATACCCCGGCCGAAGAGGCCAGTGCCGTCGGCGCCTGGATCGGTGAACGTGTCAACGAGGGTGTCGCTCTGCACGAGATCGGCATTTTCGTGCGCTCCGGGACTGAACTCGACCGCGCCCGCGAGGCGGTCACCAAGACCAGCGTGCCGTTCAAGGTGCTGGATGAGCACGTCGAAACAAGCCACGGGCATGTTTCGATTGGCACTATGCATCTGGCCAAGGGCCTGGAGTTTCGTGCTGTCGCCGTGATGGCGTGCGACGACGAGATCGTTCCCTTGCAGGCACGCATCGAGACCGTGACCGACGACAGCGATCTGGAAGAGGTCTACAACACCGAGCGCCATTTGCTGTACGTCGCCTGCACGCGCGCGCGAGATCACTTGCTCGTCAGCGGCGTCGAGCCGGCTTCAGAGTTCCTTGAGGATATGCAGGCGGTCGATGTCGAGAGATCCAAGCACACTCATTGGTAAGCTGGTGTGGCGGCCGACGAAATAATTGGTGATTCGCTCCCCGCCAGCCGCCGCCTGCTCGAAGCCGTGCTGCACGATGCGCCGGCCCCGGCACTGGAGGCCGCCGCTTGACCGGCAACCCGAGCCCGGCCTTCGCCCGCTACATCGGAATCCACGACTCGGGCGCCGCCACGACCTGGCCTCGATCAAGATTCCGGCCACTTGGGCTCGCCGGGTGCGTAGTCAGGCCATCCTGGCCTGACACCGTCAGGGCTGGAAGCCCTGACGACGCATGCCGCTGGCCGGGGTTACGATCAAGGCCCACGACCCGATCGAGCCTCAAGGGCCTGCGCGTCTAACCCGTCTTCGACTATTCGCGCCCATTTGTCGCATAAGCCATTGTTTGGCTTAAACCATAGGGTCAAAGGTCGGCACTACAAAGCGATTAGTGTATGCTGGCTTGAAGCGCGGCGGTGATCCTCGGTGGCGGTTGCGCTGGCAGTTGCAGATTCAGCCGGTCGAGCAGCAGTCGCTGGTCGGGCTCCGGCTCGGTGTAACGACTCAAGATAAGGGTTCGGCCGTCGGTGGTCGGCAGGTGCACGTCGACCATCTGGATGGCGGCGAATTTCTCCAAGGCCGACCGTGGGGTCAGCCCCGGCGCGAGGGGGCGCAGACGGGCTTTCAGGGTGACCTGGAGGCAATAGGCCAGGAACGCGACGAAAATATGCGCTTCGATTCGCGTATCCAATTGGTGATAAATCGGGCGAATACT
>NZ_KB902499.1 GCF_000379525.1 Lamprocystis purpurea DSM 4197 | reverse complement strand
TGATGGCGATGGCGCTGGGACACGTCAAAGCCGGTCGCCTCGAACAAATGCGTTCGCTGGTTCAGCCCATCCCCGCGACCGGATAGCCCCTCACCGACTGCCACGTCCGGCCAGGCCGCTCGCGCGTCGCCTGCGGGCGCGGCTGTCCGCGGGACAGGGTTGTTGAGAATAATTCTCAAATGGGCGCCCCGGCGACCCGATTTCGCCGATGCTCGCCAGGAAATGCCTGTGCGTCAGCCCACCTGGCGCCGACCCCGGGTTCCGGCGCGTCCGCGAAAAACGCCGCAGCGCAAATGTCTCAGCATGAGGTTCGCTTGACACTGAGCTTCGCTTCGAAGTACGCTAAAAAGGAAATTAGAGTACACTTGTTGGCTGGACCCTAATGGAGTATGA
Source organism: Lamprocystis purpurea DSM 4197 (assembly GCF_000379525.1). Taxonomy (GTDB): domain Bacteria; phylum Pseudomonadota; class Gammaproteobacteria; order Chromatiales; family Chromatiaceae; genus Thiodictyon; species Thiodictyon purpureum. The sequence goes on along the minus strand of NZ_KB902499.1, from coordinate 77,436 downwards.
CGCTCTTGCTGGTCCGAACGAACTTCAACCCTTAGGAGAAAACAGTCATGAGTTTCAATTTTTCCCGCACCAGAACCGCCGCCGCGGTCTCCGCAGCACTCTTGGCGTCACTCGCTGTGTCACCGGTTTCTGCGATGAGCATTTCCGATAACGGGCTGGGCGACGTGGGCATCAGCGCTTACTATAGCGTGCGGCAGAATTACCAGACCAACATCAGTCTCGTCAATACCTCAGATACCTACGTGGTGGCCGTCAAGCTGCGTTTTCACGAAGCTGCCAACAGTGGCGATGCGCGTGACTTCAACATCTACCTCTCGCCGAATGACGTTTGGGTTGGAGTCGTCGGGTTGAATGCCGACGGCAAGACACCCTACATTCAGACCTCCGATACCTCATGCACAGTGCCGAATAAGTTCCCTGCCGGCACCCCTAATACACCGCAAAAACGGCAGGAAGGCTTCGTCATCGTCGGCAAGGCGCCGACCGGCGCGGATATCAAACAGTTAGACTTCTCCTCCCTCGAGGCTGGCGGAAACATCGTGCATACCCAGGAGGGCTACGTCGAAGTCATTGAGATGGGCGTCGCCCTCCCGGTCAGCACGGTCAACTTTGATGCGAGCGAATTGGCGTCATGGGCTGTGCACGGTGAGGACCAGAATTGCGACAAGATTGTTAATGTGTACAATGGGCTGCAAGCGGTGACAGTCACGGGGTCGGCAGCGAACCCTGTGACCGGGCTGCTTTTGACCTGCGAACAGGGCTCGGGCCTGGAGCGCGACGCATTGGCCTTTGGCAATCAGGCTTTCCAAGCTGAATTCTGCGAGCCGCTCAACGTTCTGAAGATAGCCAGCACCATGGTCCGCGCCAATACGGGTCAAGCCTTTGGCGTACCCGTGACGACTATCGCCAACTTCATCAGCCCACTTGGTGGGACGGAAGATCCGGCGGCACCGGACTCGGCGGACGAGATGGCTGAGCCTTCCTCCGCTTTCCCGAACCTCAACAATGGTGCCCCGGCGCTCTCGGTCCAGACTCCCAGCGCCGGTACGCAGCTCTTAGTTGGAGGTACGTTTGAACGACCGGTCGATGCGGTTGGCAGCCTTCTCACGGCAACCTCAGTCATCAACGAATATCGTGCGGTGGCGAGCGGTTCACCACAGACCGCGTGGGTGGTGACCTTCCCAACCAAGTCATTCTACGCTGCGGATGGTGAGTGCTTTAACGTCGAATTGACCTACTACAACCGCGAAGAAAAGAAGACGACCGGCTCGGTTCCTCCGTCGCCGTTCGTGCCGGGTCAAAGCGCCATTTGTCATGAGACACAAACACTCAACTTTTCGAAGAACGGTACTGTCCTCGGCTCGCAGTTCAACTCCGCATTCGCGCTGGAGTCTGGATACACACAGGGCTGGGCTGAGCTGGAATTCACGGAACCGCTCTCGATCGAGAGCATTGGCGGTACCATCTATGACGGTTACCCGACGATCGGCTTCGCTTTGACTGCCATCACGAATGGCGCTGTAAACAACGCATTGGTCTCACCGCATGCGTACAGGCGGCCAATCACGCCTCCTTGATTGTCGCGCGACGGCGACGCATCGGCATCGCCCGGCCCTGACTGCTCGTGACTGAAAATCAGCCCCTGGGGAACTTTCCTCGGGGGCTTTTGTCTTATAGTCGTTGAGACCGCTGCGTACTGATTTGTCCATCGTCTAACAATGCGCCATCAGGCTGTACTCGACACCCGATCTCGCCTTATCTCTTCATCCTGGGGTCTTCCAACTGCCCCATCCCAGCAATCCGCTGGAGGATCACCATGAACACGCTACTGAAAACCCGGTTCTTGATCTCGCTGAGCGCCCCGCTGTTAGTGATGAGTGCCACGACCACGGAGGCGGCGTGCAGCAATGAGCCACCGAAGGTACCGGATCCGCCGTTGTCACTGTCGGCAAACGCCGGCGATCCACAGATTTTGATCCCGACAGCCAGGCTTGCTACAGATGCTGAAGAGGATTTACTCAAATTCACCCTTGAAACCGGCGTGATCAACGGCGACGCGGGCGGTGTACTCGTACCTGACCCGAACGGATTACGCTATACGGCACCGGCAACCCTCGACGCACCCGCGATCGACCGTTTTACCTACACCGTCGACGACAGCCATTCCGGCAATGCCACCGGGGAACTGACCATTAACGTCAGCGCAACTCCAGCGCCGTTGCCCTGTGACCGACTCACCGGCGGTACCGCCTGCTTCGGCCAAACCTGGGATGGGCGATGGTTTACCCTGGACGAGGAAAAGCAAGACCAAGTGCGCTCCGCCGACGGGAAAACCCGACTGGCACTCTTCGTTCCGAGCAAGGCTGAATACTTGAAGCCGGATAAGGCCAAGGGGAAGATCATCGCGATCTTTCCGAACCCCGGCGGCGGCTACGAGAGCTTTTGGGGATGCGGACCGGAACAGGCCGTCGTCGGGCCCTCGCGCTACACCTGTGACTTCTCAAAATCCTTGCGCGGCGACGTCACCTACATGTATCGTCTGCCGGTCGTCAACGGGAGGATTTACCGTACGACATTGCAGGTGTCATCCTCTGGGCTGAGTGACGAATACGGGTCCTGGTTCATCGCCCTGTCCAAGACGCCGAATACAACCATCGCGTTCAGCGGGAATACTCCCTACGGAGAACTGGCCGGCTGCATGGGCTGGGGGAGCAGTAAGACCATCAATCCGTACACCTGCTCCTACCTGATCAGCAGGGCTTCACCTCCGGCCCCTGCACTGGAGATGCTCTATTTCAAGATTCAGGCGGCTCCCGCCAAGACCTATGTCGCGGGTCAATGGAGCGGTACGCCAAGCAGCGAATGCGACAAGTCGCTTCACTGCCGGATGTATATGAGCTCCTGGTGAGACACATGACGGTTGGCACCTCGCTGGCCGCCGACCCGCGTCGACGGCCACTCCCCCTGATCGCCGGCCTGGGCTGCTGCCTGCTGCCGTTCGCCATCACCGCGGCTGCCGACGCGGTCCTGATCCGGGGTCCGGACCCCGGCACTGGTGCGGCCGTCATCGTGACCAGCGCGGATGTGCGTGCCGAAATCACCGCGGCACCGGAACCCTTGCGCACCCGGATGACCACCGACCGGGCAATGCTGATCGAGACGATCAATAACGTCTATCGCCGCAAGGCGCTGGTCGGGGCGGCCAAGGCCGGCGGTCTCGATCAGTTGCCGGCGGTTCAGGCCCAGATCGAGCGGGCGCGTGATCAGACTCTGGCCATCGCACTGCTCGACAGTCATCAGCAAGCCCTGATGACCCAAATTCCGGACATGCTTGCCAGGGCGCAGGAGGTCTATCAGGCGCAGCCCGACCGCTACCTGATCCCGGAGCAGGTTCAGGTGCGCCACATCCTGCTGCGGGCCGGCACCGACGAGAAGCGCGCGGCGCGCCGCGCGGAGGCCGAGGCGCTCCTGCAGCGCCTGCGCGAAGGCGCCGACTTCGCCACGCTCGCCAAGCAAAGCTCGGACGACAGGAGCGCGGTGGAAGGCGGCGCACTGCCGCCTTTCAAACGCGGCCAGATGGTGCCCCCCTTTGAAGCGGCGGCCTTTGCCCTGAAACAACCCGGCGACCTGAGCCCGATCGTGACATCCGAGTTCGGCCTGCACCTCATCCGGCTGGAATCCATTCAGCCCGAGCAACAGCGCACCTTTGATCAGGTCAAGGACGCCATCATCGCGAAACTGCAGAGTGATTGGCTGGCCGACGCCCAAGAGACCTGGCGCCTGGGCATCGTCGATCCGAGCAAGTCGCAGGTCGATCATCCGGCCCTGGAGTCCTTTTTGGTCGACACCACCGGCGGCCAACCGTCGCCGGACGCGACGCCGCGGCAGGACGCGCACAAGGGTCCTTGAGCACCCCCCGTGAATCGCTACGGGGAGCGGTTGGCGACCATGATCGAATATAGCCTTCGGACGTGATTACCGAAAGTAGGGGCGGGTTTCAAACCCGCCCCTACACTAAAGTCTGTTTGGATATCAGGTGCGAACGCTATACTGCGTTTGGCTGACTCGCTTGCTGAACCTTCACCCGGCAAACCGCGCGAGAAAAACGCCGATCTCGGCCTCCAGTTCGGCGCGCGCCCGCAATCCGTCGATCCAACGCGCGGGAATCGCATCGAACCCCAGGGCCGCGCCCAGGATGGCACCCAACACCGCGCCACGGTGACAGTTATCCCCGCCGACACCGGCATTGGCAATCAGGGCCGACTCAAAATCGCCGTGATAGCGTGCCGCCAGGTACAGAACAGCCGGAAAGGACTGATCGATGTAGCAGGCCGGACTCAACTGGCCCCCGATCACGCTGAGGTCCGACAGGCCCGTCCGTTCGACCTTTTCGATCACCGCGGTGGCCGGAAACCCCAAACGTTCGGCCACGGCACAGGCCAGCGGCCGGACCGCCGGCGCTGGGTCCTCCAGCAACCGGACCAGCAACTCACCCAGGGCCAGCGCATAGCGCTCCAGCCGGGCGGAGCGATGCGTCAGCCGCAGTTGCGCCAGCAGCGCACCCGCCGCCCGGTCGGACGCGGAGCGCGCGGCCAGGATCACCGGCGGCAGACCAACGAGACCGCCGATCGAAGCAGTATCGTGCCCTTCCGCCCCGGCACAGTCGACCGGCGGCACGCCGCGCGCTAAGTTTGCGAAAAAGGCCCGGTGGTAGGACTCGGCATAGGTATCGCGATGGCTGTCCGGCGCCGTCATGAAGTCCACATAGTCGTGCAGAAAGGCCGCCGGGTCCGGCCCGCCGGCCGCGGTCAGGCCACGGATCAACAGCCGGGCACACAGCAAGTTGAGCGTATTGTCCCCGGCTTCCAAACCATGGTGATAATGCATGTTCGGCCGGCCCCACAGATGCTTGCGGCCCTTGAGAATGACCCCGCCGACCACCTCCCCGGACTGATCCCCGCGCCCGGCCTTGCCGGTACTGGCCAGCGGCATAATCGAACTGGGGTGATGCGCGCGCGGCGCCTGGTAGTCGCGCAGCGTCCCGAAGTCCCGCTGCAAGGCCGCCACGTCGTAGTACCAATGCACCGGCATCGCTAATGCGTCGCCGACGAACAGGCCCCACAGGCAGCCCCGCATCCGGTCAGTGACCGTCAATTCAGTCATCGCTCCACTCCGCCGACACGCGAGAAGCCCGGACAGACGGGCGTCGATTTGGCCGCTGACTGGCAGCACCCACCCGCTCGGGCACAGCAGCGCGCCGAGGGTCCCGCCCACTGATGCGGCCCGCCGATCGTGAATCAACCGGTGTCATCCAGCGGCTTTCCAAGAGGCGAGACCAGTCGCGAACCGAAGGTCAGCGCGCGGACGGCCTCGCTCATCGTTAGCCGGACCAAGGCCGCGCAGAGGCAATGTCGACCGGCTAACGGCCATGGAAGGAACATCAGCCACCCCGGACGATGAATGGCCCCGTGGGAGCGGCGTCCCGCCGCGATGCGGTGCCGCGGTGACCTCGAACGCTGTGGTGACACGCCCGGCCCCATCGCGGCGGGACGCCGCTCCCACGGGGTCGCCGCGCGACTTTCACGGTAAGCCTCCGATCTTCTTGCGGCCGGAACGATGAGCGAGGCCGCGCGGACTGCGGACGCTCGCTCCGTCCACGCGACACGTATAATGTCCGCGGAAGACCCCGCGACATAGAGGAAAGGACATCGCCTTGAGCGCCGACAGCCACGCCTGGGCGATTGCCGGAAAACCGAGACGGAATGTCCCATGCGCCTGCTTCATTATCTTGAGATCCAGAACTTCAAGCGCTTCGGTGACCGGCAGCGCATCGAGCTGGACCATCCGGCCGTGCTCATCGGCCCCAACAACTGCGGCAAGACAACGGCGATCCAGGCCATCGCGCTCTGGTCCCAGGCAGTCAGGACCTGGCAGGCCAGTAAAGGCAAAGCACCGCCTAAGGAACGCACGTCGACCTCGCTCAACCGCCTGAACATCGTTTCGGTGCCGGTTGCGCGTACGCGCTACTTCTGGCACAACACGGCGGTGCGTACCGGCAACACGGACATCCCGCTGTTGATTACGCTCGGCGTGCTTCACCGAAATAAAATCGAACCCGTCACCGTGCGCTTCCGCAACCAGGGCGACGAGCTGGTTTATTGCACGCCCGACGATGCCGCCCTGGAACGACCGGATCTCATCGAAACAGCGGCCGGGCTCAATGTCGAACTGTTGTACCCCATGTCCGGCCTGGAAACCGAGGAACCGATTCTCCAGCCGGGGCGCATCGGTGTGTTATTGGGACAGGGCCAGACAGCGCAGGTACTGCGCAACCTGTGTCTGCTGGTGGTTAAAGACGCACCAGAGGACTGGCGCCGCATCGCTGCGCTGATGCGGCGCTTGTTCACGGTCGATCTGGGGGACCCTACAGAGACCGCGCGCGGCAGTATCAATTTATTCTACCGGCAAGCGCGGGTGAAGGAGCCGCTGGATATCGCCCTGGCGGGGCGCGGGTTCCAGCAGATGCTCCTGATCTTTGCCTATCTTTATTCACATCGCCGCAGCGTACTGCTGATCGACGAACCCGACGCCCATCTGGAGATCCTGCGCCAGAAGCAAGTCTATGTGCTGCTGCGCGAGATTGCGGCCGAGAACGAATCTCAAGTGATCTTGGTCACCCACTCGGAGGTGATCCTTGAGGAAGCGCTCGACCACAACCTCACGCTTCTGTTGGGCGGTCAGACCGACGATATCGCGGCGAAGTCGGACTGCATACTGTCTACTGGAGTCGCTACGAGGCCGAGAACTACTTCATCACGCCTGAGCTGTTGAGGAATTTCGCGATTCAGAGTTACCAGGACCTTCCCCTCTTCGGGCAGTTTCAAAGTGAGACTGATGAAGTCCTTGACGAACTGATTACCGAGCGCGTGTTTGGCGGACGTGCCCGTGACCTCGAGATTTGGCGAAGTCTCGATCAGGCGGCGGCTCGACTCCTTTGGGAGGCGAGAACTGAAAGGGTGAAACTCAGCGAATTTGCCGAGGCGTTTTTCCGACGCCTTGCCGCCCGATTGGGACACGCGATGCTGCTGCGCAAGGGGGAGTTTTATCGACTCGTTGACTTCGTCGACCCCCAGGGACTCCCGGAGGAGGTCACCGAGAAGCTGGATCTGCTCGCGGCGCTCTTCGCTGGGGCGGCCCCTGGGGAAGAAGCATGAGCAACGCGGGCGTTAGCCGCGGTTGCGCCAGCAGCACATCCGCCGCACGGTCGGACGCGGAGCGCGCGGCCAGGAGCGCTGGCGGCAGCGTGAATCAACCCGAATCATCTGCCGGGAGGGCCTCGATCAAGATTCCGGCCACTTGGGCTCGGGTGCGTAGTCAGGCCATCCTGGCCTGACACCCTCAGGGCTGGAAGCCCTGACTACGCACGCCGCCGACCGGGATTACGCTCAAGGCCGCCGAGAGAAATCCTTGGTCAAGCCGCGACTGGACAGGCGGGCTCCCCACGCCCGGCAGCCGGTCCGGTTCTTGGATCGAAACCGACATTCCTGTAAATTGCCGTGCATTCGAGACCATTGCGGCCACAACGCCCTTGCGACTCCCGACCAGTCGGGTTGCCCTGATGACGTCGAAAACTCGGCTATATCTGCGGTGCATAAAGAACATCTTTGAAAAATACTGTGGCGGAACCTCTTATCCGACCATTGATAGCCGATATATCGCCCGCTTTCCGATTCCTCTGTTTGATGCCGAATTAGCAAGCCGCGTTCAGAAACTTGTCATGCAAGCCAAAAGCGCGCTGCGCGAATCCGAACAACTCCTTGAACAAGCAAAATCCCGCGTCGAACAACTCATCGAAGAGGCCGCTCGGGCGTGATCGGTCAACCCGAGCGGAAAATACTGATCATTGCTGGACCGCACGGAGCCGGCAAGACCACCTTTGCCGAGGAGTTCCTGCCCAAAGAGGCCGCCTGTCCGAACTTTATCAATGCCGAGATCGCCCTCCAGCGTGCCGCGCTCGCTGACCGGTTCCGGGATCTATTCAAGGACTCTCCGGGAGCCGCGACGCTCACGGATACCGAGATCGCTTCGGAGATCGACGCCGTGCGGGATTGGCGATTCGGTCAGGTACCGGGAACGTCACGATGCATTCGCTGATCGCCGCACAGCGCGCCGCCATCGCCGAGGTCTGTCGTCGCTACCGGGTGCGACGACTGGAGGTCTTCGGCTCCGCCGTACGCGGTGCGGATTTCGATCCCGAGCGCAGCGATGCCGATTTCCTCGTGGAGTTCGCACCTGATGCTCAGGCTGATCTGGGCGGCTGGTTCAGTGTCCGAACCGAGTTGGAACGCCTGCTCGGGCGTGGCGTCGATCTGGTGGAATATCGGGCCGTGCGCAACCCCTATGTGCGTGCCGACATCGAACGGACGCGGGAGCTGATCTATGCCGCGTGACCCGCGCGCCTATCCGTGGGATGTCCGCGAGGCGGTCACGGACATTCAGGGTTTCGTCGCCGGCCTGGATCTGTCGGCCTATGTCGCAAGCGCCCTGGTGCATTCTGCGGTGGAGCGCAAATTCGAGATCATCGCTTTTGACGGAGTTGGGCGAGGAATGAACAGCGAAGACAGATCTTCCCACGACGACACGAAGGGCCAGTTTCTCGTCTACGAGGCCGAGGACGGGCGGGTCAAGCTGGAGGTCCACCTACAGAACGAGACGGTTTGGCTGACCCAAGCCGATATGGCGCGGCTGTTTCAGTGTTCCGCCGACAACATTTCGCTGCACCTGAAAAATATCTATGACGAGGGCGAACTCAGACTGGAAGCAACGACCGAGGATTTCTCGGTAGTTCGTCAGGAGGGGCCTCGCCGGGTTCGGCGAACCCTGACCTTTTACGACCTCGACGCCATCATCTCGGTCGGCTACCGGGTGAAGAGTCATGTGGCGACCCGCTTTCGGATCTGGGCCACTCAACGGCTGAAGGAGTATATCGTCAAGGGCTTCGTGCTGGATGACGAGCGGCTGCGGAACCCGGACCAGCCCTTCGACTACTTCGATGAGTTGACTCGCCGCATCCAGGACATCCGCACCTCGGAGCGACGTTTCTACCAGAAGATCACCGATATCTATGCCACCAGCATCGACTACGACCCAACGCTGGACATCAGTATCCGCTTCTTCCAGACGGTACAGAATAAGATGCACTGGGCCATCACCGGCCAGACCGCCGCCGAGATCGTCCACACCCGTGCCGATGCGGACCGGCCCAACATGGGCCTGACCAACTGGCGCGGGGCCAAGGTCCGCAAGCAGGATGTCAGCATCGCCAAGAACTATAGCCATCGGACGTGATAACCGGACGTAGGGGCGGGTTTCAAACCCGCCCCTACACCAGGGCTCTGTCCGGATATCAGGTACGAAGGCTATATCTGGACGAGGCCGAGTTGGCGGCCCTGAACAACCTGGTCGAGCAATACCTGATCTTCGCCGAGGGCCAGGCGATGCGCCGCATCCCGATGCACATGGGCGACTGGATCAGCAAGCTCCACGCCTTTTTGAACATCAATGACCGGGAGATCCTGACCCATGCCGGCAAGATCTCGCACCAGATGGCGCAGCAGCGGGCGGAAGACGAGTACGAAAGGTTCCACCAACGGCGTATCGCCGAGCAGGACCGCACCGGCAACGACTTCGACACGCTGGTCGAACGCCTGCCCGCCGGTAACCAAGGGAAGCCCTCATGACACTGGCCGATGACGATCTGCAACTGCTGCGGGAACTGTGCGAGCAGCACGGCGTGAACCTGGACAAGGTGCTCAAACTGCTGGAGACGGTGCGCGAATACGAGCTGAAAGACCGCCGCACCGGCGTTTACGACGCGCTGCGCGAGATTCTCACCAGCAAGTCACCTTCCGATCCGGTGGAGCGTTCGGCATGAGCGCGGACAGCACCATCGACGGCTTTGTCAAAGATCCCAGTTTGATGGTGGAACTGTGTCGGGAAGTGATCGACCGGCTCGACTCATACACGGAGGCAACCGATATTCATGAGCAGCAGACACTTCGCAATGACTCACCAAGGGGGATCTGGGAGCTTCCGGAGGATAAAGCATGAAATTCCGCAAGCTGACCATCGAGAACTACAAGTCCTTTCAGTTCTCGACCGAGATCACGTTCCCGGTGGGCGGGGACGGTCGCAGCATCTTCCTGATCGGCGGGATGAACGGGGCGGGCAAGACCTCGATCATGGAGTCGGTGACCTACTGCCTTTATGGCGGCAAGGCGGACGACATCTACCGTAACATCAATCGGCGGGAGAAGGCCAAGGGTAACGCCAACGTCGCCTTTGAGCTGGTCATGGAGATGGATGACGGCTCGGAGCTGGTGGTCAAACGCTCCTGGACCGCGGGCGTGGTCAGCGAGCCGCGTCCACGCGACCTGACCGAGCGGCTGGTGGTGGTGCGCGACGGCAAACGGGTATCGGTACAGAACCAGGAGTTGTGGCAGGACTTCATCCGCGCGGCCATCCCGCCGGGCATCACCCAGTTCTTCTTCGACGGCGAGAAGATCCAGGAAATCGCGGCGGATGACCATTCCGAGGTACGCCTGAAGACATCCCTGGAGGCGGCGCTGGGCATTCAGTACATCAACCGTCTGGCGAGCGACATCCTCTATATTAAGCAGGACGAGCGTAAGGGCTATGTCGAGCGCGGGACCACCCCTGCCGCAGTCGCTGCTATGGTCCTGCGAGAACTGGAAGGCCCTGACGAAGCGGATGTCAGATCAGTGAAGAAGACCGGCTGTTCTTTGTCGTGATGGGCGCTGCCCCAGCCGTCGCGGCTTGGCGCGGCTCCCGTGGCCAGAGTTGGCGGCCCATCCTCTCGATGAGACCCCAGAAACAGCCTTAACCCCCCGGTTGCACAGTGGGGAGCGTAGACTACGGTTCCCCCTTCGGGGTCCACGTTCGTCTTGAGATCATGGCTATGCGCGAAATCCGGCTCGGATGGCTGTCAGGGTTCACCGGCAAGAAGACCGCCCGGCCGGTCGGCGACGAGCCGCCGCTGCGCGCGGAGTTGTTCAGCGCGGTCCAGATGGAGCAGCACGGCAAGGCCCTGGCCGCCGCGCATGTGCTGACTCCGGAGCACGCGTCGGACCGACTGCTGGTGCGGCTGACCGAGAATGAGCGCACCCTGATCGACTGCTGCGCCGTGCTGATGCAGGCGGCGGCCGCGACCCAGCGAATCGCGCCGGCCGGGGAGTGGCTGCTCGATAATTTCTATCTGATCGAGGAACAGATTCGCACCGCCAAGCGGCATCTGCCCAAGGGTTACAGTCGGGAACTGCCGCGGCTGCGCACCGGCCCCTCGGCCGGCTTGCCGCGGGTCTATGACATCGCGCTCGAGATCATCGCGCACGGCGACGGCCGGGTGGACCCGGAGAATCTCAGCCGCTTCGTCGCCGCCTACCAGGAGGTGACCACGCTCAAACTGGGCGAGTTGTGGGCCATCCCGATCATGCTGCGGCTCGCCTTGATCGAGAATCTGCGCCGGGTCGCGGTCCGGGTCAGCGCCGGACGGGCCGACCAGGATTTGGCCGACGGCTGGGCCGATCAATTGACGGCGATGGCCGAGACCGATCCGAAGAATCTGATCCTGGTGATCGCCGATATGGCGCGATCGAACCCGCCGATGTCGAGCGCTTTCGTGGCCGAGTTGGCGCGCCGACTGCAGGGCCAGGGTGCCGCGTTAGCTTTGCCGTTGACCTGGATCGAACAGCATCTGGCCGAGGTCAATCTCACGATCGAGCAACTGGTGCAGACCGAGAACCAGCAGCAGGCGGCCGATCAGGTCTCGATCAGCAACAGCATCGGCAGTCTGCGGTTCCTGGGTGCGACGGATTGGTGTGAGTTCGTGGAGACCATGAGCCTGGTCGAGCGCACCCTGCGCGAGGACCCGGCCGCGCTCTACGCCCGGATGGATTTCGCCACGCGCGATCGTTACCGGCACGTGGTGGAGCGCATCGCCAAGCGGGGCCGGCGTCCGGAGTCCGAGGTGGCACGCGCCGCCATCGACCTGGCCGGCGCCGGCGCGAGCCGGGCGGACGACACCGAGCGCACCGGGCATGTAGGCTTCTATCTGATCGATGACGGACTGCCGCTGCTGGAACGGCGCGTGCGGGCGCACCTGGGCCTGGTGGACAGGCTCCAGCGGCGGGGACGCCGGATTCCGCTGATCCTCTACCTGGGCGGAATCACGCTGATCGCGGTGCTCTTCACGGCGAACCTGCTGGCCTCGGCCGCGGCGGCGCCGGGTTGGCTGCTCGCCCTCCTGGGTGTACTCGCCTTGCTCGGCACCAGTCAGTTGGCGGTGGCCCTGGTGAACTGGCTGGCGACCCTGCTGGCGACACCTTATCCGCTGCCGCGGATGGACCTGGACACCGGCATCCCGCAGCAATTGCGCACCCTGGTGATCACGCCGACCATGCTCACCAGCCCGGCGGGGATCGACGCCCTGATCGAAGCGCTGGAGGTCCGGTTCCTGGCCAATCGGGACGATAGTCTGCACTTCGGCCTGCTGACCGATCTGCGTGACGCGCCGCTCGAAACACTGCCGGAGGACACGCCCCTGCTGGACTTGGCCGCACGGGGGATCGCGGAACTGAATGAACGCTACCCGCGGGAGCAGGGCGACACCTTCTATCTGTTCCACCGGTCGCGCCGGTGGAATGCGCAAGAGCAGGTCTGGATGGGTTACGAGCGCAAGCGCGGCAAGCTGGCCGACTTGAACGCCCTGCTGCTCGGGGACCTTGGTGATCGGGTCGCTGAGCGCTTCGCGCTGGTCGTCGGTGATACGCGACCGCTGCTGGGTCTGCGCTATGTGATCACCCTGGACACCGACACCCAGCTCCCGCGTGATGCGGCGCGCGAACTGATCGGCGCCATGGCCCACCCGCTCAATCGTCCGCGCTACGACGCCGCCCGCGGCCGAGTCTGCGCCGGCTACGGTATCCTGCAACCGCGCGTGGCCGTCAGTCTGCCGGGGGCCAACCGGTCGCGTTACGCGCGGCTGCACGGCAGCGATGCCGGCATCGATCCCTACACGCACGCCATCTCCGATGTCTACCAGGATTGGTTCCAGGAAGGCTCGTTCATCGGTAAGGGGATTTATGACGTGGCGGCCTTCGAGCAAGCGCTCGGCGGGCGCTTCCCCGACAACCAGATCCTGAGCCATGACCTGCTGGAAGGCTGTTACGCGCGCTCGGGACTGCTCTCCGATGTGCAGTTGTACGAGGATTATCCGGCCGCGTATCACGCGGACGTGAGCCGGCGGCACCGCTGGATCCGCGGGGACTGGCAAGTTGCCGGATGGCTGTTGCCCTGGGTACCGGATGCGGCCGGCGGGCGGAGCAAGAACGCGCTCTCGGCACTGTCGCGCTGGAAGCTGGCCGACAACCTGCGGCGCAGCCTGGTGCCCGCGGCCCTGACCCTGCTGTTCGTGCTGGGCTGGCTGCTAGTGCCCGCGCCCTGGTTCTGGACCCTCTCGGTGCTCGGCATCGTGCTGGTGCCGGCGCTGCTGACGGCGCTGCTCGGCGGGCTGCGCAAGCCGGGCGATGTACGCTGGGGCCAGCACCTCGCCGCCGAGGTGCGTGCGGCGGGCCGGCAGTTGACGCAGGCTGGATTCACCATCGCCTGCCTCCCCCATGAGGCCTACTTCAGCCTGGATGCCGTGGTCCGCACCCTCTGGCGGATGGGCATCACCCGCGAACGCCTGCTCGAATGGACCGCCTCGGGCGATCAGGCCGCCGCGCCGCACGGCCTCCGCGACTGCTACCGGCACATGGCCGCCGCCCCCGCGCTGGCCCTGCTGACGGCACTGGCGGTCGCGGCGCTGCAGCCGGCGGCCTTGAGCGCCGCGGCACCGCTCCTGTTGCTGTGGTTGGCCGCGCCGGCACTCGCCTGGTGGCTCAGCCGCCCGCGCTTGCCGCGCCCGGCCCGCCTCAGTCTCGATCAGACCCAGTTCCTACGCGCCACCGCCCGCAAGACCTGGGCGTTCTTCGAGACTTTCGTCGGCCCGGATGACCATTGGCTGCCGCCGGACAACTATCAGGAACACCCCGCGCCCGTGGTCGCGCATCGCACCTCGCCGACCAACCTGGGTCTATCCTTACTTGCCAATCTGGCCGCGTACGATTTCGGCTATCTGCCGGCCGGCGGACTGCTGGAGCGCACCGCCCATGCCCTGCGCACCATGGCGGGCCTGGAGCGCTACCGCGGCCACTTCTACAACTGGTACGACACCCAATCGCTGCGGCCGCTCGCCCCGCTCTATGTCTCAGCGGTGGACAGCGGCAACCTCGCCGGCCACCTGCTGACCTTGCAGCCGGGGCTGCTCGAACTGGTGGATGCGCCGATCTTGAACGCCCGCTGGCTGGCGGGCCTCGACGACACCTTGCGGATTCTCACCGACACGCTGGACGGCGCCCTGCCGGACGCGCTCGCCGACGTCCGGCAGCGGCTGGACACCGCGTTGCGGACACCCCCGACCACTCTGGCGGCGGTGCATCAGTGCCTGGACGCCTTGGCCGCCGGTGCCGCAAACGGCGTTGCCGGTCTGCGCCCGAACGCCGACCGCGAAACCGGCTACTGGGCGCAGGCGCTGGCCCGACAATGCCGCGCCATGCTGGATGAACTGCTGTTTCTCGCACCCTGGCTCGAACTGCCCGCCGGGTCCACCGACCCGACACCGATCGAGACGATCCCGACCCTGCGCCAGTTAGCGCAACTGCCGGAGACGACGCTGCCGCCGCTCCTCGCCGAGTCCGGCCGCCGTGCCCGCGAGCGCATCGGTGCGCTCGAACTCCTGGCGCTGCAAGCCGGCGAACTGGCCCGGATGGATTACGACTTCCTCTACGACGAAGCCCACCATCTGCTCGCGATCGGCTATCACGTCGGCGAGCGGCGGCTGGATACCAGTTACTACGACCTGCTGGCGTCGGAGGCGCGCCTGGCCAGTTTCGTGGCGATTGCCCAGGGCCAACTGCCCCAGGAAAACTGGTTTGCCCTGGGCCGCCTGCTGACCAGCGCGGCCGGCGAGCCCACGCTCCTGTCATGGAGCGGTTCGATGTTCGAGTACCTGATGCCGCTGCTGGTGATGCCGACCTACGACAACACCCTGCTCGACCAGACCTATCGGGCCGCGGTGGCCAGGCAGATCGCCTACGGCAAGGCGCGCGGTGTGCCCTGGGGCGTCTCGGAGTCCGGCTACAACACGGTCGATCTCCAGTCCAATTACCAATATCGCGCCTTCGGCGTGCCCGGCCTGGGGCTCAAGCGCGGACTGGCCGAGGATTTGGTGATCGCCCCCTATGCCAGCGCCCTGGCCTTGATGGTGGCACCAGAGGCCGCGTGCGTGAATCTGCAGCGCCTCGCCGCCGCCGGCTTCACCGGCCGCTTCGGCTTCTACGAGGCCATCGACTACACCACCGGGCGCGTGCCCCACGGACAGGCGAGTGCTCTGGTGCGCTCCTTCATGGTCCATCACCAGGGCATGAGCCTGCTGTCGCTGGCCTATCTGCTGCTGGACCGTCCGATGCAGCGGCGTTTCGCGTCGGCTCCCCTGTTCCAGGCGACCGCCCTGCTGCTGCAGGAGCGCATCCCCAAGACCCCGGCCTTCTATTCGCACACCAGCGAGTCGGTCACCGACTTCCGCCCCGCCGGGACCGGTCAGG
Organism: Lamprocystis purpurea DSM 4197; assembly: GCF_000379525.1. Lineage (GTDB taxonomy): Bacteria > Pseudomonadota > Gammaproteobacteria > Chromatiales > Chromatiaceae > Thiodictyon > Thiodictyon purpureum. The sequence continues at coordinate 61,714 of NZ_KB902499.1, read as the reverse complement.
AGGCGCCGGTGCGCGTGTTCAGCAGCCCCAACACGCGCCTGCCGCAGGTGCAGTTGTTGTCGAACGGCCGTTACCACGTGATGATCACCAACGCCGGCGGCGGCTATAGCCGCTGGAAGGACCTGGCCGTCACCCGCTGGCGCGAGGACAGCACCCGCGACGCCTACGGCAGCTTCTGTTACCTCCGCGATCCGGCGACCAACGCCTGCTGGTCGACCACCTACCAGCCGACACTCAAGCAGCCGGACTCCTTCGAGACGATCTTTTCGGAAGGACGGGCCGAGTTTCGCCGTCGCGACTATGAGCTCGATTCCTATACCGAGATCGTGGTCTCCCCCGAGGACGACATCGAACTGCGCCGGATGCGCCTGACCAACCGCAGCCGCATCCGCCGGGTCATCGAGGTCACCAGCTACGCCGAGGTCGTGCTGGCCCCGCCCGCCGCGGACGCCCTGCATCCGGCCTTCAGCAACCTCTTCGTACAGACCGAGGTGCTCGATCCGCGGCCGGCTATCCTCTGCACCCGTCGGCCACGCTCGCCGGAGGAGCGCACGCCCTGGATGTTTCACCTGATGGCGGCGCGCGGGGCCGAGCACGGGACCGTCAGCTACGAGACGGATCGGCTGCGCTTCATCGGCCGCGGTCGCGGTCTGGCCGCACCGGCCGCCTTGAACACGGACGGACCGCTCTCCGGGACCACGGGTTCCGTACTGGACCCGATCGTCGCCATCCGCTACTGCATTACGCTCGACCCGGACCAATCGGTCATGCTCGATCGGGTCACCGGCATCGGCGACACCCGCGCGGACGCCCTGGCCCTGGTCGAGAAATACCAGGATCAGCGGCTGGCGGACCGCTGCTTCGATCTCGCCTGGACGCACAGTCAGGTGGTCCTGCGACAACTCAATGCCAGCCCGGCCGACGCCCAACTCTATGGCCATCTGGCCGGGTCGATTCTTTATTCGAATGCCTCGCTGCGCGCCGAGGCGAGTGTGCTGATCCAGAACCGCCGCGGCCAATCGGGGTTGTGGAGCCACGCGGTGTCCGGCGATGTCCCGCTGGTGCTGCTGCAGATCAGCGACCCGGAGAACATCGCGCTGGTTCATCAATTGGTCCAGGCCCATGCCTGGTGGCGATTGAAAGGCTTGAGCGTGGATCTCGTGATCTGGAACGAGGATCAGGCCGGTTATCGGCAGGAACTTCAGGAACAAATCCTGGGGCTGATCGCCGCGGGCGTCGAGGCCCATGTCGTGGACCGCCCCGGCGGGATCTTCATCCGGCCCGCGGATCAGATCTCGGGCGAAGACCGGCTCCTGTTCCAGACCGTAGCCCGCGCCATCCTCAGCGACAGCCGCGGCACGCTGGCGGAGCAACTCGGCCGGCGCGGCCCGCTGGAGCGGCGCCCGCCGCGCCTGCGGCCGAGCCGCACCGACACCTGGGAGCGCGCTCCCGCGGCGCGGCCGGCACGCGCGGCGGCCGGCACCCGCAAGGCCGACCTGCTGTTCGACAATGGACTCGGGGGGTTTGCCGCCGACGGACGCGAATACGTCATCACCCTCGGGCCCGAGCAGACGACGCCCGCGCCCTGGGTGAATGTCCTGGCCAATCCGCTCTTCGGCAGCGTGATCTCGGAAAGCGGCGCGGCCTACACCTGGAGCGAGAACGCCCACGAGTTCCGCCTCACGCCCTGGCACAATGACCCGGTCGCCGATCCGAGCGGCGAGGCGTTTTATATCCGCGACGAGGAGAGCGGCCATTTCTGGTCGCCCACGCCGCTGCCCTGCCGCGGCGCCACTCCCTATGTCAGCCGGCATGGCTTCGGCTACAGCGTCTTCGAGCACACCGAGGATGGCATCGCGTCGGAACTCTGGGTCTACGTGGCCCTGGACGCAGCGGTCAAGTTCTCGGTCCTGAAGCTGCGCAACCGCTCGGACCGGGCGCGTCGGCTCTCCGCGACCGGCTACGTGGAATGGGTCCTGGGCGATCTGCGCCCCAAGACGGCCCCCTATCTCATCACCGAGATCGACCCACGCAGCGGCGCGCTGCTCGCGCGCAATCCATACAACACCGAGTTCGCCCATCATCTCGCCTTTTTCGATGTGGACGATCCCGCCCGCGGCTACAGCGGCGACCGGACCGAATTCATCGGCCGCAATGGATCCTTGCGCCATCCGGCCGCATTGCTGCGCACCGGGCTCTCGGGCAAGGTCGGAGCCGCCCTGGACGCCTGCGCCGCGCTCCAGGTGGCCGTTGCACTGAACCCCGGCCAGGAACAGGAGATCGTCTTCCGGCTCGGCGTCACCGGCCGGCGCGGTTCAGACGACCCCGGCAACGCGGTCTATTCCGGTCGCGGCACCGCGGCGGCGCGCGCCGCGCTGGATGCCGTGCGGCAGCACTGGCAGCACACACTGGGCGCCGTGCAGGTGGAGACCCCGGACCCGGCACTCGACTGCCTCGCCAATGGCTGGCTGTTGTACCAGACCATCGCCTGCCGCCTGTGGGCGCGCAGCGGCTACTACCAATCCGGCGGCGCCTTCGGCTTCCGCGACCAGTTGCAGGATGTTGCCGCGCTCATTCACTGCGAGCCCGCGCTGATCCGCAACCAACTGCTGCTCAGCGCCAGCCGTCAGTTCCCGGAAGGCGATGTGCAGCACTGGTGGCATCCGCCCACCGGCCGCGGGGTGCGCACCCGCTGCTCGGACGACTATCTATGGCTGCCGCTGGTGACCGCGCGCTACTGTCTGGCCACCGGGGATACCGGCGTGCTGAACGAGCCGGTGGGGTTCCTGGACGGCCGCCTGGTCAGCGGCGAGGACGACTCCTATTACGACCTGCCCGGTCAATCCGACGAAACGGCGACCCTCTACCAGCACTGCGTACGCGCCATTCTCCACGGCCTGCGGTTCGGCGAGCACGGCCTGCCGCTGATGGGCTCGGGCGACTGGAACGACGGCATGAACCTGGTGGGGATCAAGGGTCGGGGCGAGAGTGTCTGGCTCGGCTTCTTCCTCTATGAAGTGCTGATGCGCTTCAGCGCGGTCGCGGACCGGCACGGCGACCACGCCTTCGTCGAGCGCTGCCGCGCGGAGGCCGAGCGCCTGCGCGAGCAGCTTGATCGGCAGGCCTGGGATGGCGACTGGTATCGACGCGCCTGGTTCGATGACGGCCAGCCGCTGGGCTCGGCGATCAATCCCGAATGCCGCATTGATGCGATTGCCCAAAGCTGGTCGGTCCTCTCCGGAGCCGGCAACAGCGAGCGTGCGCGCTTGGGCATGGCGGCCCTGGATGAACACTTGGTGCGCCGCGATCTGGGGCTGATCCAACTGCTGGATCCGCCGTTCGACACCTCGCCAATGAACCCCGGCTATATCAAAGGGTATGTCCCCGGCGTGCGTGAGAATGGCGGGCAGTACACCCATGCGGCGGTCTGGACGGCGATGGCCTTCGCGGCCCTGAATGACCGCGCACGCACCTGGGAACTCTTCTCGATGATCAACCCGATCAACCACGCGCGCACCCCGGCGGCCGTCGCGACCTATAAGGTGGAACCCTATGTCATCGCCGCCGACATCTATGCCGTGGCACCCCATAGCGGACGCGGCGGCTGGACCTGGTACAGCGGCTCCGCGGGCTGGATGTACCGGCTGATCCTGGAATCCATCCTCGGGCTGCGCCTGGAGGGCGATACCCTGTGCCTGGAACCCTGTTTACCGCCGGACTGGACGGGATTCAAGCTGCATTACCGCTATCGCGAAACGCGCTACCACATCGCTGTCAGCCAAGGGACGGACAGCGAAGCCAAGTCTGGGGTGACCATCGACGGCATCCTGCGCGGCGACCTGAGCATTCCGCTGATCGATGACCACCAGGACCATGTGGTCGAGGTGCGATTGGGCGCGGCGGGGGTGGGGGCGGTGTCCGATCATTCGGGCGTCGAACGCGATCACCGAACGTAGGGGCGGGTTTCAAACCCGCCCCTACGTCCGGCTATCACGTCCGATGGCTATACTGATGTTCATTGGTTGAGTATTCGACATGTTCAAAGCGGGCCAGTCGGGTCGCTGCCAGCTCCAGCGCATGACGCACCGGCCGCGCCGGCCTGCTCCAGTCGCTCGATTTGCTGGTTATGGAGTTTGGACAGCAGGAGCAACGCGGTGACCGCGCCGATGAGTGCGAACATCATGTCGGATTGCGTGTCCCACGGATCGCCCTGAGTGCCGAGGAACGCGTCTGCACCGGCACCAAGCGCCAAAGCGGCACCCCACTCAATGAGTTCGTAGGCGGCGCTGATCGCCAGAACGATGCAGATAACGATGAACGCCAGCATCTTGCGTCCATTCACATGGTGGCCGCGAATCAGTAGCTCGCGCGCGGCGAGCGCGGGAACAAAGCCTTGGAAGAAATGGCCGATCTTGTCGTACGGGTTGCGTTGCAGGTCGAGCGCCTGCGCAATGTCAAAGCCAAGCGGCACTCGGGCGTACGTGTAGGCGCCGCCGAGCATCAGCACCAGCGCATGTAGAAAGATGCACACATACAGCAGCGTCGAGAGTGGGAAGCGCCGATAGGTTGCGCCAAGCACGGCGAGCACCAGGACGATCGGAAAGACCTCCATGATCCAGGTCAGGCGGTCGTACGGATGGGCGCCTGACCACGCCAGCAGGCCGAGCAGAGCGGTCAAGGCGATCAGGAGCGGCTTGGTGCGGTCAGTGGGCATGGATGTTGTGCAACCTCATGATCTGCGATGAACGGCGTATGCCGTGACGTGGACGACTCCAGGCCAATCCGGCACCGATCGCGGATACGTTACGCCACCTCGACCGTGCACGCGGCGCGATGGAGTCGCTTGACGCCGGTGTCATCCCGGAACCCTATTTCGGCATCGGCTTTGAGTCGTTGCCCCAACTGCCGGCGGTCTTCTCCCTGGGGCGTTGGGCCTTGTTAACCCACCTGAGCGCTCAGGGTCCGCTGACCCTGGCCGATCTTGCGCGCGGTCTGGGACGCGATGAAGCAGAGGTTGCGGGTGATGTCGCTGTTCTTCTGGACTGGACGGTCCTGGAGCGCCAGGCCGATGGGCGCGTGTGGGTGCCGTGGGATGAAGTGGATCTGCGCCTGCCGTTGGCCCGACGGGCGGCCTAGTCGACGGAGCAAGAAACGCTGAGCAGCGGCGTATTCAATCATATCGTCGATGACCGTGAGCCGCAGCATTACCCGGCAGTTCCAAATTTGGTTAGCCGCCGCCAACAGCGTGTCGGCCGCGAGGCTCATGGTGGATGCGCTGCGCTTATCCACCCTACAAGACCGGCTCCGCTGTAGGGTGGATAAGGCGCGCCCTTTTGGTGTCAGGGACCTGGCACGGCGGTCGCGCGCGCCGCATCCACCAGGGTTCGCGCGATGCCGCCGAAATTTGGAATTGCTGAGCATTACCACTGACTAGGGCGATTTCCAACAATTTGGATACCGGTCAGTGTAGGTGCGACTTCAATCGCATCTGCGTCCGAAGTGGGAGCGGCCTTGATCGTAATCTCGGCCAGCGGCGTGCGTCGTCAGGGCTTCCAGCCCTGACCACGCACCCGGCGAGTCCAAGTGGCCGGAATCTTGATCGAGGCCGCGGGAGCTACAACCCTGTTCGCTCAAGCGGCCCGAGTTCGGGATGCTGCGACATCGGCAGCGACCGACGCTCGGCGCAATACGCTGCGCTATTGCGCCCTACGGGCTAGACATAACCGAGCGGCGCTGGTGCGGGGGCCGCTTTAATCGCCGGTAGGGCCTCGTCGCTCTGATCCTTATGCAGTTGCCTGGCCAGCTCGACGTAGCGCTCATAGGGCAGCATTCTATCCAGACTAGGCAGCGCCTCGGTCCGCATCCACTTGGCCAGCGTTCTCAGGTTGAAGGTCGATACCGCCTCGGCGGACTTGTCCAGGAGTCCGCGTACTTCGCCTAATGGATCATCCTGAGCCGCGGCATATTCAATGATATCGTCGATGACCGTAAGGCGCAGCATGACCACTGACCAAGCCGTCAGCTCGATCTGGCGTGCCAGTTGGAGACCACCCGTCGAGCGAATATCCGTGATGGCAATGCCAGGGGTTGCAGTCAGACGCTCTTTTGTCCACCAGTAGAGATGCAGGCCGCTGGTCCAACTGCCCTGACGGCCGATACAATGACTGACATAGCTCCTCGCCAGGCTCAACATGGCAACTTCAGCCCGCGCCCCGCTCATGGCTTTGAGTTGCGCAAGCGATTCGATCTTTGAATCCAGCATGCCGTACTCGACAACAACGTCACCGACCGCATCGCTTCTGAGTGCATCCAAGTCTCTTTCATTCGACGAAATGTCATCCTTTGCCGCTGCGTTGCCACAAATCCTTACGATCAGGGCCGGGGCGTATCTAGCCGCATGGACAGCGGCGACTTGTCGTGCCCGGTCGAGCGCTAAATCCTTTCGGACATGCAGCCCGCAGGTGGTCGCATCCGCGGCATTGAGAATTGTTCGATGCCGCGAACAGTATCCCACCACGAGCCCCAAGGCGCCGTATTGCAAACCATTGAACCAGCAATTCTGACACGAATGCAGCATCATGTTCTCTCGAAGATCAGTGCAACGACCGCTGCCGGTTCAGCGATTGTTCTGAAGTCGAGAAGATGCTCCGACCATTGCTCGACATAACGGCGCGCCTGCATGACCTCAAACGCGCTATTCCATTTAGCTTTCCCTTTGCCGTTGCCTTTCTTGCATGACAACAGTTCAGACTTGCTGATGTGACGCACACCGCTGTCGTTCGCCTTCCTGACCGATGTCGCCCATATCGCGCCACCTTGCGCGAAGACCTTGGCAGCCTCGAATTCTTCGGATGTCGAAAGATAAGGCGTCTCTCGTCCTGGGCCTTCAAGATAGAGAATGTATCGGACGATCAAGTCGTCCGCGGACGGCGAAGGAACGCCAACCCCGGACTTTGAGTCGCCTCGCAGCAAAGGCTGTTTGCCGGGATTCCATTTCATATTTGAAGGCATAGGTAGGTCCGGTAATGTTGGCGACTTCCTTCTCGGGGACGGCTCTGGGCGTGGACCTATACCGAAGAACCCCTACCGTGGAGAGAGCGTAGTGCGTCGCAATACCCTGCGCTGTTGCGCCTTCCGGGTTGGGGCTGCGGGCTTGGGTAACGGCCACACGCTGAAGGTGTTATCCCAGTTTGCTGAGAGTACATAGCTTCCATCTGGGCTAATGACGAAGCGATATACTCCTGGGTTCCGATTCGGACCCGGCCCCCACCGAGAAAAGCGGCTCAATCTCGCAGCCTCAACTCCGGATTTCAGATTCCATACTTGCAGTGTATTCCTATCGTTCCAAGCCGAGACCCCGTAAACACCATTTGACGCGATGGAGACGCGCCAGTTTCTGTCGCCTTCAAATTTCCGGAGTGTGCGACCCGTCTCCAGATCCCAGAGGTGCAAGCCGCCTTCCCGCGGTATACGAGAGAATCCGTAACGTCCATCCGGGGTAATGGCTACCGAGTCTACATAACCGCCCTGCTCAAACACTCGAACGGTCTCACCGGTTGCGATGGACCACAGCCGTATTGGTTCATGGACGGCGTTTTGCGCGATTGAGAGGATATGGCATCCGTCAGGACTGATGGTGATAAACGAAATAGACTCTGAATGTCCCTCAAAGACTTGTATTGTTTTGCCCGCATTTAGATCCCAGAGCCGCAAGGTCGTGTCGGTACTGCCAGTGAGGGCATGGCAGCCATCGGGACTGACAACGCAATGATGAACCCAGTCGGAATGGCCACTGAAAATCTGAATTGTCTCTCCGGTCTCAAGATCCAAGAGTCGAAAGCGTTTATCCGGTGTACCGAGGAGTGCCCGGGGTCCAGCGACATCTCCGGGAACCAGAGTGATCCAATCCCAGTAGTCGCCTTTCATCTCATGGATCATTTCACCGGTCCCAAGCTTCCAAACTTTGATGCTCGCACGGTTGGCGCCAAACGCATACTGTCCACCCTGATCTATCGCTACCGCTCGCACTCCAAACTCGCCAGCAGGGATCGTATAAATTGGTCTGGTACCGATAAACTCGCGGTGCAGTCGCCGCAAGAAAAGGTGCAAACGTCCTGGCGAATGCACACGCGTTAGGTAGGCTTGCTGCAGTTCCAACAACTGCTGGTCGCGCGCCTGGATCGCCTCGTCCCGATGCCGGCCATCGGGATGTGCGTACAGATAGGCAGCATAGCTCTCGTGGCTCTGGTGTCCGCTCGTCCGTGCCCATGTCGCGTCGTCCAACGTGATGATCGCTGTGCTGGCATGCTGGACGTAGCGCCCATTCGGTTGGGCATCCAAATAGGTGCGGTAACCCCACCGCGTGAGCCGTGCCGCCGCCGCTCGCCAAGCTGTCTCGTCGTCTGTAACGAGGCGATCAAGCTTGGCCTGCGCCTCGGTGCGGAATCGACCTTCGGTCTGGGTCCTCAGATAAGCCTCAAAGGCAGCAATAGTATTTTGCCTAGTGGCCGTTTTGTACGCGGAGTGGTCGCTCTGCAATGCGGTTGCCACCTGTTGCGCCAGCGCTTGTTGTGACGCATTCGGGAACCAAGCAACAAAATTTCGGTAGGCTGATGCCGAGTCGGTCTTTTTCGCGCTAGCCCAGGCTTGGTCAATTGCTTCAGTGCGGTGAAGCGCTTCGGGAAACGTTTTCAAGTAATCCCGATACGCTCTTAAAGAAAGCCGTCCATCTATTTCCTGCCAGTTCGTCTCGTCGATCGAAACAAGGTGATCACGCGCGGCCTTGGCTTTGGCATGGAACTTCCCCGCGGTCGGGGTTTCAAGATACGCATTGTAAGCAGCGATAGTATTGGTATTTGTAGCGCAATCCCAAGCGGTTTGATCCCGCTGGAGTCTTGTGCTCGCCTGCTGCGCCAGGGTTCGGCTTGGCGCCTGGGGAAACCAACTCAAATAATCCTTATAGCCGGATAGTGAATCGCGTTTGCTAGCAATGCCCCATGCCTGTACATAAGCGTCCTCACGGTGTAAAGCTTCGGGAAAGGCAGTCAGATAATCGCGATAGGCGAGGAGAGTCCCGTGTTTTTTCGCTTCTACCCAGGCATGCTGGTCACACTGGACCAACTGATCAAGCAACTTGCGGGCCTCTGCGCAGTATTTCCCATTGGATTCAGCGGCAAGGTATCCCTCGAAACCGGTCCTGCAGTTCGCTGTTATTGCCTTGACCCATGCCGCTTTATCGGCTTCAAGTCGCCGCGAAACCTCTTTGGCATCACCACTGTGTCGCCCACTCGGGAAATCGGCCAAATAGACTCGGTAGGAGTCGATGCTATCTTGAGCGGCGGCTCTATTCCAAGCTGCATCGTCAAGCGGAATAATGGCCTGGTCCAGTTGCGCCCTCAGCCAGTCGAGGTACGCGGCATGGTCGGCGGGGGCAATGGCGGTCATGGTCGAATTCCGTTGGGGATGGGCTGTGCGCAGGTCAAGCGGCGATGATGGCAGGCAGGGTGCTGGTTGCTTAACGCAAATCGGACAGTACGCTTGAGATCATCCGTGCCTGCTGATCGATATAGGTCATGTGCTCCTGCTCGATATGCCGGACGGTGGTCTCCGCCTGGTCGGAGAATTCGTGGGCGAGGCGGGTCAGGCGTTGCAAGTATTCGTCCATGTAGTTCTGGCTGCGCAAGGCTTGGAGTGACTCGAAGTGTTGGCGGGTGACATGGCGCAACTCGCTGTCGAGTTGTTGCAGATAGTCGCGGCTGGTGATGCACCAGCCGAGTTGATCCGCCAGTTTCTGGGTTTCCATGGGGGCTCCTGGTTTGGTTGGGGTTTCGGCACCAATGCGGTTTGATGATCAATCCGGCGATGGCGGAAAGCGTATTGCGTAGGGTGGATAAGGCGCGCGTGATATTGCCGGGAATCAGGCACGGGCGGTCGGCGCGCCGCATCCACCAACCGCGGTGCTGGTGGTGGATGCGCTGCGCTTATCCACCCTACAAGACTCAACCGGCACGGGCGCTCTGGATGAGCGCGCGCAACTGGCCTTCCTGCAGGGCCAGTTCGTTTTCGCTGCGTTTGAGCTGGTCGGCCAGGCCGTCGATCATGCGGCTGTAGTCGGCGTATTTTTCGCGCAGCCGCTCGATGTATTCCTTGGCGAAGCCGTGTCCAGCCAGGGTGGCGATCTGGTGACGGTAGCTTTCGCGGTTGTTCTCGAGGAAAGAGGCCATCGCTTGCAGATGGCTGCGGTGGTCTTCAAGCAAGTGTAGTTGGCTCTCAAAGCTCTCGTTCATGGCCGGTCCGCTCCCGCTGGGGGTTTTGATTCCATAAAGGTCGTGCTGCTTGCGCTGGCCATCCAGGTAGCCGATTTTATAGCCGTCGGTTTAGGTCTCGACTGCCTGATCGAACTGCCGGACCCAGTTGGTCGGTCATGTGCCGGCTCCTTGGTCACGCAACGGATCGGCTTGACCTGGTGCCGGCCGATTGCGGGCCTGCGCCAATAGCCGCCGTTGTTGGTCCTGCTCTGTCTGCCGGTCTTGATCGGTTGCCCGCGCGAGCCAATCGGGGGCCGTTGCGACGGGGCCGGGGGCTCCGGTCTCGCCAACGGATTGGCCTCCGCCTTGGCTGGCGATGATGGCGGGCTTGATGCTTTGGGACTCCGGCCGGTCTGCGTTGATCTTGGCGAGACCCTCGGCAATGGAGCGCGGCGGCGTGCCCCGCACCTGGATGTTCTTGGTGCGGTCGCCGGCATGTGGGTTGTAAACAAAGTGATAGTTCGGCAATTTCAGCGGGGTATGGTTGCCGAAGGCCAGGACGCGCTCCGCATCGGCCTCGCTGGTCAGTCGAAAGGCGATGCGCAGGTTGATCTGGGTCAGCAGTTCCCGGTCCAGGTCGGCGCCCATCAACGTCTGGGTGGCGAGGATGATGTGGAGCCCGAAGGCGCGTCCCCGCCGCGTGATGTCCTTGAGCAAGGCGTTGAATCGATAGGCGCCCGGCCCCGCGAACAGGCGTTGAACCTCGTCGATGATGAGGATGAGGCGCGGCAGTGGGTCCGCCGACTGGCGCTTGTTGTAGGCGTCGATGTCGTTGACGCCCTGATCGCGGAATCGCTCGCCGCGGCGGGCGATCTCTTGCGCGAAGTTCTCCAGTAACCGCTCGGCCGCACCGGTGTCGGTGTTGTCGAGATAGATCTGTTCGCAGTTGGGGTGTTCGGCGAAGGCGTTGAATTCGACGCCGGCCTTGTAGTCCATCAGATAGAGGCGGATCTGGTCGGCGCCGTACTGTTCGCCGATGCCCAGGATCAGGTTATTGAGCAGGGTCGTCTTGCCCGAGCCGGCGGCGCCGACGATGAGTGCGTGATAGCAGCCGCTGCGCCGTCCGAGGGCGAAATCGATGGCCTCCCGGCCGTCCGGGGTGAAACCGACGGCCACGCACACCGCGTCTGCTTCCGCGGTGTTTGCTTGCGCGTGCTGTGCAATGAGGGTTTCGGCCCGCTGCCGGGCGCTGTCGGATGCCTGGCAGGCATGGACCAGTCCGTAGTCGGCGATGATGGCGCGCAGCCCCGCGAGGTCTGAGCCGGTTTCCGCGAGCAGGATCGTCGCCGTTGGCGGTGCGTCTGAGGCGCTGGGAGCGGCCTGCATCGTCACCTTGAGCAGCGCTTCGGCCCAGTCGAGTGAGCCCAGGTCTTGCCCATAGGCAATGAGATAAATGCCGGCCGCGAAGTGGGCGGTCAGAAAGTCCCGCAGGTGCCCTTCGCGGGTGCTGTCGTGGCGCTCGGCGCGCTTGAGGTAGTCGTCCAGGTTCAGCAGAACCAGGGTATAGGGCTGCGCATAGTCGGGGTGGGCACGGTTGTAGTCCGTCAGGGTCGGGCAGCGGTCGTTGAGCAGGTGGTGATGACGCTCGCGCGCGGCGTCCATGAGTTCGTCGAGCAGGGCGCGGGCCTCAGCGTCTTTGTAGGCGATCCGGTAGAGACCCTGGGTGCGCAGGCTGGACAGGACCTTGAAACGGTTGTGTACGCTGTAATCGACGACCAGAATGTTCAGCAGCCCCAGCGGCAGGTGCTCCGCCAGGGACAGGGCCGCATGCTCCATAAGCACAACGGCCAAGTCGTCGCAGCCGGCGCCGATGGCAAGCAGGAGTCCGCCCGCCGCCGTCGGTACCTTGGCGGGAAGCCGCAGACCGGTTGGTGCGTGCGCGAGAGTACCAACCTCGACGGTTTCCGGAAAACCGGTTCCACCGGTCACGCGCTGCTCATGCACTGATCGAATCCCCTGTGCGGATAGATGGGTATAAAATTCAACGACCGGCGACCGGACATGGCCCTGATGTTAGGCGCGCGGCTGGCGCCGGGCAAGCGGGTTGGCGGCTACCGCGGGCGGTCCGCGGGCGCCGTCGAAAAATATGCGGCCGCCGCCGGATGCAGCGGCACGGTCAGCCCGGTGGCCGCGGTGTGGCGGTTGATCTGCGACCCGGCGGCCGATCCGGCGCCCATGAAGTCGATACGATCGAACAGGGTCGCGAGCACCCGGTTGACATCCGCCGCCGGTAGGCTGGCGGGGGCGGCTAGCAGGGCGGTCACCGCGAGCGTGCGGACTTCAGTCAGTTGGCCTGGGTAGGTGAGCGGCGGCAAGTCCAGGGGGACCAGTCCGGAGGCGGAACCGGCGAGCGCGCGCTGGACCTCGGGTGACAGTGACAGGAACCGGATCCGGCCGCGGGCCGCCGCGTCCTGGATGAGCCGTGCCGGGGCATTGATGGTGGCGATGACCGCGTCGGCCCGACCGGCCGCAAGGTCATCGAGCCCTTGCTCCAGGCTGGTCTCGTGAACCGCCCCGAGGTGCCCCAGCGCGAAGCCGCTGCCCTGCAGCAGCAGGAGCGCGTTCTCCCGACTGCCCGAATCAGGCAGGCCGATCGCGACCCGCTTGCCGGCGAGATCCCGCAAGTCCGCGATCGGCGAAGCGCTCGCGACCATGACATGCACGGGCTCCGGAAACAGGCTCGCCAGGGCGCGCAGCCCGTGATCAGGACCGGCCTGAGCGAACGGGTCGGTGCCCAGCAGGGACGCGGCAGCCAGGTTGTTCTGCACCAGGGCGAGATCCGCCCGCCGGTTGCGCAGCCGATCGAGGTTCTCCCGGCTGCCGGCCGTCTTGAGCGCATCGGCGGCGGTTCCTTGTTCGACCAGGGTCTGGGCGAGCAGTTGCGCCACCCCCAGATACTCACCGCCGGCTGGGCCGCCGGCCAGGATCAGCGCCTGATCCAGACGACCCAGCCGTTCGACGATCGAGTCCACGGCCTCGCCGACCTCCTCGACAATGATCTGCCGCTGCCGCGGGGGATCGGCCGTCTTGCGCTCATAGAGTTGCATCAGGCGCGCGAACAACTGCTGGGACTGGGCGCTGGTGGCCGGACTCAGGGGCGCCGAGGGGGTCCCCACCTCGGGCAACACCGTGACCACCGGCGCCCATCCGTCGCCGTCGCTGACGAAACTCGCGCTGCCGTGCACGGTGACCCGATCGCCGCGCTGGTTGCCGGCGGTCTTGAGTCCGCCGACACCCTTCTCGGTCGCCCCCAGGAGATTCGCGAAGCTGGCGACGCTCAAAGCGTCCCAGGAGGAGAAATCCAGATCGCGTTCGAGCGTAAGCACGGTGTTGAAGTAGACAATGCGCCGCGGCCGGCCCTGCGCATCCGCGCTCAAGGGCCCGCTGCCCATGCGGCGCAGGCTGGTCAGGGCGATGGTGTCCGGCCCGAGGGCCTGCGTCAGTCGCTCCTGCACTGTCTGAGTCACCGCCGACGCATCCGGCGCGACCTCACAGGCAGCGAGCACGACAGCGGCCAGCACGACGGCCAGCCAACGGGCAGCAATCTGAAGCGATGGGCGATGCATGATCAGAACCCGAACCAGGGCAGTGCGAGGAAGCCCTGAATCACAACGGCGTTGGTGATATCGATCAGGAAGGCGCCGATCACCGGAACCAGCAGGAAGGCGAGCGGCGAGGGACCATAGCGGCTGGTGATGGCCTGCATGTTGGCGATGGCGGTCGGGGTGGCGCCGAGTTGGAAGCCGCACTGGCCGGCGGCGATGACCGCCGCATCATAGTCCCGGCCCATGACGCGGAAGGTCAGGGTGATCGCCAAACCGACCACCAGCAGGGCCTGAAGCGTCAAGATGATCAGGATCGGCAGGGCCAGACTGACCAGTTCCCACAGACGCAGCGTCATCAGGGCCATCGCCAGAAACAGCGACAGACAGACCGTGCCGATCAGTTCCACCGTGGGCCCGTCGACCTGATAGAAGCCGCGCAATCCCAGAGTGTTGCGCAACAGAATACCGATGAGCAGACACCACACGAAGGTCGGCAGGTGAATGCCCGGCACGACGACATGCTCCGCCAGCAGCGTCCCCAGACCCAAGCAGACCATCAGGAGCAGGACCGACTCCATCAGCGACTCCGGACTCAAGGGCCGACGCTCATCCGTGGTCAGTGAGCCGGGACCCACATCCTCGGCCGTCACCGCGAGCGGCTTCAGCCCATGACGGCGAATCAGCCATTGGGCAACCGGGCCGCCCAGGACGCCGCCGAGCACCAGGCCAAAGGTGGCGCAGGCCATGGCCACCTCCACCGCTCCCTGCAAATTGTTGACCTCACCGAAAAGCTGACCGTAAGCCGCCCCGGTGCCGTGGCCGCCGGACAGGGTCGCGGAACCGCCCAGGATGCCCATCAACGGGTGCAGATCGAGCATAGAGGCAAGCGCGATCCCCAGCCCATTTTGCAGCAGCAGGGCCAGCACGACGACGGTGAACAGGATCACCAGCTTGCGCCCACCCCGCGCCAACATGCGCAGGTCGGCACCCAGCCCGATGGTCGAGAAGAACACCAGCAGCAGGGGCGCCTGGGCGCGGGTGTCGAATTGCAGCTCCAGGTCACCGCTCACCCGCGCCAGAGTGAGCAGGAGCGCCGCCGCCAGCCCGCCGATCACCGGCTCCGGAATACTGTAGGTTTGCAGCACCCCGATGCGGGTGATCAAGGCCCGACCCGCGAGCAGGACCAGGATGGCGGCGACAGCGGTCAGTGCGAGCGGGATCTCAACCTGCATGGGGATTCAAGTCCAGTCGGGATGGTCAATCAGGCCATCGCGGCACGGAAGCGCCAGGGCAGCCATCGAGCGTCGCCGACTAGGGTAAGCGAAAACGGGCGTTTGGTGCAGACCGGGTAACGCCGCGTTAGACTCGCGGCCGGAGCTTGGTCCAATTGATCACTGCGGCAACTCGACCGCATGGGGAATGTTGATGCGTGTCCTCATCATCGGCGGTACCGGCAACCTCTCCTACGCCTGCTCGGTAGCGGCCCTGGAGGCAGGGTTCGAGGTCTTCAACCTGAACCGGGGGCGCCAACCGGAACAGTCCGCTCCGGGGGTGATCACCCTCACAGCGGATATCCGGGATGGGGATGCAGCGCGTACCGTGCTCGGCGACCGACGCTTCGACGCCGTGGTCGACTTCATTTCCTACACACCGGAACAGTTGCAGGCGGGTCTCGACCTGCTGCGCGACCGGACCGATCAGTTTTGCTTCATCAGCACGGCCTCGGCCTATCGCAAGCCGCCGGTGCATCCTGTGATCACGGAGGGCACGCCGCTCGATAATCCCTACTGGGCTTACTCGCGCGCGAAAATCGCCGCCGAGCGGCTGTTGCAGGCCGAAGGGCGCGACCATGGTCTGCCCTACACCATCGTGCGCCCCTCCCACACCTACGGGCGCGGCTGGCTGCCGCTGGCCTGCGGTTCATCGGACTTCACCATCGCCGCGCGGATGCTGGCGGGCCGAGAGATCATCGTCCACGGCGACGGCCAGTCGCTCTGGACACTGACTCATGCACGTGACTTCGCCGCCGGTCTGGTAGGGCTGCTGGGCCATCCCGGAGCGCTCGGCGAAGCCGTGCAGATCATGGGCGAGGAGGTCCTGACCTGGGATGTCATCCACCATACCGTGGCCCGCGCTCTGGGGGTGGAAGCGCGCATCGTCCATGTGCCCTCGGACTTCATCGCCGCGGTCGACCCGGACTTGGGCGAGCACTTTCTCGGCGACAAGACCTACAGCGCCCTCTTCGACTGCACCAAACTCAAGCGCTTGGTTCCCGGATTTCGCGCGACCATCCCGCTCCACCAGGGGGTGCGCGAATCAGTCGACTGGCTGCTGGCGGACCCCGCCAGACAGCAAGTCAATCCCCGGCTCGACCAGCAGATCGAGGACATCCTTGCGGCCTGGCGCAGGGCCATGGCGGCGGCGGTTGGCGCGCGGTAATTGATGCTGCAAAATCCCGCGCGACCCCATCGCGGCCGGAGGCCGCTCCCACGGGAGACGGCCCGCTAATCTAAGGAGAGATCACTCCTCCGGCCCACCTTCCTCGACGGCCAATGGGACATAGCCGGCGCGCAGGGCGCCCGCGTGATGGAGATAGGCGAGGAGCTGGTTGACCGACTCGGCTACCGACAGTCGATCTGCAGCGACGTGAACCTCCGGGGTCTCCGGCGGCTCATAGGGGCTGTCGATGCCGGTGAACTGCTTGATCTCACCGCGGTCCGCCTTGGCATAGAGCCCCTTGGGATCACGCTTGCGGCAGACGTTGATGTCGGTATCGATGAAGACTTCGACGAACTGACCCGCGGGCAGGATATCGCGGACGATCTGGCGATCGGCCCGGAACGGCGAGATGAAGGCGGCCAGCACGATGAGCCCGCCGTCGACCATCAGCCGGGCAACCTCACCGACCCGCCGGATGTTCTCCTTGCGGTCCTGATCGCTGAACCCCAGGTCTTTGCAGAGGCCATGGCGCACATTGTCCCCATCGAGCAGATAGGTATGGTACCCCTGGGCAGTCAGGACCTGCTCCAAGGCCCCGGCAATGGTGGACTTGCCCGACGCGCTCAGACCCGTGAACCAGATCAGCAGCGGATGCTGGGACTTTTGATCAGCACGGGTCGCTTGGTCCACCGGGTGGCTGTGCCAGACGATGTTATCGGCCATGGAGTTGACTCCTTCGATTGCAAATGTAGGTCGATGACGGACGGACGGGGGCAGCGAGCCAGTGCGTCCCGTCGCGCCCCGCCAACCTGGTCTTTTACCTGGAATCGGGGGTCGCTGTCTATCCGCGATGGCAGGACCTGGCATGACGGCGACGACCCGCCCGCGCCGCCCGATTCGTGCCAGGCTTGATCCCTGCGATTCCAAGACCGGACGCCTGCCGCTCATACGATGGGCAGAGCCGTGACGGTGAAGAACCGCGCCAGCTCCAGCAATCGTCGAGTCTGCCGGGGCCGATCCCATCCAAAAACATTGCATACCACGCTCGGCGCGGTTTAGTCGTGCAGCCCACATTCCCGTTTGAGCCCGAAGAACCGCGTCTCCTGCTCATGCATCCCCGGCTCCAGTGGACGACTGGTATGGGTGTCACCCACCGAGACATAACCATGCTCCCATAGTGGATGATAGGGCAGATTGTGGTGCTGCAGATACCGATAGACATCGCGGTTGTTCCAGTCGATGACCGGATGGACCTTGAAACGCACATCCTGGACGCGCAGCACCGACAAGCCCGAGCGGCTGTCGGCCTGAGACCGGCGCAGCCCGGCGAACCAGGTGCCGACGTCCAGTTCCTTCAGTGCCCGCTGCATGGGCTCCACCTTGTTCAGCCGGTTGTAGAGCGAAATCCCCTCCAGCCCCTGCTCCCAGAGCCGGCCGTGGCGCGCCTCCTGCCAGGCCGGGGAGGTCGCGGCCCGGTAGATGTGCAGGTTGAGTCCCAGGCGCGCGGTCAGTTCGTCGATGAATTGGTAGGTCTCCGGGAAGAGATGGCCGGTGTCCACCAGCACCACCGGGATGCCCGGCGCGACCCGCGTCACCAGATGCAGCATCACCGCCGCCTGGATACCGAAGCTGGACGAGAGCAGATGGCGTCCGGGCAGGTGCTGCAAGGCCCACTCCACACGAGCGGTCGCGTCCAACCCCTCCAGTTGAGTGTTCATCCGGGCGATGGACTCGGCATCGTCGCCGAGCATCGGATCGAGGTCAGTGCGTACCATGGGGAACCTCCACTGGATTCGGAACGGGCGGCGTGATCAACCCGACCCGCAGACTGAAATCGCCGAGACGCTCGCCCGGCCCACGTTCGGCGGCGAAGCGCCGGAAAAGCGCATCCAGGACGGCCAGGATTTCGGACTCGTTGAGATTTTCGCGATATGGCCGGTTGAGCCGCAGCCCCGTGCCGTCACCCCCGAGCAGCAATTCCAAATTTGGGCGGCATCGCGCGATCCCTGGTGGATGCGGCGCGCGCGACCGCCGTGCCGGGCCCCTGACACCGAGCGGCGCGCCTTATCCACCCTACAGCGGAGCCGGTTTTGTAGGGTGGATAAGCGCAGCGCATCCACCATCAGCCTCGCGGCCGGCACGCTGTTGGCGACGGCCACCCAAATTTGGAACTGCTGCCGTCGACCCCCTGCACCCAACCGTACCGATCCCCCTGGTCGGTAAAGACCGCCGGGCGGGCCGGCGCAAAACGCTGCCCGGCGCGCTGCTCCACCTCGGCCTTGAAGGCGTCCAGTCCCATCCGATCGATGGTGTACTTGAGCCGGGCGTGACGCCGGCTGATGCGGTTGCCGAAGTCACGCTGGGTAGTGAGCACCGCTTCCGCCACCGCCGGCACCTGATCGGGTGCAACGAAGCCCAGGGTGTCGGCCAGCCGCGGATAGGTGCTCGCATCACCATGGGTCGTGCCCATGCCGCCGCCGGCCAGGCAGTTGAATCCGCTCAACCGATCGCCGTCCGCGATGGCGATGAAGCCGAGATCATTGGTATAGACATCCACATCGTTGTGGGGCGGCACCGCGACCGCGGTCTTGAACTTGCGCGGCAGGTAGGTCTCGCCATAGAGCGGCTCGGACTCGGCGCCGTCGACCGGCTCCCCGTCGAGCCAGATCTCGTGATAGGCGCGGGTGCGCGGCAACAAGTGCTCGCTGATGCGCCGCGCCCAGTCATGGACCTGCGCGTGCAGCGCGGACACGACCGGGTTGGGGTTGCACAGGACGTTGCGATTGACGTCCCCGCAGCCGCCGATGGAATAGATCCGCGCCCCCGCATCGAGCCAGCGCCACAGCTCGGCCCCCTCGGCACGCAGGCGGTCCTGCACATAGACCCGTTGCGCGGTGTCGCGGGAGAACGCGGGGCTGAAGCGGTGCAGCACGCCGGCCTTACGCAGCCGCAGCCAGTCGGCCTGATAGAGAAAGTCCCGCTGAAAATGCCGATTGCCGAAGACCAGCCAGTTGCGGCCAGAGTCGCCCACGGCGGCGCGCTGCTGGAGGAAGGCGCGGAAGGGCGCGATGCCGGTTCCGGCACCCACCAGGATGATCGGCGTGCTCCCATCCACGGGGAGGTGGAAGCCGGGGTTCTCGAGCACATAGCACTCCAGGTCGCCGCCCGCCGCCAGCCGCTCGGCCAGGAATCCGGAGGCGCCGCCCAGCCGGTCCTGGCCGTTGCATTGATAGCGCAGGGTGCTGACCGTCAGATGGACCTCGTCCGCGGTCTCCGCCGGGGCCGAGGCGATCGAATAGAGTCGCGGCGCCAGCGGTTGCAGCAGCCCGGCGAAATCAGCGGCCTGGGGGCGTGCCGGGTACCGGGTGATGAGGTCGATCACCTGGCGCGACCGGCACCAGGCACGCAATGCCTCGCGGTCCTGGGCCAGGCCCGCGAGTTCCGCAGCGCCGCTGAGCCGCGCCCAGGCGGCCGCCACCGTCGGGTGGAGCCGGGTCAATTCCAGACGTGCGGTCAGGGCCTCGGCCAGAGCCAGGGTGTCTCCGGCGATCTCCACCGGCGCATCCTCGGCCAGCCCGGCAGCGGCGAGGACAGCACCGACCAGGGCGGGGGCATTCCGGAACCAGACCCCAAGCGAATCCCCTGGGGCATAGTCGATGGCCTGGGGATCGATCTCCAGGGCCAGATGCCGCACCTCGGCCACCGCATCGCGGGTCGTGATGGGACGGTTATCAAGCACGGTGGCACGGAAGGGGTGGTCCCGGTCAGGCCGCACCGGAGCCGCAACACGCAGCGGCACCACCTCCGCATCCCGGTGCGCCGCGACGCCCGGCGACGCCGCGGCGAGTTCCGCCTCGACCCGCTCCAGCACCACGGGGAACCAGCCTTCCGAGACCAGCCGGAAATCCAGATCGGCATCCACCCGGTCGATTACCCGGCGGGCACCCAGCTCCGCCAGACGCGTATCGAAGACTTTGGCCGCCTGGCAGAACTGCGCATAACTGGAATCACCCAGACCGAAGACACCGTAGCTCAGATCCGTAAGTTTCGGCGCACCCTGGCCGAAGAGCACACGGTGCAGCTCCAGGGCGGCTTCCGGGGGTTCACCCTCGCCCTGGGTGCTGATGACCAGCAGCACGAATTGCTCCTTGGCCAGATCGCGGGGCCGGAAGTCGGCGACCGAAACCACCCGGTGTGCCAGTTGCCGGGCCGCCGCCTGACGCCCCAGTGCTTCCGCCACGGAGCGGGCGTTGCCGGTCTGAGAGGCATAAAGGATGGTCAGACGGGCCGTCCCGGCAGCCGCGACCGGGGCTGCGGCAAGCGCCGGCCGGCCAACCGCCAGGCCCGCCAGATAACCGCTGGCCCAGGTCAATTGCTCGCCGGTCAGGCCGCGGATCGCCTGCGTCAGGCGTTGGAGTTGGAGCCCGTTGACGGGCGCTGCCGGCAGCGCCGTGGACGGGCCGACGGCGGCCGGCTGGGCTGAAACGGCGCGATTGGTCTGCATGGGGCCACCTTCAAGACTGTGGACGGACACGAGGTCCCTTGGGTCGCCATCTTGGTGTGGGGCAGATATCTTGTAAAATGACGTTTCTTGAAAAGTTATTACGAAATGAGATATCAAAACCCGCCATGGAACTGCGCGAGCTGAAATCCTTCGTCGCCGCGGTGGACTGCGGACTCAATGTCAGCCAGGCCGCGGAGCGGCTGCACCTGGTACAGTCGGCGGTGTCGCAACACCTCGCGCGCCTTGAAGCGGAGTTGGGCACCCGACTCTTCGTGCGCCAGGGCAAACGCCTGGCGGCACTCACCCCGGCCGGCGCACGGGTCCTGGACTATGCACGCCGGGTCCTGGCCATCCGCGAGGATATCCTGACCGTCGGGCGTGATCATGTGGATGAAGCCACCGGGGTGCTGCGCATCGGCACCACCCATACCCAGGCCCGCTATGTGCTGCCCCCGGTGATCCGCGCCTTCCGGCACACTTATCCGCACGTCGCCTTACAGATCCATCAGGGCACGCCCCCGCAGTTGGCTGATCTGGCCGCGGCCGACACGGTCGACTTCGCCATCTGCACCGAGGCCCTGGCCGCCCATCCGGCGCTGACCACCCTGCCCTGCTATCGCTGGAACCGCAGCCTCATCACCCCGCTCGGCCACCCGATCCTGGAACGTCACCCCCTGAGCCTGGAACTGATCTGCGAATACCCATTGATCACCTATGTCTTCGGCTTCACCGGCTCCAGCCGCCTGCGCTCCACCTTCGCCCGCATGGCCCTGGAGCCGGACGTCGTGTTGAGCGCCGCGGATACCGACGTGATCAAGACCTATGTGCGTGAAGGTCTGGGCGTGGGACTGATCGCCACCGTCGCCTATTCGGCGCGCACCGACACCGACCTGGCGGTCCGCGATCTGAGTCATCTCTTTCCCTGGGAGACCACCTTCATCGCCTACCGCCGCGACAAATACCTGCGGCGCTTTCAGCAGCACTTCATCGAACTGCTGCAGCGCATGGTGCAGAGTCAGGGGGTGGTGAGTGGGGAGTGAAGGTTACGCAGTA
This sequence comes from Lamprocystis purpurea DSM 4197, assembly GCF_000379525.1. Taxonomy (GTDB): domain Bacteria; phylum Pseudomonadota; class Gammaproteobacteria; order Chromatiales; family Chromatiaceae; genus Thiodictyon; species Thiodictyon purpureum. The sequence continues at coordinate 39,866 of NZ_KB902499.1, read as the reverse complement.
ACCCCGTGGGAGCGGCCTCCGGCCGCGATGGGGCCGCGCGGGATTGCGACCATCGAGATTCACCGCGGCACCGCGTCGCGGCCGGAGGCCGCTCCCACGGGCTGGAGGCTGGCTGCACTCTCCAGATTATTCGTGACTCACTGGGCAATAACGATTCCCAGCCAAGTGGTCAGATCCATCAACCTTCCGTTCTCGATAAGCGTACGGATCTGCAGTGCGGCTCCGCGGCCTGACTCGGCGTAGGCTGCCAATACGCCTTGAGGATTGATGTGTACGACGGTCATGGTCAAGTTCTCACAGCGGCAGCGCCATGTTCACTGCGTAGAGCCGATCCGCAAGCGCATCCTTAGCCATCGGCGACGGCTCAATGAGCACCGCATTCAGCCCCAACTCCAAAGCCACCTGCCCAGTGGTACCGCTCCCGGCGAAGGGGTCGAGCACCGTGTCGCCAGGCCGGGCCGTGGGGAGCAACATCTGTCTGACCAGCGAGCGCGGCCACATGGCCACGTGCCGGTAAGGGGACGCCTCGGGGTTGATCTGCCAGACGCCATCCGGGGACTCGTCGTCGTCCGACAAGATGCGCGCCTGCGTCTGCCACACCGAGCCGGCATTCGTCCGATCGCCGCGCCGGAGACTGGAGCGGGCGGGGATGTCGATCGCCCGGCGGTCAAAGCGATAGTCCGGCCGTTTGGAGAAAAGAAAAAGAAACTCGTAATTGCGGGAGGGGCGGTCCAGGGTCGGCTCGGGCATGGCATTGCCCCGGGCCGTTTGTGTCTCGATATTGACCAGCGACTTGGCCCACACGATAGTGCGCCGGCAGATCCACTGAGGACCGTCACCGGCGCCGACAAAACGCCTGAATTCCGAGTCGGTCATCGCCAAGTGGAACCGGAACGGCACCCCCATCTCCGACTTGTGTCCGATCGTTGGGACATAATGCTTGAAGAATTCGGGTTGCCGACGCAGTGCGTCTGCATAGCCTTTGCCACCCGCGGCGAAGCGGCCATTGGACCCGTCGGGGGCATTGGTCGTTCCCTTTTTGCCCTGCCGATTGTTGTAGGTGTCTGCCAGGTTGACCCACAGACAGCCATCGTCCTTTAGTACCCGCCAGACCTGATCGAAGACATCGAGCAGATGACGCACGAACTGGTTGGGATGGGCCTCGTGGCCGAGCTCACCTTCCCAGCCGTCCGGCCAGGTCGCGGTGGTGCCGTAGCGTCGGAGCAGATAGAAGGGCGGCGACGTCAGTGCGACCTGAGCCGAGCCGTCGGGCAGACTGCGCAGACCGCTCAGCGCGTCGCTATCGAGGATTTGCAGGGATTCGTGGGTGTTCATCGGGCCTTCAGGTGGCGGCGGGCGCTCGTGCTGCTGGGGGTTGAGTATACCCGAGCAGGACTGACCCGATCTTTGCTTGAAACCACCGCCGGCCCGCTTCCGTTGGGGTCTCAGCAGTCCACCCAATCCCGCGCCTTCGCTGGTGGACTGCGCTGCGCTTGTCCACCCTACAAGGCTACGAGACCCGCGTGGCCGGAACCGTGATCAAGGCCCTCAGCTGTCATCCTGTCGTCATATTTGCGACATATACTGTTCATCAGAACGTCACGGGGGCGTCAGCCGGAGTCGCTAGACTGGCGAGCGATGAGTTCACCCGTCTTTTTTGTCACACGAGTCGTAACCTATGAACAAGACTTTGCTTGTCACCGCCATGACCCTCGCCGCTGCCGCTCTGTCCGCCCAGGCCGCGGCGCGCGATGCCATCACGATCGTCGGCTCCTCCACGGTGTTCCCCTTTTCCACCGCGGTGGCTGAGAACTTCGGCCGCGGCGGAAAATTCAAGACCCCCAAGGTCGAGTCCACCGGCACCGGCGGCGGCATGAAGCTGTTTTGCGGCGGCACCGGCGTCGACCACCCGGACATCACCAACGCCTCGCGCGCGATGAAGGCCTCCGAGTTCGAATCCTGCGAGAAGAACGGCGTCAAGGGCATCACGGAAGTCAAGATCGGCTACGACGGCATCGTGATCGCCGAATCCAAGTCCGGTCTGGACATGACCCTCACCCTCAAGGATATCTTTACCGCTCTGGCCAAGGATGTACCGGACGCCTCGGGGAAACTGATCCCCAACCCGAACAAGACCTGGAAAGACGTGAACCCGTCCCTGCCGGACGCCAAGATCGAGGTGCTCGGGCCGCCGCCCACCTCCGGTACCCGCGATGCCTTCGTCGAATTGGCCATGGAAGGGGGCTGCAACGCCTATCCGTCGATCAAGGATCTGAAAAAGACCGACGAGAAAAAGCACAAGGCGGTGTGCCAGGGCGTCCGTGAGGACGGCGCCTTCATTGAGGCTGGCGAGAACGACAACTTGATCGTCCAGAAGCTGGTGGCGAACCCCAAGGCGCTGGGCATCTTCGGTTACAGCTTCCTCGAACAGAACGCCGATAAGATCCGCGGCGTGAAAGTTGGCGGCGTCGCGCCCGAGTACGACAGTATCGCCAGCGGTGATTATCCGATCTCCCGGTCGATCTACTTCTACGTCAAGAACGCCCATGTCGGCACCATCCCCGGCATCAAGGAGTTCGTGACCGAGTTCACCAGCGACAAGGCCTGGGGACCTGATGGCTACCTGGCCGACAAGGGCCTGATCGCCCTGCCCGATGCGGAACGCAAGGCCGAGGCACAGAGCGCCAAGGCACTGACGCCGATGGAAAAACCGGCGAAGTAAAAACCATTCCGAACCCCGCGGGGCGCGCGAACAGCGCTGACCCCGTCGGCAGACAGACCATCGGCGGCGCCCTGCGGGGCGCCGTCCGCGTTACCGAACCAACAGGACCCTGATGCACACCTGGACTCTCTTAGTCGCGCTGCTCGCCGCCGCGGCCCTGGCGTATCACGTCGGCCGCAAGCGCGCCATCGCCACCGCGGGCGGCAGCGGACGCATCAACACGCTGCACTCGCTGCCCGCGTATTACGGCTTTTATGCCGCGATGTGGGCGGCCATCCCAGCGCTGTTGCTGCTCGGTCTGTGGTTGGGTGTTCAGGATCAGGTGATCACCACACTGGTGAAGGCCAGCCTGCCGCCGCAGAGCGTGGCGGAACTGACTCCGGGAGCGCTCGGACTCCTGATGAACGACGTCAAGAACGTCGCATCCGGCAACATCGCCTCAGGGGCCGTGACTCCGGCCATCCAGACCGCCGCCGATCATTACGCCCGCCTGCAGCACCTGGCACGCTGGACCCAGTGGCTGCTGGTGCTGGCCATCTCTGTCGCCGGCATGTCCTTCGCATGGAGCCAGACCCGCCCGACCATGCGCGCCCGCAACCGGGTCGAGTCCGTGGTGCTCGGCGTGCTGATCCTGTTCTCGTCGATTGCGGTGCTGACGACGCTGGGGATCGTTCTGTCGGTGGTCTTCGAGTCCTGGCAGTTCTTTCAGAAGATCGCCCCTTCGGAGTTCTTCCTGGGCACCCTGTGGAGCCCCCAAACCGCCATGCGCGCCGATCAGGTCGCGGCGGACGGCGCCTTCGGCGCGGTGCCGCTGTTCACCGGCACCTTGCTGGTGTCATTCATCGCCATGATGGTGGCTGTGCCCATCGGGCTGATGGCCGCCATCTACCTCTCCGAATACGCCCCGCGCAAGGTGCGCTCGGTGGCCAAGCCGCTGCTCGAGATTCTGGCCGGCATCCCGACCGTGGTGTACGGCTTCTTCGCGGCGCTGACCCTGGCGCCGGTGATCCGCGACCTGGGCGAACAACTGGGCTTCGCGGTCGCCTCCGAGAGCGCACTGGCGGCCGGTCTGGTGATGGGCATCATGATCATCCCCTTCGTTTCATCGCTCTCGGATGACGTGATCAACGCCGTACCCCAGGCCATGCGCGACGGATCCTATGCCCTGGGCGCCACCCAATCGGAGACGATCCGGCGGGTCGTGATCCCCGCCGCCCTGCCCGGCATCGTCGGCGGTGTGCTGCTGGCGGTGTCCCGCGCCATCGGCGAGACCATGATCGTGGTCATGGCCGCCGGGCTCACGGCCAACCTGACCGCCAACCCGCTGGCCAGCGTCACCACGGTCACGGTGCAGATCGTCACCCTGCTGACCGGCGACCAGGAATTTGACAGCGCCAAGACGCTGGCCGCGTTCGCCCTAGGCCTGACCCTGTTCCTGGTCACCCTGACGCTGAACATCATCGCGCTGCACATCGTGCGGAAGTATCGAGAGCAATATGAATAATCCGGCTCCTGCCGCGAGTGCGCCGCCGCCCGCTCCCGCCCGGCGCACGATCGATATCGTCAATGCCAGCCTGAAGCGCCGCTATGCCCGCGAGGCGCGCTTCCGCTTCATGGGTGCCTCCGCGGTGTTCCTGGGACTGCTGTTCGTGGCTGTCCTGTTCGGGGATATCGTATCGAAAGGCTATACGGCCTTCGCCCAGACCTATATCCAGGTGCCGGTCTATTTCGACCCGGCTACACTGGACCCGGACGGCAACCGCGACCCACAGACCCTGGCCAACGCGGACTACCTGGGCCTGGTGAAAGCGTCGCTGCGGACCCTCTTTCCGCGGGTGACCGGGCGCCCCCAACAGCGCGAACTCTATGCCCTGATCAGCGCCGGGGCACCCCAGCAGATCCAGACCATGGTCCGCCAGTACCCCTCGGTCCTGGGGACCACGCGGGATGTCTGGCTGATCGCCGGGGCCGATGTGGATATGCTGGTCAAGGGTCAGATCGACCGCGAGCTGCCGGAGGCGGACCGCCGCATCAAGGACAGCACCCTGACCCTGGTGGATCAACTCAAGACGGAGGGACGCATCGAGCAGCGTTTCAACACCGGTTTCTTCACCAACGGCACCTCGCGTGAGCCCGAATTGGCGGGCATCGCCGGCGCCCTCGCCGGAACCTTTTATACCCTGGCGCTGACGCTCCTGCTGTCTTTCCCCATCGGCGTCGGGGCCGCGCTCTACCTTCAGGAGTTCGCCCCCAAGAACCGCTGGACGGACCTGATCGAGGTCAATATCAACAACCTGGCGGCGGTGCCGTCCATCGTCTTCGGTCTGCTCGGGCTCGCGGTCTTCATCAACGTCTTCGGCGTGCCGCGCTCGACCCCGCTGGTGGGCGCCCTGGTGCTGGCCCTGATGACCCTGCCGACCATCATCATCGCCAGCCGGGCCGCCCTGCAGTCGGTGCCGCCCTCCATCCGCGAGGCCGCGCTCGGCGTCGGTGCGTCCCCCTTGCAGACCCAATTTCACCACGTCCTGCCGCTCGCCCTGCCCGGCATCATGACCGGCGCCATCATCGGCATGGCCCGCGCGCTCGGCGAGAGCGCGCCGCTGCTGATGATCGGCATGATCGCCTTCATCGTCGACATTCCCCAGGGCGTCACCGACTCCGCCACGGTGTTGCCGGTACAAATCTATCTGTGGGCGGACAGCCCGGAGCGCGGCTTCGTCGAGCGCACCTCCGCGGCCATCCTGGTCTTGCTGGGTTTCATGGTCGTGATGAACCTGGCCGCCGTCCTGCTGCGCCGCCGCTTCGAGCGGCGCTGGTGACACCGGATGCGTCCCACCCACCCAATTCGAGATCCGTTATGAATGCTCTAGCCAGTGAGATCGTCCGTGATACCGGCGCCGTGAGTGCCGCCGATTTGGCCCGGGGCGGCCACTTCAGCGGGACCATCGGCGACATCACGACCCCCGACCCACGCATGGTCTGCCGCGAGGTGAACGTCTGGTACGGTGACAAGCACGCCATCAAAGACGTGAGCCTGGACATCGGCAACCATCAGGTGGTGGCCATGATCGGCCCCTCGGGCTGCGGCAAGTCCACCTTCCTGCGCTGCCTAAACCGGATGAACGACACCATCGACGGGTGCCGGGTGCGGGGCTCGATCACCCTGGACGGCCAGGAGATCTACGACAAGGGACTGGATCCGGTGCCCTTGCGTGCCCAGGTCGGCATGGTCTTCCAGAAACCGAATCCGTTCCCCAAGTCCATCTACGAGAACGTCGCCTATGGAGCGCGCATCCACGGTCTGACCAACTCCAAGGCCGAGCTGGACGCGCTGGTGGAAACCAGTTTGCGCAAAGCCGGTCTGTGGAACGAGGTCAAAGACCGTCTGGACCAGCCCGGCACCGGCCTTTCCGGCGGTCAGCAGCAGCGCCTGTGCATCGCCCGCACCATCGCCGTGTCGCCGGAAGTGATCCTGATGGACGAGCCCTGCTCGGCCCTGGACCCGATCGCCACCGCCATCATCGAGGAACTGATCGACGAACTGCGTGAGCAGTACAGCATCGCCATCGTCACCCACTCCATGCAGCAGGCCGCCCGCGTCTCCCAGCGCACCGCCTATTTCCATCTGGGCGATCTGGTGGAGGTCGGCGAGACCACCCAGGTCTTCACCAATCCCCGGCATAAACTGACCGAGGACTATATCACCGGACGGTTCGGCTGATGGGCGCTGCGCCGTCCGGGGGGTCTCTCCAGGGAGGCGCCAAGACGATCGAACACCCGCATCGGGTGCGCGCCTATGATGAGGAGTTGACCCGCCTGCGCGGCCTGATCCTGGAGATGGGGGAGCGGACCGTCGAGCAGATCCAGGGCGCGGTCAGTGCCCTGCTGGGCCCGGACCTGAGCCCGGCCTACCGGGTGCTGGACCGCGAGCCCCAGATCGACTTCCTGGCGCTGGACGCGGACGAGGAAGTGTTCCGGCTCATCGCGCGCCGTCAGCCCACGGCGGTGGATCTGCGCATCGTCCTCGCGTTGGCACGGATCGCCGCCGAGGCCGAACGGGCCGCCGACAAGGCCGCGCGCATCGCCAGCCGCGCGCTGGAGTTCCGCGCGGACGACACCCGGTTACCACCCCCGATCCAGGACGCCTTGCGGGCCTTGGACGAGGTGATCTGCTGTGCCTTCGAGCGCGGCGTCGCGGCTGTCTCGCGGTTCGACATCGACCTGGCGGTCGCCGTCTTCGAGGACGAGGCCGAGATGCGCTCCGCGGCCGGCACGTTGCACCAGACGCTGATCGCGCCAGCCACTGCGTCGCTGCCGGCGATCAAGCTCGCCCCGCTCGTCATCGTCGCCCATACCCTGGAGCACGTCGGCAAGCACGCCTGCGCCATTGCCGAACAGGTCATCTACGTGGCCGAGGGCAAGGACGTGCGCTTCCGCAATCGGGAAATTCTGGTCGAGACACTGCGCCATCGCGGGGGTTAGGCGCCTGGAGCGCACGAAGACTTTGTGGGAGCGGCCTCCGGCCGCGATGGGGCTCGCGGGATCCTGAGCATCGGCGTCACCCGTCGCGGCCGCGGGCCGCTCCCACCGCAGATCGTCATCTTGCGGAAACTCCATGCGTGAGGAACACTGACGGCTGTTTGACTCGGCCCCCATACCGGAGACACGCCATGTTACCGCAACCCAAACCCCATCTGACCTTCGAGGACTGGCTGGAAGCCGAGCGCGCATCCCTGGAAGGCCGCAGCGAATATATCGACGGCGAAGTCTTCGCGATGACCGGGGCGAGCGCGGCCCACAACGCGATCGTGAGAAATATCAGCGGTCTGCTTTGGATGCAGATGAAAGGCCGCCCCTGCCAGGTCTATGCCAACGACATGAAGGTGCGTGTCCGAACCTCCAATATAGGGACCTATCCGGACCTGGTCGCCTTTTGCGCCGAACACGAATTCCAGGACAACCGCCGCGATATCCTGCTCAACCCCAGCCTGATCGTCGAGGTCCTCTCCGGCTCCACCGAAGCCTATGACCGTGGCGACAAGTTCGCCCTCTACCGCCAAATCCCGAGTCTGCGGGAATACCTCCTGGTCTCCCAACATCAGGTCGCGGTGGATCTCTTTACCCGCGGCGAGGACGGCCGTTGGACCCTCACGGATTTTTCCGACCTGAGCGACTCCATTCATCTGGCCAGTCTGGACTGCACCCTGGACTTGGCGGAGGTCTACGATAAGGTCGAGTTCGTGCCCGCGTGATGCTGCGCCGGGTCCGTGACATCGGCGAATCGCCGCTTGAGTCGCTCGCCGAGTCCTTGAGGCGGTGCGGACAGGCCGCCCGCGGCCTGCGTTCACGCTCGCCAACACTTCGAAAAATGATCTACAATTCACCCCAATAGCGCTCTCGGGCGCCGTGCGGACCCCCACGGATGCCCGGTTGGTGCCGCATCGAACGGCCGCCCGGGTGGACAGACGCCGCCCGTCAGCGGCCGGCGACCCGGGGCGCGGGGATACAATCGCCTCTCGAAAGACGGCGGCGACCGCAGCGGGCATCGTGCCAGGATGGATCGGACTGGTCCAACAAACGTTTATCCTTCGTGCGCGCCAGGCGTCGTGCCACGACCGGGGATCAGCGTGGCGCGCACGACGGATCAGCGCTTAGTCGTTAGGTCTCACAACAAGACGCTCCTTCGTGCCACCAATCCCAATACCAAAGCCCTCAATCCTTGACGGCTGCGGAGATGCGGCGGATTTGATTGAGCAATTCAGCGCACTACCAATGGCCGCGCGAGCCGAATCGTCGGGGAAAGCCCGAGAGTTGGCGCGCTGGCTAAAGGGTCAGGGACTGTGGGACTAACAATTAGTGCGCCAGTCGGATTCGCTCAGCGCCTGACAGCAAAGTATGGACTTACGCTGCCGGTAGACGTGCGCTCCATGCTGGAGCGCTATGCAGATGTCGTCGAAACCCGTATTCCAATCAGAGGAATCGATGGCGTCTGTTTGAACCTCAAGGTTCCCGGGAAGAAGCCTCGTGTCATTATCAACTCTTCTAACTCACGGCTCCGGAGGAGATTCACAGAGGCGCACGAGTTAGGCCACATAATCATTCCCTGGCATATGGGTACTATCGTCGATCACCTAGACCCGGAGCATGTCGAGTCAAGTGATGACTACTGGGTGTTCGAGGAAGAAGCCAATCAGTTCGCCGCAGAACTCCTGATGCCCTCACCTTGGCTCGGCGAGCTCATTGAATCCACTCCAAATCTCAGCACGGCGCACAAGCGAATATGCGAGCGCTGCGAAGTATCCGCTCTTGCTGCGTCCAGGCGCCTCGGTTCGCTTCTTCCGGAGAACATAGTTTTTGTTTGCCAGAAGGACAACGAAGAGCGGCATCGGTAACTGCTGCGTGTATGCAGCGATTCCATGACAGAGACGATCTGCGGAGTTTTGCCGCGCATCCAAACTTCATGGATTTCGTAATAAAGCGGGCCACGGAGTTGACGCAGTGAGACCGAACCCCTGGAGAGGAAAAGAGGTCAGAGGAGAATGGCCCTAAGTTTAGCGGGAGGATTAATAGGAACAATAGCTTACGCGAGCGCGCTCCACAGCGCTCGCGCTAGCACACAAACTCCATTGTTTCGCTGTCCGAGCGTTGCAAGCATCGCAACGATTCGTTGGTTCCGTGCGTGGCGATAGAAGCCTTTCAAACGTTGGCGGCCTGGTACGCCCAGGCGACGTAGCAAATCGAAACCCGATAGACATCGGGCTGCTAATGCCAAATAGAATCGTTTCTCCGATTGCGACAACGATTGTATTCGTTGTTTATTTGATCTCTCCGATCCGCGAGACATCCAGGGTCTCTAACTCAGCCACCCGCTCGGGCGTGTAACCCAATCCGGCGTAGTCCATAATGCCGTTCGGCGCATGGCAGTCGACGCACTGCCAGGCGTCTTTCTTGATCCCGTGGTTGATCATCAGGCTGCCCATCTGACGCATCCAGTGCGGCTCGACATTGACCAGTTTTCCGTCCACCAGCGGGTACCTGGCGTCCCAACCCTGAGTCACGCCGAAGTAGGACATGAACTCATCCATCATGTAGAGCTTGAACGGCGTCTGATACATGCGCACCACGATGGGGTCCTTGATGGATTGGATGACTGCCGCCGCACTGTCACCCGTTTCATAGTAGGTCGCGTAATCGAACGGCAGGATCATAGCCCCGAAAGGTCCCTGATTCCCCATATCCTCATACATCATGGCGTTGAAGATCTTGAATGGGTAGATCCGGCTCTCCCCCTCGTTCATCGCCCGGCGCAGGTTCTGCTGGATCATCTCCTGACGCCTGGCGAGCATGGCCGGCGAGAGTTGGGACAGCGGATCGGTCGCCATTTTCACATAGGCATCGACATCAATGTCCGGATATGCCTTCTTGAGTTGCTCAACATTGGCACGGACCGCCGCGAGCGACTCCGGATCGGTGATGCGCACCAGTTGATTCATCAATGGGTTGTAGTCCAATGAACCATTGGGATTATTTCCCAGGGCATTGGCGAGGAAGGTGCCGTTGCCGTTGAACCATAGATAGGTAAAGCCCTTGCCGGTCTGACCCGAACGGTAGATGTCGGTCGGGATATAGACCCCCTCCTCCGCGTCCCAGGTGGGATGGACCCAATCGCGCAGCACGACATTGTTGTCTTGCAGTGATTTGATGTGGCAGGTTTCGCACGCCAGCCGGGCGATATGGCCGTTCAGCAGGGCCTTGTAATCGGCGTTGTTGTGCGGTGCGCGCGAATGGCAGGACTCACAGGAAACGTCCTTGCCGGGAAGATCATTGGCCACCAGATCGACGCCCTTGCGGCCGCGCGGAATCCGGTGCCCTTCCGGAACGTGGCAGTCAGTGCATTGAATCTTGGCCGCGGCGTGGACATCATCCTCCGGGCTGAACGGATTGCCGCGCTTGGCCCCGCGATGCAGCAGGCGCCGGTTCTCATGGCCCAGAGCCTGGGCGGCCTGATTGTGGACATAGGCATCGCCGCCCATATTGTGCTGATGACAGCGCAAACAGTTGGCGTTGGTCACCGGCCGCACGGTGAGCGCGGCGGCGAGACTGCGGTCCTGATTCCAGCGCCGCCCGCCCTGATCCTGGATGACATAGCGCTCATTCATATCATACTGCGCGGCATGACAGATCAGACAGTCGATCCCCTCCTTGGCATGGGTCGGCACATCCCCCACGGGCATCATCTTCTCGGTAGCGGGCTGGTAGTTGCCGCCGATATGGCATTGGCCACAGCCTTCGCTGCGCAGTTCGACCTCGCCAGGCTTGTCTTCCGGCCGGCTCTTGACCAGGGCGGCCCAACCGGTCCAGGAGAAGCTGCCGGGGATACCGCAGGCGCGGTTGATCTTACCCACCGGGATTTTGCGCGACCCCGGACCATTGACCTGACGGCCGTCATAACCATAGGTCGAGAAGCCGCCCGAGTCGCTCTGGAACTTGAAATGCACCGAGTCGACCAGGTTCTGCAGGGTGTCGACCTCCGTGCGGATGCCGTCTGCATGCTCCACCGGCATCCGCGCATGACAGCGCAGACAGGTCTCGGGTCCGGCGTAGCGGCGGATGCCGGCGTCGCGGAAATACTTGATATGCGGATAGTCGGTGTCACGCAGGAAGGAGTCCGTATTCATCAGGATCTCCATCTTGACCTTGCGGGCAAAGGGATCCTGTTGATCCGAGACCTGCTCCGCGGCCTTGGCCTCGCGCGCGGCCAGGGTGAGCGCGCGGGCGAGCGTCTCGAACTGCTCCGGACTGACCTCCTGACTGCTGGCAAAATTCAGCCGGGGATTGGACTCGCCGACATACCATTGGAACATGACCGGATAAAGGAACTGGTAGGCCAGCCAGCCGGCCAGCAGCACCGCCAGACCGATCAGCAGACGCTTGCGCGCGGCCCGTGACACGACCTGCGACAATGAACCTGTCATACGTCCTCCCGATGCCAACCGGTGATCATCGCCCGATGGTTGGAGAACAGGGTGGTGCCGGTGGTAATGATGTAGAGGTGGGTCAGCAGGAAGAGCACCAGCAGGTAGGCCACCGTCAGATGCGTCATCGCGACGACCCAAACGCTGCCGATACCGAACAGGGTCTCCGGCAGATAGGGGACCAGCAGGAAGGCCCAGCCGCTGACGATCAAGAGCGGCATCAGGGCGTACATCACGCCAAGATAAGTGAGCTTCTGCAGCTCGTTGAACTTTTCGGACTCACTGGGGTGGAACGGATGTGGCGCGTTGCGAAAGATGCCGACGGCATAGTACCAGGACTGCTCGGTCATACGCGTCAGCCAGCCCCGCCAGTGGATACGATAGAAACGGCCATTAGCGGTCACCAGATTCCCCACCACAAAGACGATCCATCCGATGGTGAGCAGAATTCCGGCGATATTGTGCACCGGCCGGGCGGTTTCGAAGGCGAGCAGCCAGGTGACGCCGGAGAAATGCATACTGGCCCCGGACAGGATCAACACCAGGAACAACAGCGCATTGATCCAATGCCAGGCCCGGACCCACAGCGAATAGAGATAGAGCGCGTTCATGCTTGACTCCTCTTGGCCAGATAGGCCCGGTAGCGACCCACGCCATGGGCGATCAGCCCCAGCAGGGTGAGTCCAAGCAGGCCCAGCGCCAGTCGGTCGATCAGGACGTTGCGACTCATGCCGACCACATAGGCTTGATTGAACACCGCCGTTGACAGCAGCCCCTGGCTGGCCATCGCCTGTTCGGAGCGGTAGGAATACAACTGATTGAGCAGGGTCGATCCCTTGGAATGGCAATCGTCGCAACTGCGCACCCCCTGTCCGGCGGGGAGGATCTCATGGGAAGGCAACGCGGACTGCTGGGTATGGCAATCGAGGCAGCGCACCGCCTTCCAGTGGGCTTCCCGATTCGGCAGCCAGGCATGGCTGACCTGGGTCGGGTCCTGGAACGCCGTGTGGCAGGACATGCAGACCCGATTGTGCCCCTGCACGATCTGTTCGATGGCTTCACCGGGCTGGGTGGCGCGGAACACGTGCGCGTTGTGACAGGAAAAACAGGTCAGCTTTTGCTCTTTCAGCCCCGGGTGTTGCCGGTCCGGGTTCTCGCGCACGTGGACGCTGCGGTCGAACTCGGCCTCGACGGCTTTGAAGCGATACCGCTCGAACTTGGGATCATCGTCGTGGCAGCCCGCGCAGGTCAGGGCCTCATCCGCGGACCCCTGGCGGTGGGGGTAACGCACATAGTCCTTGTCATGACAACGGGTACAGGCCAGCGCGGCATGGTTGGATTGGGCGAAGCGGTCGCGATCGATGTGGAGATCCCGGATCTCACCGGTCGTCGGGTCCCGATACGCGATGGTCTCCATCTGGTGACACACCAGACAGGCCTTGCGCTCGGCGGCTATCTGCGCGTCGTCCTGGACCTCCGCGGCCAGCAACTGGCCCGCACCGAGCAACGCCAAGACCGCCGGAAGGTTTCGGATCGATCCGCGACCGATACGGTCCAGCCACCCGGCCCACCACGGTCGGCCGCCCGGCGGGTTCATCGTGCGGGGCGTCGCCGGAACCTGCCGGAACCAATCGACCGAAACCCTGTAGAACCTGGTTCGAAAAATCGCTGCAAGGGCTGACTCAGGCATGGCACTCAACAACTCAGGGCAATGCACGATGACTCCTCCGTTCTGACACCCTCGGCGCGGCCGGCAAGCCGCTCGATCAACGCGATGGCATGGTCCAGGAACGCGGCTATCCGGCGTGACGCCACCCGCTCCGACAGTCGATAGATCAGCCACTGATCCCCGCGTCCTTCGACGAACCACCCTGGGTCGGCCAGGAGGGCGTCGATGGTCCGCGGGAAGAAGACGCGGCGGATGGCCGCGTCGTCACGCACCTACAGAGTATATATCGATCTCGGAAATCGTCACGGCCGTCGACGGTCAGTCCGTTCAGCCCCCGCCGGCCGGGCGGCCGTGGCGGCGGCTGGCGCGCCGTTCGCGCAACTGGAGCAGGGTCCAGACCGGACCCGAGACGGCATACCCCAAGAAGCCCAGGAACAGCACCACGGGGGGATGGATCAGGATCAGGGCGACCGCCAGCATCACCACCACGGCCAGCAGAAAGGACACCCGCCCCTGAACATCGAGCTGCTTGAAGCTCCAATAGCGGAAGTTGCTGACCATCAGCAGTCCGGCCCCGGCCGTCAGGAAGGCCGCGAGCCAGGAAACATAGGAGGGATCGATTCCCTGGTCGGCACCGATCCAGACACCGCCCGCCACGATGGCGGCGGCCGAGGGGCTGGGGAGCCCCTGGAAGAAGCGTTTGTCCGCCGTTCCCACCTGCGTGTTGAACCGGGCCAGGCGCAAGGCCGCGGCGGCGCAGTAAACGAAAGCGGCCAGCCAACCCACCTTGCCGAGCCCGCCCAAGGCCCAGTGGTAGGCGACCAGGGCCGGGGCGACCCCGAAGGCCACCATGTCCGACAGGCTGTCGTACTCGGCCCCGAAGGCGGTCTGGGTGTGGGTCATGCGGGCCACGCGCCCATCGAACCCGTCGAGCAGCATGGCCGCGAAGATGGCGATGGCGGAGGCTTCGAACCGCCCCTGGGTGGCCGCGAGCACGGCGTAGAACCCGGCGAACAGTGCCGCGGTGGTGAACAGATTGGGCAGCAGATAGATGCCGCGGGGACGTTTACGAGGAACTGGGGTTTCTTCCATACGGGTGCTACCGGGCCGAAGGACTTGGGGCGCGAGTATAGCCGGGGACGGGCACGGAGCCCTAAGGAAACCCCGCGCCAGGAGTCTGGGGGAACCTGAGCGCCCTCGGCTCCATTGAGGCCCAGACGCCAACACGCGCCTGCTCGACTCCGACCACCCGGCGCACCTCTCGCGCTAGGCCCGCGCCGATCAGCTGCCGGGGGCCGTTCGCCAACCGCGCACTCGACTGGTTGGTCCAACCAGCGGGGTGATGTACGCCCGCAATTCGGCGACCATGCGCTTCCCCAGGGCTGCCCGCACTTTGATACCATTGGCGGGGGCAAGGTGGGCGGTTTCTTGATCAGGAGCATTGCGCATGGCCACCTCGGTGGTACAACTGTACGAAGCACTGGCCACTGCGCCGGACGAACGGGCCCGCGCGCGCGTGATCGCGGAGGCCTTCGAGCGGCTGGAGGAACGCTATCCGCACCTGCCGGACCTGGTCACCCAAGGGCATCTGCGCGAGAGCGAGCTACGGTTGCAGAAAGAAATCGCCCAAGTGCGCGCCGACTTGAGCGAAACCGAACTGCGGTTGCAGAAGGAAATCGCCCAGGTGCGCGCGGACCTGACGGTGCAGATCGAGCAACTGCGCGGCGCGGTCAAGACCGATATCGAGCAACTGCGCGGCGAGGTCAAGACCGGGATCGAACGGAGCCGCAACAGCCTGTTGCTGTGGTTGATCCCGCTGATGTTCGCGCAGGTGGGAGCCATCGCGGCGCTGGTGAAACTCCTGTAGTCGGAGCGACGCGGAGTCCAGGGCTTCAGCCCTGGAACGGCGCCGCGCCAAGGCTGAAGCCTTGGACTCCAAGGGGCGATTCGCTCAGCGCAGGTAGACGCCGTCCACCCCCACTTTGCCGGGTCCGTCCAGGACGTAGATTCCGGCGGAATTGGCATGCACGCTGAAGCTCAGCCGCCCGTCGTGGACCTGAACTTCGCGACCGGTCACCGCATCGCGGTAGATGCCGTCGCGCACCCCCTCGACCGTCACCGACTGGTCGGAGCCGATGGCGAGCCCGATCACGGCATAGCTGCCCTCGCCCGACAGGTCGCGGACGAAACGCATGCCGCTGCCCCACTCGCTCACCTGGGTCATCTGCGCTTTCTGCAGCGCGGGGACGGCACGGCGAATCTGGTTGAGCCGCTTGATGTGCTGGTAGAGCGGGTGGGACTGGGTCTGGCCGATCCGCTCATCGATCAGGTGGTCGCCAAAATAGGCGCGGCCGGTCTGATCCAGGGTATCTTTTTCACCCTCGACATCCTGGGGAGCGCCCCGCATGAACGCGATCTCCTCGCCGTAGTAGAGGCAGGGAATGCCCCGCGCCGTCCAGATCAGGTTATAGGCCGCCGCGGCCATCCAGTCATCGCCCTTGAAACGGAACTTGAAGTCATTGTCCGGACCCACGTCGTGGTTCTGCAGGAAGGTCACCAGGCTGGTCACATCGCCATAGATCCAGTCCATCGACAGAATCTGTGCCGTGCCGCCGTAGGTTCCCTTGCTCACCGTGTCGCGGAAGGTGGAGAAGAGCCCGAAATCGAGCACCGAGAAGCCCGAGTCGCCGCCCGCGTTGGGGTCACGCGGGTCATGACCCAGGCGCGTGTACCACCAGGGGCGGATCTGGCTCGGGCCGTTGTCGCCGCCGCCCAGGTCGCCCCAACCATAGCCTTTGACCAGATTCTCGCCGAAGACGAACAGCCCCGGCTTGTGGGCCTTCCAGGCATTGACGTACTCGAGCAGGTTGTCGCGTTCCACATGCTTCACGGTATCGATGCGCAGCGCATCCACACCCAGGTCCAGATAACCGTTGATGGCCCCGATCAGGTAGTCCTTCACGTTCTGCCGATTGGTGGCCAGGTCGATGCAGTCACCCGCCAGGTGTTTGTGCTGCAGCGGATGGGTGCTCTCCCAATCGCCGCCGCAAATGAAGCCTTCCTGGTGGAACCACTCCGGATCCAACTGGTTGGCATCCACCCCGAAGAAGCGTCCGGGGTTATAGCCGGCCTTGGGAACGGTCTCGCCGGTCTTGGGGTCGACCAGGGGCTCGCACCCCTCGGGGTCGGATAGATGGCGCTCACGCCACCAGTCGGGAGCCAGCGGGTTGTCGATATCGTCCCGGTTCGGCCAGGCATAGTTGCCCAGGTTGCCCTGATAGGGTCCGTGATTCACCCGCCCCGGCGCGGAACCCTGCGGCACATAGTATTTGATCGGCAGATGGTCGATGTGGACCTGGCCGCGGATGCCGTACTGACAGGAATGGTTCAGCACGACGTCCTGGATGATCTTGATCCCCTGGGCGTGGGCCGCGTCGATCAGGTCCCGATAGGTGGCGCCGGGAGACTCCAGGCGCGGGTCGACCCGGGTCCAGTCATAGGGGTGATAGCCGTGGTAGTCGAGCCCGGAGCGGTTCTCGACCGGCGGGGTGATCCAGATCGCCGTGAAACCCAGATCACGGATGTAGTCCAGCCGCGCGATCAACCCCTTGAAGTCCCCGCGCCAATGCGGATCGACCGCCTGACCCGCCGCGTCGAAACGGATGCGGTCGCGGCAGAAGAAATTGTTCGACGGGTCGCCGTCGTAGAACCGCGTGGTGATCAAGAAATAGATCGTCTCTTCGCGAAAATCAGTGCGTTCCCCGACCGGCGCCAACGGGGCCTCCGCGGTCCAGGCGACCACGGGTGCCGACTGGTGCGCGGCGGCCGGCTCCGCGGGCGGCGGCGCGACCGCGCTGACGGCCGGCGCCTGATTGTGCCAGTGCCCCCGGGCATCCAGCCAACCGTTGCGCTCGCGCACATGATCCGGGGTCTGGTGACCTTGACCATCGTTGAAAATCAGATGCATCACGCGGGTATTCGGAAACCGGTGCAGGTACCAGCCCGCCCGCTCGGGGTCGGGCTGCATCGGCACGCCCGGCCACCCGCTGCCCCCGCCGCCAGGCGCGCCGTCCCACCAATGGATATAGAGGGGTTCGGCCCAACCTGCGGGGCATTCGCAGCCGACGATCAGATCCTGGTTCGGGAGCAGGGTATGGTTCGATGTGGGCATGAAGGGTCCTTAGGTCGAATAGATGAGCCAGCAAAAATCGGCGTCGTCAGGCGCTGTCCGGACTGACCCGCGTAGCTGCAATGACAGGGAGGCAACGGCGTTGATGGAATGAGGCGATTTCCGGCAATCGCCTGATCCCGGCAGTGACGAACCCGTTACGGAACCATCAAGCCGCTAACCGGACCCGTGCCAAGGTACCACCGACGGGGCTGTCGGTGAGCACCAGATCACCCCCATAGGCGCGGCAGATCTCGTGAACCACGGCCAATCCGATGCCGTGTCCGGGGGTGGACAAATCCGCGCGCGCGCCGCGCTCGATCACCGCACGCACTTGGTCCGGCGGGATACCGGGGCCATCGTCCCTGACCCACAGCACCAGCGTTCCCCCCTCCCGCCGACCGCCAATGTCAACCTGAGTGCGGCACCACTTGCAGGCATTATCGAGCAGGTTGCCGAGCACCTCCAGCAGGTCGCCCTCGACCCCGCGGAAGATGAGCCCGGGTTCCAGATCCAGGGTGACGGCAACGGCGCGCCCGGCGTGCAGCTTGGTCAGCGTCGCGATCAGCCGCTCCACGACCTGCGCGACCGGCACCGGCGCGGCCAGCGCGGCCAGGGGTCGCGCGCGGGCGCGTTCCAACTGATAGGCGACGATCGCGTCCATCCGGTGGATTTGCTCCACGAGCCGCGCGGCCAGCGCGGGCTGCAGCGACGCCTCGCCAAGCGCCCCGCGCAGCACCGCCAGCGGGGTCTTCAGGCTATGGGCCAAGTCTGCCAGGGCATTGCCGAGCCGGGTCTGGCGGGCCGACTCATGAGCCAACAATGCATTGAGATTGTCGGTGAGTGCGCGGAGTTCCCGCGGATAGACACCATGCAGGCGATCCTGCGCTCCGGCCTCGCACGCGGCGACCTCGTTCGCCACCCGCCGCAACGGCGCCAGCCCCCAGCGCAGCGCCGACAGCAGGGCCGCGAGCAAGATGATCGACATGGCCCCCAGCCAGCCGGTCAGGCTGCCGCGAAATCCGGCCAACTCGCGCCGGTACTCGGTGAGATCCTCGGCCACGCTGAAAGTGTAGGCGCGGGGGGCCGGACCAATCGTCCAGAGGACCCCGTAGCCCTCGACGAAATAAGCGTTGCCGTGCCCGTCGTGCGCCTCGTGGAAGCGGCGCTCACCCGGCGCCAGCCCGGTCGCGAACGGAATCCGCTGATCAATGGCCGAGACCGAACGCCACACCGTCCGACCCGCGGCGTCACTCACCTGCCCATAAAGCCCCGAATCAGGCAGACTGAAGCGGGCCTCGGCCAACGCGCGGGGCAGAGTCAGACCAACATCGTCAGCATCCGCCGCCGCCATCAGCAGATAGACCTGCCCCAGCAGTCGCTCCTCGCGTGCCGAGCGGGCACTGGCCTGAAAGGCGCGCTCCAAGGCCAGGCCGGCGAGCACCATGAACACCACCAGCACCAGGGCGGCAACCGCCGTGACCCGCGTCTGCAGCGATCTCACGCCGGGTCATGCCCCAGGACGAAGCGATAGCCCCGGCCGCGCAAGGTCTCGATCGGCGCCAGGCGGCCGTCCGGATCCAGCTTGCGCCGCAAGCGCCCGAGCAGCACCTCCAGCACATTGCTGTCCCGGTCCTCGTCATGGGGATAGAGATAGTCAGCCAACTCACGCTTGGATAATACGCGTCCGCGTTCCGTCATCAGCCGCTCCAGGAGGCGGAACTCGAAGTCGGTCAGGTCGACCGGCCGGCCGTCCACCGCCACCCGCTGCCCGGCGCGGTCCAGGCGCACCGGACCCGCGATCAACTCGGCAGTCGCCGCGCCCGCGGCGCGACGCAGCAGGGCGCGCAGCCGGGCCAGCAACTCCTCCATCTCGAACGGCTTGGCCAGATAGTCGTCCGCCCCCGCCTCCAATCCCTCGACCTTCTCCTGCCAGCGGCCGCGGGCAGTGAGCACCAGCACCGGAAGACGGTTGCCGGCCGCGCGCAAGCGGCGAATGATCTCGATGCCCGGCATCCCCGGCAGACCCAGGTCCACCACCGCCGCATCGAACGGGTACTCGGTCGCCAGATAGAATCCCTCGTCGCCGTTCCCGCTGTCGTCCACCCGAAAGCCCTCGCGGAGCAGTCGGTCAGTCAACTGCGTACGCAGCGCCGCCTCGTCCTCGATCACCAGGATACGCATCGGGTTCTCGCGGCGGTTGACATCGGGCAGACTCAGGTGATTTCCGGGAAAGAATTTTTCCGACGTGATCGGGCGACTCATGTCGCCCCTACAGGCGCCCCTATAGCCCTATGGATCTTGCAGACATGCGCTGTTGGGGGTGTTCATTCCCGGAAATCACCTCAGCTCCCGGAACCGGAGATGAAGACCATCCGGACCTCACCCGATGGGGTGAGGACCTTGACCTCATAGCCGCCGCTGGTTTCACGGACCGAGAGCACCTTGCCGCCGGTCTGGCGCCGCGCCGCCTCGGCAGCCTCCGCGGCTGAGGAGGCGCCACCGCCCCGGCCGACCAGGAGTGGCAGCGGATTCACGACCGCGGCCACCGGCGGCGCCGCGCAGACGCCGACCGGCCCGGCCAGGGCCGCCAGGGAGAGGACGACGAACAGGATGGGAGTGGGCTGCATGGGTAGGTCGAGTTCGGGTGCCGGCCGGATGACCGGGAATGTAGCATAGCCTCCGCCGAGCCGTGACCCGCGTCGACACGCCGCACCCTCAACCTGACCAGGGCCGGTGTTACCAATCACTGCGCAACATCAGGGTCACACCATTCCCCAAGCCGAGGCCCGGCATGATCACCGGCGCGCGAGGTTCCATGTAGATCGGCTGGCGGATAGCCACCGGGCGCCGGTCGTCGCATCGGTGCCGCGGACGATGGTCATGATGATGCCGCGGCTTGCGGTCGTGCCAGCTCCGTTCACCACGATCCCGATCCCAATCGCGCCGGTGTCCGTCGCCCCGGTCATCGCCCCCACGCGCCGCCGCCAGCCCCGGAAGCCCGAGCGCCACTGTCAACGCCACGGCCAGCGCAATCTTGAACCCAGTGTGTATTTTCGTCATGGTTGCTTCGCTCTTCAGGTCGGCTCAAGGCCCCGTGCCTCGACCCTTGAGCGCCATCTTAGGCCGGGGTTCCTGAACGCCGACTGAACCGGTGCGGAATGCGCTCTTGGTAGCGAGTCGAATCGCGATCGACAGCGAGCTGCTCATGCCCACATTGAGGCGCTTCTCCGATTACGACAACGACAACGACAACGATCGGCACGCCAAAGCCGCATCCTAATCCTGCCCGGTATAAACGCGCATGATCCGAAACGGCGGCACCGCACCCTCGACCCCGCCATTGAGGAAGGGCGCGCGATGCAACTGGTTGACGGCAATGTAAAGCCAACCGGGTTCGCCAAAGCTCAGCGCGTCCGGCCACAGCAGCCGATCGTCCTGGACCAGGGTCTCCAGGCGGCCGTCAGGACCCAGCACGGTGATGGCGTTGCTCCCCAGGTCAGTGAAATAGTGATGTCCCGCGGCATCAGTCGCGGCCCCGTCCGAGACCGGCTTGGGTCCAGCCTTGGTGATCGCCGCGGCGATCACCGCATCCGTCGCACCCTCCCGCAGCAACCGGGCCGGGACCTGGTACCAGGTTTCCCCGTTCATCGCCCCGAAAAACAGCGTCTCGCCGTCTGCCGATAAGGTGATGGGATTCAGCGCGATCCGGGCCGGCTTCACCTTCCCGTCCTCCCCCCGCGGTCCGATCACCCGGCCCTCGACTACCAGGTCCACGTCTTCCGCCTGTAATGCCGGCGAAGCGGTGAAGCGCCGTGAACGTCGTTGATTGAGATCCAGGACCACCAGCGCGGGCGACTGACTGCCGCCCACGTCCGCGATGTACACGAAGCCCCGCGCGTCATCCACTGCCAGGTCGTTCAGAAAACTCCCCGCCGGCCCCGTCTCCGGAGGAAAATCATAGCGATAGACCGGCTTGCCGTCGGCGAGTGCAAAAGCCAGCAGTTTGGGCGTTTGGTGCGGCATCAACGGCGGATCGCCCAGGCCATTGTCGAGCACCCACAGGCGCCCCTGGCGATCAACCCGGATACCGAGCGCGCTGTTGAGCACATCCGGCCCCGAACCAAAGGACCCGTTCCAGGCCGCATCCGGCCAGGGACGGTAACTCGCTGGCCCCGTGATCTCGATCAGTTGGGCAGTCCCGCGGCGGAACTGATGCACCGTGGCGAAGACCCGCCCGTCGGGAGTCACCGCCAGGTTGCCGGGATTGACGGGCAACTCAGCCACCACCTCGATCGAACCAGGCAGTTGTTGCTCATCGGCCCAGGCCGGGAGCGGCTGAGTGAGCGGGAGGGCGAGCAGCAGGGCGGCGAACAGTGGACGCATCAAAGACTCCGGGTCAATTCTCAAGCGGCTTGCACCGGGTGGGATGTTTGGCGAGGGGAGTGGGGTCTGCCAAGCAGAATTTCAAAGGGAAATCCCGACGCTGATCAGAGTCTCGATCCCGATCGGCTAACCGCCTGATACCCCATCGAAGAAATCGACCACCCCGGTTTCCAGCGAATACTCGGCCCCGACGATGACCAACCCCTCTTCCTCGCACAGGCGCTCCAGAATCGGCGAACCGTGCCGCAGATGGTCGACCGAGGAACGAATGTTCGCCCGCACCGCCTGACGAACCAGAGCGCCCAGATCATGCCGTAACTCGGTCTCCAACAACCCGACCACCGCCGGCCGCAGCCGGTCGACAATGGCGCGCAGATTCGGCGACTGACCCGCGGTCGGCTGCTGCAACTCCTCCAGCGTCGCCAGGATCGCCCCGCACTGCGTATGACCCAGCACCACGACCAATCGCGTACCGTAGCGTGACGCCGCAAACTCCACGCTACCGACCTGCGACGACGCGACGATGTTGCCGGCCACCCGAATCACGAACAGATCGCCCAGCCCTTGATCGAAGACAATCTCCGCCGGCACCCGCGAGTCCGAACACCCCAGAATGATGGCGAACGGCCGCTGACCCGCGGTCAATTCGAGCCGGCGCGTCTGCGTGGCAAGGCTGTCCCGGCTGCGAATATTGGCCGCGAAACGGGCATTCCCCTCGCGCAGACGGTCGAGTGCAACGGTGGCTGGGATCATGGGGGATTCACCAAGGTGTCGGCTCCTCAGGTTGGACACACATCATTTTACATTGCGCAGCGATCACCGGGCGTCGCTTTGCGACAATCCGCCTCGGATTGGAGCGGTTCGATGTTGCGGGGCCTCCCCTACACATTACAGGACTACCCCTTGGAAGATGGCAGAGCAGACGGAATGCTGACCTTGATGACTTAGGAGCGGCGCCCGCTGGAGACGGGCGCAATTCGGCCAGCACCAGACACTGGTGCTTTGCCGCCCGGGGTCCGCAGTCGCGTGGACAGCAGACATTCGCCAGGTCCAAGAATCACACATACTGTCGCCAAACTCCCTGCCCGGAATTCCTGTCCCCGACCGCCAAATTGTTCGAGACCGGCAGGTTCAGCTCCGGGCAGGCTGCCGGCCTGATCGGGATGGGGCGGGGGGCCTTTCTCGCCGAGCTTGGCCGCCTGGGGGTATCCACCCCATCCAGGTGGGCGCTGGGGAGTTGGACGTGGACCTCGCTGCCGCCGAGGCTGCCGGTGATCATCGTCGATACCAGCCCGGTCATTCAGACATGCTGGGTGGTCGCGAAGTCCGGATGCCCTTGCCTCGCGGGTAGATTGTACCGATCGACATAAGCCGTCGCGTTGATTCATGGCGCCTCGAAGGAAGCGCCCGGCATTGTCCAGGGGAGGCTTCAGCATCACGAACGGCCACCATGGCAGCGCGAGGGATCTGCGCGATGAGCCGGCGCTGCACGACCGGGCCCTCATCGCGGGCTGGCATCGCTACTGCCAGGTGCGAGCGACCAGCTTGCCGGCGTTGGGATTGGCGAGGTTCGGCATCGTCCAGCCGGCGACCGCCGTGCTGCCCCCGGCCGCCACCGGGACCGCACCGGACCAGTAGCCCGTACCCAGGCTGCTACGCGTCCAGGCGCCGGCTGAGCGCACTGCGGCTTTGGCGGTATTGGCGTTGTTGTCGGTCCAGCCGACGATGGCGACCGAGCCGTCACCCGCAAAGGCGGCACTCGGCCAGTCGGCTGACTCGGCGCGGGCCGACAGGCGCGTCCGCCGGGTCCAGGCCCCGCCGGCGGGTGCAATGCTCGCCCACACCGACCCGATGTTTGAAACATCGAGCGAGAGCCACGAGGCCAGCAGGTCGCCCCCCGCGCTCATCGCCAGTGCTGGGTAGTAGACGGACTGTGCGCCCGGTACGGGCATTGATGGGTCCCAAGGGCCAGCCGCCGGCCGCCTGGCGACGACCATGCTATTCCCATCAAGGTAACCGACCGCGGCATTTCCGGCCGCGTCAAGGCCGGGCTTCGGGTTCCAGGTGGATTGCCCGGTCGGTAACGATACCGTCTGCGGCAACTCCCAGGCTTGGCTTGCAGGCTGGTAAGCCGCAGCGATCGAGCTGGGGTTGCCCGGCGCGCCTTCCTGCCACACCGCGAGCGCGGCGCCGGCATCGTTGACCGCCAGTTCCGCGAGGCTCGCTCCGGCACCGGGGGTCGAAACGAGTGTCGCGGGCGTCCAGGCTCCGGTTCCGGGTGTGCCATCACAGGCCAGCGCCGTTGTACCGGTACCTGGGAGGGAACTCACCTTGATGCCTGCGGCGTCGGTCCATAACAGTGTCACCGTGCCATCGCAGGCAATGCCGAGCTTCATGTCGCCCGCTCTGGTGCCGGGCACAGGCTCGACGGCGGTGCCGAACGACCCCCCCGGCGCGCGCAGCGTGACCAACAATTTCGATGGCACCAAGCGGGTCGGCGCGGTGGTGAACGCGATCGCGGCGACTTCGTTGTTGCCGATCGCCGCGGCCACTGGGCCGGCGCCTGTGCTTGCGCCGGGCACGGCTTGCGAGGCTTGCCAGGCCGCGCCCTTGACGCGTTCCGCGAACCGGGCGTTACCGGTGGCATTCCAGGCGAGCAATGCGTGGCCGTTGCTGTTCATCGCCACCACCGGGGACGACGGCAGTGAGGAGGCGGCGAACGGACCCTGCAATGTGCGCATTGGCGTCCAGCCACCGGCCTGGGTTGCGGTGTGACCGAATAGGCAAGCCGCAGAGAGCAACCCCACAGAGACGGATCTCATTCTTATGGGCGTAGTGTCATGCCGAGCGGCGATCAGGGCTTTTTTCATGATTGGACCTCAAGAAATTGTTTCTCTAATTCTCCGGGGCACGCCCGGGATAACGAAATGCCTGGTCAGCAAAGGCAAATCACTTCGAACTCAAATGAGCGCGGGAAGCATCACGTCAGCGGCGCGAAGCACAATGACCCGCGCGCGCTGGTCCGGAGGATTGTCGTGGGTGCTTTCCGGCGGGAGCGCGGGGACGGAACATCGATAACCTCGTCGGCATCGGCGTGAAGACTACTGCACGAGCCCATAGCAAGACCGGCAACAAGGCGAGTAGGCAAGATAGATGCCATAGGAACGCCGAGCTTGGTCGAGAGAACGCGCCTCCCCTCATAGCGCATGAAGGCAGTCTAGTGCGCCGCCCTTAATCTAACCTTAAGGACAGGAAATCCGACCGCACAGGCGGCTGGCGCCGGCCGGGCCATACCATCGCTGGGAGGCGCGTGGCAAGCGCCGCGCGCGAGCCGACGGGGCGGGACGGGGATGAGGTCGCCATTTCGGGCCATCTACGGGAATGAGGGAGCCAACTCGCAGGGCGCCGAGCCGAGCGGGCGTGATGGTGTGCCGGGGCCTGGGTGCAGGGAGGAGCGCGTCGCTGGCGGGTGGCGACGGCGCAAGGGGCTCCCGCTGCACTTCCTGGCCGAAGACATACTCGGGTGACGGTTGCGCCAGAGCCTCCCAGTCCGATACGAGAGCGACCGGCGGGTCGTCCCAGGCCGGCGGCCTCGGTGCTGAAGGCGACGATGGGCACGGTGTCCGCTATCCGTTGGATTGCCGCCGTTCTTGTTCACAGGGCCAGCGTCCGCTCCGGGTCGAAAGCGGACCCGGAAAAACCGCCGCAGCCGTCTCCCGCCGACCAGGACCTCGGCCGTCACCCCCGCGAGTCGCCGGGCCAATAGCTCTCATTGAGGATGTCGCTGTCGCGGTAAGGACAGTCAGCGGGAAACCCGGCGGCGCGGATGCCGGTCTCCTGGCTCGCAATATGGCGGGCGTCCGGATAGGACTCGTTGATTGCATCGGCAAGAAAGGCCTTGAGGCTGGGGCTGAGCCGCAGTTCCCGACTCACCTGAACCCGCTGTTCAACGATGGAGCCGCGCCAGCTTGAGGTGCGGTGCTCGGGCTGGTACTGCCACTTCAGCAGATGGGCGATCAGGATGATCAGACGGCTGACGAGCTCGTTTCGTTCACGACGACCCATGGCTTCGAGTTCCTCAGCGAGCAATTCCGGGTCGATCTCGTGCGTGCGACCCTGACGCAGGAGCGCGGCCTGGCCGGCAATCCAGGCGTGATAGTCTTGATGGTAAAGATCGGACGTGGCGGGCATGCGGTGTGAGACTCGGGCAAAGCAATAGGGGCGCGGAACGGCAACGCGGACTCCCGAAACGACGGGCAGTGCGCCGATCATAGACGGACTGCCGGGCATCGGGCAAGACGAGCGGCAACGTCAGGGCAGCGGCACACCCTAGGGGCGGCCTTGATCGTAATCCCGGCCAGCGGCGTGCGTAGTCAGGGCTTCCAGCCCTGATGGTGTCGGGCCAGGATGGCCTGACTACGCACCCGGCGAGCCCAGCGTCAGGCTGAGCAGCGCGCGCAGGAAGCGGAACAGGCACTCGCCCGACTCCAGCAGTTGACAAGCCGGCCGGCCGAAACAATGACCAAGGCCGCATCCCGGTTTGCCAGGTCAGGACTTCACCCCCGCTTGCACCGGCGCCGGAGCGCCATCCGCCGCCGCCGGCGGCGTGCCATGCACCAGTTCCCTGAACCGCTGGAACACGACATAGAGCATGGGAATCAGGAAGACACCGAGCATGGACGCGGCCAACATACCGCCGAACACGGCGGTACCGACCGCCCGCTGGCTCGCCTCGCCGGCCCCGCTGGCGAGCACCAGCGGAATCAGGCCGAGGATGAAGGCGAAGCTGGTCATCAGCACGGCGCGGATTCGCATGTGGGCGGCGGTGGAGGCCGCCTCCAGGATCGACTTGCCGTGGCGGCGCTGCACCATGGCGAACTCCACGATCAGGATGGCGTTTTTGCTCGCCAAACCGATCAGCACCACCAGGCCGACCTGGGCATAGAGATCGTTGGGCAACCCCGTGAACCAGAGCGCAATCATGGCGCCAAGAACACCAATCGTGACCGATAGCAGCACGGCCGCGGGCATGGACCAGGATTCATAGAGCCCGACCAGGAACAGATAGGCGAATAACACCGCCAGCCCGAGGACGACCGTGGTCTTGCCGCCCGCCTCGCGTTCCTGCAGGGCGGTACCGGTCCATTCAAAGCCGAACCCGGCCGGCAAGACCCGCGCCGAGACCGCCTCCATGGCGGTGAGCGCCTCACCGGAGCTGCGCCCGGGGGCCGGACCACCGCTGATGGTGACACTGCGATAGTTGTTGTAGCGCTGAATCAACTGAGGACCCAGAATCAGCTTGGGCGCCATCAGGGCGCGGATCGGCACCATGTCGCCCTTGCTGTTGCGCACATGGATGCGATAGACATCATCGAACCGCTGGCGGTCCCCCATCTCACCCTGGATATTGACCTGCCAGACCCGACCGAATTTATTGAAGTCGTTGACGTAATAGCCGCCCAGCGTGGCCTGGAGCGCGGTAAAGATATCGCTGATCTGCACGCCCAGGGTCTGGGCCTTTTCGCGGTCGATGTCGAGGAAGACCTGGGGGTTGTTGGTCGACCAGGTGGAGAACACCGCTTGCAGCGCCGGATCGTCATTGCCGGCCACCACCAGGGCGCGCATGACCCCGGCCAACTCCTCCGGGGTGCGGCCCTGCAGGTCCTCGAGTTGGTATTCGAAACCGCTGCCCGTGCCCAGGCCGATGATGGGGGGCAGGTTGAAGGGGATGATCATGGCGCTGGCGATCCCGGCGGTCTGGGCGCGCATCCGGTTGATGACCGCGTCGACTTTGAGATCCGGGGTGGTGCGCTCCGCGAAGGGTTTGAGCCGGCCGATAACGGCGGCACTGTTGGATTGCACCACCCCGTCCATCAGGCTGAAGCCGGGAATGGTGAGGACGGAGGCCATCGCCGGGTCGGCGGAAAAAATGGTCTCCACTTGCTTCACCACCTCCAGGGTTCGATTGAGCGAGGCCCCCTGCGGCAGTTGGATTTCAGCCATGAAGGCGCCCTGATCCTCCGACGGCAGGAACCCGGTCGGCGTGGCCTTGAACAGCGCACCGGTAGCCAGCCCGATGCCGATGATCAGCACCACCACGACCATCGAGACCCGCACCAGCCGGGCGACGATGCCGGCATAGCCGTCGCGCACCCAGTCGATCCCGTTCATCACCCGGCCCATGATGCCGCGCCGTTCCTGGCTGGGCTTCAGGAGCACCGCACACAGTGCCGGCGACAGGGTGAGTGCATTGACCGCCGAGATCAACATGGAGAAGGCGACCACGGCCGCGAACTGCTGAAACAACTGGCCGGTGATCCCGGGGATGAACGCGACCGGCAAAAACACCGAGAGCAAAACCAGGGTGATGGCCAGGATAGGCCCGGTGATCTGCGCCATCGCTTTCTTGGCCGCCTCGCGCGGCGGCAGGTGCTCCTCTTCCATGATCCGCTCGACGTTCTCCACCACCACGATGGCGTCGTCGACCACAATCCCGATGGCAAGCACCACGGCGAGCAGCGAGACCGTATTGGCCGAGAAGCCGATCAGCAGCAGGAAGGCGAAGGTGCCCACCAAGGCGACCGGCACGGCGACCAGTGGAATGATGGTGGCGCGCCAACTGCCGAGAAACAGAAAGACCACAATGATGACCAGCACGAAGGCCTCGATCAGGGTGTGGATCACCTTCTCCAGGCTCGCCGTGACGAACTCGGTGGTGTCATAGACGACGCTGTAGGTCAGACCGTCCGGGAAGCGGGTGGCCAGCCGCTCCATGGCCGCGGAGACGCCATCCGCCACCTTGACGGCATTGGCGCCGGGCGCCAGGTAGATGGCGATCCCGGCCGTGTCGTGGCCGTTCAGCCGGCTGATCGAATCGGACTGGCGCGACCCCAGTTCGACCCGTCCCACATCCTTGACCCGCACGGTGGAACCGTCCGGATTCGCGCGCACCACGATGCGCTCGAACTCGGCGACGTCCGACAGGCGCCCCTTGGTCTGAAGGGTGATCTGAAACTGCGCATCCGAATGCATCGGCTGGGCGCCGATGCGCCCCACCGCGGCCTGGATGTTCTGGCTCTGGATGGCGGTCATGACGTCGGAGGGAGTCAGCCCGAGCGCGGTCAGGCGATCGGAGGACAACCAGATGCGCATGCTGTAATCGAGCGGACCGAACTGCGACACGCTCCCCACGCCCGGCACCCGCGCCAGCGTGTCGGTGACGTTGATGCTCGCGTAGTTGCTCAGAAAGAGCCCGTCATAGACCCCGGTCGGTGAACTCAGGGCGATCACCTGGAGCATGGCGGAAGACTGCTTCTGCACCGTCAGCCCCTGGCGTTTGATCTCCTCGGGAAGCTGGGGCGTGGCCAGGCTGACCCGGTTCTGCACATTGACCGTGTTCAGATCGGGATCAGTTCCCAGGGCGAAGGTGATATTGAGCGAATAGCTGCCGTCGTTGCCGCTGGTCGACTTCATGTAGAGCATGTTGTCGACGCCGTTGACCTTGGCCTCCACCGGCTGGGCGACGGTCGACTCCACAACGCTGGCACTGGCGCCTGGATAGGAACCGCTCACCGCGACCTGGGGCGGCACGATGTCGGGAAGCTGGGCCACCGGGATGGCGCCGATGGCGATGATCCCGGCGAGGAAGATGACGATCGAGATGACGATCGACAGCCGCGGCCGGTCGATGAAGACGTCGGAGATCATGGCGCCGCCGCTCCCTTGGCCGGCGTCTCCGCGGTCGCAGCAGGCGCCGGCACGGCGCTCACCACCATGCCGGGCCGCACCTTCTGGATCCCCTCGGTGATCACCAGGTCACCTTCGGTGAGTCCGCTGCGCACCGTCACGTTCGCGCCCACCGTGGGACCGGTCTGGATGCGCCTGACCTCCACCTTGTTCTCGGTGCTGACGATCAAGACCGAAGTCCCCTGCTGGTCGATCTGCAGCGCCGCCTGGGGCACCAGGATCTCCATGGTCGGGGTCGCGTCCTGCACCAGGACGCCGACATACTGACCGTCCACCAGATAGCCCTCCGGATTCGGAAAGCGTGCCCGCACGGTCACGGTGTCGGTGCCCCGGTCGGTCGTCACGTCGATGAAATCGAGCTTGCCGCGATGGTCATAGATCGAATCGTCCGACAGGCGCGCCAGCACCACCACGTTGCCGGGGTCACCGCCCTGCTCCTCGATGTCCTGACGCGCCTCCAGCAGGTCGCGCTGGGTGACCGGGAACTGCACGTCGATGGGGTCACGGCTCACGATCGTGGCCAGGGTGCCGCTGGTCGGG
Source organism: Lamprocystis purpurea DSM 4197 (assembly GCF_000379525.1). Taxonomy (GTDB): domain Bacteria; phylum Pseudomonadota; class Gammaproteobacteria; order Chromatiales; family Chromatiaceae; genus Thiodictyon; species Thiodictyon purpureum. Next base: position 9,660 of record NZ_KB902499.1, on the reverse strand, counting down.
CCCACCAGGTTACCAACGGTGTATTTAGACAGGCCGATGCGCCCGGCGATCGGCGCGATGATCTGGGTGTAGCTGAGGTCGAGCTTGGCCGCATCCAGGGCCGCCTTCGCCTGGGCGATGCCGGCCTGGGCGATTGCCTCCGCCGCCTGGAGCTTATCCACCTCCGACTGGGCGATATTCTTCTGCTTGAGCAGCTCGCGTCCGCGGGCCAACTGGGCGCGGGCGTTCTCCGTGTCGGCCGTCGCCTTGGCGAGATCGGCCTCGCGCTGCACCACCACCGCCTGGTACTGCTCCGGCTCGATCAGGAACAGGACCTCCCCGACCTTGACCTGCTGCCCCTCCGTGAACTTGCGCTCTTTCAGAAAGCCCTGCACGCGTGCCTGCAGTTCCACCCGATCCATCGCCACCACCCGGCCGACGAACTGTGTCTGCTCCTCCACCGATTCGCGCTTGGCCTGGACCACGACCACCGCCGGCGGCGGTCCGGCGACCGCCGGCGCCGCCGCATCCTCAGTGCCGCAGCCGGCAAGGATGCCGAGGATGCCGAGGATCAGGACACGCGCCGCGCCCCGAACAGTCGCGGCGAGGGCGTGATGGTCGGGACAGGCCAGGGTCGGTAACGGCGTCGGGCGAAGCGGCATGATCGGCGTCCTTGGTGACGGGTTTAACGCAATTCTATCGGGGGCCGGCGACCGGTGCGACCGTTCTTGTGACGGACGACGCAGGTTGGCCGCGCGCGGCGAACTACAGTCAGAGACAGGCCATACGGCGCCGGACCCCCCGCCGGCACCGCACGGCCCATCGGCGCCCCGGGACTCTCCCCCAACCCTCGACCCCGGGGCGCTGTCTATCCGGTCGCACCGCGTGCTTGGTTCTCGCTGCACGCTCGCCGCTACTGAAGGTCGGACACCCATGCAGCCCAGCTACGGCGAAAAGGTCTTACTGGTCGACGACAGTCAGGCCATCACCGCGCTCTTGCGTGCCCGCTGCGAGGCGGTCGCGGGCGTCACCACCGAGAGCGCCGGGTCACTGGCCGAGGTGATGGCCAGTATTGAATCCGACCCCGATCGTTTCTTTCTGGCGGTCGTCGACCTCAATCTGCCGGATGCCCCGGACGGTGAGGTCGTAGACTATATCCTCGCGCACGACATCCCGGTGGTGGTGCTCACCGGCCACTACGACGACGCCATGCGCGAGCGCATCCTGGCCAAGAACGTCGTTGATTATCTGCTCAAGACCAGTGTGCACGAGATCGAACACGCGGCCGCCCTGGTCCGGCGCATCCGCCGCAACCGCGACATCAAGACCCTGGTGGTTGACGACTCGCGGGCCTTCCGCCAGTACATCGGCGGACTCCTCGAACTGCAACACCTGCAGGTGCTTTATGCGGAGAACGGCCGCGAGGCGCTGCGGGTGATGGATCATGAGCCGACCATCGAACTGGTGGTCACCGACTACAACATGCCGGAGATGGACGGTCTGGCACTGATCGGCGCCCTGCGCCAGCGGCGCGGACGCGACGAACTCGCCATCATCGGGGTCTCGGATACCGCGACGCCGACGCTGCCGGCGCGCCTGCTCAAGAACGGCGCCAACGACTTCATCACCAAGCCGTTCCTGGTGGAGGAGTTCTACTGCCGCGTCACCCTGAATCTGGAGCTCATCGAGCAGATGCGCGCCATCCGGGAAGCCGCGGTGCGCGACTATCTCACCGGGCTCTACAACCGCCGCCACCTGTTCGAGGCCGGTGAGGTGCTCTACGCCAACGCCACGCGTCAACGCCAACCCCTGGCGGCGGTGATGCTCGACATCGATCACTTCAAGAAGGTCAATGATACATATGGACACTTGGCCGGAGACCGCGTGCTCAAGCAGGTCGCCAGGGTGCTCGGCAAGGGGCTGCGCCGCGCCGACCTGATCGGACGCTACGGTGGCGAGGAATTCTGCATCCTGCTGCCGGGAATCGAGCCATCCGCGCTCGGGGACAAGCTCGAGGGCTTGCGGGCGACCGTCGCGGCAACCCGCATTGGCCACGAGGGGCAGGACCTGTCCGTCACGATCAGTCTAGGCGCCACCCTGGAACCGTCCGACAGCCTGCAAACCATGATCGATCGGGCGGATGCCTGCCTGTACCAGGCCAAAAAGGACGGCCGCAATCGCGTCATCATCGATACGGCCAGCCCGTGCCGCTAACACCATGCCCGCACCGCGCCGAGTCGGTGGATACACGTGACGCCTTACGGCTTGTTACGCGCGCTTAACAGCATAGTGTGATGTCCGTCACATCGCGCAACGGCTATCGCTCAGGCCATGCGATTCGTCTTGACCTCCGGGATTGCGGCACTTAGCCTTGAAATCGACAGGGACGATATCGGCGCCAACCAGACCGCAACACGACTCGACAGATGCCGTCGGCGGCGTCGCGTCGTGACTCGCTCGGGCACGGTAGCGAGCGGTTGATCCGCAGACCGCCTTTGCCCCGAGGCGCCCAACCACGTCCCCTGGGGTCACCCGCCCTGGCGAGAGCGCCTCCGGCGTTCTGTCGGCTGTCCCGCGGCCAAGTCGCCCGGGGCGGCACGCGCACGCCCCCTATCCAGGGACCGGGCGGCCCTGGCTGCCGGCCGAGCGTGACAGGGAGTGCGGGCGGTCGGGGGCGGATCTTGCTAGACTAGAGCAAAGACAGGCCGATCAGCTACAGAAAGATCGCTTGTTTCAAATCATGGAAGCGTCGGCAAACCCGGAAGCATCGGGATGGCGGCGGCGATCCACGGCCGGGGCTCAGGCCGAGCCCAGGGCTCAGGTCTACAGGATCGATCCCTTGCCCGTCCAAAGCGGTCCCGCACGACTCTTTGGACCTGATGATGCCGGCGTAAGACCGGTCGGCCTCCCCACCAGCGGGAGTGCTCATAAGCACGCGGCGAGAAGTACAGCATGAACAGTTCCAGTAGCGGTCCAGGCGATGTCGTCCTGGTGGTCGATGACGAGGAGGGCATACGCCGGATGCTGCAGTTGGTGCTCCAGCGCGGCGGCTATCAGGTCATCGCCGCCGGCAGTGCCGAGGAAGCGATCTCTCTGGCCCGCACCTGTGGGCCGCGGCTCGCGATCCTCGACTATTGTCTGCCGGATATGACCGGGCTCGATTTGTTGCGCCGACTCAAGACCGCGGATGCACGGCTCCCGGTGATCCTGCTGACCGGCTTTGCCGATCTTGCCAACGCGGTGGTGGCAATCAAGGAAGGCGCCTTCGACTATCTCGCCAAACCCTTCGATAATCAAGGACTGTTGTCCAAGGTGCGGGAAGCGCTGACCTGCTGTCCGCGACCCTCACCCCGACTGGGCGCACCGGGCAGCTTGCGCGCACGGATGGGACCGAGTCCGGCGATCACCCGCACCATCGAAGACGTCGAGCGGGTGGCGCCCACCGATTTCTCGGTGAGCATTTTCGGCGAGACCGGCGCCGGCAAGGAGGTCGTGGCGCGAGCGGTCCACGACCTGAGCCCACGCGGCAAATTTCCCTTCATTGCAGTAGATTGCGGCAGCATTCCCGACACCCTGATCGAAAACGAACTGTTCGGTCACGAGCGCGGTGCCTTCACCGGCGCGGAGCGGCAGCAGCCCGGCAAATTCGAGGCGGCCCAGGGCGGAACCCTCTTCCTGGACGAGATCGGCAACCTCTCCTGGTCCGCCCAGGCGCGGCTGTTACGGGTGTTGCAGGAGCGGGTCATCTACCGGGTCGGCGGGACCAAATCGATCCCGGTCGACGTGCGCCTGGTATCGGCCAGCAACCGGGACCTGGCGGATGCGGTCACCAAGGGGACCTTCCGCGAGGACTTGCTCTATCGGCTGTGCGACTATCGCATCACGCTCCCGCCGCTGCGCGCCCGCACCGACGATATCATGCACATTGCGCACGATTTTCTGGCCGAGGCCAACCGCGAACTGGACAAGCAGGTCAGCAAGTTCAGCGACGAGGCCGCGGCGGCCCTGCTCGCCTTCCGCTGGCCGGGGAACGTGCGCCAGTTGCGCAGCGTCGTCCGGCGGGCGGTGCTGATTGCCAACCATACCATCGACATCGAGCACCTGGCATTGCCGGAGACTGACTCCGACCGGCCCGAGTCCGCCGTGGCCAACCTGTTCCATGCCGGCATGTCCCTCAAGGATATCGTGCATAAACGCATGGCGGACGTGGAGCGTCAGGTGTTGTTCGAGGCGCTGCAGCGTCTCCACGGCAACAAGGCGGCGGTCGCCCGGCTGCTCCAGGTGGACTACAAGACGGTTCATACCAAGCTCAAGACCTACGGGTTGAGCGCCTAAGGGAGCGCCATGGGCGCCATTTATTGCTTCTGTTTCGCTCCCGCCGCACTGCCGACTGATCTGGATTTCGCAGCCTGCGGTTGGGAGGACCCGATCGTCGTTCGCCCCCTCGCCGGTCTGAACGCTGTCCTGTGCGAGGTCCCGCAGGATCGCTACACCGGCGACGCTGCCGAACGGCGGCTGGCGGACCTGCAATGGCTGATGCCGCGCCTGGAGGCCCACGACCGCGTGATCACCCAGGTCATGGCGCACGCCACCGTCTTTCCCCTGCGGTTCGCCACCCTCTTCTCATCCGATCAGGCCCTCGCCATCGAGGTCGCGCACCGGCGGCGGACCTTGCTCGATTTTTTCGCACGCATGGCCGGGCGCGAAGAATGGGCCATCAAGGTCCTGCTGGACCAGGACCGGGCACTGGCCGGACGGATGCGCGCGCTGTTTCCCGAGACTACGGATGCACCCTCCGGCGGGCGGGGTTACCTCTTACGTCAGCGCCAGAAGGTCCAAGCCGAACAGGCGATCGGCCCCTGGCTCAATCAACTCATCGCCGACCTCGACCCACGCCTGCTCCAACACTGCGCGTCGGTCCTCAAACGTCCGGCGCGCGACCCGGCAGTGGCCAATCGGGCCTGTCTGGTGGACGCGGTGAACGCCCCGGCACTCCATGCCGAAATCGCGCGGATCAGCATCGATTACGCGGAGCACGGTCTCGAACTGCATTGCTCCGGCCCCTGGCCCCTCTATAGTTTCTGCGTTGCACCATGACGACCACCACCCGTCCGATGCTTCACTGCATCCTGCGTGACCCGCCGCGCGCGCCGGCGCTACCCGCGGGGCTGCGGATGCTCGCGCTGGATCACTTGGGCGCGCTGGTCGCCGACGTGGAACCCGACGCGATCCGCCGCGCCGACAGTGACCGGCTGACCGCCTATGCCGACCTGATCGCGCGCATTCACCAGACCGAGACCCTGATCCCCATGCGCTTCGGCTGCGTCCTGGCGAGCGATCAGGCGATTCTGACACTCCTGGACAAACACCGCGATCGGCTACTCACACTGCTCGATCATCTCGCCGATTGCGTTGAGTTCGGCGTCCGGCTGATGCTTCCTGACCCGCCGGCCACCACTCTGGCGGCGACCGGTTCCCGTCCTGCGCCCCCTCACTCCGGCGCTCAGGCCCGGCCGGATCAGGACCCGCGCCCCGGCCACGGCCACTTGGCCGCCATCCGCCAGCGCCTGAACGGCGAGGCCCAAGCCATCGCGCGGGCACAAGCCGCCAAGGGCACGCTCGAACGGGCCGTGCCCGGGCTCTTCCGTGAACTGCGCGAAGAGTTCGGACAAATTGGTGGGCACTCCTTGTTATCGCTCTATTTCCTCGTGCCGCGCGAGGTCAGCGCCCGCTTTGTCGCGGGCTTACAGCAGGATCAGTCGGCGGTCCCGGGTACCGGTCTGATCACCGGCCCCTGGCCGCCCTACAATTTCGTGGGAGCGATCGACGATGATCTCCGATCCTTCACTTGATCCGGGCCGCGCCTACGCGGACGGTGCCCGGGAACCCTACGAGAATCTGTTTCGCACACTGTTCGATGCGATTCCATCCTCGATCCTGCTGGTGGACAGCCGACTGCGCATCGTCATGGCAAATCGCAATTTCCTGCAAAAAGGCAATCGCACGCCCAAGGACACGATCGGCCACCGCTTCGAGGACGTCTTCCCACCGACGATCGTCGAGCGCACCCGCATCCTCGACTGCGTGCGGCGGGTGTTTGAACGCAACGAGCAAAGCCGCTCCCAGCGGATGACTTTCCGCGCCCCCGGCGTGCCGATGCGGACCTACCATTTCCGTGCCTTGCCCTTCAATTGGAACGATCAGGTCCAGTACGCCCTGTTTCTCATGGAGGACATCACCGAGCAGGTGCGGCTCAGCCAGGACATCCAACGCGTGGAGCGCCATCTTGCCAGCGTGGTGGAAAGCGCCAGCGATATCCTCGTCTCAACCGACAACCGCGGCCACATCCTCAGTTGGAACAAGGCCGCGGAACGGCTCACGGGCTATCTGGCCGCCGAGGTGATCGGTCGCGGCCTGTCGGAGTTCTTCGCCCCGACGGACCGCCGGGAGATCGAACAGGCGCTCGCGGAAAGTCCCACGCTGACGGCCAGCCGGATGGCCGAGTGGGCACTGATCACCCTGTCCGAGGAGCGCATCGCGGTATCCTGGACGCTCGCGCCGATGCGCAACGCCGACGGTGAGACCACCGGCATGGTGGCCGCCGGACGGGATCTCAGCGAGCGCCATCGTTTGGAAACCCAGTTACTCCAATCCCAGAAACTCGCCGCCCTGGGGGTCATGGCCGGCGGCATCGCCCACGAGATCCGCAACCCGCTGGCGGTGTGCTCATCCGCGGCCCAGTTCCTGCGTGATGACGACCTGGACCCGGAACTGCGCCGCGAATGTGTCGAAAAGACCATCGCCGGCATCCATAAGGCGTCCGAGATCATCGAGAACCTGCTGCGTTTCGCCCGCTCGTCGGCCGCTGAGAAAATGACCCGGATCGACCCGATGGCCTTGCTTACCCAGGCGCTGTCCGTCGTCAGTCACCAGGCGCATCTCAACCAGCTCGACATCGAGACCGAATTCTGCCCTCAATCCCTGGCGGTACGCGGCGTACCCAGCCTGCTCGAACAGGCCTTCATCAATATCCTGCTCAATGCCATCGCCGCCATGCCCAACGGCGGTCTGCTGAGCCTGTCGCTGGACGGTGAGGGTGAGGAAGTCCTGGTGCGCATCGTCGACACCGGCGTCGGCATCGATCCCGCGGATATCGGCAAGATCTTCGACCCGTTCTACACCCGCTCACCCGTCGGCAAAGGCACCGGGCTCGGCCTCTCCATCTGCTACTCGATCATCCAACAACACCACGGACGCATCGAGGTGGAAAGCGAACCCGGGATCGGCACCTGCTTCTGCGTTCATTTGCCATTGGCTTGAGGACATCGATGATCTCGAGGATGGCCACGTCTTTAATGATCGCTGACCGTTGCGTTTTCGTATGACCACATCTTCGGCAGTCGCAGAAGGTCCGCCCCCGGTATTCGCGCCGGAGACCCCCACCTTTCTCACCGTCGACGACGAACCGGATATCAACTGGATACTGGGGCGACTGATTGCGCAGCGCGGATTTCGCTCGCATCACGCCGGCTGTGGTCAGGAAGCGATTGAACTGAGCCGCCATAATCGCTACTGCGCCGTGTTCGTGGATGCGAAACTGCCGGATATCGAAGGTCCGGTGCTCATCGAGCACCTGCGACGCGTCCAGCACGATCCGTTCGTGATTCTGATCTCCGGTTACTTCTTTTCCGATGATCCGGTCGTCGAACAAGCCCTCAAGAGCGGGCTGATTCAGGGCTTCGTCGCCAAGCCTTTCCTCCATCAGGAGATCCTCGCGCTGATCGATCGGGTGGTCGCGGCCTAGCCGGGTCACTATGGAACCGTCACCCCGTTTATGGAAGACACTCCATATCCCGGCACTGCGAATCCGGCGCGGGTCATCACCCCTCCCTGTAAAGATCCCGCTAAGTCATTGCTTGAGCGATGTGTCACATTCCGAGACAGAGCGTATCAAGCCTTGGCACGGCGAATGCTTAAATACAGACAAGCGAACAGACCGGCAGGATGCCGCACCGACATTCCCTGAACCCGCAAGCAGTCTGCAGCGGTCCACGGGGTACGATCGGCTGGGGCTGGTGCGAACGGACCCGCGCTGTTGACTCAAAGGCCGGCAGCATCGCTTAAGGCGCACATCCCGTGCAATTATTTCGACGTTCAGAGGTCTACGAAAATGGCAAAAGTCGCCAACTCTACTGATTCCTCCAGCCTGGCCGAAGTTGTTGACCGCATCCTCGACAAGGGCATCGTGATCGATGCGTGGTTGAAGGTCTCCCTGGTCGGTATCGAGCTGCTCGCCGTTGAAGCCCGTGTGGTCATCGCGTCGGTCGAGACCTACCTGAAGTATGCCGAGGCCATCGGCCTCACCGCTCCGGCAGCCGCTCCGGCCTGATCGAGCGTCTCGTGCCTTGGGGGTGTCGCTCCGATGCATGAGGCATCGACCCCGAGCGACACTTCCCACCGGGTCAGGTGGCAAGCCGCGCCGAACCTGGTGATTGGGCTGCGCGGGGACCCGCCTGCTCCAGGTCCAATTCCGCAATGTGATAGTTAGGAGCAAACAATGGGCCGTTTTACCGAAGACATGGGGCGGCTGCGCGACGAGATCCAATCCGATCGCATCGCCCGCCAAACCCTGATTGCCGACACCCGCCAGGAAGTCACCGACACCGCGCACGCCTTCATCAGCGATTTGAAGAGCAATGTGGAGTCGCTCCAGGCCAACTTCCGTGATCAACACGCCGATATGGCCGAGGCCGCGCGGGCCGACCGCAACGCCTTTCTCGCCCGCTTGGGGGGCGCTGTCGCCGATATCCGCGTCGCGGCCGCCAGCCGCCAGGCCAGCGTCCGGGAAGCGCTTGCCCAGTCTGCCGCCGAGTCCCGTACCGCACGAGACCAAGCCGCCGCCGCATTACGCGATGAGGTCGCCCAGATGCAGGACGGTTTCCGGCACGCCCGCGGCGTGATGGCGATGGACGTCCGGGCCGCCGGCCAGTCGTTCGTCTCCGAGATCGTGCATGCCGTCGCCGACATCCAGCAGCAGACGCAGCAATTGGTCGGCGACTTCGCCGGCGAGCGCCATGCGGCTCGTCAAGCCTGGCGCGGCGAACCGACGAAACCGGCGGCCCCGCCGCCACCCGCTGTCAGCCCCAAGGCCGCGGCTAAACCCGCACCCAAGGCCCAGCACAAGGCTGCCGCGCACAAGGAACCAGCGCCAAAGCCCGCGGAGAAACCCGCGCCGACGCCGATCGTGACTGATGCCGCACCGTCGCGGACGCAGCGAGAGGATGTCAGCGAGGACTAGTCGGAGTAGACTGGGTACCTGGGTCTATCGCGGTTGCCTTTCGCGTCAAGACACTGGTCGCGCCAGGACCGGCGCGCCCAGGTACCGGACGCGGAGGTCTGCATTGCAGTTTCCAGGTCAAAGGATTGACCGGAGCCTCGACGCAGCGAGGAACAACCAAACGGAAACCAAATCATTCGCCGGGGTGTGCGATGCGTTCGTCATACCCCATACCTACAAGCCAGGATAACCAGAATGAGCGTCGAACCCTTGGAAGCTGCCGGCCAGGTCCCCGCGATGAACAGTGATAATGTGCAGCCCGAGGCGAGCGACACCTTCGTGGCCACACCCCAGGTCGAAGCCTTGGCCGAGCGGGCTTCAGCCTATCTCGAGGCCGGCTTCCC
>NZ_KB902498.1 GCF_000379525.1 Lamprocystis purpurea DSM 4197 | reverse complement strand
CGCTGGGACACGTCAAAGCCGGTCGCCTCGAACAAATGCGTTCGCTGGTTCAGCCCATCCCCGCGACCGGATAGCCCCTCACCGACTGCCACGTCCGGCCAGGCCGCTCGCGCGTCGCCTGCGGGCGCGGCTGTCCGCGGGACAGGGTTGTTGAGAATAATTCTCAAATGGGCGCCCCGGCGACCCGATTTCGCCGATGCTCGCCAGGAAATGCCTGTGCGTCAGCCCACCTGGCGCCGACCCCGGGTTCCGGCGCGTCCGCGAAAAACGCCGCAGCGCAAATGTCTCAAAACCCGGCGGACCTTGAAAAACTCTCAGATGCACGCGGTTATCTCGACGCCCGCCGCGGGCGGCTCACGATCATCGACGAGGTCCAGCGCGCCCCGCGGCTCTTCCAGGTGCTGCGGGGACTCATCGACGAGCGCGTCCTGGCGGGCGAACCGGCCGGCCAGTTTCTGCTGCTCGGGTCCGCCTCGCTGGACCTGCTGCAACAACCGAGCGAAAGCCTCGCCGGACGCATCGCCTATTTGGAATTGGCCCCCTTCGACCTGTTGGAGATCGATCCACCGGACCAAACGCGGCTGTGGACGCGCGGCGGCTTCCCGCGCAGTTTCCTCGCCGCGACCGACGGCGACAGTGTGATCTGGCGCGAGGGATTCATCCGCACCTATCTGGAGCGGGACATCCCCCAGCTTGGGCCGCGCATCCCGGCCGAGACACTCCGCCGCTTCTGGACCATGCTCGCCCACGCCCAGGGCGGACTGCACAATGCCGCGGAACTGGCGCGGGCACTTGCCGTCGATGGAAAGACCGTCGCCCGTTATCTGGACCTGATGGTCGACCTGCTGCTGGTCCGTCGCCTGCCGCCCTATTTCGCCAACGTGCGCAAGCGCCTGGTCAAGTCACCCAAGGTCTATGTGCGCGACAGCGGTCTGGTCCACACTCTGCTGCGGCTGGACGATCTGGACGATCTGCTGGGGCACCCGGTGGCCGGGGCGAGTTGGGAAGGATTCGTCATCGAGACGCTCTTGCGCGCCGCCCCCGAGCGCACCCAGGCGAGTTTCTATCGGACCGCCACCGGCGTCGAGGTCGATCTGGTATTGGAACTGCCGGGCAACCGGCTCTGGGCCATCGAGATCAAGCGCGGCCTGGCCCCGCAAGTCGAGCCGAGTCTGCGCCAAGCCTTGGACGACCTCCATCCGGAATGCGCCTTTCTGGTCTACTCCGGGGATGAGCGCTATCCGAAGGGCCAAGGCATTGAGGCGATTGGGCTCAGAGCGCTCGCGGCGGAACTAGCGGGTATGGCTGGCTGACCCGATGCGGTCCAGCGCGCATGGGCGATCTATGTTATACCACGCGGGCTCAACCTCCGGTGACCGGGGCGACGCGACAGCAATTCCAAATTTGGGCGGCATCGCGCGATCCCTGGTGGATGCGGCGCGAGCGACCGCCGTGCCGGGCACCTGACACCGAGCGGCGCGCCTTATCCACCCTACAGCGAGCCGGTTTTGTAGGGTGGATAAGCGCAGCGCATCCACCATCAGCCTCGCGGCCGGCACGCTGTTGGCGGCGGCCACCCAAATTTGGAACTGCTGGCGACGCGACCGGAGGTCGACGCTTTAGCGGGCGGCGGCGCCGCGTTCGGCTGAAACCTCGACCTCCTGTCTGTTGTGCGGGTGCGGCACGATCCGCAGGAGGCTGTAGGGGGCTTTAGGGGCGACTAAAGTCGCCCCTACACGTTGGTACATCGTTTCCCGGAAATCACCTGAGATCCGCCAGGATCTCCTCGGCCAGGGTGCACAGCTCCGGGGGGGCACCGGCGAGGGCGTCCGCCGGGTCATCCGCCGCGGCGGCGCCCAACGCGAGGGCGAAAGGTTGCAGGAAGTCTGCCCAGGTGCCCGCCCCCATCAGCTCCTTCAGAGACGACCCCAGACCGATGTCTTGGCACTCGCGGGTCTGCTCCTTGAGCCGGTAGAAGGCGTCCCGATCTCCTGCGGCGGCGGCTTGAGTCAGGCGATCCAGTGCATGGAGCGCCAGGTCGCGGTTGCCGAGCCACAGGTGGGACTGGAGCAGCAGGTGAGCACGTCCAAAGCTCTGATTGACCGGCGGAGTCTTGGTCCCCGCGCCCTGCTCATCCGCCGCCTGGGCCAGCGCGCCGGTCCGGGTCCGGCTCCAGCTCGATGCTGCCGCCCAGGCCACCGGGAAGCGTCATATCGACCTTGCGCAGCCGGGACATCCAACGCTCGATCGCATCGCCCGCGCCACGCAGATGGCCCGCGATGGTCGGGTCGGGAAAGGCGCGGTCCAGGGCATCGATAAAGCCCGTCGGCGTGTCGACCCCGCCCACGTCCATGAGCCTGGCAAGCAACCCCTGTCCGCCAGCCGTTGCAACAGCGAGGGCGAGAAGAATCAAGCGCTTCGGCGTTCGTCAGCCGCGCCCCGCGCAGGCTGGCCCCGGCGAGCCAGGCGCCGTGCAGCAGGTCCGCGTTAACTACGGCGATCCGCCCCGACGCTCTCAGACAGCAATTGCGACCTCGCCGTAGCGGAGCACGAGGGGGGATCATGGGTAAGCAGCCGCAGCGGTTCGGTGGTCGCCTGCGCGACCAGCAATCGGTCAAAGGGGTCGCGGTGGTGGTCGGGAAGGTGCTCGACGGCCGCAGCGTGCTCCGGGGCGATGGGCAGTAGTTGGTAGCCGGCCTGCCGGAACCAGTCGAGTGCCTGGTCTCCGGAGATCGGCATGTCGCCGCGACCCAGGGCGTGTTTGATCGCGATCTCCCAGACACTGGCGGCACTGACGACGATATCGTTAGCCGGCTCCTCGATCAGTGCCCGCGCCCGCTGGGACAGCCGCGGGTCATCGGTCAGTGCCCAGAGGGCGACGTGGGTATCAAGCAACAATCTCACAGGTTCGGATCACCCGCGAACAGGTGCTCCAACTGCGCTTTGCTGAGGTCGATGGACTCGGGGACTTTGAACTGGCCGGCGGCGATACCGATGCGCCGCTGTGCCGGCCGCGCGGTCAGCGGGACCAGTCTGGCGGCGGGGCGGCCGTTGCGGGCGATAATGATCTCGGCCTCGGCCCCGCTCTCGACGCGCGCCACCAGCCGTGAGAGCTGCATCTTGGCCTCCAGAATACTGACGGTCGACATCGCGATGCTCCGCATTGGTCGGACTTGGTCAGAGTATGACGGTCCTCGGGCCGACGGACAACGTCCAAACCCCGGCACCTTGCTACCCGTCGATTCAGCCGCCGATGGGCGTTGCCAGCGCTGCGGTTGCCCGCGCGCACGCCAACTACAGAGATGGCGGAACCGCTGTCGCGTTCCGCCCTACGCGGGCTAGCGCCGCTCCACCAGCACATAGGGCGCCCAATAGCCCGGATCGCGCCGCCGCGCATCGATCTTGTCCCCAAGCCATTCCAGCTGAGTCGTCCGCAGCGCCGCCGCCGGGTCGCTGTCCGGCCCGGCGGTCAGTCAGGTCCGATAGAAATCATCCATGAACTGCGCCGCCAGTGCATCGTTCAGCGGCCACAGCGACATCAGCACCGATCCGGCCCCGGCGGTCTGGAAGCCCCGCACCAGGCCATAGACCCCCTCGGACGGGTCCACCGCCCCGCGCGCCCGGTATCGCAGGCCGAGAGCACCACCAGCCGGGTGCCTTCCAGGTTCAGGTCCTGCGCCTCCAGTGCATACAGCAGGCCGTCCTGCCCGCCCGGCCCCAGGTCGCCCTTGAGCCCCAGGTTGGCCCCGGCCAGCGCCAGACCGGCCAGCGTCAGAGACCGCGCGGCGCCCTCGGCGCGGGCGTCCAGGAAGAAGCCGTGGGTCGCCAGGTGCAGGATTAGCGGCGGGTCCGTGATCGCGCGCCGCCACCGGCATACACCGGCACTAACCGTGGTGCGCATCCGTATTCGACAGGTACCTCTCGAGCATTTGCTTCAACACAAAACAGAACGGCCGCAGGTGTCCCTCTGCGTTTGGCTTTTCAATTTCCTGCAATAACCGCCGTGCATCTGTCTTAGTGATCGGATTCGCTGAAGAAAAACCGAAGAAGCTATAGATCGCCTGCCGTCGCAGCTTACACAGAGCCTGCCGGTCCAGTTCAAGCCGATCGATCGTTTCCGTGGCTGCTTGGTGGCCGTCAGGAAACGCACGCACATGACCGCTCCAGGCGAAAGTAAAGCGCTGCTCGCATTCCATCGACAGGGGCGAGACGAACAGGGCCGCGTCCCACCAGGAACCCTTCACCGGCGCCCCATATCCATATGAAGTGTCGCCTCCATCCTTCGGAAAGCACGCGACGAGGTTGCGATAATCCACATCCTCGCCTGGCTCGCGAAGGCTTTCCGGAAGGCTTTGCGGTTTCAGGTGCTCGATATGCGACGTTGCGTCGTGAATTTCCAGTCCCGTGTAGGCGCACAAAAACCCTTGCTCTTTGAGCAATTGATCTTTGAGACATTGCTTGACAGGGCCGGGCATGGCAGCGTAACCATAACCTGGGCCGGCCGCGTTCTCCCGCACCCAGTGCTGGTATACCGCGGGGGCATGGGTCTTAACGATCCTTCTCATCGCCCGCAAGCATCTCGAGTCGGTCCAGCATCGACTTGGCCCCTTGCAGCTCGGGGAACAGGCCTACTTGATCCTCGATGTCCCTGATGCGCGCTCGCGCCTTGGTGTAATCCCCCTCGTCAATCACATCGAACACTGCCGATAAGCGATCCCCAGTCGCGGATTCGCGTTCCGGCGTATCCATGATCTGCTCAAGTATCCAGTTGCTGTCCATGCCAAGCGATTGGCTGACGGGCACCTGGACAATCTGTCCCGCTTGATCGCGCTGCAAGAGATGCAGCCAGCGCGGCGGCAAATGCCCGACGATTTGCGGAGAATGGGTGCTCGCAAAGAACTGCACCTCGGGAAACAGCCCTTGGAGGTCCTGCACCACACGTCGCTGCCAGCGTGGATGCAGATGCAGCTCCAACTCATCGATGAGGACGATACCGGGGGTCTTGGTGAGGACCTCCGCACCCAGGTGCGGATTGAGCTGGGCGGCGCGGTAGGCCATGTCGCCGATCATGGCAACCATGTTGCGTTGACCGTGACTGAGCGCACTGAAGGGGAGACGCTGTTGTCCCTCGATATCCAGCAGTAACCCAAGGCGCAGGTGGTAGTTCACGCTGATACAACCAGCGACGGACTGCTGGATGGCATCCTTTACGACTTGGAACTGGATCGACTCGCGCCGGTCTTGGACCGCGAGCTGTTGCTCGAACTTGAGCCAGCGCAGCAGTTGGCGCGGGCTGCAACGCGGGTCGAGGCTGTCGCGATAGCCGGCGAGACTTGAAGCAAAGTCATCCGCGAGATCGTCCGGTTCGTCTTCGTCATTGACCGGTTGCGGCGGGTCGGGGAGAGCCGTTGCCAACTGCCCATTCGACCCTGCGGGTTTGCGAATCTTCATTGAGGTCAGAATCGCAGCAATCTCAGCAGTTGTCATCTTTGGGCGCACCGGACTTCGGGGCTCCTGCCACGATCGACCGGTACCATAGTAGACGATCAACGGCAGTGTCTCCCGGCTGCCTTCACGCACCGCTGCGACAGCCCGCTCGGCAACGCGCTTCAGGGACTTGGCACCCGCGGTGTCGGTGCGGCTCCAGGCCAGACTGCGCTGCCAATGGATCGACTGACCCATCGCCTCGCCCTTCACCGTGACGATGACCGGCAGTTGCCGTTCGATGCGCTGGGTATCGCCGAAGTCGATGACCTTCACCCGAATGTCTTCGCCCCTGATCGTCCGACTGACCGCCTCGGGCACCCCGAGAAACCAGGCACCGGCTGCCACTGCCAACGCATCGAGCGCCGAGGTCTTGCCCGTGGCGTTCCGGCCGATCAACAGATGGAAGGAGCCGCTACTCCCCGGTGCGTCGGCGGATCGCGGAAAGTCGAATTGGCTGTCTTCGAAGCCCTTGAAGTTGCGAAGGTGCAGATGATTAATGCGCATGAACTCATCAGAACGAATCAGGGACAGGCAACGCTTTCAAAGGTTCATTGAACACTTCGTCGAAGAACGCATCCCTGTCCAATGTCGCCTGCCAGGCCCGTTGGTGGATTTGAAATACAGTGTATCTCATGCGTCGGGCAGCGTGGACGCGCTCACAGCAGTTCCTCGGCACGCTCCAGCCCGCGCGTAGCGCGTGTCCACCATTGCGAGAAGCTCGCGCAGTGCCGCTCCACGGGCGGGAACAAGGTCGGCGCGGCGTCCAGTTGCGCGACGGGCTGGAGCCGGCGCGTCACGTGCGGGTCATCGACGCTGCGCACGCGCGCCGCGCCGGCCAGCGCGCCGGACAGGCCGGCGGCATCGACGGTCCAGCGCTGGGGGGCCACCACGGCCATCGCGGCGTCCACCCAGCGCCAGCGCGCGGCGGGCCAGGGCCAAGCCTGGTGATGTTCGCGCAGGTACAGACCGATGACCAGGGCGCCGTCGGCCAGGTCGGGCGGCGGCGCACGCAGCGCCCACGGGTGCACCAGCCAGACCTCCCGGCCGCGCAGCCGGTCGGCGGCGGCGGCGTCGGGCGCGTGCAGGCCGAGGTCGGCGGGCGGTGCGGCCAGCAGCGGCGGCTCGGGCGTGGCGACCCCGTCGACCGCGCCGGCTATGTCGGCGCTCGCCGTTGCCACCCGCGCATCGCGCGCCATGCGGTCCAGCGCCTCATAGGACTGGTCGAGCACGGTGCCGGGGCTGTGCCAGTGCGCCGGGGCGTAGCGCGCTACGTTGTCGGCGTTGAACAGGTAAGGCTTGGAACTGCCGGTGCCGGCCACCCACTGCCAACTCAGGTGGTTGCTGCCGAGATCGCCATCGCGCAGGTGCGCCGCCAGCCAGTCGGCGCCGGCGCGCCAGTGCACGTGGCGCAGGTGCACCACATAGCTTGCCAGCCACAGACGGGCGTGGTTGTGCAGCGTGCCGGTGGCGTAGAGCGTGCGCACGGCTTCGTCGATGACCGGAACGCCGGTGCGTGCCTGGCGGATGTCGGGCGGCAACAGGGGGCCGTAAGCCGCGTCGGGCAGCGGGCCCGGGTGCAGGGAGTGCAGGATGCCGTCGCCCGCGTGCGCCCAGGCATGGCGGAAGTATTCGCGCCAGCCCAGCTCGAATACCAGCTTGTGCTGCACCGGCAGCGGCTCGCGTTGCAGCACGTCGGCCAGCACCTCGCGTAGCGTGACGAGACCATGCGTGATGTAGGGCGACAGACCCGTCACCGCGCCGTCGAGGTGGTTGCGCGTACGCGCGTAGGCGGCGGGTTGCACGCGCGCGATGCGCGCCAGCGCCGCGCTGCGCATGGGTGCGAGCGCGTCGGCCCAGGCCATCGGCGTAACGGCGGGCTCATCGACCACGGTCAGGCCACCGCGCCGCGGCGGATGGCCGCGGCGCGCTCGCGGATCGCCTGCTGCTGCGCGTCGCTCAGCCGGGTCAGGTTCTTCACCTGCAGTGCCATCCGCGGGTTGGCGGCCAGCAACGCCTGGTGGCGCATCAGGAAGTCCCAGTACAGGGTGGTGAACGGACAGGCCGTGTCGCCAGCGCGTTGCGCGGGGTCGTAGCGGCAACCGTGGCAATACGGGCTCATGCGCTGGATGTACTTGCCGGTGGCCACATAGGGCTTGCTCGCCATCAGGCCGCCGTCGGCGTACTGGCTCATGCCCAGGGTGTTGGGCAGTTCCACCCACTCAACGGCATCGACGTAGACCGCCAGGTACCAGGCGTGCACCTGTTGCGGCTGCGCGCCATACAGGAGTGCGAACAGGCCGGTAACCATCAAGCGCTGGATATGGTGGGCGTAGCCGTGCGCCAGCGTCTGCGTGATCGCATCGCGTAGACAGGCCATGTCGGTGGCGCCGGTCCAGTACCAGTCGGGCAGCTCTTCTTGTGCATCCAGCGCATTGAGTTCGGCGTAGCCGGGCATGCGGGTCCAGTAGATGCCGCGCACATACTCGCGCCAGCCGAGGATCTGGCGCACAAAGCCTTCCACGCCGGCCAGCGGCGCGGCGCCCGCGTGGTACGCCGCCACGGCCGCGGCCACCACCTCGCGCGGGTTGAGTAGTTTCAGGTTCAGCACGGCCGCCAGGTGCGCATGGTACAGCCAGGGCTCGCCCGGCCACATCGCGTCCTGGTAGCGCCCGAACAGCGGCAGGCGCTCGGTGATGAAGCACTGCAGGGCGATAAGCGCCTGCGCGCGCGTCACCGGCCAGGCGAAGCTATCCAGTCGGCCGGGGTGGGTGGCGAAGCGCGCCTCGACCAGCGCGATCACCTCAAGCGTGAGCGCGTCAGGCGCAAACACCGTGCGCGGCGGCACGGCACCGGGGCCGACGGCGCCGAAGGCCCCGCGATTGTCCGCGTCGAAGTTCCACTGGCCGCCTTCCGGAGCGTCGCCTTGCATCAGGACATCGTGGCGCTTGCGCAGGTCGCGGTAAAAGTATTCCATGCGTAGCGACTTGCGGCCCCGCGCGTACGCCGCGAACTCGCGCACGCTGCAGTAGAAGTGGCGGTCCTCGCGGATGTCCAGCGGCAGGCCCCGGGCCTGAGCCGCGCCCTTGATGGCTTGGAGCACCCGCCAGTCGCCGGGCGCCGTCATCACGAGGCCGGCGGGGCGCAGGCGTGCGAGGTCGGCGGGCAACTGCGCCTGCAGGCTGCCCTGGTTGGCGGGGTCGTCCAGCCGGGTGTAGTGCAGGGGCCGACCGCCGGCGCGTAACGCTTGCGCGAAGTGGCGCATCGCGGCCAGAAACAGCACCGTACGGGGCTTGCTCGACCAGACATGAGTCGATTCCTCGGCCACCTCGGACATCCACACCGCGTCTTGGGCGGCGTCGAATCCGTCGAACGCGGCGGCGTCGAGGTCGAGCTGATCGCCCAGCACGAGCACCAGATGGCGCAACTCAGCCACGGGCACTCTTGGCGCGCCGACAGGCGGCGGAGCAGAACTTCACCTCATCCCAGGTCCGGGCCCAGCGGCGGCGCCAGGTCATCGGCCGACGGCAGGCCGCGCAGGGTTTGGTCGGCAGGGCAGCCTTGTTGCCGCGAAACGCGGGGGTGGGTGGTGTCATCGACAGTGCGCTCGGGCAGCGGCAGCGACTGGCCGGGTGTTGAGGAGGTTTATGCTACTAGCATCCTGTCGGACTTTAGGCGATTTCCGAATAAGACGCTATCAAGAATCAAGCTCCGTAGGAGCCCGCTTGCGGGCGACGTGACCTGCCGGAATCGCGTCATTGTGCCCCCACCCGTCGCCCGCAAGCGGGCTCCTACGGGTTGGATTTTTCGCGGAAATCACCTTACGTTAGATTGTGGAGCAACATAAAACCTTGGCTCATGGGGCCAAATGTGTGGTTGGCCTAAGGTACTGCCAGCACAGGTGACTGATTCCGCCTGCGGGGACTTCCCTGGCCTATGAGGGTGCCACACAATTCGCCCCATGAGCCGAAACGCCAAGCTTCGCTTGGCGCACCGAGACCCGACCCTGCTGCCTCCCCAAGACCTGACCCTGCTGCCTACATAACCCGACTGCCTCGTCACTGCGCCGTTGCCGAGCACCTTCCTTCGATGCTACGCTCCCCTTGACCCTAGGCCGGGTCCCGCTGTCCACGGACGGCGTATGCCAACTCTTTGCGCAGCACTGAATGGTACTCGTCATGACACCATTTTCAGCAACCCCAAACCGCCTCGCTGTCATAGCGCTTCCGACCTCGCCGACCCGGCCCCGCGCCCGTGCCCTCCTGATCGGTCTTTCCCAGGTGGACGCAGCCATTTACCAAAGCGACCTGCGCCAAGGCTGTGAGGGCTGCCTCCAAGATGTGGAAATCATGCGGGATATCCTTACTCCGCTGGGATACGTCATTACCACCCTCACCGACGCGGTGGCCACAACCGCCAAGGTCGAAAGCACGCTGGCCACCATGGCTGGGCAGACCTGCGCCGGAGATGTGTTCCTGTTTTTCTACACCGGCCACGGCAGCCAACTCGAAGACCAGCCCCCCGGCGACCCGCTTCATGATGAGATGGACGGCAGGGATGAATGCTACTGCCTCTACGACGGCAAATGGCGGGATGACTTGCTCTACCACCATTGGCTCAAGTTCCCCCCGGGCTGTCTCATCTACGCCTTCACCGACTCCTGCCGCAGCGGCACCGGCATGCGCAATGCCGGGCCTGCCCTCGCACACACTCAGGCGGCGCTCGGAAATTTCATCGACCACCAAGACTCCTTCCCCTGCGCGCTGCTGCACATCGCCGCCTCGCGCGACACCAGCGATGCGCTTGGCGGCGAGGATGGCAGCCGCTTCACCCTTGCGCTGCAACGCAGTTGGAACAGAGGCGGCTTCCAAGGCAACTGGGACGCCTTCTATCACGCCATCGCGGCACAAATGCCCACCCAGCCTATCCAACGCAATAGCTACGGTCCCGGCGGCGACCTCGTACTGGCCCTTGCACCCTTCGCCCTGCCAACACCCCCGATTGTCTAACATCATCAAACCGCTGCCCTAATCGATCCTATGAACCACCACACCCCAAGCAAACGCGCCCTCCTCGTGGGGCTGACCAACATCGACCCCGCCAGATATAACGGCTGGGACGGGAAAAACGCCTGCCAAGGCTGTGCCAAAGACGTCCTTGCCATGCAGCAGCTTCTCGGCGCGCGCGGCTGGGAAACCACCTGCCTTATCGATCATGAAGCCACCTGCTTTCACGTTCGCGAGAATCTCAGGACATTCGCAGACCTCAGCCAGCCGGGTGACTCCATCGCCTTCTACTTCAGCGGCCACGGCCGACAGATCGCCGATGACGATGGCGACGAACCCGACCAACGCGACGAAACCCTCGTCTGCTACGACGGCGACCTGCGCGATGACACGCTCAACACCATCTGGCTCAGTTGCCGGGAAGATGTCCGCATTTACATGCTCGCCGATTGCTGCAACTCCGGCAGCAACTACAAGAACATCCCCGGCGACCAAATCATCCCGAAAACACCCCCCGCCAAGATCGCCGCTGATCTCAGCAAGAGCGCCGCTACCATGCGCTCCCGCCTCCTCCATCTGGGCGGATGCCGCGATGGCTACACCTCCACGGGCCTCAACGACGGCGGAGCCTTCACCCTCGCCCTGCAACGACATGTCACCCGTTCACCCCAGCTCACCTGGCGCGCGCTCTACGACCAGATTTGCAACGAGGTCGCCGATACCCAGGACCCGGCCCTCAACCCATACCCTAATCTGGACAACAATCTCGATCAGGAGCCCGCACTCGACCCACCCATCCTACCCCTGCGCGCTGCGCAACCCGCCACCCCGCCACCCGGCTCCGCGGCCACTGCCACCGAGCCCCCAACTCCCGTGAGCGCCCCGGAGGATGCCTCAGTCCTCGCAAGAATCGACGAGCGCGATGCGAGAATCGCCGCCGCTCGTGCGGCCTCACCCGGCACCCGCGGCAACGGCCCACGCCTCGTCGCCGAGGGCGACAGTTGGTTCGACTTCCCGCTTCATCCCGATGTCATCGACTGCCTCAGCGACCGCCACGGCTACAACATCGTCAATGTCTCCAAGGCCGGTGCTTGCGTCTATGAAATGGCTTATGGCCCCGATGACGACAGCATCTTTGATTTCCTCGACCGCGATGACTCGCAGCTCGAGGAGTTCGTCAAGAAGATCCGCCGGCACCGCCCCCAAGGTCTGCTCCTCTCCGGTGGCGGCAATGACTTCGTGGGCCCGGAGTTCATCATGACCATCCACCACGCCGCCGCGAAAAAGTCCGGTGCCAACATGGCACTCGTCAATGCGCTCTTCCAGCACGATGTCGAGCCCGGCCTGGAGTGCATCATCGCCACCGCCACCGACGCGGGCCGACAGGCCAACCTCGGCACTTTGCCCATCGTCACCCATGGCTACGACTACGCCATCGCCACCGGCAATGCCGCTGCGAACCTCATCATCAAAAAGATCGGCCCCTGGATGGACCCGTCCTTCCGCGCCAAAGGCTACCCCAAGAACAACGACGCTGATCTCATCCGCCGCATCGACATCGTGCGCCCGATGGTCGATGGCCTCTACACGATGCTCGAGCGCCTACGCGCCAAGTATCCCAACCTCCACATCGTCGATGTCCGCAACACCCTGCCCGAGCGCACCGACTGGCACGATGAACTCCACCCGACCCGCGAGGGCTTCCGCAAAGTAGCCGCCCTTTTCGATGCGAAGATCCGCGCCGTCATCGGCCACGGCCGCTCCAGCGCACCCTTCCCGGGCCACACGCTGGAGGAGCCCGCGTCTGATCTGGAGTTCCACGCGGATGCCAGCCCCGCCGCCACTCCCATCGCCGCCCTCAACGCCGCCCAGCTCACCGCCCTCGCCGCCAGCCGCATGGCACGCGAAGCCATCGACCCGGCAGACGGTAGCGACCCCACCGGGCTGCTTGACCGCATCGCCGCCGCCCGCCTGGCCCTCCACGATGACCTCCAAGACACCGTCACCCTCCCTGCGGACATCGCCGCCGCCGAGGATGCCGAATGGCAGGCGCTCGCAGACCGGCTCCACGGCGAGCTGCGCCTCCCCTGCGCTGATGAGGACCAGCTCGGCCGCTCCGGCACCACCCGCTCCCGCCCCGCCTTCGAGGAGCGCCGCAGCGTTTACGACTCCCTCTTCGCCTCCTGCCGCGTCCGACCGCAGCACCTCGACACCGTCGCTTGGTATGTCCGAAAACTCCGCGAGGGAGAACGCCGCTACCGGAGCGTCGGCGATACCCTCAACATCCCCTGGGAATTCATCGGCATCATCCACGGACTCGAATGCTCCTTCCGCTTCGACCAACACCTCCACAATGGCGACCCGCTCACCCGCCGCACGGTGCGCGTGCCCGCCGGCCATCCCCGCCAAGGTACTCCCCCCTTCACCTGGGAAGAAAGTGCCAAAGATGCCCTCAAATTCAAGAGCTACCACCTCCAAAGCGACTGGTCCGTGGCGGCCATGCTCTACCGCTTCGAGAACTACAACGGCTGGGGCTACTCCTACCGCAACATGCACTCCCCCTACCTGTGGAGCTTCTCCCAGCACTACACACGCGGCAAATTTGTCCGCGACGGTGTCTTCGATTCCGCCGCCGTCTCCCGCCAATGCGGAGCCGCCGTCATGCTCAAAGCCCTGCGCCCCGCCACCCGCTCCGCATCTGATGAGCCCAGCCCGCTCATCACGCTCACCGGCGGCCGCGACGAGAACGACCCCGCCTCCTACATCGACACCATCGATCTAGGGATTCTCGACCTCACCGAGATCGAGGAGCCCATGGAAGACGCCCCGGCGGACGCCCGCGGCCCCCATCACGACTCGGGAGCGGATACTTGGGATCTTTACCCCGAGTTCGAGCGCTTCATCCAGGGGCTGAACCTCCGCTATTTCAGCGCCCGCGAGTTTCTCGTCAAAGGCAATTCCCACTATTCGGGCGGCTGTGCCGGGCGCAACACCCATCCACCGCGCCACCTCTGGAGCAACATCGCCGCTACCGCCCGCGTGCTGGATGAACTCCGCCATCGCCTGGGCTACCCCATACGCTTCCTCAGCGCCTACCGCTCCCCAGCCTACAACAAATGCATCGACGGCGCGGGCGCCAGCATGCACATGACTTACAAAGCCATCGACTTCGCAGGCAGCCAAGGCACCCCGGTTCAATGGGCCGCCGTCCTGCGCGTCCTGCGTTCCCGCGGCCTCTTCCGCGGCGGCATCGGCACCTACTCCAGCTTCGTCCATGTCGATACCCGCGGCGAGAACAAAGATTGGTAAAACCCTCATCCAGCGCCGCCCTTCTTTCCCTGAGGGGCGGCCAGTCCTCACCAAAGCCGCTCCTGATTAGCAAGCACCTTCAGCCACGCGCAGATCCACGGTTCTTGGCGCGGCGCGCAGGCCACCGCGGCCACCAACAGGCGAGTCCGCAGCGCTTGGAGATCGAAGCGCGGCCGGAGTCAGGTCTTGCAATCCAACACCCCGGGCTGTACTCCGCCGACAGTGTGGCAGTAAACGTACCTGCACGCTAAAAGCGCGTCACAGCGACACCGCAGTCGCAACCATCGCGCTACAACCGCAGCAGCCACAACTCCACCGCGGTCGCGATCTGGTGATAGACCGCCTCGCAGGCCTCCCGGCCCTGCCGATAGGGATCGGGAATCTCGATGCCGCCCCAGTGGCCCAGGAGATAGACTTTGCCCGCGCTCGACGGGGCCAACTCCATCAAGTGGCGGCGATGGACGCGCTCCATGACCAACACCAGGTCGGCCCACCGCATCAGTTCGGGGTCGATCGGTCGGGAGCGATGCGCGCTCAGGTCCAGACCGTGCCCGGCCGCGACCAGTCGGATCATTTCATCCGCCGGATCATCCACGGCGGCGATCAGGCCGGCGGAGCGCACTTCGACTGCCCTGCCTGATCGCGCCAGACGATCACGCATCATCACCTCGGCCAGCGGGCTGCGGCAGAGGTTTCCAGCACAGATGATCAGCAGGTGGTCGAACATAGCAGACGATCAGATTAGTCGCGGTCGGACAACAGACGACACAATACCCCAGGTGCGCGCAAGGTGAGGCCAAGGCCGGGGCGCTGCAAGGAGAAAGCACAACAGGGCAGGGTCCCGCGGCAGCGACGGCTGTCATGCGCCGGTCGAGTCACTCGACCACCGGGTCGAGTCCAGCGTCCCGCGCGCCGGACCCCCGTCCAAGGCGCGCCTGGACCTCCCGGCGCAGCTTATCCGCGGCCTCCCGCTCCGGGAAGTCGGCATCCGTGCGAAACAACAGCGTGAGCTCGCGTAACGCTTCTTCATCACGGCCCATGCGCACCAGGGCGTAGGCGATGTGGTAGCGGATCCCAGGGTCAGCAGCCGCGCGGGACTGGGCATCGCGCAAATAGCCTAAGCCTTCGGCGACTTGACCGGCGCGTACCAGCACCCAACCCAGAGTGTCTGCGGTCTCAGGCACCGGCAGCAGCGCCTGGGCCTTACGCGCCGGCGCGATCCCCTGCGCGTCGCCTTCCTGAGCATAGATCAATGCCAAATTATTCAACAAAATGGGATTGTCGGGCGTGCGCAAGAGCCCATTTTGATAGATGGCCTTGGCCTCGGCGACCCGCCCCCCGCGGAACAAACCCTCGGCCAAGGCTTGTCTGGCGACCGCATCGTCCGGATGTTTCTCGACCCACCGCCGGAGAAAGTCGGTCGCCGGCCCGACGCCCTGAGCGACCCGCAGGGTCTCGTAGGTCCTGACCGCCAGAACGGGCGACTCGCGCAATTTCAGCGCGCGCTTGAAGTGTTCCAGGGCGCGCGCATCGTCGCCGCGCGCGCGTGCGATCGTCCCCAGCAGATGTTCCCCGTAAGGCTCCTGCGGAAAGTCCTTGCGCAAGGCCGTGGCCAAAGTCTCCGCCTGAGCGAGCTTGCCGACCTCGGCGTACAACTCTCCCAACTTGATCCGGGTCGGAAGGTATCGCGGCTGTCCCTCGACCGCTTTTTCGAGGGACCAGATCGCGCCATTGCGGTCACCCGCCTGCCGTTGCAGGAGCGCCAGCTCAAGCAAACCGGCCGCATGGTAACCAGCGAGACTAGAACCCCGCTGCAGCACCACCTGTGCGGTTGCGCGGTGGCCATTGGCGAGATAGGCCCGGCTCAACGCGACCAACAGCGCGAGATCTTCCGGGTCCGCCGCGCGCGCTTCGACCGCTTCGACCACCGTCAGCGCCGCTTCGGTCTGCTGCATCTTCAATAACAAATCGGTCAGGTAGACGGCTGCCGGAACCCCGGTCGGATCCGCGATGACCGCTCGCTCCGCCAACTCCCGCGCCTGCTCGTGCAGACCCAGTTGCTCGAGCGTCCGTGCCAACAGCAACAGCGCGGAGATCTGATCCGGGTTGCGGGCCAGCACCCACTGCAAACGGTCGCGCGCCCCATTCGGCCGGTTCTCCCGCAGGTCCAACTCCGCAAGGTTGAGTTGCGCCGGAACGAAACGCCAGTCCAAGGCCAAGGCGAGATCAAAAGCCCAACGGGCCGCCGCCCGGTTGTCGGCCGCCAATTGGGCAACACCATAGAGGTTCAGATAGGTGATATTCTCCGGATAGCCCTCCAGCAGTTGGACGGCAACCTTGACGGCCTCCTCGAAACGCCGTTCCTTCAGGCTGGCGACGACCAGGGTCGCGCTCGCCTCCGCATACTGAGGATCGGCCGCGACGACCGCACCCAGTTCCTCGATCGCCTGGGCCTTCCGGCCGAGCCCGAACTGATTGACCGCGCGCTGGGTGCGCAACACCAGATTGTCGTCCCCCGCCGCCAGCGCCTGCTGCAGGAACAGCGCAGCCTTGACGTGCTGCCCGTCACGCATAAAGGCTTCGGCCAGCAGGGATAACACCTGCTGATCGCCTGGCGCCAGACTCAGTGCCGGTTCAAGCAGCCTGATGGCCCGCTCATTCTGCTGTCGGTCGAGCGCAATCCGGGCCAAGAGGATCCGCGGGCCGACCGTATCGGGGAATTGATCGAGAAATGGCGCGAGGTAATTCGTTGCCTGGGTCCACTGTTTCAGGCTGTAGTTCACCATACCCGCCAGCAAGAGGGTCGGCGGATGCGCGTCGATCAGTTCGCGCGGCAACTGGGAGAGCAGCGCCTCGGTTTGACGCAAGACGGCCTGGGCCGCATCGAACTCCAGTCGCCGTGCATGAACGACCGCCTTCAGATAGAAGGCGCGCGGGTCTCGCGGATACAGCGTCAGTGATTCTTCCGCGGCAGCCAGTGCCTCATCCAATCGATCCAGTTCGAGCAAGGCACCGATCCGGGCGATCTGCGCGGGCAAATAGGCCGGCAAGACCGCGACCGCCCGCTCGAAGTCGCGCAGTGCGGCCGGCACATCGCTGCGGCCGCGCAGCAGCATTCCCCGCAGCAACCAGGCATGCGGATTTTCCGCGGCCAGCGCGACGGCACGACGGGCGTAGTCTGACGCCTCGTTGAGATCGCCCTGCAACATCAGGACATGGACCTGACCCAGCATGGCGCCGACATTCGTGGGATCGCGTTCGCTCGCTTGGTTGAACGCCCGTTGGGCGTCGTACAACTGACTGAGTTGCAGGTGGGCCTGGCCGCGCAAGGCCAATAACTCGGCATCCTCGTCGACCAGGGTCCCCAGGGGAAACAACGCGCCGAGCAGCTTTTCGGCGTTGCCCTGCAACAGATAGGAACGGGCGAGCGGGATCAGCGTCAATGACTGGTGAGCCCCGAGCCCTTCCGCGATCAGGAGTTCTTTCTCGGCCTTGTCGCCTTGACCGAGTTGAATATAGACGCGAGCAAGCAGCAGGTGGCCGGCGAGGAAAAAGGGATCTTGCCGCAGAGCGCTCTTCAGGCTGAGATAGGCGGCAGACGTCTGCCCCGCATTCACCTCGGTCAGCGCCTGCTCGTACCAGGCGGCCGCACGCCCTCGCGCCTGAGTCGGCGACTCAAGCACCGGGTCGGCACCCCAGACCGCGCAGACCGCCAAGACAAGGCCTGGCAGCAGGGGTGCGCGACTGGGTCCCGAACGCATGTCATCAACTCTGGGCGTCTAGCCCTTCATCTGCTCCTGCAGCAGGGTGAGGATACGCTGCGCACCGGTGGAGCTATCCCGGTTGCCTTTCGCATCGAGTACGCTGACCCGCGTTTCGGTATCGTTGCCTTCGACCTTGATTTGATACTGCCTCACCCGGTCGATTCCGTCCTTGCGCCAGAAGGCCAGCCGGTCGACGAGGCTCCGCTTCCCGGCCCCCGCGCCATCCGCATCTTGATACCGGACGAAATAGATGCCGCGACTCAAGTCACGATCCTCGACCGCGAAGCCGGCGCGGTCGAGCGCCGCGCCGGTGATCCGCCAACCGCGGCGAAATTCTTCTGTAATCAGCAACGCAGGCCCGGCGCCTTCGCTGACCAAGCGCACCGCAGAGGCCGCCCGCGGTGCGGCCGACGACGCGACGGCAGCGGCGGCCTGCTTCTCCGGGGCACCCAGGAACAGCATCAGCCGCCGCAGCATCTCCGCTTCCCGCTCCGGGTCGCTCTTACCAGGCTGCCAGACCGTCCGCTTACTGTCACCCAGGGTGCCGGTTTCGAGCTTCTCCTCCATCCCGCGATGGGTGAGATAGACCTCGGTGACCCCCGCGGTCGGCCCGTTGTCGATCCGCACGCTGTACTGATCCCGGCTCGACGTGGCGTAGAGTCCGTCAGCCACCTTGCGGATCAATCGGGTCACAAAGCCCTGAGGCACTTCGGCACGATTCTCGATCCAATCCGTTTTCATCACCCCGACCGTGGGGTTCTGATCGACCAGCAGGATGCCCTGCTCGCGCCAGAACGCGATCACCCGCGGCCAAACCTGCGTCGGGGTCGCCTGCACCTCCAGCCAACGGGAATCGCCGCTGCGGCGCAACTGAACGTTCTCGACAGCGGGCAGCACGGCGCCCGCCGCGGTATCGCGCTGCCGTTGCGCCCGCCCCCCCGCGTACTCGGAGTAGGTGGCTCCGCCGTCGATGGGCGGCACGTCCATCGCGTCATCGAACTTCCCGCTTCTCAGATCCGGAGGCAACTCAAGGTTTTCCTCGGCCTGCCGGCTTTTCTTGTAGGCCAGGCTCTGGTCGGGCAACATTTCCTGAAAGGAAGCCGAGCCACATGCGGTCAATCCACAGACAACCAGCAATGACAGCGGCAACAGGACGGCAGCACCGCCCAGTACACGGGAAGGTCTCAAGGTCCGGGACCTCTCAAAAGGGACGCGCCGTGGCCCGCATCGGGGCGCTGGACCAACCGTCACAGGCAGCCCGCCTGCTCCAGTGCGGCCCGCACACGCGCATGGAATTGATCGGAGAGCCAGGTCAACGGCAGCCGAATACCGACGCCGCACAGACCCAACTCGCAGGCCGCCCATTTTACCGGAATCGGATTGGACTGCACGAACAGGTCCCGATGCAGCGCGGACAGTCGCCGGTCGCAGGCACGAGCGAGCACGCGTTGGTCTGCCAGCGCCGCCTGACACATCTCTTGCATCAGTCGCGGGGCAACATTCGCGGTCACCGAGATGTCCCCGTCGCCGCCAAGCAACATGAAGTCGCAGGCCGAGGCGTCGTCGCCGCTGTAGAGCGCGAACCCTTCGCCGCAGCCCTCGCGCAGGGCCGCGACGCGCTTGAGGTCGCCGGTCGCATCCTTGATACCGATGATGTTGTCGACTTTGGCCAATCGCGCCACGGTCTCAGGCAGCAGATCGCAGGCGGTGCGCCCCGGCACGTTGTACAGAATCTGGGGGATATCCACTGCTTCGGCGACCGCCCGGTAGTGCAGATAAAGTCCTTCCTGGGTGGGTTTGTTGTAGTAGGGAGTGACCAGCAAGGCCGCGTCGGCGCCCGCCTCTTTGGCGCAGCGGGTCAGCGTGATCGCCTCACGGGTCGAGTTTGCCCCGGTACCGGCGATCACCGGGATGCGCCCATCGGCCAGTTGCAGGGTGCGGGCGATCAGGCGACAGTGCTCGTCCTCGTCCAGCGTGGCCGACTCGCCGGTGGTCCCGACCGAGACGATGGCCGTGGTTCCTGCGTCCACATGAAAATCGACCAGACGCTTCAGGCTCGCGTCATCGATCCCACCATCCGCGTCCATGGGCGTAATCAGGGCTACGATGCTGCCGCGAAACATACTGGGGAGCTCCCGCTCTGTAGAAACCATAGCACATGGTAGCCTCTGCCAAGGGTTCTGAACAGCCGGACAGTGGTGGATTCCGGAAATAGTCGCCCTACGCGAAGGCGCCTTGACACAAACTCAGCAAAGCCGCCGGAAACAGACCCAGGAACAGGATGGTCAACCCGTTGACCGACATCACCGCGCGCACGCCGCCGGAGCTGAGGATGGGCGCGTCGGTCGTTGGCCGGTCGAAATACATGAGCTTCACCACCCGCAGATAGTAGAAGGCGCCGATGATCGAAAAGAACACGGCAACCAGGGCCAGCCAGACCATATCGATCCGCACGACCGCCTCCAGCACCAGCAGCTTGGCCATGAAACCGACCGTCGGCGGAACCCCGGCCGCCGAAAACATCATGATCGCCATCATGGCCGCATACCAGCCATCGCGGTCATTGAGCCCGCGCAAATCCTCCAGATTCTCGACGTCGAAACCTTTCCGGCTCAGGATGGTCATGATGCCGAACGCTCCCGCCGCGGTCAGAGCGTAAACGATCGCGTAGAACATGGCCGCGGCATAACCCTGCGACGAGCCGGCCAGGAGTCCCAGAAAAATAAAGCCGACATGGGAGATGGCCGAGTAAGCCATCATCCGCTTGATATTGGTCTGGGCGATGGCGACTAGATTACCCAGGCCCATGGACAGCACGGCCAGGATCGCCAACATGCCTTGCCAGTCCGCCTGCAGGCCACCCATGGCGTCGACCAACAGCCGCACGGCGAGGGCGAAAGCCGCAATCTTGGGGGCGGAACTCAAGAACAACGCGACCGGGGTCGGCGCCCCCTCATAGACGTCCGGCACCCACATGTGGAAGGGCACGGCGCCGAACTTGAAACCAATGCCGATCACCAGGAAGGCGATTCCGAAGATCAGAACCTTGTCTTTCGTCCCTTGCTCGGCGATCGCCTGCGCCACCGGGCCAAACTCGATCGAGCCGGTCGCACCGTAGATCATGGAAACGCCGTAGAGCAGCATCCCCGAACCCAAAGCGCCGAGGACAAAATATTTCATCGCCGCCTCGGACCCGGTCGGCGAGTCACGATCAAAGGCCACCAGGGCATAGAAACAGAGCGCCAGGAGTTCCAGACCGAGGTAGAGCGTCAGGAAGCTATTGGCGTCGATCATCACCAGCATACCGAGCACGGCAAAGAGACCCAGCGCATAATACTCGCCAAGCAGGAGGCCGCGATCCTTGAGCCAGGGCTGAGCATAGACAAAGGCGAAGATCGAGATGATCAGCACCGCCCCCTTGAGCAGGTCGCTCATCGCATCACGCACCACATTCCCATCGAAGAACAACTCCTGCGCACCACCGCCGACCGCGCCGGTGAACCCGATCGCGACGAGTAGACCGATGATTGCCAGCGTATGGTTGAAACCTTTGTGCTCGTCCTTGAGGTACAGGTCCACCATCAGCACAAGGCTCGCAGTGATCGCGACTACGATCTCCGGCAGGATGGGCAACAGGTTCGCAGCATCGAATGGCATGGGCATATTCCGTGAACAGGCGCCTGGTCAGGTCAAGACCTACCAGGCGCGGCGATGTCGGGTGAGATCAGGTTGTGGACACCTTAGCTAAGGCGCCAGAAACGCCACGGGCGCCGGCCGTGCCAACAAGCAATCAGCGGACTCCGCGGCGGGCAGTTTGCAGACACTGACCTGGGCAACCAGGTGCTCGACGCTCTTGTGCATGACATCGACGAGGGGCGCGGGCCACAGGCCGAACAAGAGCACCACCGCGGCCAGGGCGCCGAGATTGAATACTTCGCGCTTGTCCAGATCGGCAAGCGCGGCGACCTTCTCGTTCTTGACTTCGCCGTAAATCACCCGCTTGACCATCCACAGGGTGAACGCGGCGGCCAGGACCAGCGTCGTGGCGGCCAGGAAAGCGAACCAGAAATCGGCACGGAAGGCCGCGAGGATCACCATGAACTCACCGACAAAGCCCGAAGTCCCCGGCAGGCCCGCATTCGACATTGCGAAAAAGACCATGAAACCGCCGAACCACGGCATGGTATTGATGACACCGCCATAATCGGCGATCTGGCGGGAATGCATCCGGTCGTAAAGCACGCCGACGCACAGGAATAAGGCGGCCGAAATAAAA
The DNA here is from genome assembly GCF_000379525.1 of Lamprocystis purpurea DSM 4197. Taxonomy (GTDB): domain Bacteria; phylum Pseudomonadota; class Gammaproteobacteria; order Chromatiales; family Chromatiaceae; genus Thiodictyon; species Thiodictyon purpureum. Next base: position 152,551 of record NZ_KB902498.1, on the reverse strand, counting down.
CCGTGAGAGATCATCTGGATCATGCCGCCCTCGATGCCCATCACCGCCCCGGTACTCTCCCCGGAATGCCGCAGGAGCGCGAACAGAATGAAAAATCCCAGGGTGACGAAACCCATATGGGCGATCGACGAATAGGCGATCAGCTTCTTCATGTCTTGCTGCACCAAGGCGACGAACCCGATGTACACCACCGCAATCAACGACAAGGCGATGATGAGCCAGTCGAGTGATGCGCTGGCATCCGGTGTAATCGGCAAACTGAAGCGCAGGAAGCCGTACCCGCCGATCTTCAGCATGATGGCGGCAAGGATCACCGAACCGCCGGTCGGGGCCTCGACATGCGCATCGGGCAGCCAGGTATGCACCGGGAACATCGGCACCTTGACCGCGAAGGCGAGCAGGAAGGCGACGAAGATCAGGACCTGAGCGCTCATCCCCAGTTCCAGTTCATGGAAATCGAGAATGCTGAAACTGTCGGCCTGGAAGTACATGTAGATCAGCGCGACCAACATGAAGACCGAGCCGAAGAACGTATAGAGGAAGAACTTGATGGTGGCGTAGACCCGATTCGGTCCACCCCAGACCCCGATGATGATGAACATCGGAATCAGCATCGCCTCCCAAAAGACGTAAAACAGGATTGCATCCAGGGCGGAGAAGACGCCGACCATCAACCCTTCCATGATCAGGAAAGCCGCCATGTACTGGGACGGCCGATATGTAATGACGTCCCAGCCCGCCACCACGACGAAGATGGTGATGAAGGTCGTCAGGACGATCAGGGGCATCGAGATACCGTCAACACCCAGGAAATACCAGACATTGAAGGTCGGTATCCAGGCGCCACGTTCGACGAACTGCATGTCGGCAGTGCCGCTGTCAAACCCGATCCACAGACCCAGACTGACCAGAAAGGTCAGCACGGCAGTGCCCAAAGCAAGCCACTTCGACAGGTTGCTATCACGATCGCCGCTCGCAAGCACGACCATGCCGCCCAAGATCGGCAGCCAGATGACCAGCGTCAGTAGGGGGAAAACCGATTCCATCGTCTTTTAGTCTCCTTAAGTCTGATCAGAGGCCGACGAAGATCGTCAACAGGGCAACGAGCCCGACGATCATGGCGATGGCGTAGTGGTAGAGGTACCCGGTCTGCAGGAGGCGCGCGACCCCAGCCAGGCGTCCGACCGAATGCGCTGATCCATTGACCAGGGCGCCGTCGATAAAGACCCGATCGCCGCCATTCCAGAGGGCGTTACCGAGCGATTGACCGCCGCCGCCGAAAACCCGCTGGTTGAAATCGTCAAACCCATACTTGTCCAGGAGGATTCGGGTCACGGGACCGCCCGCCGCCTGAATCTGCTCATCCAGTTTCGGATTCCTGGCAAACATGAGCCACCAGATGAACGCGGCGCCGAACAGACCAGCCATCGCAAGATAAAAGGGCAGACCGGTCATGCCGTGCTGGATGAACGCCCACTGGCCATGCCAGTGATCGGCCAGATGATGCAGGGTGTCGTGCGCATGGTGCACAACGATCGGATGCCAGTCGCCTGACGTGAGCCAGTCGTTCACCAACAGCGGCTCGATCGTGAACCAACCGATCATCACCGACGGGATGGCGAGCAGGATCAGGGGCAAGGTTACCACCCAGGGGGTCTCATGGAGATGGTGTCGGGTGTGATCATCCATGCGCTCCTTGCCATGGAACACCAGAAAATACATCCGGAAGCTATAGAGCGCCGTGATCAGGACCCCGAAGGTCAAGAGGACACTCGCGTACCCGGAGCCGAAAATCGTGGCCCCGCTCACGGCCTCGATGATCGCATCTTTCGAGAAGAAGCCCGAGAAACCGGGAAAGCCGATCAGGGCCAGCGAACCAATGAGCGCGGTAAGCCAGGTGATGGGCATGTACTTGCGCAGCCCGCCCATCTCCCGGATATCCTGATTGTGGTGCATGGCGATGATCACCGAACCGGCGGCGAGGAACAGGAGCGCCTTGAAGAAGGCGTGTGTCATCAGATGAAAAATACCGGCGGCGTAGGCCGATGCGCCCAAGGCCGTGACCATGTAGCCCAACTGAGAGAGTGTCGAGTAGGCCACCACGCGCTTGATATCACTCTGCACGAGACCGATCAGGCCCATGAAGAACGCGGTGGTCGCGCCCACGATCATGACGAACGAGAGTGCGGTCTCCGAGAGTTCGTAAAGCGGCGACATGCGCGCGACCATGAAGACACCGGCGGTGACCATGGTCGCCGCATGGATCAGGGCGGAGATCGGAGTTGGACCCTCCATCGAATCCGGCAACCAGACGTGCAGTGGCACCTGCGCGGACTTGCCCATGGCACCGACGAACAAGAGGATACAGATCAACGACATCAGTGACACGCCACCGAAGAGATTCACCTGCAGATCGGCCTTGGCGGGGGCTGCCGCGAAGACCTCCGCGTAGTCCATGGAGTTGAAGTACATGGCGACCGCGGCGATGCCGAGGATGAATCCGAAGTCGCCTACCCGATTGACCAGGAATGCCTTGAGGTTGGCAAAAATCGCTGACTCCCGTACCGACCAGAAGCCGATCAGCAGGTACGACACCAGCCCCACCGCTTCCCAGCCGAAGAACAACTGCATGAAGTTGTTGGACATGACCAACATCAGCATGGCGAAGGTGAACAGGGCGATGTAGGAGAAAAAGCGCTGATAACTGTTCGTGCCCGCCTTGGAGCCATGCGGCCAGTTGTGCTCGTCATCGGCCATGTAGCCGATGGTGTAGATGTGCACCATCAGCGACACGAAGGTCACCGTGGCCATCATCAGGGCGGTGAGCTTATCGACCAGAAAGCCGACCTCGAACCGGATGCCGTCCGAGACCATCCAGGTGTAGACCGCATCATTGAATACGGGCAGGTCATACCAGATAAACCGGGCAAGCACATAAAACGACAAGGCGGTGGAGATGCCCACGCCCAGGATCGTCACGCTATGGGCCCCACGCCGGCCGATCCGCCCGCCGAAGAAGCCGGCGACGAGGGCGCCGATGAGGGGCGCGAGCACGATGGTCAGGTAGACTTTTTCCATCTCTTCGTTGGCTCTTTCGCTAAGGTTTCCGCACTAGGCCGACACGGCCTGGTGCGGGTGAAAAGACATGACGGAATCGACCGTAGTGCTCAGGGTCACCCCTTCAGACGGTCGAGGTCCTGGACATTGATGGTCCGCCGGTTGCGGAACAGCACCACCAGAATCGCCAACCCGATCGCCGCCTCGGCGGCGGCCACGGTCAGAATAAAGAACACGAAAACCTGCCCGGTCATATCCTGAAGAAAATGCGAGAAGGCGATGAAATTGGTGTTCACCGCGAGCAACATCAGCTCGATGCACATGAGCAGGATGATCACGTTCTTGCGGTTGAGAAAGATCCCGGCAACCGCGAGGCAGAACAGGATACTGCTGAGAATCAGATAGTCGGAGAGTGCGATCATGGCGGCTACTCCTGGGTTTCGGCTTCGACCACAGCAGGCATCTTCAGGATCCGGATGCGGTCCGGCCCTTTGCGCACTTCGACCTGGCGGGCCGGGTCGATGAACTTGGTGTCGGTCCGGTGACGCAGGGTGAGCCGAATCGCCGCCACGATCGCCACCAGCAGGATCACCGCCGCCAGTTCGAAGGGATAGACATAGACGGTGTAGAGCATCATCCCCAGGTCACGCGTGTTATTGACCTCGACCCCGGCGGCCGGCGGCGCGGGGAAGACATCCAGACCAAAGTTGCCGGGGCCCACGATCAGCACGATCTCCACCAGCATGACCGTGGCCACCAGGGCCCCAACCGGCAGGTATTTGATGAACCCCGCCCGCAGTGTCGCGATATCGATGTCCAGCATCATGACGACGAACAGGAACAGCACCATCACCGCACCCACATAGACGAGCACCAGGACAATCCCCAGGAACTCGGCCTCCAGCAGGAGCCACAGCGCCGCGCTGCTGACGAAGGCGACCACCATCCACAGCACCGCATGGACCGGATTGCGCCGCGTGATCACCATCGCCGCGGCCGCCACGGTGATGGCCGCGAAGCAGTAGAAAAGAAATTTCTCAAAGCCCATGGATGCATCCGAAAGCTAGTGTTCAGTCACAAGGAAGATCGGGATCGTGCGCTATACAGGTTCTGGTCGGTCCGCTATCCCGGCTAGCGATACGGCGCATCCGCGGCCCGCGCCGCGGCAATCTGCGCCTCGTACTGGTCGCCGACGGCGAGCAGTTTCTCCTTGGTCATAATGTTCTCGCCGCGCTGTTCGAAGTGATACTCGTAAATACCGGTTTCGACGATCGAGTCCACCGGACAGGACTCCTCGCAGAAGCCGCAGTAGATGCACTTGAACAAATCGATGTCATAGCGCGTGGTGCGCCGCGATCCATCGGCGCGAGGCTCGGCCTCGATGGTGATCGCCAGGGCCGGGCAAGTCGCCTCGCACAGCTTACAGGCGATGCAGCGCTCTTCACCGTTCGGGTAGCGGCGCAAGGCATGCAGCCCCCGGAACCGCGGCGAAATCGGCGCCCGCTCCTCCGGATACTGAACGGTGAACTTACGCTTGAAAAGATAAGCACCGGTCAACTGCATCCCTTTGAACAGCTCGAACAGGAGCAGGCTCTGCACATAGGCACGCGCGGTCTTCAGCATCGGTCATTCCCCCGCGACATCAAGCGGACCACCAAGGCGGCATTTTCGCGACCACGCCGACGGCGACCACGAGAATCCAGACGATCGTAATCGGGATGAAGACCTTCCACCCCAAACGCATGATCTGATCGTAGCGGTAGCGCGGAAAGGTTGCGCGCAGCCACAGGAACAGGAACATGAAGAAGAATGTCTTGAGCAACAGCCAGTGGAAGCCGTCATCCAGCAGGAAGACCCCGGATGCCCAGGCCTGCGGCAGAGGCGACAGCCAGCCACCCATGAACAGGATCGCCGTCAACGCGGAGATCAGGATCATGTTGGCATACTCGGCCAGGAAGAACACCGCGAAGGCCATACCCGAGTATTCCACATGGAACCCGGCAACGATCTCCGACTCACCCTCGGCCACGTCGAACGGAGCACGATTCGTCTCGGCCACCCCCGAGATCACGTAGACGCCAAACAGGGGCAACAGCGGCAGCCAGAACCAGGTGAAGACATTCCCGCTTTGCGCGGCGACGATCTCGCCCAGGTTGAGACTCCCCGCGGCCACCAGCACGCCCACCAGCGCAAAGCCCATGGCAATCTCATAAGCGACGATCTGCGCCGCCGAGCGCATGGCCCCGAGCAGGGCATATTTCGAATTCGAGGCCCAGCCGGCGATGATGATCCCGTAGACCCCCAGGGACGTCAGGGCAAGAATATAGAGCAAACCGGCGTGGATGTCGGCGAGTACCAGGCCGGCATCGAATGGAAACACCGCCCAGGCCGCCAGTGCGGGCGTCAGTGACAGCAGTGGGGCAATGAGAAAGAGCGTCTTGTCGGCCTTCGCGGGCAACACGATCTCCTTCATCATCAGCTTCACCGCGTCCGCGATGGGCTGCAGCGAACCGCGCCAACCCACCCGGTTCGGCCCGATGCGCACTTGCATATAGCCGATGACCTTGCGCTCGGCCAGGGTGTAGTAGGCCACCAGGCCCAGCAGCGGGAGCACGATCGCGATGATCTTCAGCAGGATCTGGATCACCAGCGGCAGCATATTCCAAAGCTCGATCATTGGCTTCGACTCCTCAGGCCTTGGTCATGCTGACGGGGGCGATCTGATCGCCCAGAGACTCGCTGCCCGCGACCCCGGCCGGGATTCGCGCGCAGCCCAGGGGAATCCGATCATCCAGGATGACCGGGGCGCGTACCCCGACCTCGCCTTGTCGAACCTCCACGTGATCCTCGTCCGTCAGACCCAGGGCGGACGCCTGCTCCGGGTGCAACGAGACACTGAAGGCGCCCATGGCGGGGGTGCGCTGGAGCGCGGGTGACCGGCGGACCAAGCCATCGAGTGCATAGATCGGTACATTGCCGATGCGCATCAGTCCCGCCCCGACCCCGACCGGCGGCACCCCACTGAGATCACCCGCCGGAGTATTGTCGGGCTGGACACCCTCACAGCAGGCCGCCAATTCGGCGCGGACAGCCGCCGTATCGCTGTACTCGAAACCAGGAAGCGCCAGCAGGTTCCCCAGGACGCGCAGCACCTTCCAACCGGGCCGGGCCTCTCCCGGCGGTGCCACCGCACCCTGGAAACTCTGCCAGACGCCGTCGGCGTTGACATAGGTGCCGGAGGTCTCGGTAAAGGCGCCGATGGGCAGCATCACCTGCGCGACCGCTTCCAGCGCGGGCGAGCGGAAGGCGCTGGCCGCAATCACGCAGTCCGCCTGGCCGAGTGCCGCCATGGCCTGGGCCGGATTGCCCAGGTCCAGGTCCGGCTCCAGCCCCCAGAGGACCAGGGTCGAACAGGGCGCGGCCAGCATCTCAGCGACCGGAAGACCAACCTGACCGGCCGGTCGGGCGCCCGGCCCCACCTGCGGCAAGGCTCCGGCCAGCGCGGCGCCGACGCTGTTGGCCGCGGTCGGCAGATAGCCCACCTGGCAACCGCTCGCCGCGGCAATGGCATAGGACAGCGCCTTCAGCACCGTGAAGTCCGGGTGGGCCGCGGCCAGCGCACCCAGCAGGACGAGACCCTTGCCGTTGGCGCCGGCGGCCTTGAGCGACGCGGCAACCGCCTGCTGCGTCGGTGTCGGGGCAACGCGGGCGATCCGATCGCGTAGCGGCCCGGTCACCCTGGCGTCCAGCGCGCCGGCGATGCCGATCAAGGCGTCGACCATCCCATCGGGATTGACGACCAATTGGGTGGCGGGGTGAGTCAAGTCGAGTCGATAGGGGTTGACCAGGGCCAACCGACCGCCAGCCAGGACCGCCTTGCGCAGGCGGTGCGCAAGCATCGGCTGCTCCGGGCGGATATCGCTGCCGATCAGCAGGACGCCCTCGCGCGACTGCAGTTCCTCGATACGCACCCCGAGCCAGGGCAGCAGCGGATCCGCGCTATCGCCGCGGAAGTCACGCTGACGCAGACGGTGATCGATATTCGGACAACCCAGCGCACGCGCGAGCGCCTGCGCCAGATACATCTCTTCCAAGGTCGCATTGGGCGCGATCAGCCAGCCGGTCCGGGCGGCGTCGGCGGCCTTGAGCCGCTCGGCCACCAGCGTCAGCGCCTCGGTCCATTCAACCGCGACCCAGGCGCCGTCACGCCGCACCAGCGGGTGCGTCAGCCGGTCCGCCGCGTGCAGTCCCGCATAGCTGAACCGGTCGCGGTCCGAAATCCAGGTCTCGTTGACCGCCTCGTTGTCCCTCGGGTGGACGCGCATGACCTGACCGCGGCGAATATGGAGCTGCACATTCGAGCCGACCCCGTCGTGCGGGGCGATGCTGTCCGCTTCGGTCAGTTCCCAGGCACGCGCGGTGAAGCGGTAGGGTTTGGAGGTCAGGGCACCCACCGGACACAGGTCGATTATATTGCCCGATAACTCGTGGGCAATGGTGTGGGCGACATAGGTTCCGATGCGCATGTGTTCGCCGCGCCCGGTCGCTCCCAGTTCACGCACCCCGGCGATCTCGGCCCCGAAGCGCACGCAGCGGGTGCAGTGAATACATCGGGTCATCTCGGTGGCGATCAGGGGACCGAAATCCTCGTCCATGACGACGCGCTTACCCTCACTGTAGCGCGACAGGCCGTCCCCGTAGCCCATGGCGACATCCTGCAACTCACACTCGCCGCCCTGATCGCAGATCGGACAGTCCAGCGGGTGGTTGATCAGCAGAAACTCCATGGTCCCCTGTTGAGCCTCGATGGCCTTGGGGGAACGGGTCTGCACCTTCATGCCGGGGCCAACAGGAGTGGCGCAGGCCGGCACCGGCTTGGGGAACGGACGCCCGCCCTGCTCCGCTTCCACCAGACACATCCGGCAGTTGGCAGCGATGGAGAGCTTCTTGTGATAGCAGAAACGCGGGATCGCGATACCCTCACGGTCCGCGACCGCGATGATCATCTCGCCCGGCGCCGCCTCGCAGGCGCGACCGTCGATCTCGATGGTAAGCTTATCCGTCATTCCGGTCTCTCAGTCGGCGCCGCACGCCGGGTCACGCGAACCCGCGCCCCAATGCGGCACAACTCCGAAGGGTATGGGGTGTTCCGCAACCGTGCCGGACCACCCCGCGTTTCTTCACCGCTCGCGGGCGCACTGCCCGCCAGCCTCAGGACCCGGCCAGGAACCGGGATTGCTACCGCGATTCGGAACGATCAGGCCGCCTGACTGACTCCGTGCTCGATCAGGTGCGCGAACTCGGCCCGATAATGCTTGAGGAAACTCTGCACCGGCATCGCCGCGGCGTCGCCCAAAGCACAGATGGTGCGCCCGCCGATACGGCCGGCGACACTCTCGAGCAGGTCCAAGTCCGGTGCGCGACCCTGACCGGCGGCAATGCGCCCTACCACCCGCGCCAGCCAGCCCGTACCCTCCCGGCAGGGGGTACACTGACCACAGGATTCGTGCATATAGAAATTGGACAGGTTCGCCAGGACCTTCACCATGCAGGTGCCCTCGGCGATCACGATCACCGCCCCCGAGCCCAGCATCGACCCCGCCTTGGCGATGCTGTCATAGTCCATGTCGGTCTGCATCATGATCTCGCCCGGCACCACCGGCACCGAGGATCCGCCCGGGATCACCGCCTTGAGCCCTTTTCCGTCCTTGACCCCGCCGGCCATTGCCAGCAGGTCCCGGAACGGCGTGCCCAGCGGGACCTCGACATTGCACGGATTATTCACATGCCCGGTGATGGAGAAGAGCTTGAGCCCGCCATTATTGGGCCGTCCCTGCTCCAGGAACCACTTGCCGCCCTTCTCCAGTATCACCGGCACCGAGGCCAGCGATTCGGTATTGTTGATCGTGGTTGGACAGCCGTAGAGACCCACCTGCGCCGGGAAGGGCGGCTTGTAACGCGGCTGCCCTTTCTTGCCTTCAATCGACTCCAGCAGCGCCGTCTCCTCGCCGCAGATGTAGGCCCCCGCGCCCAAATGGGTAAATAGATCGAAGTCCACCCCGGAGCCCAGGATATCGCGACCAACCAGCCCGGCGGCATAGGCCTCCTGCAGTGCGCCATCGAAGCGCTCGATGGGCTCGTAGAACTCACCGCGGATGTAGTTGTAACCGACCGTGGCGCCGATGCAATAGCCGGCGATCGCCATCCCCTCGATCAACTGGTGGGGGTTGTAGCGCAGGATGTCCCGGTCTTTGCAGGTGCCGGGTTCGCCCTCGTCTGAGTTACAGACGATGTATTTCTGACCCGGCGCGCTGCGCGGCATGAAACTCCATTTCAGCCCGGTCGGAAAGCCGGCGCCGCCGCGACCGCGCAGATTGGACAGCTTGAGTTCCTCGATCAGGGTCGCCGGGTCCAGCTTTTCACGCAGGATGCGCTCCCATTGCACATAGCCGCCCAGACTGCGATAGGCCGCCAGGGTAAAGCGCTCGGCCGCGGGCAGATGCATGGTGCGGAAGCAAACCGTATTCTGTTGTGCCGCCATGATGGTTACTCGAGCCCCTCGATCAACCGGTCCAAGGCATCCGGCGTCAGATGTTCGTAGTAGGTCTTGCCGATCAGCACCGCCGGTGCGTCCCGGCAGGCTCCCAGGCACTCCGCTTCTTTGAACGTGAAACGGCCGTCCGCGGTGGTTTGACCCGGCTTGACCTGATACTTGTGCTCGATGTGATGAATCAATTCCTCGGAGCCGTTCAGCATGCAGGAAATGCTGTTGCAGACACAGACTTTATGCTTCGCGGTCGGCGTCTGATCATACATGCTGTAGAAGGTCGCGACCTCATAGACGGCGACCTCCGGCATATCCAGGTAAACGGCGACCGCGTCCATCAGGTCACGCGTCAACCAACCGCCATTCGCCTCCTGGACGAGCGTCAGGGCCGGCATCACAGCGGATTGTTTCCACTCCGGCGGGTATTTGGCGATATGGGTGTCGATCGCGGCACGGATCTCGGACGTGAACAGGGTCGACTTGTCCCGGTCGTGAATCACACCTAAGGGGGCGTTGCGAAAACTCATCAGCGATCGATCTCCCCGAATACGATATCCAGAGTCCCGATAATGGCCACGACATCCGCGAGCATATGGCCCCTGGCCATCTCATCGAGCGCGGCCAGATGGGGGAATCCGGGGGCACGGACCTTGAGCCGATAAGGCTTGTTGGCGCCATCGGAGATGATGTAGCAGCCGAACTCGCCCTTCGGCGCTTCCACCGCGGCATACACCTCGCCGGGCGGGGTGCAGTAGCCTTCGGTAAACAGCTTGAAGTGGTGGATCAGGGCTTCCATGTCTTCTTTCATGGCCTCACGGCTCGGCGGCATCACCTTATGATCATCCACCGCGACCGGCCCAGGGTGGGTGCGCAACCAATCCACGCATTGACGGATGATGCGGTTGGATTGGCGCATCTCCTCGACGCGCACCAGGTAGCGGTCATAGCTGTCGCCATTGACCCCGACCGGGATATCGAAATCCATCAGCGCATAAGCGGCATAGGGCTGCTTCTTGCGCAGATCCCACCCCACGCCGGAACCACGCAACATCGGACCGGTGAAACCCAGTTGCAGCGCCCGCTCCGGAGAAACCACGCCGATCCCGACCGTGCGCTGCTTCCAGATACGATTGTCGGTGAGCAGGGTCTCGTATTCGTCCACACAGGCCGGGAAGCGGTTGGTGAAGTCCTCGATGAAGTCCAGCAGCGAACCATGGCGCGCGTCGTTGCGCTGGGCCTGGTGCTTGCCGCTGTGCCACTTGGTACCGCCCGCCTGGTATTGCGGCATCAGCCCCGGCAGGTCCCGATAGACCCCGCCGGGACGGTAGTAGGTGGCGTGCATGCGCGCCCCGGAGACCGCCTCGTAGCAATCCATCAGGTCTTCACGCTCGCGGAAGCAGTACAGAAAGACGGACATGGCGCCGATGTCAAGACCATGGGCCCCGAGCCACATCAGGTGGTTCAGGATGCGGGTGATCTCATCGTACATGGTGCGGATGTACTGGGCGCGCTCCGGAACCTCGACGCCGAGCAGTTTCTCGATGGCCCGCACGTACCCATGCTCATTACACATCATGGACACATAGTCCAGACGATCCATGTAGCCGATGCTTTGGTTATAGGGCTTGGTCTCGGCCAGCTTTTCAGTTCCCCGGTGCAGCAGGCCGACGTGGGGGTCGGCGCGCTCGATCACCTCACCGTCCAATTCGAGCACCAGTCGCAGCACACCATGAGCCGCCGGGTGCTGCGGACCGAAGTTCAGCGTGTAATTGCGTATTTCAGGCATTGCCCACCCCCGGCGCCGGCTGGTGCGCGGCGTAGCGGCCATCCTCACGAATCACTTTGGGCACCAGCACGCGCGGTTCGATCTGCACCGGCTCGTAGACCACGCGGCCCTGGACCGGGTCATAGCGCATCTCTACATGGCCGGAAATGGGAAAGTCCTTGCGAAAAGGGTGTCCGATGAAGCCATAGTCAGTGAGGATACGGCGCAAATCCGGATGGCCGCGAAAGAGGATACCGAAGAGATCGAACGCCTCGCGCTCGAACCAGTTCGCCGACGCCCACACCGGCAGGACGGAATCCACCACGGGCGCGCTGCCGCCCGCGTAGACCCGCAGCCGCAGCCGCCGGTTATGCGCCAGGGACAGCAGGTGGTAGACCACCGCGAAGCGTTGCGGGTCGTCGACCGCCAAGTCGAGGTCGCGATCGACCCCGCGCCCGAAGCCCGTGCTCGAAGCCTCCACGGTCTCCCACTCGGCCTGACCGTAGGCCGCATAGTCGACCCCGCAGACATCGATCAACTGCTCGAACCGGAAGTCCGCGTGATCATGCAGGATCCGACAGACCGGAAGCAAGTGTCCGACCGGGACGACCAAAGTCACCTCGCCATGCGCGATCAGGGTCTCGCACGCATGGTCGGCCAAGTGCGCGGCCAGAGCCGTCGCCAAAGCGCCGCATCTGCCGTTATGGATCGATGTATCTATTGCCATGGGTCCTCGGTACAAGCGGACGGGCTCAGCGGGCGATGGTACTGGTACGGCGTATCTTGTTCTGGAGCTGGAGGATGCCGTACAACAGGGCCTCGGCGGTCGGCGGACAACCGGGAACGTAGACATCCACCGGCACGATGCGGTCGCACCCCCGCACCACCGCGTACGAGTAGTGGTAATACCCGCCGCCATTGGCACAGGAACCCATGGAGATCACCCACCGCGGCTCCGCCATTTGGTCATAGACCTTGCGCAAGGCCGGGGCCATCTTGTTGACCAGGGTGCCGGCGACGATCATCACGTCGGATTGGCGCGGACTTGGCCGGAAGACGATGCCGAAGCGGTCCAGATCGTAGCGCGACGCGCCGGCGTGCATCATCTCGACCGCACAGCAGGCCAACCCGAAGGTCATCGGCCACATCGAGCCGGTACGCGCCCAGTTGATCAGTTGGTCGGCTGTCGTCGTGACGAAGCCTTTTTCGAGAACGCCCTCTATTCCCATTCCAGCGCCCCCCTTTTCCACTCGTAGACAAAACCAACCACCAGAATCGCCAGGAAGATGACCATCTCCCACAATCCGTAGACCCCAAGATCGCCCAGCACGATCGCCCAGGGGAAGAGGAACGCAATCTCCAGGTCGAACAGAATAAAGAGGATGGCGACCAGGTAGTAGCGCACGTCGAATTTCATGCGCGCGCTTTCAAAGGCCGCGAAGCCGCACTCGTAGGGCGAGTCCTTCTCCGCGTATGGGCGACGCGGACCAAGCACGACGCCAAGCAGCATCGCCCCGGCACCCACGAGCACGGCGACGATGATGAAGATCAGGATGGGAAGATAGTTATCGAGCACTGTCACTCCGCACCGTGGTTGTTATGTTTTCGCGTTTCACGGTTCTGTCTGACGAGTCTAATGTGCGATTGCGCACTAAGTCAACAGTAACTACGCGGGATACGCATTGCCATTCAACTGATTAGAAAACCGAAAAAAAAACGGCAGGTCACTCGCGTGACATGCCGTTAGGTTTGATGGTGCCGACGGCCAGACTCGAACTGGCACGGCTTACGCCACTACCCCCTCAAGATAGCGTGTCTACCAATTTCACCACGTCGGCTAAAAACTGTTCACCTCAGGTCTGTCAAATCACTTTGTCGGAGGCGCATCCGGGTCACCGACCGGGACCGCGGGCACCGCGTCCGGAATCGCTTCCACTTTCGGCGCCGGCACCATCGGCACGTCTCCCGACGGCTGCGCCTCGATCGGCAAGGGCGACTGTGCAGGCGGCGCGACCGCCTCAGGCACCTTGATCAGTGGAACATCGGCGACCGGCGGCGCCGCTGTTACCGGTGCAACGATGCCCGGAATTGCGGGGACATCCGAACTATCCGATGCCGGAACGACGCCGGGGACGACCGGAACTTCCGACGGCTTGGGCGACGGCTTGGGCGACGGCTTAGGCGTCGCCTTTTCGACCGGAATCGGGATAGGCGCCTCAGCAGAGACCACAGTTCCATCGACCGACTCCATCAACCCCGCCGGCTTCCCGCCCTTGGCCGCATAATACGCCAATGCCATGCTGGTTAGGAAGAAGAGGGCCGCAATAATCGCCGTCGCACGCGACAGGAACGAACCCGAGCCGCGCGAGCCGAAGACAGTCGCCGAGGCCCCGGCCCCGAAGGCCGCGCCGGCATCGGCGCCGCGCCCGTGCTGAATCAGTACCAGACCGATCAGGCCGAGCGACAGAAACACTTGAACGACGGTCAGGATGGTCTGCATAACATCAGGGCTCGGAAATAATCCTGTTGGCAATGATCTGACCGGTGTCGCAAAACAACCGGTCAGAGCACCGCGTGCTACTGCGCCGCGGTATCGCCCGCCTTGGCGATCGCCAGGAAATCCGCGGCGACCAGAGCGGCGCCACCGATCAGGCCGCCGTCGATATCCGGCTGGGACAGCAACTCCAGGGCATTGCTGGCCTTCATGCTGCCGCCGTACAGAATGCGCGTCTTCGCCGCAATCGGCGCACTATGGCCGGCCAACCGGTTGCGGATGAAGGCATGGACTTCCTGGGCCTGGGCGGGCGTTGCCGTCTTCCCGGTGCCGATCGCCCACACGGGCTCGTAAGCCACTTCGAGGACGTCGAAGGCGCCGATCCCGCTGATCTGGATGATCGCGTCGATCTGGCCGCCAACCACCTTTTCCATGTCGCCGCGCTCACGCTCTTCCAAGGTCTCGCCCACACACAGGATCGCCGTCAGGCCAGCCGCGTGCGCCGCGGCCAGTTTCTTGGCGACCAGCGCATCGTCCTCGCCGTACATCGCCCGCCGCTCGGAGTGGCCGACGATGACATACTTGCAGCCGAACTCGGCCAGCATGGGGCCGGCGACCTCGCCGGTAAAGGCGCCGCTCGCCTCGGTGCTGAGGTTCTGCGCACCCAGACGAACACTGCTGCCGGCCAGCGCCTGCGCGGCCATCTGCAGGAACGGATAGGGCGGACAAACCGCGACTTCGCTACGCTGGATGGCACCAGCGCCAGCGACGACATCGGCCAAGAGCCGCTCGACGCTGGCCTTGGTCCCGTTCATCTTCCAGTTACCGGCAATCAGTGGCTGGCGCATCATGAATCTCCCAAAAATAGAGCCCGGCAATTTATCCGGATCAGACGTGGAAATCAACCGAAACCTTGCCGTAAACTGCGCGCATGAGCAAGGGCAAGAAAAAAACCGACGGCAGCTCCACCATCGCACTCAATCGGAAGGCGGGGCATGACTATCACATTGAGCAGCGCATCGAGGCCGGCCTGGCGCTCGAAGGCTGGGAGGTCAAGAGCCTGCGCGCGGGGCGTCTGCAAATCAAGGAGGCCTACGTCAAAATCCTCCACGCCGAGGCCTTTTTGATCGGCTCCCACATCTCGCCGCTGCCGACCGCGTCCACCCACATCAGCCCGGATCCGACCCGCACCCGCAAGCTGCTGCTCAAGCGCTCCGAACTCAACCGCCTGATCGGTCAGACCGAGCGCGCCGGCTACACCCTGGTGCCGACCGCCATGTACTGGAAGCGCGGCCGGGCTAAACTGGAGATCGGACTCGCCAAAGGCAAGAAGCTGCACGACAAACGCGCCAGCGAGAAGGACAAGGACTGGCAGCGCGAGAAGGAGCGGCTGTTCAAGTCCGGCTGAGGCCGGCCGGAGATGAGCATAAACCGAGCGGGACCTCGGTGAAACCCCTTCCGAACAGTCCAGGGCGCGTTAAAGTCACGCCAGCAGTTCCTAATTTGGATAGCCGCCGCCAAAAAGCGTGTCGGCAGCGAGGCCGATGGTGGATGCGCTGCGCTTATCCACCCTACGAAACCTGCTCCGTTGTAGGGTGGATAAGGCGCGCCGCTCGGTGGCAGGGACTCGGCACGGCGGTCGGGCGCGCCGCATCCACCAGGGGTCGCGCGATGCCGCCCAAATTTAGAACTGCTGCGGACTTGCCGAAGCGCCCCCGAGCCCCTATAGTCTAAAGTAACACTTGGGGGCGACTTGGTTTCGACGTGGGTCGCGAAACTCGAGGTGCATGCCGAGGTGCGGGTACCTCGTAAAACCGTCCGCAAATTCTAGTTGCCAACGACGACAACTACGCTCTCGCTGCTTAATCCCAGCGGGCCTCTGGCCAGTACTTGCCTGTGGGTGCTGGGTTCCAGGGGTAACAACACATAGGATCGCGGCGACGGGAGTCCGGACCTGAGCTGCTAAAACCTAACGGAATCGCCGACCGTGCGTCCTGCCTTTCGGGCGCGGGAAGGTTAAAAATAATAGAAAGGATAAGCATGTAGTATCCAACGGCAGAGGGCTTGCGGACGCGGGTTCGATTCCCGCCGCCTCCACCAAGCACAGAACCCCAACCGGTCTCGGTTGGGGTTTTTTTATGCCCACGTCTTCTTCTTTTGGATCACTCGGCCATGGCTTTAATGAGCGCGTCTCTGGCATCAGAGTAGAATTGGATGTCGATCTTGGTTGCCATATCATCAGACAAATCGACCAACTGGCGCCGGCAAGACACGGGCATCAACAGGGATGTCGCCCCTTTTTCGACAGCGATCTCGGCAATCGAAACCGCGTTGTGCACAGGCTCGATGGAGCCCCCCAGGTTGATCTCGCCGAGGATGATCAGGCCGCCGCGAACGCTCCGCTTCAGCAGTGACGTGCAGAGGGCGACCAGTGCGGCAACGCCGAGTTTCGCACCGGACTTCGCTGCATCGAAGGCCCGCAACTGTACTGTGAATTCGTGGTGCCTGGGGTCCTTGTCTCCGACCATTTGCTGCGATCTGGCGTAGAGATTCTGCTCGGCGAATCCGATGCTCTCGCGGAAGGCCGGAGGGATGGGCTTATTGAGCACCTTCACCCCTGAGCCGGGACCTTCGTTGACCTCGATCCGATACAGTCCGGAGTTTTCCTCTCCGCCCCCGGGGCTGATCGTCCAGACCTGGCCTGGCTCCAGCGGATCGCCTCCGACGCTGTTTTCGCTCTGTAACTCGGGCGTGGAAACGAATTTTTCGACACCATCCTCGCCCAGGATGTAGCTGAAATGGGTATTACGGAACTCCGCCGCACCCACGCGTTTTTGTTGCTCCTTTACCCGGCGGCGCACTTCCATGGCGATGCGCACGGCCCATTCCAGATCCTCGTCCGGCACCGGGTCATCGGCACTCGGATAGAGCAACTTCAAAAGGCCGCTGACCGTCTTGCTCACCGCATTGGTATCCCGACCCGACAGCGCCCCGCCATAATAGACGCGACCCTGCAATTCGCTCACTCGGCTTTGGGTGCGCAGCTGGCCCCAGCATTCGGAGAGGAAATCGCTGACCAGGCCGAAATGGTCCGTCACCAGGTCTTGGTTGATCTTGGGCACATCCCAGCCGGGCAAGAAAGCATGGATGCGATCCATGAAGGCGGTGTCGTTACGCATCTCGGGCGGCATCGGACCGAACAAATGTCCGATACGCTGTTGGTGTTCGACATCGACATCGAAGTTGCCCAGCATGACGATGCTGCCGTCGGCGCGAATGCTCTCCTTGCCCCGGCTGAACTCGCCCGATTCCATGTAGCCCTTCATGATGTTCACGCCATCCTTTTGGTCGAAGGAAATGCCGGACACCTCGTCGAAGCAGACCACGTCGAACTGACAGACCAGCCCCCGCCGCCCCTTGGCGGTGTTCTCAACGAACATCTTTGCGACCGTGGCCTTGCCACCCGAGACCAGATGAGCGTAGGGGGAAACCTGCTGGAATAAGTGGCTCTTACCGGTCCCGCGCGGCCCGAGCTCAACCAGGTTATAATTGCGCTCCACGAACGGCACCATCCGCAGCAGGAGGGCGTTCTTCTGCCGATGGCTCAACCCGCCCGGCTCGATGCCGATGGACCGCAGCAGAAAGCCTTTCCAGTCTTCGGTCGAGAACGCTCGGCGCGCCTTGGCCAGCGTGTCCAGGACATCCCGCTTGGATAGCTGAATTTCCCGCAACGAGGTGATCCCGAAGGGGCGACCCCGACTTTCCTGGGCGATAGCCACATCGAACGTCACCCCCAACTCGGCATAGAAGCCGCCGGTCAACATGCGTTCATGTTGGTTGACCAGTTCGCTGCTGATGCGCACATCCGTCAGGCGCAGACTCGGCAGACTGGCGACGTACTCGCCTTTGTTATCCACGCGCGCCGTGACAAGATCGATGATCTTCACCTCGCCCGTTTCCAGCGCCCTGGCCTTGAACAACTCTTCCTCGCCGGCGCGCACCGTGCGGGACTTCAACTGGCGCTGGACGATCTCGAGCCCTTCGTCGATCTCCTCCTGATCGGTGCTGGCACAATAGCGCCCGAGCATGAACTCCACCACGTAGGTGGGGACCGGAAATTGCCGGCTGAAGGTACGGACCAAGTCTTTCCGGACCAGATATCCGTCCAGTACCGAGGCGGCTGTTTTGTCTATCTGATCCAGTTCAATCATTCATCATCCTCCACCGATCACGATGTTTGCCTCCGCCACCAGCTCGCCCGATGCGCTGAGCAGGACCAGGAACGCCGCGCGACCTTGCAGTTCTTCGTTCTCGACAACCACCGATGCGGTGCCGTTGCCCTTGAGCGGCTTCACGCTCACGACCACGCTGGACGCCGGGTCACCCGCTTGCGTGCGAATGTCCAGACACAGATTGGCGTACTGGCCGTCCACCCCAACCGTGCAGCGCAAGCCCTTCCAGGCAATGTCAGTCACCTCGGCCACCTGCTGGCCGGATGTGCTCCCGCCGCGGGTCACCACCAGATCCAAGACGAGGCATTCCTGAAGGCTCAAGCCGCCATGGTTGTAGTCCACCGATTTGCCGTAGCAACTCACCCCGTCGGCCAGCGCGAACTGCTGATTCGGGTTCCAGAACCAGGGGTACAAACGCTCACTGGTGGAAGCGCCCGACTTGATCGAGGCGCAACGCCCCCATTTGTTGTCGGTGAGGTCGTTCGACATCTGAATTGTGGGTAACCTGCCCGGCATGAGTAGCCAGCCGTGGTCGGTCACCACCCTAACGCTGTTCCAGCCCGCGGCCAACAAGGCGGCGATGCGCTCTGCAATTTCTGCGAGAAGCGGGTCGATGTGCTTGGCCAGCTTCCAGCCGCGCGTATGTCCCTCGCTATCGATGTCGCCAAATTCGCACCACGCGTTGCCCTGGCCGTCACCGTTCTCGGTGCGGTCCAGCACCTTCCAGTGGTTGTCGTTCAGCAGTTTCTTCAGGTGGTAACCGCCCTTGAGCGACTGGCCCGTGGCGGCGACACAAGGTTCAAAGTCATCACAGTCATCGGTGCCGCTGATCTTGGTCCGCACCGGTGACGCGGCCGCCTTGCCGGTTGCGGTGACGCTGGGCAACGCCGTCCAGCCCATGGTTTCCGCCACCTGCCAACCGCGCGCCTCCAGACTGGCCGAGAGTCGGCGAGCCGCATCGAAGCGCAGGCCATCCACAAACAGCACGCATTGCCTGTCGACCTTATAGAAGGCGGGGGCTTCAGCGATCCGTCCGCCAGGGTAGACCGCACCCTCCAGCAGTTCTTGCAGGTAGCGCGCGGACGCTTCCAGCCAGGGCAGATAGATCGCCCGAATGGCTGCCGTCACCGCATCAACGTCGGCCGCCTTGTTAACGCACGCCAGCGCCGAAAGCACCGCATCGTCGGCGCGCCAGCCATGGGTGGCGTACCCCGCCTGCAAGTCCGCAACCGAGCCAGCCGCGAGCGCCGTCCTGGTCACCTCCGCCACCACCGCCAGGTGCCTGGCGGCCTGTACCAGTGGCGAGTCGCCCAACTCCGCCCAGACCATCTCCCGGCGAGGCGCATGGGATTTCTCAAGCTCCAACACCCGCGTCCTGGCGTCATGCGCAGGCAGGTGGTTCAAAGCCAGCAAAGCATACCGGAGCGAGTTCTCCTGCTCCTCGTTCCATTGCGGCCAACCGCTGAGCTTTTCCGCAGGGATGTCGAAGAGGCCCAGATCGGGCGGCTTGCACTGGCGGATTCGACTCGGGATGTTCGGGTAGCGCTTGGGTGATTCGCGGTACCGCTCCCACACCGAATGCCAAGGCCCCTCATGCATGGCCAACTTGGCGGCACCTGCCAGGACGCCATCGGCCTGCGGATTGAACGCCAGTTGTGACTTGCAGACCTCCACAAAGGCCTTCCACTCGTTGGCGCCGCGCGTGGTTTGAAACGCGTCGCCCAAATCCAGCCACTGCAGCAGGTCGCGCACCGGGTCGCCGCCGGTCAGCAGGGTGTTGAAATAGTCCCTGTCCAGCCGCTTGCCCTTCAACAGCTCAAGGTCTTCATCCAGCAGACGGTACAGCGCCAGTTGCATGGCGTTCTTGGCTTCGTTGTCCTGGGCGACATCGAGGCCCAGGCCGCCTTGGTCCGACTTCAGGAAGGCCATGATGGTCCAGTCTTTCGCGTTCGCCTGCGACCAGATCAGGCCCCGGTACTGCAATTCAGCCAGGGGCTTCAGCAGGTCCGGACAGTCTTCGATCGCCCGCAAGTCCTGGCGGCTGACTCCAGGCAAGTAGAACACCGGCACCCGGTCGTCCGCCGGGGTGACCTCCGGCGCCTTGCCGGCGATTACGCAACGCAGCCAAATGGCTGGCCCGACGCGCTTCTCAGGTGCGTAGTCGCCCAGTACCAGCAGTTCGCCCAGCTCACTTTGCAGGCGCGGAATCACCGCCTCCCACTGGCGGTCTTTATCGGGCCACAAGATGCACGCGGGTGCGACCTGGACCTCTGGGTTGAATACGGCTGCACCACGGACGGTTTCCAGTAAATGATCAAGCACCCTCATGCGTCACCTCCCAGTAGCCAGTCTTTCTCCCCCCGACGCGTCGCAGCCATCCGTCCTGTTGCAGTTTCTGGATGTTTCGTTGCACGGATCGCTCGGTAATCCCAATCAACTCAGCCAACTCCGGGATGGTCACAGCGGGCCTTTCACGACAAAGTTGCAGAATCTTTCCCGACGCTTTCCCGACGCTTTCCCGACGCTCCACCACAGGTTCTGACACCGATCCTGGCCGCTCACCGGTCACAACGGCACCTACAGTGGCTTTCCCGACGGTCGTCTTCACGAAATCCTCGGTGGCCTCCACCTGCCAGCTCGCCCCACTCGCCTTGAGGGCCGGCACCACCTTGGCGCGGACCCCCATTCCGCGTGCATCGACATAGCCGTAATCCCGAAGCACCTCCACGACGATGGGATTGCGGGCGGAACGCTGCCCGGCCAGCATCTTTTCGACCGTCATGGCATTGGGCAAGGATCCGGGGCTGGTGATCTCGAGACGATCCGAGTAACCCACAATCTCCACATCACCAAAACGGGTCCAGTCACGATGCGCCAGCGCGTTGATCAACAGCTCCCGCAGCGCCTCGAAGGGATACAACCACTGTTTGTCCCGACGGAAATGTGCGTCGATGGTGTCGGACTCCCGCGTCACGAAGGGTTCCATCGATTCCAGCGCCTTCTCGATCAATCCGGCATCGATCAGACTCCTGCCTGCTTGTCCAACCTGAAATCGGCCGACCAGAGGGGCATCCAAGACCTTGTCCAATTGCGCCTGATAGATCTTGTCCAGCGCATTGAAGAACATCAGGCGCAGCCCGGATTGTTTCAGGACCTGTCGGGGGCGGATACCAAACAGGACCAGACCGGCAATCGTGCAGACAGACGCCCCGGCAGGGCCTTCGGTCATCAACCCCAGTGCCTTCAAACGCGCAATCCATTCATCCCGGGTTTCGGGGACATCCGGATCCTTGAGGATCTCTCTGAGATAATTTTCCAGGCGCGATCGGTCGAGGGCGTCGAAGTGCGTCCGCTGCACCGGCATGATCTCCGCGTGGATGAATCCGCTGGCGGAGCCCAGCATCAACAGTTGTTCCCGGGTTGCCTGGCGAGAAATGGAACCAATGCGGACGTAGGCCGTTTCCCGATCATTGGCGCGGACGACATAGGGTTTCGAGACCTCCTGCCCGATCGTGATGATGGCCACCACTTTGCCGTCATCCAGAAGCACTTCCTCGTAATACGGCAAGATCACCGGATGAACATAGCGAGCCAAAACCGTATCGGCCAACCACTCGCTCAGGTTCTCCCGGGTGATTCCGGCAATGGTCTTGTCGTCGGCCACCCCCAGCAGGATATAGCCACCCTTGAGATTGGCCAGCGCCACGACCTCTTTGGCAAGCTGTTCCGGGCGAACCGTATCCAGCTTGAACTCGACCCCGGAGTTTTCACCGTTGGCAATCAGCTCCAGGAGATCCTGCTTCTTCATGGCACATCCCGTGCGGCGCGCTTCTCGGCCAGCGTCAGATGATGGTCATTGATGCGGTCGCCGGCCTTGCCTCCGTAGTGCAGGCCAAGTTCGTACCAGGGGGCCGAGGGCACATCGCTGCCACGGTCCTTCTCCCACTTGATGTTCGGCTTGTCGCGCAACACGCCGGCGCCGCGCTTGCCTACGTCCGGCACCGTGAGGAAGGGGCGAATGTTCATCCGTACCCCGTCGTTCAGGTCGGGGTGCCAGCCGAGGGGGTGCTGTTCCAGCGGTTTCCAGCGCACGAAAATGTCGTAGGGCGCTTCGCCGGCGAGGATCAGCTCCAGCTTTTTCTTGAGGGCCTCGGCCGCAGCCAGGCGCTCCTGGGCGCCGTCGACATGGCTTGCGATGTCCTGCTTCTGACGGCTGATCCAGTCACCCAGATAGGTGTAGATCAGGGATTCGAGCGCCTTATAGTCCAGCTTGTGGTAATTGATCAGAGTGGAAAAACCATCGCGCAGACCATCCCAAATGTGCCAGATAAAGGGTCGGTTGTGGAATAACTTGCAGTGCTGAATGAAGAACTTGTCACGCAGCCAGGTCTCCAGCGATTTGCCGGCGTGATCAGCCCCCGCCAGCAATTGCGACAGGGTCTCGTTGATCCAGGCCTCGCCATAAGCGGCGGCCAGCAGGTTCAACAGGCGATCGCTGGCGGATGCTTCACGGCCTACCGGCGGAATACAGACGATGCCGTCCTGGTCGGCATGGCGTTCCAGCCCATCCGGGCCGAGCGCCGGGCAATCGGGAAAACTGGAGCCGGTCTGGCGCGGCCACTGGTAGCCGAGCAAGCGCGCCACGGCCACTTGGAGAGTAGCCAGACCGTCCCGGTCTGGATCGTTGTCGGACCCAGAGCGGGACGCTCTGGCTACATTCCCGTCGAACAGCCATTGCGTCGGATCACTGGAAAACGGCTTCGGCAAGCCGTGCGGATATTTCTCCGCCGCCACCGTCTGCCAGTGAGCCAGATCGAAGGGCACTTTCGCGAGGGTGTTTGCTGGGACTTTCAGCGATTGATCGCGTTGTCGAACCACCTTCCCATATTCCTTGGAGGAACAATACGCCCAAATGGCGGGCAAAATCGCGGAGTCGTTAGGCATCAAGACCGTCATATTGTCGTCATAGCGCTCCCCGCTGTAGAGAGTCGCCGGAAGCCTTCCCATCTGTGCGATGACAACCGCCGATTTCCCAACAACATGCACACCACGAAGATGCGTGTTCTTGCGGACTGCTTTGTGTGCCTCATTGAAAGCGTGGAGTTGGCCGAACCCGCCTTCCCATAACAGCGCGCCAGAGCGTCCGCCGTGATCGCACGTGCTGTCGACAGTTCCTTGCCACGGAATCCAAGCAGGGTCGAATCGCGGTATCTCCCAAAACCGTGCGCCGGACCGAGGTAGATCGCCAGTAGCCAGCCCTTGATGGCAAACTACATAATCCGAAAGCAGTTTAAGCTTCCCGGCTTCCTCGAATAGAACGCGTGCGTCCGGGTTTTCAAGTTGTGCCAATTGTGCGAAGTGGGCGATTGGATCTGATCGCAGTGCCAGTTCTTTTCCGGCTACCGAGTCCTGCCCGGTGACATCGACTCCAAGAAACGAACTGCTCTTGCTGGGAAGTGTTTCCGAAAAAGAAACGAGCCCAACATTGACCACCTCACCCGTGATGGTCTCGAAAGCCCCTGCACCGAGTCGCACGACGGCTTCCCACTTTGCTTTGGCAAGTAGCTCCTCGCGAAGATTGCGATGAGAACCGAGGAACAGCCAATTCTGCGGGGTAACAAGTGCGGCAGTTCCACCTTTGCTACAAAATTGGACGGTTCGTAGAACAAACGCCGTGGCTAAGTCAGAACGGCCCGAATAGAAATGCGCCACGAGGAAATCTTTAAGGGAATCGCTTTGCTTTCCACTAACAAGGTAAGGCACATTGGTAGCGACGAGCGTGAACTGTCCGGCGAGAATCTCCGCCGCCTTAGCCACTCCCCGCGCAGTCACAGCCATTTCATACGCGGTGTCGTCCGCGGCCTCCTGCGCCAGCGCCTTTTCCAGCAGCGGCTGGAGTTCATGGAATCCGGCCTCCAGCAAATCGCCCTCGCTGGCGCGCGGATTGATGAGACTGCCCAGCATCGCCGCCTTTTGGAACAACCGGTAAAGCCGTTCCATGCCGTTCCTGAGCTGCTCGTCGTCGCCGGCCATCGCCAGCCAGTCGGCTTCGCGGGTGTTCGGCGCGAGACCGGAGCAGGCCAGGTTCATCGCCGGTAGCTTGCAGTGGCCCACGCGCCGCCAGGCGGCCAGCGCCAGGTTGAAGGCGGCGAGCTGGGTGCAGCGCGGGTCGATCTCCAGGCCGAACAGGTTGTCGCGGATGACGGTCGCCACGGCGGAGGCCTCGTCGAGGTTTTCTTCCGCCAGGCGCAAGGCGACCAGCCGCTCGAACATGGCTACCACGAAATGGCCGCTGCCCATGCAGGGGTCGAGGCATTTGAGTTCCTTCGCCGTCTTCGGCCAGCCGTCGAAGGTGCAGGCGGGTAGCCAGACCGTCCCGGTCTGGTTTTCTTCTTCCGAATCAGAGCGAGACGCTCTGGTTAATTCCTCAGACCGGGACGGTCTGGTTACTTCCCCAGACCGGGACGGTCTGGCTACAGACGGTCTGGCTACGACCGCTCTGGCTACCCAATCGGTCAGCCCGGCCTTGTCGGGATTTTCCCAGACGTAGGCGATTTGAAAGCGGTATTCCTTTTCCGAACGGATGATGTGGTTGTAAGCATCGTGTTGCCAGACATCGCCGCGACGTTGGAGCCGCTTGTTGATCTCATGGGCGGTGAAGGATTTCCACGAGTGGATGATGTTGGAGAGGTCATGACCCGGGAGCGGTTCCACGATCACGTGAACGTGGTTGGGCATGACGCACCACGCGTGGAGGGAGTAGCGCTGACCGTCGAAGTGGCGCAAGGCGCCGGCCACAAGTTCGGCGATCGGCGGATGGTTCATGAGGCAGTCGCCGTGGCCTGTATCGAGGAACTTCTCGATTCGCTCCGAGTAAAGGAACCGGATTCTGTCCTCCTCTTCGGCAGTCAGCTCGCGGTTTGCCCGTTTGGCGTTCTCGGCCAAACGTTCGCGCTCGGCGATCCATTCTTCGCGTTTGGCCTGCGGGACGGAATCCGCGAGCCGGAACGAGACGTGGTAAACGGCCTGATCGCAGGTCCAATGCGGGAGATTTTCGCCGGAGGCGATCACGAGCGAAGAAGGATCGAGACCGGTCGTAGACAGACCGGTCGTAGCCAGACCGTCCCGGTCTGGTTCTTCTGAAAACGCAGATCCAGACCGGGACGGTCTGGCTACACATGGTCTGGCTACAAACCGCAGATAGCTCCACGGACAGCCCGGCAACGCGACGGCCTGACGAAGTTC
Organism: Lamprocystis purpurea DSM 4197; assembly: GCF_000379525.1. Lineage (GTDB taxonomy): Bacteria > Pseudomonadota > Gammaproteobacteria > Chromatiales > Chromatiaceae > Thiodictyon > Thiodictyon purpureum. The sequence goes on along the minus strand of NZ_KB902498.1, from coordinate 127,211 downwards.
GTCTTCGCTCTGGGCGTTCTCGGCCAGCGTGGGATTCGCGGCGAGGACTTTGCCGGCGTGCCATGCACCCATCGTGTTGTCCAACAGGAAGTCCACCATGTAATCCTCGGTGAACAGTTGCGTGACGGACGGCAGCTCATCCGCGCCGATCTTCACTCCCGACTTGTTGATTTGGTCTTTGGTATCGGCCTGCCAGAACTGGTAAACCCACCCCAGTGAGTCTGAAGCCAAGAAAATGGCCGGGGGCAAATTAACCAGCAGCGTCTCCAGCTTATGTTGATGTTCCTGAGGCAGGCTTAGCTCGTACACAGGAGAGTCGGGGCGGAAAATTTGCGGCAGCATGCTCGCGGCCAGCGTGCCCGCCAGTTCCCAGCCGCTCTTGGCGCCTTCGTCGGACGCCAGTTCATCGCACTCTGGGAGAGTGACGGCCACGCCGTCGTACATCAGCAGGTTGTTGTCGGCCAGGAAGCGGGCGAACAGCATGCGGTGCCAGTGCTGGTAGGCCACTTCTTGCACCAGGTGGTCGATGGTTTGCGCCTTGCCGCCGTTCAGCGCATCGCCCAGTTGACGCCCGTGGGCGCGCAAGCGACGCCGCAGGGCGCGGCTGAGTTCGTCCAGGTAGGCGGGGGGCGCGGCCTCGCCCACGCCGAGCTGCTCCAAGGCCGCGCGGGCGGCGGCTTCGGCCACGCCGCGGGCGGACTTGACGGTGCGTTCGAGGTGGATGCGGAAGCTCTTCTCTAGGGGTCTCACTGCGCTGTCCTGTTTTTGGTTCGTGCATTGGCCCATCGATGGCGTCTGGGCCAATAATATTTTTTATTGGCCCAAGAATAGCCCGCGGGCCAATTCTTGGGCTATGTTAGTTTTCAACGATGACCCATCTGGTCGCTCGACCCTTGCCGACCAGGGTGACCCGACCGTCCGCGCGCAGGGCTTCGAGCAGGCGCTTGGCCGCGCTGCGGCTCATGCCGGTGTCTTCGATTGCTGATCTCCATGCGATCCCGAAACAGCTTCACCATCACTGGACCCGGCAAGCGATAGTCGGCATGGCAGAAGGCATTCATCAAAATCTTTTGGACATGGGCGCGAATGGCGGCCTCGTCAACGACCAGCAAGACCAAGGCGCGGGTGGTTCGTTCAGCGGGTAGAATCCCCAAGGCTTTTAGGAGTTGTCGGTCCCCCATGCGCAGAAGATCACGCGGGGCGTTCTCTTGCTTGGCCAGAGTGCGCAAGACCTCCATGGCGGTGGGCGAGAGCACTTTCCTGATCTTCGAGTGCATCCGCGATGGTCGCATCGAGCTCGGGCAAGAGCGCGGCAATCTGGCTTGCGGTGCGCATGCGGTCGGCCTAGCGGATGACGACCGGCCCCTGTGCGAGGGCGGCCTTGAGTTGTTGCTTCACCTCATCGAGCCAGGCGTCGATCTCCGCGTCGGTCTTGAGCGTGCGGCGCGGCACCTGAATGAACTGCGCCTGGGGTTCGCAAAGCTCGGCGGCCGCTTGCGCGACCTGCTCGAAGCGGGCGGGCATGGCGGCCACGCGGTCGCTGAACATCGACAGGGCGCAGGTATCCAGGGTGGTCAGGACATCGCTCGTGGATTGCACCGCCACCTTAGGCCGAGCCGCTTCATGCAGGGACTGTGCGGACATGAGCGGGTAACGCTGCTCGGGTTCCAGTTGCTGCCAGTTGGTGTCCGCTTCCAGGCGTGCGAGGCCCTCCGCATGACGGGCGGCATAGGCGTCATCGAGTCTGTTGAGCGCATCGCGCAGCAGTTGGGTCAGGTTGGCGACCAGCGGCGCGATGAGGTCCGGGTCATCGAGAAGCTGGCGCTGCTGCGCGATGGTGTTCACCTGGACCAGGATGACCTCGATGTCCGGGAGCCCGGAGGCGTGGTCCATCAGACGCTTCAGCAGGGTCCAGCTCGGCCAGCGCGTGGCGATGCGCTGGGACGCGTCGGTCCAGTGATCAATACTGGGGCCAAGCGCATCGCGCCGGTTGTAGAGGGCAAGCAGTTGCTCATTGCCGGCGGTCAGCCGGATCTCGTCGATGGACAGGGTGTCCGGTCGCGCCGGTTTCGGTGCTTCACCGCCGGCCTGATCGGCGAGCCCCAGCATGGCCTGCAAGAACTGCGGCACAGAGGCCAGCTCCTCGCCCTGCTTGGCCGAGATCCCGACCTTCTGCAGCAACTTGCGGATCTGGATGCGTTGGGCGGTGGTGACGATGGCGGACTCCACCTTGAACATCACCTTGCCGATGGACTTGCGCTCCAGGTCTTTCGGGTCGATGACTTGGCCCTTTTCATCCTGGGCACGGAGCAGCCCGGCCAACAGCAGCACCTGCAAGCCACCGTCCACCGCGTCGCCCGACCAGCCGTAGGTGGCGCCCTCGAAGTGCTTGCGGATGTCGATGCCCTTCTTGCCGCCGGCAATGCAGGCCAGGATGGCTTTGCAGACCGGGTTCTTAGCGGGCTCGCCGTCGTCGCCCACGCTCTTCAGAGCGTCCGGCGCCCCTTTCTGCGCTTTCTCGTAGACCTTGGCCCAGGCGGCATGGTCGGCGATGTGAAATTGCGGGTAGAGCCGGTGCAGCGCGTTGGCGGCGGCTTCCAGCGTCATCTCCTGCAGGTCGCCTCCCAGGATCTCGTTCCCGCCGCCCTGGAAGACACGGGCGCCGGAGAAGGCTTCTTGCAGCAGTTCGCGGATCTTGCCTTCAGCAGTTTGCTTGATTGTTTCCATCGCGGCACGCGCCTCAGTGCCATCGCCCGGCACGGGGACCCCGCGCTTATCTAATGTTGCACTGGCCGCTTTGAAGTCGATCAGGTAGTGCCGCAGGTCATCGGCCGAGCGCTTGGGGATGAACACGAACACGGTGGGCGACTGATTGCCCGCCTGACGCGCGTCGGCACGCACCGAGTTCTCGTCGATGCTCCAGCCATCACGCACCCAGACGCAGACTTTCTCGCCGGCATCGCCCGGCAACTGCGCATCGAACACCGGGAAGATGTCGCGCGTGACCTTGGACGTGCCTTGGGTGAGCGACAGCTTGCGTACCATCTCGCCGAATTTCTTGCGGATGCGATCGTCGCGCTCCGCATCCACCCGGTGGGATTCGTTGGCCAGGTTGTTGCGCTGACTGAGGAACTCGTCGTTCCAGGCGGCGCTTTCCTCGGTCTGGATGCGGTACTCGTCACCCACCTTCATCAGCAGCTCGCACGTGTCGAGCACACTCGGGAGCTTGCTGCGCAGTGCGCTGGAGCCTTGGGTCAGATCTTCCACCAACAGATCGGCCAGTGTGTCGACCGTGGCGCGAATGCCGATTTCGTTGTTGCTGCCCGCCAGCTTGCTGATCAGGAACACCAGACCACAGGCGCGGCCCATCAGGCGCTGGTCGTCGGCGCCCTTGGCCCAGACCATGGTCTTCTCATGGACTTTGCGCGGCAGGATGCGCGACTGGAGCAGTTTGTCGGCCGCATCGAAATAGAGGTAGTCCGCCGGCACGACGCAGCCGACCGCCGCGTTCAGGTTGGTCTGGATGACCTTGTGGATCATCGAGAGCTGGTTGCGCAATTGGCTGTCGGTGCCGGTCTGGTCCAACACGCGAAGGGTGTTCTCCCAGAAGCGGCGGCGCACGGGCAGGATGGGGTAGTCCTGCGGAAAGAATGGGATGTCGTCGGCGCGGTGTCCGATGGTGGTGCCGGCCAGGTGGCGCGAGATTTCGCCCAGGTTGGTCTGCATCACTTGTTCGACCGGAGCCTTGGCTGCGGGCTTCTTGGCCAGGATGACCTGACGGATCACGGCATCGACGTCGGCGTCGGACAGCTCTACGCGGACAGTGAAGCGGCCTTCGAGCTTCTTGAGGTTGGAGGTGCCGGTGACAGCGGTTTGGCCGGTGCCGATGAACAGCATCTTGGCGCCGATGCTCTTGCAGCAGGCTTCGACCACTTCCTGCACATCGATGGACCGCTGGCTGTCCTCGCCGATGTACTGCTGCACCTCGTCCAGCACCACCAGGGTGAGCGGGAACTTGCCATCGCGGGTCAGCACCTGGCGAATGGCTTTGAGCATGTCTCCGCTGGAGACGTCCTGAACATAGGGGTAAAGGTTGTTCAGAGTCTCGACGCAGGATGCTAGGGACGTGAACAGGTTGGGCTTGGCCTTGACCAGTGCCTCGTGCAACCCCTCGGCCACGTAGAAGTTGTCGAGTTCTTCGTTCCAGTCGAAACCGCTCTGTTCAACGTGGCCCCGCACCGCGTCGTAGATGCCATCATGCTGGAGCCACAGGACAAAGCGTGCCACCGGGTACTGCTCCGGCAGGCCCACGGACTTGAAGAGGATGCCCAACAGGGCCATGCGCACGGACTTGTCGCGCGAACTGGAGCCGAGCGTGCCGGACGCCGCGTGCAGACCGCCGTGGCGCTTCGCCTGAGTGCTGAGTTCCTTGAGCTGGTCGCTCACACCTTGAGGCACGTTCGCGATACCGCGTGCGGTGGCCCCGTCGTCGAATGCGCTATCCACCCAGAGCGCCCGCAGCATCTTGACCAGGTGTGACTTGCCCGAGCCGTAGAAGCCACTCACCCACGCGGCAGGCTGCTCGGCCTGCTCGATATTCTTCAGGTAGACGTGAAGGATGTGCTCCATACCCTTTTCGTACTGGCCATCGCAGACGAAGGTTTCGAGCTCGTACCGCAGCACGGACAGCGCCTGGTTGGTTTTTTCGTCGTTGACGCTGGCCACACCCTCGTTGACCAGCTTGCGGGTCGACGGGTCCTTCTGGTAGATGTCGCGATTGAGCAAGTGCTTCCCCTTCTTCAGAATTCTTTGTCTGCGGTGATCGGCACGGCGAGGTAGTTCCAGCCGTCGTACCCATCCAGCAAGCGGTAGTTGTTATCCTCGTAGCTGCCGGGGAAGAACACCAGCAGGCGACCCTTCACCTTGGGAGCGAGCTTATCCACGACTTCCTTGACCTTCAGGAAGCCGAACAGAGTGCCCGCACCTTGGAGCGCCACGACACAGTTTTCTCCGACGTTCTTGTCCTGCAGGAAGGTCTCGAACGCGGCTTCGATGGTGCCGAGGTACTTGGGCAGCAGCGTGCACAGCAAATTGGGCTTTTGGAAGTAGCTCTTGGCGTACCGCTGGGACGCCAACCAGTTCGGGAAAGAGTCCGTCAGGTCGAACAAGGCCCAGTCATGGCCCGCCGCGCGGGTGGCGATCTCGAACTCGTCGACTTTGGCCCGCAGGCGCAGCTCTTCGGTCTCATGGTAGACGCAGAAGATGACGCGCTGAGCGGCGGCGGCGTCATCACGCCATGGCACCGCCACGTACTTGCTGTAGGACTGGGTCAATCGTTTAATTCTGCTCACGGAGCCACTCCATTTCATGCGCGGTGATCAGGTTCGGAAAAAGCACCTCGACGACCTGGCCGACGCGCTTGAGCGAGATCCAGCCTCGGCGCGAGGCGTCTTCAGCCAGCTCGATCGTCTTTTCGAAGGAGCAGTCCAGCATTCGGGTGTAGTCGCTCTTGAACAGCGACTCGCCCCGCAGACCGCTGACGTAGCCCAGAAGAAGCGCCAGCGACACCGTACCTGGCGTCGCCACGGCGCGGGTCCGCACCTTGCGGACGCGGCCAGCCAGGTGACCCGATTGGGTCCAGGACGCGTTGATGTTCTGCGCGGTGGACTTGAGCGTAGCCTTGCTGAAGCGCCCCGGCTCTTGCGCATCGATGAACGCTTCCACCGCCTCACGGTTGACGGTGGCCCCTTCCTGGAACCCCAGGACAAAGGGGACGGTGGCCCGAAGAATGGGGTCGCGCGAGTAGGCGCACAGTGCTGCCAACAGCGGCTGCCCATCGACATCGCGCTGCCAGAAGAACCGCAGGGCGCGAAACACCAACACGCCGGGTTCGAGCGCGTAGAGACCGGCCAGGTGCCGGAAGCTCAACGCCCGCGTCTTGCCCGAGCGTTTGCCGAGGCAATTGGCGGTCTCTATGGCCTCCAGGTAATCGGTCTTAGCCGCGTCAGCCGTGTCCACATAGGACAGCAAGGCGCGCAGCTCGACGAGCATCATCGTCCGGGCGGTATGGACCCCGCCTCGCTGACAACTGAACCCGAAGCGCTCCAGTTTATTGTTTTGCCTGTTGTCTTCGTTCACTTTCGCGGCAGTCCTGCGGTTCAGTCGGCACCGGCATTGATCCGTTGCTGGTCAGGTGACCGGTAGCCCGGCGCCGGCACGGCATTGCGCACGCCGTAGATCGCAAGATGGTCCCTCAGCCACAACCGGTACTCGCGGCCCCGCAGATCGGCAAGCTCTCAGGTAGACAGTCTGACAGGATCGGTCCGGGTCGAGAATGCTTGGTCCGGTCGTTGCGGAGAATATATGGATCGCCTTAGAATCCGTCTATCGTAACTCTATGTTTTTATATCAATCGCATTTTGATGAGCACTGACTCAACTTGAGGTGAATCAGCATGAATAACCGTCTCCCCCTTGGTCTCATCGTCGGCGCGGCCCTGGCCTGCACGGCGCCGGGCGCGCACGCGGCCAACCCCTTCGACGAGACGCTGAGCCTGCTCGGCATCTCCTTTCAGGTCACCAGCGCCAATGCGGCCCAAGGCAATTCGGTGGAAGTCCAACCGGCGGGCCTTGAGATCGACAACACGAAGCTGGTCTGGCCGGTGACGGGGACTGTCGTGCGCGCCGAGGTGGCCGATATCAATGTCGACGGCTCGCCTGAGGTGTATGTCTATGTTCGGGAACCGGGGGCGGATGCGCGCATGTCGCTGGTGGCGTACAGCGCCAACAAGAAGAAGTCGATGAGCATGATTTTTCTGCCGCCGCTCGGCGAGGTTCCAAACGCCGACCAGGGCTATTGCGGTCATGATGACATGGCCATCGTCGAAAGCGTCTTTGCTTACCGGTTCCCGCTCTGCGGCAAGGACGGCGAGCGGACCGGCAAGATGCGCCAGCTTCAGTACAAACTCACGCCCGGAGAGGCCGGCTGGGCTCTCAAGCTCGACAAGATGTTCGAGTACTGAGCTTCACCCCGTGCCGCGTTCTGCCCGGTCTTGGAGGTGCTGCGCCCGGCAAGGGCTGATGGTGGATGCGCTGCGCTTATCCACCCTACAAAACCGGGTCGGCTGTAGGGTGGATAAGGCGCGCCGCTCGGTGTCCGGGACCCGGCACGGCGGTCGCGCGCGCCGCATCCACCAAGGGCCGCGCGATGCCGCCCGAATTTGGAGTTGCTGCTTGCGCCCGCCGGCACGTTGGTCGAACACCGGCTTCGGTTATACTCCGACCCTTGATGCTGCTTCACGCTTCCAAGAACCGCTGCTGAAACAAGGGCTGCCCTAACCGTCGGGCGGCCACTGGCGTACAGCGCGGTTGGCTGCCGGCTGCCATCCCGCCACCCAATCAACGGGCCTTGGAGTCACCCCCGAGGCCCGTTTCCTTTTATCCGCCAACAGACCCGGTTTCTTATGCCACAGAATCTGTCGATTGCCGAGCAGGCGCTGCGCGATGCCGCGCTTGAGTACCATCGTTGCCCGAGCCGGGGCAAGATTTCAGTCACACCGACGAAGCCGCTGTCGAACCAGCATGACCTGTCGCTCGCCTACTCGCCCGGCGTGGCCTACCCCTGCCTCGACATCCAGGCCAACCCGGCACTCGCGGCGGAATACACATCACGCGGGAACCTGGTCGGCGTCGTGACCAACGGCACCGCGGTGCTGGGTTTGGGCGACATTGGCCCACTGGCCGGCAAACCCGTGATGGAGGGCAAGGCCTGTCTCTTCAAGAAATTCGCGGGCATCGATGTGTTCGATATCGAACTGGCCGAGCGCGACCCGGACAAGCTGGTGGACATCATCGCCGCGCTGGAGCCGACCCTGGGCGGCATCAACCTGGAGGACATCAAGGCGCCGGAATGCTTCTACATCGAGCGCGAGCTCAGCAAACGCGTCAATATCCCGGTCTTCCATGACGATCAGCACGGCACGGCCATTATCTCCAGCGCGGCATTGCTCAATGGCCTGGAACTGGTCGGCAAGGATATCGGTCGCGTGAAACTGGCGGTGTCCGGTGCCGGCGCGGCAGCCATCGCCTGTGTGGACGTCATGGTTGGTTTGGGCGTGAAGCGCGAGCACGTTTTCATGGCCGATTCCAAGGGCGTGATCTACGCAGGCCGACCCGGCGGCTTCGATGAATCCAAGGCCCGCTATGCGCAAACCACCGAGGCCCGCACACTGGCGGATGTCGTCAAGGACGCGGACGTTTTTCTCGGCTGCTCCGCGCCCGGCGTGCTGACCGTGGACATGGTGAAAACCATGGCCGCACGGCCCATCATCCTGGCCCTGGCCAACCCCGAGCCCGAGATCCGCCCCGAACTGGCCAAGGCCGCCCGCCCCGACTGTATCATCGCGACCGGCCGCTCGGACTATCCGAACCAGGTCAACAACGTCCTGTGCTTCCCCTATATCTTTCGCGGTGCGCTCGACTGCGGCGCCACCCGAATCACGCCGGAGATGAAACTCGCCTGTGTCCGCCAGATCGCCGATCTGGCCAAGAGCGAGACCAGCGATGAGGTGGCCGCCGCCTACGCCGGGCAAGACTTGACCTTCGGACCCGAGTACCTGATCCCCAAGCCGTTCGACTCGCGCCTGATCCTGCGGATCGCACCCGCCGTGGCCCAGGCCGCCGCCGATTCGGGAGTCGCCACCCGCCCCATCCTCGACATGGATGCCTACAAGGAGACGCTGTCGCGCTTCATTCACCAGACCAGGATGCTCATGCGCCCGGTGTTCAACGCCGCCAAGGCCTTGCCGGACGGCTGCAAGCGCGTCGCCTATTCCGACGGCGAGGACGAACGGGCGTTGCGTGCCGCCCAGATGGCGATCGACGAACAGGTCGCCCGGCCCATCCTGATCGGACGTCCGGCCGTCATCGACGCGCGCATCGCCAAGGCCGGCCTGCGCATGCGCCTCGGGGTCGACGTGGAGAACATCAATCCCGAGGATGACCCGCGCTTTCGTCAGTACTGGGAGCATTACCACCAGCGCATGCGCCGCAATGGCGCCACACCGGCCGAGGCCAAGGCGGCGGTGCGCCGCTCCAACACACGCATCGGCGCGCTGATGGTCGCCCTGGGCGACGCCGACGCCATGCTCTGCGGCCTAGTGGGCGCCTACGAGGCGCACCTCGAATGCATCCAGAGCATCCTTGGTTTGCGGGTGGGCACCAGCAATTACGCCGCGCTCAATGCCCTGATGACCGATCGCGGACCGCTCTTCATTACCGACACCTATGTCAACGAGGACCCCAGCGCGCACCAGTTGGCCGAGATCGCCTGGATGGCCGTACAGGAGGTGCTGCGTTTTGGCCTGCCGCCCAAGGTCGCCTTCCTGTCGCACTCCAGCTTCGGCTCGTCCAAACGGGCGTCGGCCCAGAAGATGCGTTTGGCGCGTGACCTGTTCGCCGCCGCGCATCCCGACATCAATTGTGACGGCGAACTGCACGGCGACGCCGCGCTGGATGAGGACATCCGCGGCCACTACCTGGCCGACTCCACCCTCAAGGGCTCGGCGAACCTGCTGATCTGCCCCAACCTGGATTCGGCCAACATCCTCTATAACGTGCTCAAGACCACCACCGGCCACGGGGTGACGGTGGGTCCGGTGCTGATGGGCGCGGCGGCCACGGCCTACATCCTCACCCCCGCGACCACGGTGCGCCGCATGCTGAATATGACGGCCCTGGCCGTGGCGAGCGCGGCGGCCGCGCGTCAGGACGTCAGCGTTTAGGTGATTTCGGGGAAAGGATCTGCCGACGTGTAGGGGCGACTTAAGTCGCCCCTACCGGCACCCTTATATAGCGTTCGCACCTGATATCCAGACAGACCTTCGTGTAGGGGCGGGTTTGAAACCCGCCCCTACGTCCGGTTATTACGTCCGAAGGCTATAACTCCAAGAATGCTGCTTCCGAAACTGGCCCGGTCCGGATCAGCGCCTAAGCCGGGCCGCACTGCGCCCCTAATAACGCAACAGCAAAGCGCCAGGCTCGGCGACGCAGTACCGACTCGGCGTGAGGCGCGTGTTAGATTGCTATTGACACCGCCCGTTACTTATATACTCCTGAAAACTCTCACGAGCCTCATCGATGAGAAGTCGAAGCTGATCTTCCGGGACACGACTGACGCTAATACCGCAACGTTCTGCTTCTATACTTAGATTGTTGGCTATCTGCTGTCCTGAGATAATAAGCTCCCTTGCGTATTGCTTTTTATGACCATATCCTTTTTTCAATATACGCTTTGCTTCTGTTTCAGATAATTCTTGCGATTCCGAAGGTACAAAACCTGTATCAAGAATAAAGCAACTTGCCGCATCCATCAATGCGAAAACATTGAAATCACCATCGCGATCAGTGATAACCGGAGCGTCATTTAACTTGAAGATAACCCATGTTTCATTTACTTGAAACTGGTTTGGATGAAGCATGGTATGCACCTCTTCCGGAAACCTGACGGCTAAGCGTTTATTGGACTCATCCGATCCCGGCACGGTACCCGCTGCGGGCACGGCCAGATTTAGAGAGAGAATTGTATCCCCGAGCCCGTGGTCGCCGGCCGGTGCCGGACGGCACCTAAGCGACGGTCGGAGCGCATCCGAGGGGGCTGAGAAGAGGGCGCTTGCGGGTCGATAGTAGACCATTTCATCGGAATGCCACGATGCGAGACCTGACCACATCCGATTGTTTTCCAAATCCTTTTCCCTAAAGTTGCCCGCGTTGTTCGAGAGCCAGCCTCACCGTCTCCGGCAAATCGATGTGGGCAAACATAGATGCTTCGTACAAATAGCCGTCGGACTCCGACTTGTCTTCATCAATAACGCGGACCATGTTGTGCGCTGCGGCATCCGCATCTGGTAGTATCGGGTAGACTTTACCCATTATCAGGCTTGCAGGATTGTCCTCGTTATTGATGCAGATCACGAAATTGCTCATGAGATCACCTTCTTTATCTTGAAGTCTCTGCGCCCTACGCCATGCGCTTCGAACCAATGTATTTCGGAATAACAAATTGTGCCATCGGAAAGTCGGACAGTAGCAAACCCTTTCATCTTACGCCAACGCCCCTTACCGTAGGTACGCTCCAAGTAACGCTTAATGTATACCCCTTGCCCGACTGCAATCGTCTCGATTGCGGTGATTGACACCGTGGTCCAGCCCGACATCGCCGTGATCTGCGACCCCGGGAAGCTCGATGAGGCCGGCTGCCGCGGTGCGCCCGACTGGGTGGTCGAGGTCCTGTCCCGCCGCACCGCCGCCAAGGACCAGGGCGAGAAGCGCGACACCTACGAACGAGCCGGCGTCCGGGAATACTGGCTGGTCCATCCCACCGACCGCACCCTGATGATCTACCGCCTCGCGGACGGTGCCTACGGCCGTCCCGAGGTCAGGCCGCTCGTTGGTGAGACGGCGGTCGGGACCATCGGCGGGCTCACCGTCATCTGGCCCTGATTCGGCGTACCCGGCTGCGCATCGTTGACGAAGCATGGAGCCGTCGGCGGGGCTGATGGTGGATGCGCTGCGCTTATCCACCCTACAAAACCGGCGATGCTGTAGCTGTAGGGTGGATAAGGCGCGCCGCACGGTGTTTGGGAACCGGCACATCGGTCGTGCGCGCCGCATCCACCAAGGGTCACTAAAGTCGCCCCTACACGTCGGTACATCCTTTCCCGGAAATCACGTTATCCTTTCGTCCTTCTCCACATAACGCGTCAGCAGCCCCATACCGCCGTCGCCACCAACCCGCGGGATACACACCCGCCAGCCGGCCCCAGGCGCGACGGTTAGGGGCTCGCCCTCCAGGGTCTCCATGTGTTCGAGGCGGAAACGCCGGTTCCCTGCCGGGGTGAGCAGATGCAGGTCATCGCCCACGGCGAAGCGGTTCTTGACCTCGATCGCCAGCCAATCCGGACGCGCCGCCGCGTCCGGCGCCATGACCTCGCCGACGAAGATCTCCCGATCGGTCCGGGAAACACCATCGGCATAGTTCTGGATCTCGGCCGCGGCATGGCGGCGGTAAAAGCCTTCCGTGTATCCGCGGTTGGCCAGGCCCTCCAGTTCGGCGAGCAGTTCCGGGCGGAAACCGCGTCCTGCGAGCGCGTCGTCGATCGCCGCCCGGTAGACCTGGGCGGTCCGCGCGGCGTAATAGTGTGACTTGGTTCGGCCCTCGATCTTCAGACAGTCGATGCCCATGGCCACCAGCCGATCGACATGCGCCACCGCCCGCAGGTCGCGGGCGTTCAGGATGTAGGTGCCGTGCTCGTCCTCGAAGATCGGCATGGCGTCGCCGGGCCGCTTGCCCTCGGTGAGCAGATAGACGGCATCCGCCCGCGGGTGCCGCGCCTGACCGCCGCCGCACTGCCCCGCCTGATCCGCCGGGACATTGGCCAATGCATCGTCCGCCGCGGCGGATGCACCCAACTGGTATTCCCAGCGACAAGCGTTGGTACAAGAGCCCTGATTGGCGTCACGGTGGTTGAAATACCCCGAGAGCAGGCAGCGCCCGGAGTACGCGATGCACAGCGCGCCATGCACGAAGACTTCCAACTCGGTGGTGGGGCAGGCGGCGCGGATCTCGGCGATCTCGTCCAGGGACAGTTCGCGGGACAGGATCACGCGCGTCACGCCCTCGGCGGCCCAAAAACGCACGGCGGCGGCATTGACGGTATTGGCCTGCACCGACAAATGGATGGGCATGTCCGGCCAGCGCTCGCGCACCAGGAGAATCAATCCCGGATCGGCCATGATCAGGGCATCCGGGCCCAAGGCCAGGATCGGCTCCATATCGGCGATGAAGGTGCGGACCTTGGCGCCGTGCGGCATCAGATTGGCGGCCAGGTAAAAGCGCCGGCCCAGGGCATGGGCCTCCTGAATCCCCAAGCCGATGGCCGCGGCATCGAAGTCGTTGTTGCGCACCCGCAAACTGTAACGCGGCAGACCCGCGTACACCGCGTCGGCTCCAAAGGCGAAGGCGTAGCGCAGGTGGCGCAGGCTGCCGGCGGGCGAGAGGAGTTCCGGCCCACGGCGCCCGCCGTCAGCCGATCGCGGCGCGGGCGTCATGCGGCCGGACCAGGATCGCTCGCCGTCGACGCAGCCCTGTGTCTAGGTGCATTCATGAGCGCAGCTCGGCCCCCTGTTCAGTGCAACTCGGCATCAAAGGTCAGCGTCTCATCGGCACCAATGAGCGGCTTACGCAAGACCTCGACCTGGACCCGCTGGCCCGGCAGGGCGTCGATCAGGGCGATGCGGATGTCGGCATAGGTACTGATCGGCTGCTCGCCGACCCGCACGATGCGGTCGCCCTCTTTGACGCCGGCTGCCTTGGCCCCGCTGTCCTCAGAAAATCCCTGGATTTCCAGGCCCTGGTCACCGACCTCAGGGTTCAACATCACTCCGAGCATCCCGGATGGGGGCAGATCGACCGGTCGCGGGAACAGCAGATAGTCCGCCGCGGCCGGGTCGAGTTCACGCTGGTTGGCGTTCAGCAGGCTGACGGCAGACACCGGCTGCCGCCGCAACAGCCGTTTGGGAATCCCCTGACCGTACTCCAGATGCCCGGCGCCGGCCAACACCACCAGGGTCTGCTGCGGGTGCTCCTGGAGGTAGCGGGCGGCGCGCTCGGCCATGCCCTCATCCCACAGGAGTTGCACCTCGATGAACCGCTCGAACGATTTCTTATCCGGCATCGGATGCTGGTCGAACACCGCTTTCACCCGCTCCTGGTAGGCGGTATCCGACCGGTCGATCTCGGCGGGGACCCGCGCCCGCTCCTGGGGGTCGAGGCCGTCGATGCCGACCTCGCCGACGCGTTTGGTCAACGCGGAGTCGAGATTCAAGGCGATCACCGGGATGCGGTGTTCCCGCGCGAACTGCAGGATCGGCCGGTAGAGACGGTAGTCATAGCGCCAGCGGTCGAAATATTCGGTCTGGCCCAGAAATGCCGCCTCATCGATTTCTGCGTTGATGTAGGCGTCGACGACCGACTGGTACGGCTGCTGAAAGAACTCCACGCCGATCGCGACCTCCTTGCCGCGCGCTTTCAGACCCTGGATCACCTTGAGTTGGTTGAGATGATCCTCGTAGCGGTCGTGGCTTTCACCGACGAACACCACACGCCGGTCGGCGATGGCATCGAGCAACTGCTCCATGTTGGTGAGCGTGCGCGGATCGAGCACCCGGGTCGGCGTGTCGACTGGAACCGCGGCGCCCGCCGCCGCGGGTGCGTCCGCCGCCGAAACTGCGACATGAGTGCCCAGCACGAGCGCCAGAGCCAAGGGAAGAATCGATCGACAAGCGGCCACGGCAATCCTCGCTGGTATTGGCCCAAGCCGGGCCGCGTTATCATAAGCCAATTCGGTCATGGCGCCAGAGGATGGACCAAGGCCGCCGACCGCCGCCAATCCGCCACCTGCACGAGCCCCCAGACCCCGATGCGCAAACTCCTCCGCCTCATCCTGCTGCCGATCGTGCTCAGCAGCCTCCTGCTGCCGCTGTCCGTGCTGGCCGACCTGCCGGTCGTCGATCACGAGATCGCGGCGGTCATCGACCCGGCGTCCGGCCAACTGACCGTGACCGATCGACTCACCCTCCCGCCCGGCCGCGACAGCGTCGACCTGGTGCTGCACACCGGCCTGTCGCCGCGCGTCGCGCCGGACCAAGGGACGCTGGAAGTTCTGGGCGAGGATGCGCATCTGGAGGCTCTGCGGCTGCGCCTGACTCCCACGGCCGGCGGCAGCGCGACCCTCACCTACGGCGGCACGATCCGCCATGCGCTGACGGCCGTCAGCGAAGGCATGGGCCGCGAGCAGCAGACAACCCTCGGCACCATCGGGCCGGACGGGGTCTTTCTCGACGGCGGCAGCGGCTGGTACCCACGGATGCCGGGCACACTGCAACGTTTCACGCTGCGGGTCAGCCTGCCCGCGGGCTGGCAGGCCGTTTCCCAAGGCGCCGGACCAGGCAATGGGTCTGATATGGGCTCCGCCTGGGCCGAAACCCAACCCCAGGACGATATCTATCTGATCGCCGCCCCCTTCACACTCTACCGCGACCAGGGCGCCCCGCCGCATCAGGAAGCTGAGGCCCAGGTCTGGCTGCGCACGCCCGATGCGCCACTCGCCGCCGGCTACCTGGCCGCCACGCGGGAGTATCTGGACCTCTACAGCCGGCTCATCGGTCCCTACCCCTACGCCAAGTTCGCCTTGGTCGAGAACTTCTGGGAGACCGGCTACGGCATGCCCTCCTTTACCCTGCTCGGCCCGCAAGTCATCCGGCTGCCGTTCATCATCACGTCCTCTTATCCCCATGAGGTGCTGCACAATTGGTGGGGCAACGGCGTCTATGTCAACTACCAGGGCGGCAACTGGAGCGAAGGGCTCACCGCCTATCTGGCGGATCACCTGATGAAGGAACGCGAGGGCCAGGGCGCCGCCTATCGCCGCGACAGCCTCGCCGCCTTCGCCGACTATGTGCGTACCGGGGCCGACTTCCCGCTCATCGCGTTCCGCGGACGCCATGGCGCGGCCAGTCAGGCGATCGGCTACGGCAAGGCCGCCATGGTCTTTCATAACCTGCGCATCCAGTTGGGCGATGCGGCCTTCATCCAGGGGCTGCAACGCTTCTACACCGACAACCGCTTTCGCGTCGCCGGCTATCCGCAACTGCGCAGCGCCTTCGAGACGGTGTCCGGCCGCGATCTCGGCACCTATTTTACCGCCTGGACCACCCGCACCGGGGCACCGCGCCTGGCCTTGTCCGAGGTCCGGTCCGAACCACTCGCGAACGGCTACCGGGTCAGCGGCCGGGTCGCGCAGACCCAACGGCAGGCCCCCTACCCCTTCGCGGTTCCGGTCGTCGTCCACCTGACCGATGGGGCACCGCGGCAAACCCTGGTCACGCTCACGGGGCGCGACACCGATTTCACCATCGAGCTGCCCGCCGCCCCGCTCCGCGTAGCCCTGGACCCGGAATTCGACAGCTTCAGGACCCTGGAGGCGGGAGAGTCAGCGGTCTCCCTGGGCGGGCTGTTCGGCGCCGCGCAGGGTCTGATCCTGCTCCCCGGTGCCGCACCGCCCGACCTGCTTGAGGCCTATCGCGCACTGGCGACCGAGTGGCAGCGCGGTCATGCGGGCTGGCAGGTCGCGCTGGACAGTGATCACCCGGCGCTCCCGACCGACCGGCCGGTGTGGCTGCTGGGCTGGGAGAACCGTCATCTCGGCGCCTTCGCCGCGGGCAGTCAGGGGTTCAGCCTGGACCCGGCAGCGCGGGCCCTGAACATCGCCGGGGCGGCCGTGGACACCACTGACGCCAGCCTGGCACTCACCCGCCAACGCGGCGATCAGGCGCTCGGCTGGGTCGCGACAACCGACGCCGCGGCAGTGCCCGGACTGACTCGCAAACTCCCCCATTACGGCAAGTACGGCTATCTGGTCTTCACCGGGACGGCGCCCGACAACCGGCAGAAGGGCCAATGGCCGCCCGGCGATTCCCCCCTGGTCCACTGGTTCGGCGAGGCGCGACCCGAACTCACACCCGTGCCGCGATCAAGCCTGGCGGAGCCCCGTTAGCAGCCGATCCGGCGGCGTGCGGCTCTGCCGGTTGGCGGAAGGTCCGCGGAGATCCGCCGGCCGGGGGCTCAACCGAGCAGTGACGGTTGGCACCGGTATTCCTACTAAAATACTCTGTAATGACCATGTTCTGAACAGAGTATTACTTGAGCTTTTCTTGGTCCGCACCCATCCTTGGTTCCGTAGGCAAGAGGGGCAAAGGGAAAACAGGTAGATATATCTGTCGAGCGGCAAGTCAGCCGCTCAGTCAGGCACCTGACATGAACAGGCTTTGCCCATGTTAAGAAGCAAACACCAACCAACCGAGGATAGCGCAATGAGCAACGAGACACTCCGTTCCAAGGATCGTCAGGCCTTCTGGTTCATCGTCGCCATCAGCCTGGCACCGCTGATTCCCTACGCCTTGCGCGGCCAGAGCGAGCAAGCGGCAGTGGGCGCGGACCTGATGGGCGCGGCGCAGCCGGCCGTCATCGCCCCGGCAATGGCATATTGAGGTCAAGCACTCGCGACCGACCGGCCTGATGGGGCGGTCGGCTCGCGGGCAGTCCCAGCCTGAAACAAGCGATCAGATAGAGAGAAACAAAAACAGGGCCATCGGCCCTGTTTTTTTAGCAAATCCTACGGATTTTACTGCACCCGCACAGCAGATCGGAGGTCGAGGTTTCAGCCGAACGCGCCGCCGCCGCCCGCTAAAGCGTCGGCCTCCAGTTGCGTCGCCCCGATCACCGGAGGGTGAGCACGCGCGTACGAAGCTCTTCGGATATCGCCTTAACTCGCGTGCCCCGACACACAGGCATTCGATCGACCAGATCGTTTTTCGCCCTCAAGGCGAAAAACGATTAAAAGCCCATGCGCTCGAAAAAGCTCTTGACCCCATCAAGCCAGGTCGACTCTTGCGGGCTGTGACGCGACCCGCCTTCCTGCATGCTCGTATCGAACTCACGTAACAACTCTTTCTGGCGCTCGGTCAGGTTGACCGGAGTCTCGACCAGCACCCGACAGATCAGGTCGCCGACCACGCTGTCGCGCACCGGCTTCACGCCCTTGCCGCGCACCCGGAACATCTGACCGGTCTGGGTGCCGGCGGGGATCTTGAGGCTGACCTTCCCGTCCAGGGTCGGGACCTCCATCTCACCCCCCAAGGCCGCCACCACGAAACCGATCGGCACCTCGCAATAGAGATGGCTATCCTCACGGGTGAAAATAGGATGCTCCTGCACCTGCACCTGGACATAGAGATCGCCCGCGGACCCCCCATGCTCGCCGCGCTCACCCTCCCCGGCCAGCCGGATGCGATCACCCGTATCCACACCGGGCGGCACCTTGACCGAGAGCGTCTTGTCTTCCTGCAACCGACCGCGCCCGCGACAGTGGGGGCAGGCCTCCTCGATGATCTGACCTTTGCCCCGACACTGGGGGCAAGCCTGCTGGATCGAGAAAAATCCCTGCTGCATCCGCACCTGGCCGGCGCCGCTGCAGGTCGGGCAGGTCTTGGGCTTGGTCCCCGGTTTGGCCCCGGAGCCGCCGCAGAACTGGCATTCGACCAGCGTGGGAATGCGGATCTTGACGTCTTTGCCGGCGACCGCCTCCTCCAGCGTCAGGCTGAGGTCATAGCGCAAATCGGCCCCGCGACCGGTACGCCGACCGCCGCGCCCGCCGAAAATATCGCCGAAGACGTCGCCGAAAATGTCCTGGAATGAACCGCCGGCGAAGTCACCAGGACCGCCGAACCCGCCGGCACCGGCCTCGACACCGGCGTGGCCGAACTGATCATAGGCACTGCGCTTCTTGGCATCCGTCAGCACATCGTACGCCTGCTTGACCTCTTTGAACTTGGCCTCGGCACCGGCGTCTCCGGTATTGCGGTCCGGGTGGTATTTCATGGCGAGACGCCGGAAGGCCTTCTTGACGTCGGCCTCGCTGGCGTTGCGCGCAACCCCCAGGACTTCGTAGTAATCGCGTTTGGGCATTAGCAGCAGTGGTCAGTAGTTGGTGGTCAGTAGTTAGTGGTCAGTGGCTAGTGGCTAGTGGCTAGTGGCTAGTGGTCGGTGGTTCATCGAGCGGGGCCTTTCGCCGCGACATGAACGACGCACGGACGATCCGCCCGCGCGCCGCAAATCAGCGATGACGATCCACTATCCACTAAACCGCGTCTCCACCGAGGTTAGTGAAATCGCCAAGGCCGAACACACCATGAAAGTTACGCATATCGCGCTGGACGCGGTTTAATCACTACTTCTTATCGTCCTTGACTTCTTCGAACTCGGCATCGACCACGTCGTCCTTGCCGCCGCCCGCGGTCTTGGCACCGGCATCCTGGCCCGCCGCATCGGCACCCGCGGCACCCGCGGCACCCTGCGCGTAGAGCCGCTCCGCCATCTTGGCGGAGGAGTCGCCCAGGGCCTTGGTGAGCGACTCGATGCGGTCCTTGTCCTCGCCCTTGATGGCCTCTTCCAGATCACGGATGGCGGACTCGATGCCCGACTTCTCGCCCGCTTCCATCTTGTCGCCCAGTTGCTCCATGGACTTGCGACAGGAGTGAACCATGCTGTCGGCGTGATTACGGGCCGAGACCAGCTCGTGGAAGCGGCGATCGTCTTCCGCATGCGCCTCCGCGTCCTTGACCATCTTGGCCACTTCCGCGTCGGAGAGTCCGGAGGACGCCTTGACGATGATCGACTGCTGCTTACCGGTCGCCTTGTCTTTGGCGGAGACGTTCAGGATGCCGTTGGCATCGATATCGAACTTGACCTCGATCTGCGGGACACCGCGCGGCGCCAGCGGAATGTCGCTGAGATCGAAGCGGCCCAGCGATTTGTTATCCACCGCGCGCTCGCGCTCGCCCTGGAGCACGTGCACCGTCACCGCCGTCTGGTGGTCATCGGCGGTGGAGAAGACCTGCTGGGCGGAGGTCGGGATCGTGGTGTTCTTCTCGATCAGCTTGGTCATGACCCCGCCCAGGGTCTCGATACCGAGCGACAGCGGCGTTACGTCCAGCAGCAACACGTCCTTGACCTGCCCGCCCAACACGCCGCCCTGGATGGCCGCGCCGATGGCGACAGCCTCGTCAGGGTTCACGTCGCGCCGCGGGGTCTTGCCGAAGAACTCCTCGACCTTGGCCTGTACCTTGGGCATCCGGGTCTGACCGCCGACCAGGATCACCTCGTCGATCTGTCCGGCGGTCAGGTTGGCGTCCTTGAGCGCGATCCGGCAGGGTTCGATGGTCCGGTCGACCAGTTCCTCCACCAGGGACTCGAGTTTGGCGCGGGTCAGCTTGACGTTCAGGTGCTTGGGGCCGTTCTGATCGGCCGTGATATACGGCAGATTGATGTCGGTCTGCTGGCTGGACGACAGTTCGATCTTGGCCTTTTCCGCGGCTTCCTTGAGACGCTGCAGCGCCAGCGGGTCATTGTGCACGTCGACGCCCGCGGACTTCTTGAACTCGGCCGCCAGGAATTCGATGATCCGCAAATCGAAATCTTCGCCGCCCAGGAAGGTGTCGCCGTTAGTGGACAGCACCTCGAACTGGTGCTCGCCCTCGATCTCCGCGATTTCGATGATCGAGATATCGAAGGTACCGCCGCCCAGGTCATAGACCGCAATCTTCTGGTCGCCGCGCTTCTTGTCCATCCCGTAGGCCAGGGCCGCGGCGGTGGGCTCGTTGATGATGCGCTTGACCTCGAGGCCGGCGATCCGCCCGGCGTCCTTGGTCGCCTGGCGCTGGGAGTCATTGAAATAGGCCGGGACCGTGATGACGGCCTCGGTGACCGGGTGACCCAGGTAGTCCTCGGCGGTCTTCTTCATCTTTTGCAAGACCTTGGCCGAGATCTCGGGCGGCGCCATCTTCTTGCCGTTGACCTCCACCCAAGCGTCACCATTGTCCGCCTTGACGATCTTGTAGGGCACCATGCCCTTGTCCTTGGCCACCACCTGATCCTCGTAACGCCGGCCGATCAGGCGCTTGATGGCGAACAGCGTGTGCGAGGGGTTGGTGACCGCCTGCCGTTTGGCGGACTGGCCGACCAGGACTTCATTGTCACCACTGTAGGCGACGATCGAGGGCGTCGTCCGATCGCCCTCGGCGTTTTCGATGACCTTGACAGTGTCCCCCTCCATGACGGCGACGCAGGAGTTGGTCGTGCCAAGATCGATACCGATAATCTTTCCCATTCGTTCTCTCCGAATTCTCGTTGCTGGCAAATGGCAGCGGCGCCAGGGCGCCTAATTGGCCCCTCAGTTGGGGGGAAACCCGCGCCGGTTCAAGCCGGTGTGCTCACGCACCCTGGTCCGGGGCGGCGCGGTCGATGCAATCCGTTCAGGCGGCCCGGGACACCATGACCAGCGCCGGGCGCACCAGCCGACCATTCAGCGTGTACCCTTTCTGCATGACGGTGGTGACCGTATTGGGGGCCACATCGTCGCGCGGCTGCAGGGTCATGGCCTGGTGGAACTCCGGGTTGAATGGTTCACCCAGGGGCTCCACGGGGACGACGCCGAAGCGCGCCAAGGCGTCGGACAGGAGTTTGAGGGTCAGCGCGGTACCCTCGCGCAACCGCGTCAGGTCGGCCCCCTCATCCCGGGCGGCGTCGTGTCCCAACTCCAGGCTGTCCTGCACCGGCAGTAGTTCACGCACGAAGCTGTCTAAGGCATATTTATGAGCCTTTTCCAGCTCCAGTGCCTGGCGCTTGCGCAGGTTGTCCAATTCGGCACGTGCCCGCAGCAGTTGGTCCCAGTGTTCGTCGGCCTTGGCGCGGGCAGCGGCCAATTCGGCCAGCAGCACCGCGCTGCCGGGGGCCGGCGACTCAGCCTCCGCGGCGGTGAGCAATTCAGGACCATCCGCAGATGCCGCCGATCGCGACGCGGTCGGGTCGGAATTCAAGTCAGTGTTCGGGTTTGTCATAGGGTCAGTGATTTGATTATCCGTTGTCTGCGTCGTCATGGTGACCTCCGTAACTGCAATCGACCGTGCCGCCGCGCCCCGCTCCGGACGCCGCCACCCAGCCGGAAATAAATGGCTACTGCCGCAATGCGGCGGCCAGCAGCCGCGCGGTGACGTCCACGATCGGAATCACCCGCTGGTAATCCATGCGGGTCGGCCCGATGACTCCGAGCACACCCACCACCTGATCATCCACCCGGTAGGCCGTCGTCACCAGGCTGCAGTCGTCGAGCAGGTCATATCCGGACTCCTCGCCGATGAAAATCTGCACCCCGTCAGCCTCGATACAGCGGTCCAGGATGTGCAGGATCTCGCGCTTCTGGTTGAAGGCGTCAAACAGGTGCTTGAGCCGCTCCATGTTCGCCAACTCGCCGAATTCCATCAGGTTGGTCTGACCGGCGATGACACAGTCATCGGTGCGTTCGGCCGCCGCCACCACGTCATGGGCCAGGGTCACGGCGCGCATCATCAGCGCATCCATGTTCTGGTGGGTGTTCTTCAGGTCTTCCAGGAGACGCTTGCGCACCTCGCTGATGTCCTGCCCGGTAAACATCCGGTTCAGATAATTCGATGCCTCTTCCAGCATGGAGCGGGTGATGGCATGCTCGGTCGTAATGATCCGATTATGCACCTCACCCTCGCCGGTGATCAGGATCGCCAGCACCCGCGCTCCCGACAACGGCAATAATTCGATCTGCCGGAAGGCGTTGCGCTCATGCCGCGGCAGCATCACCACGCCCGCCAGGTGAGTAATCCCCGACAGCATCCGCGACGTCGCCTCCACCAGCGACTTGGAGTCGGTCGGGCCGGTGAAGCGCTGCCGCAGGTTCTCCATGTCCTCCTCGGAGGGCGGCCGCATCGTCAGCAACGAATCCACGAACAGCCGATAACCGGCCACCGTCGGCACCCGCCCGGCCGAGGTGTGGGGCGACACCACCAGCCCCAGGTCTTCCAGATCAGCCATCACGTTGCGGATCGTCGCCGGACTCAATTCAAGACCCGCGTCCTTCGAGAGCGTCCGGGAGCCCACCGGCTGACCGTCCTTGATATAGCGTTCCACCAGCACCTTCAGAAAGTGCATGGCGCGCTCGCTGACCTGGGTGTCGCAGTATTTGGCTTGTGCTGTCAATGGATGCCTGCCCTAGTGTTTGCCGCGTTGACCCACCTTATCTGTTTCTCGCTGCCTGGCTGCCGGACTCGGCATCGGCGCCGGGATTGGCCGCTCTCGGGGGGAACGAGAACCGCGCGGGAGATCGCGCGCGCCGAACCAGCCGTCTGTTAGCACTCTCTTGATTCGAGTGCTAACCCTCGCACAATCTAGGGACTCACCACGAGACTGTCAAGGTAGGCACCGGATCATGGCCAACCCCGGCAGCGCGCCCTGAGCGTCGCGCAACAATCTTGCAGCGGCGCACTTGGCGTACCGCACCGCCCATGCTACCGTTTCGGACTGACCACCTGCCCGCAACCAGCGCGGACCCCCAAGGAAGCCCATGCGGCAATTCCGAATCGTCGGCATCATCGGTAAACAGAGCGAGGAGCCCGAAGTCGAGGCCACCCTGCGCCGGCTGACCGAACACCTGCGACTGCGCGGCTGCCAAGTCCTGCTGGACGCCGAGAGCGCTCGCCTGCTGCGCCTGCGGCCCGAGGAGGGCGTGCCGGTGGCGGTGCTCGGGGCGCGCTGCGATCTGGTCGTGGTGGTCGGCGGCGACGGCACCCTGCTCCATGCCGCCCGCGCCCTGGCGGGCAGCCGGGTGCAGTTGCTCGGCATCAATCTGGGCCGCCTCGGGTTCCTGGTCGACATCCTGCCCGAGCACAGTGAAACCGCGCTGGATGCGATTCTGGAGGGTGAGTATGAGACCGATACGCGCAGCCTGCTCACCGCCGCGGTGCTCGCGTGCGACGACACCCCGCCGGAGCGCGCCTATGCGGCTTTGAACGACGTGGTGATCCACAAATGGAACACGGCGCGCATGATCGAGTTCGAGACCTACATCGATGGCGCCTTCGTCAATGCCCAACGCTCGGACGGACTGATCATTTCGACCCCCACCGGCTCGACCGCCTACGCGCTGTCCGGCGGCGGGCCCCTGGTCGCGCCTTCCCTGGACGCCATCCTGCTGGTGCCGATCTGCCCGCACGACCTCAGCAACCGCCCGCTGGTCGTGCCGGGTGCCAGCCGCATCGAGATCCGGGTCTGTGGTCCGGACAACGGCGATGCCCAGATGACCTGCGACGGCCAGACCGCGGTCCCACTCCTGCGCAAGACCCGCCTGCGCGTCGAGCGTCATCCCAATCAGGTCGGCCTGCTCCACCCTAAGGGCCACAACCATTATCAGATTCTCCGCGCCAAGCTCGGCTGGGGAGGACTGACGCCGGTCTCGCTGACATGTTGAGCGGACCGCCCCGGCTGCGCCGGCGCGCCCGCCCGATTGTCGGATGGGTCGGGCGCGGCGAAACCCATCCCCCGCACCGGTGCAGCCCATGCTGACCCACATCCTGATCCAGGACGTCGCCATCGTCAGCCGCCTGGAGCTGGACTGCGCCGCCGGGCTCAGCGCCCTCACCGGCGAGACCGGCGCCGGCAAATCCATCCTCATCGACGCCCTGGGCATCGCCCTGGGAGACAAAGCCGATGCCGCCGTCATCCGCGCCGGACGGGAGCGCGCCGAGGTCGTCGCCAGCTTCGACCTGGTCCAGTGTCCGGCCGCGCGCGCCTGGCTGGCGGAACAGGCCTTGGACGACGACGGCGACTGCATCGTCCGCCGCCTGATCGCCCGCGAAGGCCGCTCCCGCGCCTTCATCAACGGCCGCGCGGCGAGCACCACCCAACTGCGCGAACTCGGCGACCGGCTGGTCGACATCCACGGCCAGCACGCCCACCAGTCACTGCTGCGCGCCAATGATCAGCGCACCCTGCTCGACGCCTACGGCGGCCATCCGGACCTGGCCGCCGCGGTGGCCGCGGCCTTTCGCGACTACCGGACGCTGGACCGCCGGCTCACCGAACTCGAAGGCGCCGCGGCCGAACGGGCCGAACGCCTCGATCTGCTGCGTTTTCAGGTCGATGAACTCGATGCACTCGGTCTCAAGGCCGAAGAACTCGTGTCGCTGGATCAGGAACAGCGGCGGCTGAGCCATCTGGGTCGGCTCCAGGAGGTCGGGGCCGCGGTCCTGCAAGGGCTGGCCGAGTCGGAGCCGGCCATCGAGGACCAACTGCGTAGCGCCGCGGCGGATCTCAGCGAACTGGAGACCATCGATCCCGCGCTGGCCGAGGCGCGGGAGCTGCTGGAAGGCGCCGCGATCCACGCCCATGAAGCGGCCGTCAGCCTGCGCCATTACCTGGACGGACTCGACCTGGACCCCGCCACCCTGGCCACGGTGGAGGCCCGGCTCGCGCAGATCCACGAATTCGCCCGCAAGTACCGCGTCTTCGCCCCGCAACTCCCCGACCTGCTCGATACCCGCCGCGCCGAACTTGCGACCCTGCAACAGGCCGACCAGACCCTCGACACCCTGCGCGGCGAGCGCGACGCTGCTTGGACCGCCTTCGGCGCCCAGGCGGCCCGGCTGTCGCAGGCCCGCGCCGACGCATCCGCCCGGCTAGGCGACACCGTGACCCAGGCGATGCAGCAACTCGGGATGACCGGCGGGCGCTTCGCCGTCGCGCTGGAGGCGCTGCCCGCCGAATCCGCGGGCGCCGGCGGCATGGAGCGGATCGCGTTTCTGGTCAGTGCCAACCCCGGCCAGCCCATGCAGGCCCTGGCGCGGGTCGCCTCCGGCGGCGAACTCTCCCGCATCAGCCTCGCCATCCAGGTCGCCACCGCGGAATGCGGCAGCGTCCCCACCCTGGTCTTCGACGAGGTGGACGTCGGCATCGGCGGCGGCGTCGCCGAGATCGTCGGGCGCCTGCTGCGCCGCCTGGGCGCCGCCCGTCAGGTGCTGTGCGTCACCCACCTGCCGCAAGTGGCCGCCCAGGCCCACCACCAACTGCGGGTCAGCAAAGAGACTGTCGACGGACAGACCCATACCCACATCGAACCGCTCGACCCCGCCGCCCGGGTCGAGGAAATCGCCCGCATGCTCGGCGGCACCGAGATCACCCGCCGTACGCGCGACCATGCGCGCGAGATGCTCGATCGTGCACGGGACGAAAACGCGGCCTAGATCGTCGGGGCGGAATCGCCGTACCTCGCCAAAGCGGCTGGTGCGGATCTGTCCACCGAACAAGAAGATGCTCTCACAAAGACACAAAGACACGAAGAAGAACAGAGAGATAAGAAGCCATGAAAGGCTTCTCTATCTTTGTGTCTTTGTGTCTTTGTGTCTTCGTGAGAGAATTTCTTTTCTTTCTTCCGCGTCTTCGTGAAAAACCCTTGATCGGGCTCCCAGGCTCAAACACCTAGGATGCGGTGAGTACTCGGACACTGGTGGCGAATGTTCGCTCGCTCCCACGCTCCAGCGCTCTTCGTTATACACATCGTCTCTCGATATCCTCGCGGGCCTGGAGTGCGATGACGAACTCCCGCGCGCGCTGCAATCCGAGCCAGATGGTCTTCGGGCCCGGAGGGCCGTCGTGATTGCGGTTGAGGTAACCGTTCGTGGTGACCGGTGTGACCATGGACCCGCTTGACCCGCTCGCCAACAGCACGTTCAGCGCCACCATCACGGTGCAGTACCAGGGCACGATCGCCGGCACGCTCGGCACCCTGCAGGTGTGGGCCAACCAGGGCGACACCCAGGGCTGCTCCGCGGTCGGGGACCAATCGGCGACCCTGGGACGCGTCGCGGTCGGTGCCAAACGCACGGTGACGGTCAACGGCCTGCCGGCCGGGACGGCCGGGGCCAAGACCCTGCGCGTCTTCATCGACAGCCAGTGCCAGACCGCCGAAACCAATGAGACCTACAACCAGTTCACCAAGGCGTATACCGTCGTCGGCCGGCCGACACCTGATTTCGTGGTGACCAGCATCGTCCTGCCCTCCGGCAACCCGAGCGCCGGCGCAACCTTCAGTGCGACGGTCACGGTCAAGAACCAGGGCTCGGGGGCCGGCAATGGAGGCTATCTGGATGTCTGGGTCGATCAACCCACGGCCCAGACCTGTCGAGCGGATGGCGACACCTTTGTCAGTGTCGGCACCCTGGCGGCGGGCGCCAGCACTACTCTGACCATCGACGGACTGCTCGGGGGAGCCGCCGGGACCAAGGCTCTGCGTGCCTTCGTGGACAGCTACTGCGACACGCGGGAGACCCGCGAGGGCAATAACCAGAAAACAGCGGTCTATTCGGTCGACCCCTAAGGCGATTGGCGGCATCGACCGGATCAGGGTCGATTTTCGTTCGGCGTCAGGGCTACAGGGGCGACTAAAGTCGCCCCTACACGTTGGTCCATCTTTTCCCGGAAATCACCTAGGGCAACCACCGACCGGCACGCCCCGCTCAGGCCGCCAAGGCCTGCTCCGTCGCCACATCGTGCACCACGGTCGGCACCGACCGATTCAGCGCCGCCAGCACCGCCTGCAGTGAGGCACCCGCCACGTCGCGGTCGATCGCCGCCCCGCTGACCCGCTCCCCGTCCACAGTGATCAGGGCATAGGCCGCCGCCTCCGCATCGGTGCCCTCGCCGATGGCGTGTTCCTGGTAATCCAGCACCTGAATGGACTGACCGAAGGCGCGCGTCCAAGCATCGACGAAAGCGCCGATGGCCCCCTGACCCTCACCGTGCAGGGTGCGCTCCCCGGCGGGAGTGCCGAGACGGACCTCGATCCGGTCGTGACCGTTGCGGGCCAGTCGATAGCCGGTCAACCGCCAAGGCCCCTGATCGCGCACGAAGTGCTCACGGAACAACTGGTGAATCCGTGGCCCGTCGATCTCACCGCCGTCGCGTTCGCTCTCGCGCTGGACGATCTGCGCCAGTTCGATCTGGAGCCAGCGCGGCAGGTTGAGCCCATGTTCACGCTCCATCACGAAAGCCACCCCGCCCTTGCCGGACTGGCTGTTGACCCGCACTACTTCCTGATAGGTGCGGCCCAGGTCGCGCGGGTCGATCGGCAGGTAGGCCACCTGCCAGGGCGCGTCCGCGCTCTGCCGCTTGAGACACTTGTGGATGGCGTCCTGGTGACTGCCCGAGAAGGCGGTGTAGACCAGTTCGCCCACCCAGGGATGCCGGGGGTGGGTGGGAATCCCAGTGCACTCGCTCACCACCGCGAGGATTTCGTCCGGCCGGCTGAGATCGAGCCCAGGGTCGATGCCCTGGCTGTACAGGTTCATGGCGAGCGTGACGAGGTCCATATTACCGGTGCGCTCGCCGTTGCCGAGCAAGGTCCCTTCCACCCGGTCGGCGCCGGCCAGCAGCGCCAATTCGGCTGCCGCGACCGCTCCGCCGCGGTCGTTATGGGTGTGTACCGAGAGGATCAGCGCGTCCCGCCGGCTGATGTGAGTCGCGAACCATTCGACCTGATCGGCGAAGCGGTTGGGGCTCGCCACCTCCACCGTGGCCGGCAGGTTGATGATGCAGGGGTGATCCGGGGTCGGCGCCCATTCCGCGATCACCGCCTCGCACACCTCGACCGCATAATCCGGCTCGGTGGCGGTGAAACTCTCCGGTGAATACTGGAAGGTCCAGTGCGTCTGCGGATAGTTGGCCGCCTCCTCCCGCACCCAGCGGGCACCCTGGCGGGCAATCGCCTTGACGCCCTCCCGATCGCTGCCGAACACCCAGTCACGCTGCACCGGGGAGGTGGAGTTATAGACATGGACGATCGCCCGCGGCGCCCCGGCCAGCGCCTCGAAAGTGCGGCGGATCAGGTCTTGGCGCGCCTGCACCAGAACCTGCACCGTGACATCCGCGGGAATCTGATCCGCCTCGATCAGCCAGCGCACGAAGTCGAAGTCCGGTTGACTGGCCGCGGGAAAACCGACCTCGATCTCCTTCACGCCCAGGCGGACCAGCAGCCCCCAGAGACGGCGCTTCTGCGCCACGCCCATCGGCTCCAGCAGCGCCTGATTGCCGTCGCGCAGGTCGACGCTGGCCCAGATCGGCGCCTGTTGGATACTGCAGTCGGGCCACTGGCGGTGCGGCATCGCCAACACCGGGCCAGGTTGGTACTTGCGGTGGTCGAAGTGCATCATAGCTGTCTCTCTTGCTGGTCTCGTGGGGCGTCCGGTCCCCCGGCGGGGGGCGCGCTGAGGCCGTACTCCTGGGATTCGGCTTGCTGACCTCGCCCTGGTGGGGCACTGAGGCGGCCCCGCTCCCGGTAAGGAACTGGGGCCTGATCGGCGCATGCCTGGTGGGCTTTTGCCGGGTGTCGCTGCCTTGGTCGACAGGGCATAGATTACACCGATGGCCGCGCCAGATGATTGCGAATACAGCCTCGCATTGCACGATTTCGGCAATTTTCTGCTAGTATCTCCCCGTACTCAGCATCAGCACATCGATCAGTAGTCAGCGCCGGGCAAGATGCATGAACCTCGACAACTACGACCGCCGCATCCTTGAAGCACTGCAACAGGAAGGCCGGCTGAGCAATCAGGACTTGGCCGACCGGATCGGCCTCTCGCCTTCACCCTGCCTGCGGCGGGTGCGCGCGCTGGAAGAGGCGGGCATCATCACCGGCTACCGCGCCATGCTGGATGCCAAGCGGCTCGGTCTCAATCTGATGGTGATCCTGAGCGTCTCCATGGACCGCCACACTCCGGAGCGCTTCGCGGGTTTCGACGCCGCCGTCGCGGCCATGCCCGAGGTGCTGGAATGTCTGCTGATCACCGGTCGGGACGCGGACTATCAACTCAAGGTCGTGGTCCGCGACATGGAGCACTATCAGGACCTGCTGCTGGAGCGCATCACCCGCATCGAGGGCGTGAGCGGCGTGCACTCCAGTTTCGTGCTGCGGCGGGTGGTGGAGCGCACCGCGCTGCCGGTGCTGTAGGCCGCTTTTCAGAAACCAAACTCATCGGAGGCGACGCCTAATGACCGACCCGACTTGGCCCTTCCACGGGGCTCGCGTCGAGAAAATCCGTCTCGGCGAGGACGGGCTGCTGGAGCTCAAGGAGGTCCGTTTCGCCGGGACCAAGGTGCGCGGCCCGACGTGCGACGATCTGGCCGACGCGCTCGCGGCCCTGGCCAACAGCGCCGGGGGTGTCCTGGTGTTGGGGGTCGACGACCGCAGCCGGGAGGTCATCGGCATCCCCGCCGAGCGGCTCGACGCCGCAGATACCTTGGTCCTGGAGGCTTGCGAGTCATCCATCAAACTGTCCCTGGCCCCGCTGATCGAGCGCCTCACGCTGCCCGACCCGCTCGGCCAGGAGCGACCCGTCCTGCGGGTGGATGTGACCCGCAGCCTCTTCGTCCATCAGAGTCCCGGGGGTTATCTGCACCGTGTCGGCTCATCCAAGCGGCCCATGCCGCCGGACCAGTCGGCCCGGCTCTTCCAGCAAGGTGCGGCTGCGTCTGTTCGACGACCGCCTCGAGATCTACAGCCCCGGCATGCTGGTCAACACCATGACCCCCGAGAGCCTGCCCTTCCGCCAGGCCGCCCGTAACGAGGGAGCTAGACGCTGAGCCCGATGATCCGGCGGAGGACCGGTTTTCTTGCCGATCAGGCCCAGGTGAGATCAGTCCTCAGGCGGCAGCCTGGCGGCCCGCGGCGCGGCTTCAGGCAGGCTTAAGATCCACCTTAACGTAGACCTCCGCCAGCGACAGGGTGCAGCCGACGCTGGGCAGAGGGGCACGCAGTCGGTCAGGGCGGAATAGTCCGACAGGGTCCAACGGCCGTCGTTAGCCCGGCTGAACAGATCCACCTGGACTTGGTGTTGGGAAACCAGGAGGTACTCCCTGAAACTTGGGATCTGGCGGTAGATGGCAATTTTCTTGCCGCGGTCGCAGGCCTCGGTCGAATCCGACAGCACCTCCACGATCAGTCTGGGATTGAGCAGCACGTCGCGGCGGCCATCGTGAAACTGATGCTCGCCGCACAGGGCGATCAGGTCCGGGGACTTGCCGGTGTCGGCGGAGCGGATGCGCACCTTCAGGTCGTTGGCGTAGACCTGGCAGGGCCGACCCTTCATCCGGATGCTCAGTTCACTGACGATGTTCACGACGATGGCGTTGTGCTCGATCGTTCCGGCCACAAGAAAACTGGAGGTCGAGGCTTTAGGCGATTTCCGACAATTTGGATACCGGTCAGTGTAGGTGCGACTTCAGTCGCACCTGCGTCCGAATCGGTGCGACTGAAGTCGCACCTACATTCGAGCCGATGGTAGGTGGTATTCGGTGTTCCGGAAATCACCTTAGCCGGTCGACATCGCATCTGCGCGGCCCTGATCCGGCTAGAGCCTCGGCCACCAGCGCACCACTCACGGGCGCTAGCCGGAACGATGATCAAGGCCGCGACAAGCCCGGCGGCCCTTCCCATAGACTTGCGCCACGCGACGACGTTTGCGCGGATCTCGTCTACGGTCTGAACAAGCTCATCGAGAGGAGACTCTTGGCAACGAACCTGTTGCCAAGAGAGACAACAAAAGAACCGTTGCCAAAAGTAACCCGACCGTCGAAAAAACTCCTGGCATCAAAGTTTTTAGGCGCCCATCCTCAAACACGCGGCTGGAGCAGCGAGACCTGATCCTATTCGGCGCCCGCGTCCCTGTCCGCTGCCGATCAGGCTATGCTCCAATCGCTCAATGGCCTCGTGGAAGCGGATGGCGAGCGGCGTCAACGCTGCTCCATAGCCACCGGCGCCCGCTGCCACAAATCCGCATCGAGAAAGAGGCCAAGATTGGACGCGCAGTCCAGGCGCCGCGCCAGCCAACCGTCGAAAAAGTCGGTTGCCGATGCCGCCGGAAAGAGACCCAAAGCCCACCAGGCAGCGGTCGTGCCCCCGAATGCAAGCAGCAAGATCACGGGTACGACCAACAGTAGACGGGTCAAGGTGAGGAAATTGGGCAGCCAAGTCATCAGAATACCCCTGTCATGCCATCCGGCCGTCGAATGTGGCCAAACGTTCGCGCGTTTGTGACGCAGTTGCAATACTCCTGACACATTATAGGCCCCATGACCGCAGGGGCTCGCGAGTGGTGGTCGATGCGCATTCCGCCGCCTTGCTCTCGGCCCTGACCGGGGCTAGGATCGCGCCGAGACCGGGTCGCGGGTGGTTGAACCTCCGATCCGTGGACGGGCAGTCCTGATTATAAAAATGATCATCGTGAGGACAGAGGACCATGAAAGTATCCGATTGGTGCGGGTGGTTCGGCGGCGGGCCGCGCAGGTGCTTCCTGATCTCGGCACTGCTGCTTGCCGCGACCTGCAGCGCGGCGGACGAGGCGGTGCCGCGTACCGCCTTTGTGCATCTGTTCGAATGGACCTGGAATGACATTGCGCGCGAGTGCGAGGCGTTTCTCGGCCCCAAGGGCTACGCCGCGGTCCAGGTCTCGCCGCCCAACGAACATCGGCTGTTGTTGGGGCGCCCCTGGTACGAGCGTTACCAACCGGTGAGCTATCGGATGACCAGCCGCAGCGGGACCCGGCAGGAGTTCGCGGCGATGATCGCGCGCTGCCATGCGGCCGGCGTCAAGGTCTATGTCGATGCGATCATCAATCATATGGCGAGTTGCCGTCCCGACTGCGACCAGCAGCAGCCCCAGTACGGGAACCGCGGGGTCGCCGGGGCCACCTTCACGCCGGGTGGTTTCGCGTTCGCAAACCTGTTCGAGCCCGCGGACGCCGGCCGCGTGGCCGGGGCCCTGCCGGCCTATCAGACCGAGCACTTCCATCATGCCTGTACCAGCGACCTCAACTGCGAGTTGGAGCGGTTGGCCGACCTGGCGACGGAGCGGGATGACGTTCGCAGTACCATCGCCAATTACCTGGCCAGCCTCTTCGCCCTGGGGGTGGACGGCCTGCGCATCGACGCGGCCAAGCACCTGGCGCCTGCCGATTTGCATGCCATCCTCACCAAGGCCGCCGCGGCGGCCAACGTGCTGATCGAGAATACAGCAATCAATCCCGGCGGGGCGCGTCCGGTACTGGTCTTTCAGGAGATCATCGGCACGCCGGCCGATCCCGGTGCGGCCTATGCCAACGGCAAGGTCACCGAGTTCGAATACGGCCGCAAACTGGCGGAGAAGTTCCGGGACGGTCCGCTCGCCCTGTTGCACGACCCGGTCCCCTTTGGCGAGGGCTGGGACTTGCAGGCCAGTGTCCAGTCCATCGCCTTCATCGACAACCATGACAATCAACGCGGCCATGGCGGCGGCGGGCAAGTCATCAAGGACATCCGCAACAACCTGAGCGCCTACACCCTGGCCAACGTCTTCATGCTGGCCTGGCCCTACGGCTATCCCAGTGTGATGTCGAGTTACCGGTTCGGCAACGGCGAGATCTGGCGCTTCGACCAGAATCCGGGGCAGGACATCACGAGCGTCGTCGCCATGCCGGTGAAGGATGATTTTCTCGGACCGCCGCATAACGGTCTCCACCAGGGTGTGCTGGACGTGGCGGACTATCCCGCTGCCGCCAACTGGACGACCCAGCGGGTCTGGGACGGTGATGGTCCCGGCGCACGCAACGCCTGTTTCGACGCCGGCGCCCGGTGGATGTGTGAGCATCGCTGGCGGCCGATCGCCAATATGGTGGCCTTCCGTAACAGCACGCTGCCGGCCTGGCACGTCGATCACTGGTGGGACAACGGCAACAACCAGATCGCGTTCGGACGCGGCGCCCTGGGTTTCGTGGTCATCAACCGCGAGGCTGCGCCACTCGATCAGACCCTGCAGACCGGGCTCGGCGCCGGCCGCTACTGCAATGCCTGGGACGGCGAACTGGTCGACGGGGCCTGCACCGGATCGGTGATCACCGTCGCTACCGGCGGCACCGCGCGCTTCCAGGTTGCCCCCTGGACCGCGACGGCCATCCACGTCGGCGCCAAGACCCCGGATGCGGGCCAATGGGCGCGGACGGTGGTGCTGATCAAGGCGGAAACCGTTCCCGGACAGGACATGTTCATACGCGGCGGTATCGATCACGACTATGCCAACGCGACCCTGCACCGCGATTGCACGGTCTCCAACTACCGGTGTGCCGTCCCGATTCACCACCTGAACCTCCGGAACGCGACGACCAATCCCTGGAAACAAGGTGACGAGGCGCTGGACTGGTATGGCCGCGAACCCAATCAGACGGGTGTCTCGAACGGTATGCCGGCCGCCGGCACGCCGCTCGACTGGACGACCAACACCTGGCCGGCAGCCTGGGGTCCTCCCGCGCGGACGGTGGCCGCCGACGGCTTCGGCGTCGAGCCGCTGAATCGGGAGGGACCGCACTACTGGATGCTGGACGTGGAGATGGACTGCAGCCGGACCGCCGACGGCTGGTTCGAGTTCAAGACCTACATCTCGAACGGTCCCGGCTGGGAAGGCGACATCCAGCAGTCGGACACGCCGTACCCTTCCCGGAATCACTTCGGCCGGTGCGGGTACCTCAACCTCTACCAGCGCAACCAGAGCGAAGCGCGGTTGACCCTGCTGCAGTAGGATAAGGTTGCAGCCGGCCGGGGGCGCAGCCTCCGGCCGACTGGCCAGGCGGGAGCAATCGAGCGGAAAACGACGCGTGGGAAACCGGGGGGAAACCGGGGACGGGGGGAAACCGGGGAGGGGAAACCGGGGACGTACCACGAAAGCATCGTGTCCGCGGGCGCGCGAAGAGGACACAACGGCTTGCCCCCGCTGCTTGACGCTTCACTTACCAGCCCTCGCACCAAGCGCCGCGCTGGATCACGTGACCGGCGCGTACTCCAGTTTCGTGCTGTGGCGGGTGGTGGAGCGCACGGCACTGCCGGTGCTATAGGTCGAGTCTCTCAGGAACCTGGCTGACCATCGCTACACGCTCGACGCCGTGCGACAGGCTCGCGCAATGGCCACCAGGAAGGGCGCGGTATCGAGCTTTTCCCGCCCGACCGTGCTGGACTCGGAACCGTGCGCGGCCTTCATCCCTGCGCCACTGCTGCCTGGAAACAGAAGCTACGGATACACTCTGGATTTTGCCGAGGCCGGGGTCCCGGACAACTTCACTCCTGAACTGCTCACCTTTCCCATCGATTCCCAGCCCGAACCTATCAAGGCCTTGGGATTCATTTTCGGAATACCCCATCGCTCAACGATCTGGCTGTTCCAGCCGTTTCAGCAAAGCCTCGAATACCTTGTCCGGATCGATCGGCTTGGCGATATGGTCGTTCATGCCGGCAGCGATGCTCTTCTACGGCTTGGCAATGCCGGCCTATGAGAAGCAGGGGGACAGCGGCGCACACCGCAACAGCACCGCTGCTCAGGTGCGTGACATTGTCAACCACTTGAGAATGGTCTCGTACAGCCGCTCGGGGTCAACCGGTTTAGCAAGATGATCATTCATACCAGCCTCAATGCAGTGCTGACGATCTTCGGAAAACGCATTGGCAGTCATGGCCAGAATAGGTATTGACTGGTTCAGCGACTCTGCGCGGATCGCGCGCGTGGCGTCAAGACCGTTCATGATGGGCAGTTGCATATCCATCAGGATCAGATCGTAGGTTTCTCTTTGCGCCAGTACCACCGCCTCTCGGCCGTTGTTCGCCGTGTCGATGCATAACCCCAGGTCTTCGAGCAGACACCGCGCCACTTCCTGATGGATCGGTTCGTCTTCGATCACCAGAATACGCTTGCCACCGTGCGCCCGGCGCAACTCGGCCTCGGCCTTGATCCTGCCGGCTTGGGCAAGCGGTGATGAGGCGACCGCATGATGCCGCCCCAGGCGGACGGTAAACCAGAACTTGCTGCCTCCGCCCGGTGAACTGTCGACACCGATGTCGCCGCCCATCAGTTGTACCAGTCGTTTGCTGATCACCAGCCCGAGCCCGGTGCCGCCGTATTTGCGGGTCGTGCTGTTGTCCGCCTGCTCGAATGCCCTGAATAGCCGGGGTTGGGCGTCCGGCTCGATGCCGACGCCGGTGTCGACGATCTCGAAACGCAACTGCACCCGCTCGCAATCGTCCGCCAGCATGCGGCTGCGCACCGTCACGCTGCCGCGCTCGGTGAACTTGACGGCATTACCGACGAGGTTGAGCAAGATCTGACCAAGGCGCACCGGGTCACCGGTCAGCGGCAGCCGGGCCAGGTGATCGGGCAGGTCGACATGCAGCGTTAGCCCTTTCCGGCGTGCTTCGTGACCGATCAGACTGGTCACGTCTGCCAGCACATGCTCAAGCCGCAGGGGCGCATCATCCAAGGCCATGCGCTCAGCTTCGATCTTGGAAATATCGAGCACGTCGTTGAGTAAGCCGAGCAGGTGACGTGCCGCGCCCTTGGCCTTGTCGAGCTGCGCGATCCCTGTTGGATCAGTCATGCGCCGCCGGGCGAGTTCCAGCATACCCATGATACCGTTCATCGGCGTCCGCAGTTCGTGGCTCATGTTGGCCAGGAAAGCCGATTTCGCGCGATTGGCGGCTTCGGCCAGTTCCTTGGCCACGGCCAGTTCGCGGCGTTGCCGGGCTTTCTGCGCCAGCAACTGGTTGAAGGTATCGACCAGCACTTTCGCCTCTCCCACCGCATCGACCCGGATGGCTTCATGGGCATCCTCATCGCGCCGGCGAAGGCCATCGACAGCGCCGATCACCTCCAGCAGCGGCGAGATGACGTAACGGGTGAGCGCCCAGTAGAGGATCGCCATACCAAAGACGATAAACAGTCCGCCAACCCCAAGCACCCTCGACACAAAGCCGGTCAGGCGACGGTCGAGGCTTTCCTGCGCGGCAGCGACCACCACGGCACCGACGGCCTGCCCCGAGGCATCGGATACCGGCTTGAGCGTGGCAAAAAAGTCTCGCCCCTGAATCGCGAAGGTGAACTGCTGTTCGACGGCGGCACTGACGCCAGCCTGGACGACCGCCAGATCGGGTAAGCGTTCGCGCGCCTCCCCCGCGGAGTTCTGGAACAGTACCCGGCCAGAGGCATCGTAAACTGCAACGATTTCCAGGTCTTCGTGACTGCCAACCACGCGATTGCAACGATCGTCGAAGCCAATGATCTCCTCGGCGCTTAATCCCAGCGCCAGAATGCGCTCGAATTGCGCCGCCACTTCATGCGAGACGGCGACGCTTCGTTCAGCCATCGCCCTGCTGTAGGCTTGAGAAAAGGTGTGCGCCGCAGTCAGCAGTACGGCAACCACGGTCAGGACAAACACACTGCCGGCCATCCACAAGATCTTGGCGCGCAGTCCCTGCTTCATTTCGTATCCCAGTCGAAGCGGGTAATCACCTCCGCGGACAGGAGCAAGTCGCTATGCACCCGGATACCAAGCTTGTTGGCTCGGGCCAGGCTGATGACCGGCATCCCTTTCGTGGTGGGCTGAATGGGCAGGTCGCGGGGCGACTTGCCGTCGACCAGAATCTGTCGTGCCAGTCGCCCGGCCGCCAGCCCCTGCTCGCGCTCGGAAACTGTGACTGCCACCAGCGTTCCGTGGTGCACACGGTCGACCCAAAAACTGAGATCCGGCAGTGAGGAATGTTCTGCCGTCCACCGCTGTACGTCCTGATAGGGCACATTCTTACCCGCCGCGTCCTTGAAATTGAAGATACCGATCAGGGCAATCGCATCCGCTTTCTCGGGATAGGCCATGATGCGCTGCTTATACTCGTCGAAGGTCCGAATCGTTTCCCAAGCCACGACGCTGACGTCCGGCGGCAACTTTGCCGCCTTCATCCGCTCGACCACCGGCACCCACATCGGCGCATCGTCCAGCACCACCACCAGACGTTTCATTGTCGGTACGACCCGCTTGAGCAACTGCACGGATTCGGTGAAATGCTCGTGCTCGACGACTCCGGTCACATTATCGGCCCTGTCGAAGCCGTAATGCTCCGGCGCCTTGTTCACGCCGCTGAACACCAGAACGATTGGCGTATTGATATAATG
Organism: Lamprocystis purpurea DSM 4197; assembly: GCF_000379525.1. GTDB lineage: Bacteria > Pseudomonadota > Gammaproteobacteria > Chromatiales > Chromatiaceae > Thiodictyon > Thiodictyon purpureum. Next base: position 89,724 of record NZ_KB902498.1, on the reverse strand, counting down.
CCGGGTGACCAGCTCCTGGGCATCGTCATCGGTGGTATAGATCACCTGCGGCGTCCATTGCTCAACCAAGGCACGTGCCGCCTGGCCGCGCTCAGCCTGTTGCCCGGCATCGGAATAGCGTTTCGTATCCAACTCGAAGACTTTGTACTCCGCCTTGACATCCCCGAGCCCGGCTTTGAAGCCCTCCAACTGGCCCTCGGTCCAGCGCCAGGGGGTGTGATAGCTCATCACATGCAGGATACGGATCGGCGTGCCATCGAACTTCGCAGCCCCCACGGCCAGTGCCGGCGTCGAGCCCAGCAACAATGCCGCACAAAGCGCAAAAAGGGCATATGTACGGACGACCCGTGCGCCGATCTTGTTCACAAATCAACTCCCCTTGATTGCTATGCTTTCTGAACGACAAGAACCGAAAGGTGTCAGGTCCTAAGGTATCCCCACGAAATATCGCGCTAGATCCGTTATATTCTGAACCAAGGCATCCGCGACGTACAGGTCGATTCGTTGCAGGTGCTCAATCGTCGGTGCTGCCGGATGGAAGCAGGGAACACACTTAAGAATCACTATCGGCGATCAGTCCGCGGAGTCGGCTTTTCCCTGACTCCCCGACAGCAGCGATGGACCGGGGGTCACAACGGCTGCTGACCTGACCGCGGCGGACGCTCGCGTGGGTGGCGCCCGAGGCAGCAGTGGTTCTGGAAAGGCCGATCAGGGCGGCACGTGCAACCCCGATCGGGCGGGACGGCACCGCCCCGCCCGAGTCCAGCGAAACACGCCGTGCACCCACAACGCGCCTGACCCGTGCGAATATCCAAGCTGGCGCCGCTCGATTCCCCTAAGATTTGCGCCTTACCGGCCGCACCTTGGTGCACACTGCCGACCGCCGGGTACCCAAGACACCCGACGACCCCTGCGACCCGATCGCAACCCGATTCAGAGGAACCTCCCATGTCCGACACCTGGCGCTTTGTGGCGCGTCCCGGCGCAACCGATACCATTTACGGGCTGGCGGTGAGCCCCGACAGCCAACTGCTGGCGACGGCCAGTTGGGACAGCACGGTGCGGGTCCTGGACCTGGAAGCCGGGCGCACCCTCCAGACGCTGCGCGGCCACGAGGGCCGGGTCTACTCGGTGGCCTTTCACCCCGAGGGCCGGGTGCTGGCCTCCGGCGGAACCGACGCGGTGGTACGGGTCTGGGATGCCGAAACGGGCGAGGCACTGTGGTCGAAGAGCGGGCACTCCAGCCTGATCTACAGCGTCGCCTTCCAGCCGCAGGGCAAGCTGCTGGCCTCCGGCAGCGAGGACGGCACGGTCGCCATCTGGACCCTGATGGGCGAGCAGGTCCATCACATCGAGGGCCACAACCAGTATGTGCAAGGCGTCGCCTTCAGCCCCGACGGGCGCCTGCTCGCCTCCGGCAGCCGCGACAGCTTCCTCATCCTGTGGGACGTGGCGACCGGCCAGGAAGTCGGCCGGGTCGAGGTGATCCATAACGGCATCAACAGCGTGCGGTTCACCGCGGACGGCCAGCGCGTGCTGCTGACCAATGTGGACGGGGTCGTCGGCGTCTGGGATCTGGCGACCGGCACACTGCTCCAGGAACGCAACGAGCACCGGTACCCCGTCTGGACCGCGGTGTTCAGCCCCGACGGCCGCACCTTCGCCACCGGCAGTGCGGACCGCACCATCATGCTGTGGGATACCATCACGGGCGAGCAGCTCGGCCGGCTTACCGGGCATGTCGGTGATGTCTATGCGCTGGAGTTCACGCCGGACGGCCGTTATCTGATCTCCGGGAGCGCCGATCGGACCATCCGGCTCTGGGGCACCGACCCGTCGGCCGCGGACTGGGAGGCCCGCGGCGCCCGCTGGCAGGCGAACGCGGCAACCGAGAGCGCCGCGGCGGCGGCGCTGCCGGTCAAGGCGACCGCGGGCGCGACCCAGGGCGGGCTGTTCGGCCGGCTGTTCGGCCGCCGCGGTTGATTCCTTTCCACCAGCGCCGACACACCCGGCCATTGAGGATGACACGATGACGCAAGACCAGGTCAGCAAGGCGGTGGTCCTGATCCTGGCGCTCGGGATCTCCGCGCTCTTCCTTTCCATGATCCATGGCTTTCTGATGTCCTTGTTGATGGCGGGTGTCTTCAGCGCGCTGGCCCGCCCCTTGTTCCTGCGGCTGGAGACGCTGTTCAACGGCCGCCGCGGGCTGGCCTCCCTGGCCACCCTGTCGATCATGGCGGTGATGGTCCTGCTCCCGCTGATCCTGCTGGCCGGCGTCCTGATATCGCAGGCGCTGGACGTGAGCCAGCTCCTCAGCGTCTGGCTGAAGACCACGCTGAACGAGCCGGGCGCGGCGTCCGAACTGCTGCATCGCCTGCCCTTCTACGAGCAGTTGGCGCCGCACTGGGGCAAGATCGCCCAGCAGGTCGGCGAGGCGACGACGGTCGTCAGCAAGGTGGTGGTCGAGGGGTTGTCCTCGATCACGCTGGGGGCGGTGAATCTGATTTTCATGACCTTCGTATTCCTCTACAGCCTATATTTCCTGCAGATGGACGGCGACAAGCTGATCGAACGCATTCTCTATTACCTGCCGCTCAAGACTCAGGAAGAGCGGCTGATGCTGGAGAAGTTCACCTCGGTGACGCGAGCGACGCTCAAGGGCTCGCTGCTGATCGGTCTCCTCCAAGGGAGCCTGGCCGGGCTCGCGTTCTACGTGGCGGGCATCCCGAACGCGGTCTTCTGGGGGTCGGTGATGGCGGTCATGTCCACCATCCCCAACGTGGGTACCGCGCTGATCTGGATCCCGGCGGTCATCGTCCTGATCGTGCAGGGGCAGGTCGGCACCGGCATCGCGCTGGCCGCGTTCTGCGGCCTGGTGGTGGGGAGTCTGGACAATGTTCTGCGCCCCATTCTGGTGGGCAAGGACACCAAGCTGCATGAGCTGATGATCTTCTTCAGCACCCTGGGCGGCATCCTGATGTTCGGCTTTCCGGGACTCTTCATCGGCCCGGTGATCGCCTCGCTGTTCGTCGCGATCTGGGAGATCTACGGCGTGGAGTTCGCCGATATCCTGCCGGACGTGGAGGTGGTGATGGATCGCCGACACGACACCGAGGTTCCGCCGGGCGATCCGGAGGGGCCGCTGGTGGAAGGCACGCGGGCCGTACCGGAGCCGGATCAGCGGCTGGATGAGGGGCCGGCACACACGTTCGCGGCGGATGATCGCGGCGACCGGGCATCCTGACCAGTCGCGGGCGGTCCGCAGAGCGGACCCTACGGTTACACCGTGACCTGCAGGGTCCGCTGTGCGGACCAACGACCTCGACACCCGCGAGATACCGGGCGAGCGCGCTATGCGGCCTCATGCAGACGGTCGTCGAGCTCGGCGCGCAATGCGAGGAAGTCCGTAGGTTGGGGTGAGGAACGAACCCCAACATCCACGCGACGCGGCCAACGCTGGGGTTCCTTCGTCACCCCAGCCTACAGGCTTACGCATCGGCCTATCCTCGGGTGGTTTGGTGGGCAGTCTAACCAAAGTCCGGCGGCGCGGGTGCGAATGATCGGCGCCGGGTGTGATCGGAAGTGATGTGATTTGTTCGGGCCGGGCCTTTCGGTAGGATGGGCAGAGCGAGAGCGATGCCCATCATCAAGCGCCGCGATGGCCGGATGGGCATCGCTCTCGCTCTGCCCATCCTACGCGTGTCTGCGACCACATCACTTTGGATCGCACCCGTCGGCGCCGGGGTCCGCGGTGTCCGGGTCAGGGGCTACCCAGAGCCGCCTCGGCGTCCTCAAGCTCCGGCAGGCGGCGGCCATAGCCGTGGTGCTCGATCAGGCGGCGGGCGGCGGCGAGGTCGGCTTGGGGGGAACTGGGAGCGGGGGCATCCTGCCCCCGCGCGGCCGTGGCAACATCGCCGAATGGGGAGCGGGACGCCCCCCTCCAAGCCGCGCCCGGTAGAGCAGCACATCGGCCTCGAAAAGCGGCATGGGGCCGCGTCGGGCGATCTGCAGGGCCTCGTCGAGTGCGGCACGGGCCGCGTCCGGGTCGCCGCTCAGGGCCAGGGACCAGGCGGCGGTGAGCAGGCCGTGCAGCAGGTAGTCGATCACGCCCGCCTGGCGCAGTCCGGCGACGGCGGCGAGCACCTCGGGGTCGGGGCCGGGCGGGGGCAGGTGACCGGTCAGCAGTGCGCGCAGCAGGCGGGCGCGGGCCAGGGTCAGGTGGTCGAGGGCGATTGATAGGAGATCGCCGACCGCTTCTGCCACCACAAGCGCGGTCGTCGCCCGCCGCTCCACCTCGATGCAGGCCGCGAGCGGGTCGGTCGCAGTCAGGCCGTCCGGGTCTGCGGCGGTCGCGGCGTCGGGCACAAGTGGGGGACCCGCGGTGGGCGCGGGGCTTGGGGGCGGCATGGTGGCGGCGGTCATGATCGCCGCCTGGAAGTCGGCGCCACCAAAGACCCGCCAGGTGGCGCGCTCGGCCGGGGCCAGCAGCCAGTCGCAGTACCGGAAGCCTCCCACCGAGTAGAGCAGCGGGTACTGCGGCTGCCACTCCCGCTGCATCCGCTCGGCCTCGGCAAAGAGCCTGCCGGCCTCGGCGGTCTCGCCGGACTGGTGCAGCACGTCGGCCGCGGTGCGCGGTCGGCGCTGTGCAGGTCGATGCGGTCGATACAACGGATGTCGCCGCCGTGGGCGTCGAAGAGAAAGCGCCCAAGCAGGGTCAGGCTCAGTGCATGGCAGCCGAAGCGCTCGCAGGCGGCGGCCAGCTCGTCCTCGGTGCCGGTGCCCTGAAACTGACGCAGCAGCCGGATGGCGCTCGCGCGGGCCAGCTCATGCAGGTCCCGCTGGTCGCAGAGTGCCGCCGCGCCCTCCAGTCGTAAAAGCTCCAGTCGAAATAGGCGGCGGGGCCAGGCAGACCGTCGATGGGCCTGAAATCGCGTGCGAAAAAGCGGGTGTGCAGCCAGTGGGCCACGAGCGCGGTCTTGCCGACCCCGCCCCAGGCGACGATGGAGACGATATGTAGTCCAGCCGCCCAGGCGCGGTCGAGCCAGTCGAGCTCGGTCTCGCGGCCCAGAAAGTCGCGCTCGACCTGGTGGCGAAAGGCGAAGCGGGAGGTGGCGTAGGGGCTGGGCGGGGGCGCGGGCGGCGGCGCAACGGCAGGGAGCGCGGGCGGTACCGGGCGGTCCTGACGCGCGCCGCCCTCGTCGGACGGCTCGGCCGCGCCCGACTGCTTGACGGCGACGACCACCCCGATCAGGGCGGCCAGACCGCTGACGAAATCGACCAGTTCGCTAAGCGGGCGGCATCGGACCGGCAATCGCCGGGGCGGCTTTGATCGGTCAGGCGGAGGTCCGCGGCGGAACCGGCGAATCAGGCGGCCTCGAGCCGCACCTGGACCCGCAGACCGAGCGCGGTCGCGATGTTCACCAGGGCATCGAGCGAGAAGCGCGAGATGCGTCCCCGCAGCAGGTCGTTCATGCGCGGCTGGGTCACACCGCAGTGCGCCGCGGCATCGCGCTGGGTCCACCCCTGCTCGGTCACGACGGCCACGATCTGGTGCATCAGCTCAGAGCGCAGTTTCAAGTTGGCGGCCTCCGCCGGGGTGTCGGCGATGGCATCCCAGACGCTCGCAAAGGTCTGAATCTCCAATTCGTCGGTTGGATCAGTCATTGTTCGCCCCGCATGATTCGGTCGAAGCGCGTCTTGGCGATCACAATGTCGCGCTTCGCGGTGACCTGGGTCTTCTTCTGGAATGCGTGCAAGACATAGACGGCGTCTGCCAGGCGCGCCGTGTAGACGACCCGGAAGGTGCCGGATTCGTCCCAGAGTCGCAGCTCCTCAACGCCCTTGCCGATGGTCGGCATCGGCTTGCAGTCGTCCGGGCGCTGGCCCCGCTGCACCCGGTCGAGCTGGCGGCCGGCATCCTGCCGCGCATCGCGCGGGAATGACCGAAGGCACTTGAGTGCGTCGCCCAAGAAACGGATCGGTTTCATCGGCCCGACTGTATCCAATCCGATATACCGGCGCAAGTCGTCGGGTAGCCAGGGTACGATCTGCAGTGATGTGGTTTGTTTGGGCTGGGCGTTTCAGTTGGATGGGCAGAGCGAGAGCGATGCCCATCCCCAAGCGTCGGGGTAGCCGGATGGGCATCGCTCTCGCTCTGCCCATCCTACGCACTGCACGACTTCGCGTCCCCACACCGGGTCACCGCCGCCTGGGTCGCGCGCCATCCGGACGATCTCGCCGCGCGCCGAAACCTCGCCGAGACCCTGCTGACCAGCGGGCAGACCGCGGCGGCGCGGGACGCGCTGGCGGCGCTGCTCGGCCCCGCGACCGCCACACCCGCGCTGCCACCCGAAACCATGGCGGCGCTGCGGCTGCTCGAACTCGCCGCGCTGACCCGCCTGGCCGGCGACGGCGACGCCGCGGCCACCCCGGCACTGCCCGCGCGCCGCGCCGAACTCCGCGCGCTGCTCGATGCCCAGCCGGACGACTTTGCGCTCGGCTGGACCTTCGACGGCACCCGCCACTACCTCGCCACCGACCCGGCCTTCGCCCCCCACCGCGATGCGCTGTCGGCGCTCTTCGCCGCCGCCGACCAGGGCCGCGACGCCTTGCGCGCGCAACTGCGTCGCATGCCCTGATTCAACCCAATGAAATCCGTAGGTTGGGGTGAGGAACGAACCCCAACATCCCCCGGCCTGGCGATGCGGCCAACGCTGGGGTTCCTGCGTCACCCATCCGGCCGCCTCTCGATCCGCGCGGTCGTCGGTCCGCACAGCGGACCCTACGCTTGCCGTCGGGTCCGCTGTGCGGACCAATCTGTTTTTCTTGGCGTTCTTTGTTTCCCCTGCGTGCCCGCACGACCCCCAAGTCCGTCGGCCCGGTCTCCAACAGGTCGCAGAATCGAAATCCCAGCGCAACAAAGACCCCTTACCATGCTCAAGTAACGGCCCCGGCCGAAAAGCCCCGTAGCGCCGTGATCACGGCCAAGAAAACACAGCCGACAGGAGGCACCAGGGTGAAGATCCAGCACCGCCGTTTAGCGAATCCGTTCCTGTGCGCACTGGCGATTGCCGCGCTGCTCCCGCTCCCGAGCCAGGCTGGTCAGGGATACGGTGATCCAGCCGCGCGCTTTGCCACCTTCAATGTCTCGCTCAACCGGGGTACGCAAGGGCAATTGGCGGCCGACCTGGCCAGCGGCGACAACGTTCAAGCGCGTGCCGTGGCCGAGATCATTCAGCGGACGGCTCCAGAGGTCATCTTACTCAATGAGTTCGATTACGACGCCGCGGGTACCGCGGTCGACGCCTTCCGGGAGCAGTATCTCCAGGTCTCCCAAAACGGTCAAAGTCCCATCCGCTACCCTTATGTCTTCTTCGCATCCGCGAATACCGGGATCCCGTCAGGATACGACCTGAACAACGACGGCACCGTCGGCGGCCCGGACGATGCCTTCGGCTTCGGTGCCTTCCCCGGCCAGTACGGCATGGTGGTGCTGTCACAGCACCCGATTCTGCTCAATGGCGTCAGGACCTTTCAGACGTTCCGGTGGCAGGACATGCCGGGCGCGCTCCTGCCCGACGACCCGAGTACGCCGGAGCCGGACGACTGGTATTCGGCCGCGGAGCGCGCGGTGCTCCGGCTCTCTTCCAAGAGCCACTGGGACCTGCCCATCGCGATCGACGGGCATCTGGTCCATGTACTCGCCAGCCACCCCACGCCGCCGACCTTTGACGGCGCCGAGGACCGCAACGGCCGCCGCAACGCGGACGAGATTCGCTTCTGGGCGGATTACGTCACCCCGCGACGCTCGGGCTATATCTACGACGACGAAGGGGTGAAAGGCGGTCTCGAACGCGGGGCGGCCTTCGTCATCATGGGCGATCTGAATGCCGATCCGCAGGACGGGGACAGCTTCCCGGGTGCCATTGCGCAGTTGCTCGGACACCAGCGGGTCGCTGCCGCGGTCACGCCGGTCAGTCTCGGCGGTCCGGACGCCGCCGTCCGGCAGGGCGCGGACAACGACACCCATACCGGCGATCCCGCCGAAGACACCGCGGATTTCAGCGAGCCGCCCGGCAACCTGCGGGTCGACTATGTGCTGCCCTCCCGGCCGCTGTCCATCCAGGACGCCGGTGTCTTCTGGCCGACCGCCGATGACCCGCTCTTCGGTCTGGTCGGCGACTATCCCTTTCCGAGCTCCGATCACCGGCTCGTCTGGGCCGACGTGCGGCTGACCGGCGCACCCCAGGTCGCCGGGCTCAATCTCGCCTTCATCGGTGAGGCCGTCTTCCCAACCGGGTACCAGTTCGCGGGGACCGAGGTCGGGGGCCTGTCCGGGATCGACTATGACCCGCGCCGCGGCACCTTCGTCGCCATCAGCGACGATCGTTCACAGATCGACGCGGCCCGCTTTTACCGGCTGGCGATCGATCTGACCGACGGGCAGCTCGCGTCCGCCGACGTCCGCTTCCTGGACGTCACCACCCTCCTCGACGAGACGGGAGCCCCCTTCGCACCGTCCAGCCTGGACCCGGAGTCCATCCGCATCGCCCGGGACGGCAAATCCTTGTTCTGGACGAGCGAAGGCGATGCCGGCAACCTCATCGCGCCCTTCGTGCGGCAGATGACCTGGGGCGGCCGTTTCGTGCGTGAGCTGCGCACGCCCGAAAAATTCGCCCCGACCGCCGATCAGAGCGCCGGCATCCGCAATAATCTGGCATTCGAGAGCCTCACCCTGAGCCCTGGGGGCGACCGGCTCTTCACGGCCACCGAGAACGCCCTCTACCAGGACGGACCGGCGGCGAGCCTGGCCACCGGGTCGCCCGTCCGCGTCCTCGAATACGGCCCGCCAAACAAGCAGCCGCTGCGCGAGTTCATCTACCAGACCGACCCCGTCGCCGATGCGCCTGACCCGACCGACGGCTTCAGTACCAACGGGCTCGTCGAGATGCTCGCCCTCGACACCGGCCGCTTCCTCATGCTGGAGCGCTCCTTCTCGGTCGGACGGGGCAACCGCATCAAGCTTTTCGAGTCCGACACCCGCGGGGCAACGGACGTCGCACGGCGGTTCTCGATCCTGGACGGCAGGACGCCCCAGCCCATGCGCAAGCGGCTCCTGCTGGACTTCGGGCGGCTGCCGGGCGTCATCCTCGACAACGTGGAGGGAATGACCTTCGGACCCCGGCTTGCGAACGGGTCGCGCACACTTATTTTCGTCTCCGACAACAACTTCAGCCCCGATGGCCAGTTCACCCAGTTTCTGGCGTTCAAGGTCGTCGAGTGATCCCGTCTTGGAGCCTGCTTTCATGTGGTCAACCCTTTCACGCCGCCGCTTTCTCCAGGTCCTCGGCACCACCGGTCTCCTGGCCGGTGCTCCGGCCATCGTCCGCGGCCGGAGCATCGACAGCGCCTATGATCTGCGCTCCGACCTCTTCTCGCTCGGGGTCGCATCGGGAGACCCGGACAGCCACTCCGTGGTGCTCTGGACCCGACTCGCACCCGACCCACTCGAGGGCGGGGGCATGCCGGCCTTGCCGGTCCCTGTTTACTGGGAGGTGGCGACCGATCCGGACATGAGCCGCGTCGTTCGCCGGGGGAACCTGATCGCCCAGCCGGGTAACGGACATGCCGTTCATGTCGTGGCGAGGGGACTGCCGTCGAACGCCTGGCTCTATTACCGCTTTCGCGCGCTGGGCACCGACAGTCGAATCGGGCGCACCAGAACCTTCCCGAACCGGCGGGACGACACCGAGCGGATGCGCTTCGCCGTCGCCAACTGCCAGAACTACAACCAGGGGTTCTATCCGGCCTACGCCGACATGCTGACGCAGGACCTGGACTTCGTCCTCCACGTCGGCGACTACATCTACGAGGAGGGGCCGGCGTCCTCGCCGATTGCCCCTGGGCGCGTGCACCGGGGTGCCGAGGTCGTGTCCGTTGCCGATTATCGCAACCGCTACGCGCTCTACAAGCTGGACCCCAACTTGCAGGAAGCGCACGCCCAGCTTCCGTTCATCGTCACGCCGGACGATCACGAGGTGGACAACAACTACGCGGGTCTCAGCCCGGAAGCGTCCAGCCCGACCCAGGGCGTTGATTTCGCGCGGCGGCGGCGCCGCGCCTACCAGGTCTATTCCGAGTCCATGCCGCTGAGACCCGAGAATCGATACGACGGCAACGGCGCCGACCTGCAGATCTATCGTCACCTGGCGTTTGGTGATCTGGCCGCGCTCCACGTTCTGGATACCCGCCAGTACCGCACCGATCAGCCGGCCGGGGACGGGTTCGGCTCGACCGACCCCGACAGTCGGTCCCTGGAAGGCGTCCTCGAAGACCGACTGTACGACGCCGAGGGCATCCTGGACCCCACGGCGACACTCCTGGGTGCCCGCCAGGAGGCCTGGTTGGAGCGGGGCCTGAAGCGCTCCACGGCCAGGTGGAACATCCTGGCTCAGCAGGTCATGGTCATGCCTTGGAACCTGATCGCCGGCGCCCGCAAGCAGATCGAGCTGGATCCGAATCTCGACCCCGCCACGCGGGCGCAATTGCTCGCCGCGGCCGACCGGGTCGACAATCTGTTCAACGTGGATTCCTGGGACGGTTACCAGGCCGCCCGGGAGCGCCTGCTGGGGATGCTGGCGACCATCCGGCCCAGCAACCCCCTTATCCTGACCGGCGACATTCACTCCGCCTGGGCGGCCGACCTGCTCAGCGACTTCGACGCCCCCGACCAAGCCGACCTGCTGGCCGTCGAGCTCGTCTCCACGTCGATCTCCTCGACCTTCCTCGCGATCGACCCCCGGCCCAGCGACTACGTGGTGCGCCACAGCTTGGCCGACAATCCGCACATCCGTTACTTCAACGGACTCTTCCGCGGCTACTTCTACTGCGACATCGACCGCGATCATTGCCAAGCGACCTTCCGTGCCGTCGGGCGGCTCGAAGACCTGCAGAACCCCGACAGCCTCGCGCTGGTGCCCTACGAGGACTCGCCGGTCGCGACCGACGCCGTCTTCTCGATCAATGCCGGCTTCAACACGCCGGGCAGCGGCCAGCGCCTGAGCGGCACCAGTCGGCTGAATCCGAACGGGCCGCTTTAGCGCAAGGACCGGCCGGGGCCCGGCAGCGCGTCATCATCCCGGACCCAGAGTTGGCCGAGAAGGCGTCGGTCCGCGGAGCGGACCCTACCCCGGACGTCTCGACCACCCACTCAGCGCGTGCCGGACGCGGACAGCAGCGGATGGCGAAAGCAATCGATGGTGTGGTCGTTGACCATACCCACCGCCTGCATCAGGGCATAGCAGATGGTACTGCCGACGAAGCGGAAGCCCAGCCGTTTGAGTTCGCGGCTCATGCGGTCCGACTCCGGGGTCTTGGCGGGGACCTCGGCCAGGCTCGCCCAGGTGTTGTGGCGCGGCACGCCGTCGACGAAGTCCCACAGCAGTTCGGACAGGGTCCGGCCGCGTTCATGCAGGGCGAGCACCGCCTGGGCGTTGCTCACCGTGGACTCGACTTTGAGCCGGTTGCGGACGATGCCGGGGTCCGCGAGCAACGCCGCCACCCGCGCCGCGTCGAAGCGGGCAACGGTCGACGGATCGAAGCCCGCAAAGGCCTGCCGATAGCCCTCGCGCTTGCGCAGAATGGTCAGCCAGGAGAGACCGGCCTGGGCGCCTTCCAGGGTCAGCATCTCGAACAAATGACGCTCGTCCCGGTTGGGCACCCCCCACTCCTGATCGTGATAGGCCCGATAGAGCGCGTCGGACCCGCACCAGGCGCAACGTACCTGGGCGTCGTCACTCATTGGGGCAATCGGTCGAGCAGGCCGAAGAGTGCCTGGCCAATGCGCGCGTAATCCTCCGGGGTAGCGGCCAGAATACGCGCGGTCTCCTGAACATAGGGCCCCGGCACCAATTCGTCGGCGCAGACCGCGGTGATGCCCGCGACACTCTCCGGGGTCGACTCCAGATGAAACTGGAGACCCAGTACCCGCCCGTCGTAGAGAAATGCCTGGTGCGCACAGGCGGCACTGCCGGCCAGATGCAGCGCACCCGCGGGCAGGTCGAAGGTATCGCCATGCCAATGAAACACCTGCAAGGACCGCGGCAGCCAGCCGAACAGCTCGGACACCTGCCCATCCGGCGTCAGTTCGATCGGCAGCCAGCCGATTTCCTTGTGCGCATTGCGATACACCCGCGCGCCCAGCGCGGCGGCGATCAACTGAGCACCGAGACAGACCCCGACCAGGGTCTTGCCGGCATCAATGCTCTGCCGGATGAAGGCCTGCTCGGCGGCGAGCCAGGGGTATTCGGCGGTATCCCCCACCCCCATGGGACCGCCCATGATCACCAGCCAGTCGAAGGCGGCCTGGCCGGGCGGCTCGGCGCCGTCGTAGAGGGGGGTCTCGGCCAGGGTGTGGCCGCGGGCGTCGGCCCAGTCGGCGACGCCAAAGGGACCTTCAAATGGAACATGTTGCAGACACTGGATACGCATGGTTCAACAACCCGGCTCTTCAGGGATCAGTTCCAGGGCGCTGTTGAGCAGCGCGCCGGCGCGGTAGAGTCCGATCAGGGTCTTGGCATCGGTGATGGTGCCGTCATTGCACCAGTCCAAGGCTTGATTCAGCGGCAGCCAGTGGACCTCGATCACCTCATCGACACCGTGATCGTGCGCGCTGATCGCGAGATCGCGCGCCAGCCACAGGTAGATGATCTCGGTGAAGACGCCGGGTGAACTGTGCATGAAGCCCAGATCAATCCAATCCGCGGCCGTCACGCCCGCCTCTTCCGCCAACTCACGGGTGGCGGTGGTCAGGGGCGACTCACCGGGGTCGATCTTGCCCGCCGGCAGTTCCCACAGCCAGCCGTTCCCGGCATGGCGGAACTGGCGCAGCAGGCACACCCGCGACTGCGCATCCAGCGCCACCGCCGCCGCGCCGCCGGGGTGACGAATGATCTCGAGATCGACCTGTCGCCCGTTGGGCAGTTCAACCGTTTCCAGGCCAACGTCGATCACGCGGCCCTGGAAGATGGGCTCGCGTTTCAGGATTCGCTCCTCGTTCATAGCGCAACCTCTATCATTATCACCGCCCGTCCGGCCAGAGCTCAACAAGGCCGTCTTCAGGTCCAGTACATCCCAGCCCCGATCCTGAATCCAGCCCCACCAACGGAAAAAAACCTCGGATCACGAACCAAACCAACCGCCAGTGGTTTCACGCGCAAGAAACGACCAGCGCGAAAACCTATTACGCCCGGCGTTGTTGGGGAGGAACACCGCCCCGGCGTAAAATGCCCGCACGGACCCGGAAGATGTCAGGCACATCGATCTTGCCGTTCTTACGCACGTCCATCACGCCGATGTCTTGCAGGAGTTTGAGGAGGGAGGCCATTTGACCATCATCCGTTTCAAACTCGTTCGCCAAGACGAGATCGATCGGCGCACGGGTACCGGTATATCGGTCAAGAATCTCCGTCACTACACCGGCTGACCGCCAACGACTGTAGATCTCGTCTTTCAACGCGGGCACCGAGGCGCCGTGCAAAGGTTCCAATGCCTGGGTCACCCAGGGATAATCCTCTTGTAATTCCGCCAGACGATGATCGGAAGCGGCGCGGACGCCGTTATTGATGTCGTTGAAGTCGATAGCCGAAGCGGTAGGGGCTTGCGCATGATCGGCGGCGGCCTTGAGCGCCTTCAGGAAGGTCCTCGGCGACACCTCGCCGCGCGCGTCACTCAGGTGCAGTGGCATCCAGGTATAGGGAGCACCGCGGTTCTTTCCCCTCCCCATAAACGCCCCGGCAATTACTTCAAACACCCGCCGCTGCTGATCTTCGCTGGTAACCAAGTCCTGAGGTAATCTGGACGGATGGTTCGATCTGGGGACAATCCCGAAACCCCGACAAACCGCCCGAATCGCCTTGGTTGATACGGGGGATCGCAGCAACTCAAAGTACAACAAGGCGTACAGGTCGGTGGGGCGCCACCATAGACGCAGGGCCTCACCTCGGATCTTCGAGCCGTCAGGAAATTGGAAGAGGGAGGCATTCTCGAATTGGTCGGGGCGCATGAAGATCTTGAGTCGGATCGCCTTGTAGCTCTTCATCGCCAATGCGGTCTGTAGCAGCCCTTTAGTCAACTCGTTGATGCGGCTCCAATCGTCCGCCATCTGCTCCAGTTGATCAAAGAGAATCAGCACGCGCTCTTTCTTTTCACTCAATACCCGGTCCGCGTTCCGAAACAGCGCCTGCTGATCGTCCGGGTTGTCCTTGATCCAGGCGATGAGGTCATTGAATTTGGCAGGTATCGCATGCTCGATAATCGGGGCCAAACAGCGAACGACGGCAGCGCGCCACAGGAGTAGCGGCAGCGTTTTTGACTTCATACCCGTGATGTGAGCGCTGCTGATCAGTGCATTGCCGCCACCCTCCCCACCGGAGAAACCAAAACGAACCGTCAAACCATCGAGTCGGCGCTGATAACGGTATTCGCGATAGCCCTCGGCGATGGCGGAACGCGCCTTTTCATCCGCCAGCGCACTGGCCCAAAAACTCTTGCCCACGCCGCGATTGCCTACCACCAAGGCAACATCCGGATTGAGCGCGGCATCATGGCCATATGGAAAGAAGATCTGATCAGGCTCGACCGGGTCCCCGGCGACATGATGTGCGAGGTCAGGCAGTGCTGCCAGACCCGCCCGGATCGCGGTGAGGTCGCCTGACAAAGCGGCAGTCACGTCCGGCCGTCCCGACTCAACCCGAGCAAATCCCAGGTCCGATTCAGGAAATCACCGAATGGTCCGCGATACACGTCAGGGTCCAGGGGCGTGCCATCGGAGGGTGAATCGAAGGCCATGTAATCCGGATGAAATGCGACGAACAAGGCGTCATGAGGAACGCCACGTCCGGCATCGGCGACACCGAAATTGAAGTCAGCAACCTGGACCGATCCATCGGCAGCCAGGCTTTCCTTATCGTAGAGGAACTCGGCACAAAGGCCATGCAACCGATCGCGGAAGTCAATCCGCTGCTGGGCCGATGAGGGCGCTTTCGCCTGGACGAACGACAGGTGCCCGCGCCAATCCCGGTAGCCACTTGGGCCAGTTCCGAAGCAATGCAGGAGATGGGCGAAAAGATAGCGATAACTATGAAAGGTCTGGGGTTGATCCGCGCCGAAGAACAGGATCTCAGCGCCTAGCGCCAGCAATGCCGGCGCACTGGATTCCGCAAGTCCGGCCCGCGCATCGATCAGGATCACGTCGTATTCGGCACGTGCGGCAAACCGGTCGACCATTTCGCGGACTTGATTGGTAAACGAGATCGGCCCACGGCTGCCTGCATCCTCGACATGCGCCCGCGACAACTTCGCCAGCATCGTCTCCGGGTGCTGGTCGGTCACCCGTCCGACCACCGGCACTACATCAACCGAGCCGTCAGTGAACGGGCTGACACCGACGAAATCGAAAAGCTCCTCATCGGCCACACCGCCCAAGCCGTTCTCAACGAGATAGTCCAATACGCCATAGTTGGGGCGCCGATCCTGCGCCGGGTCCTCTGACGCATCCAGCAGCATGAATCCAATGCCTGGTGCCTCCAAATCCAGATCAATAGCGAGCGCCTTGAGTCCATGTCGCGCCAGATCCGCGGCCAGGACCGCCAGTGCCGTCGAACGTCCAACGCCGCCCTTGAGGGAACTGAATACCAACCTCGGCGGACCACCCTGCGGCACCGGTTCCGGAGGAACCATCCAGTCCGCACCGACGAAACGGCGGTCCACCATGCGGATGATCCGCGGCCCCTCTGCCGGACGGCCAGGCAACACGACAGGAATCTCGCTGGCCGCTTGATCTTTGACCAAGGCAGCCGCAATCCGCCCATCAATGACCGGCCGCATGGACGCATAGGCACCCAAGGTCTTGCTCAAGCTAGCTGCGAGGGCCTGCGCATCGGGCAGCGACTCACGGGCGACCATAAGGCGGCCTTCACCATCACGCAAGAAGACCGTCGCGTCGTCGAGCGGAATCCCTGCCGCTTCGACTTCAGCCACCAGGCGCCCCAGGCTTTCGTGAAATCGCAATGTCACCAGGGTATCCTCAGACCATCAGCACGAGCCGCCGCAGGAACAGGTCGGCATCCTGCGCCCAGCGCGCGCAATCAGCGGGGTCCACCGGGGTACATTGGTCATCGGCGTAGCGGATGTCGATCGACCAACCCTGAAATCGGCCAAAAAAAGCCGGATCGTCAACTACCGACTGGATCTGGGCACCGATGCATCCGCTTGCGAACAAGCGAATGTCGGCGATAAAGTCCCGAATTATCGGGGTCAACTTAGGAAAATGCTTCCCCATCGGCGTATTTGTCCGTTTTATGCCACCCGCATCCCACGCCGGGACTACGCCGGACTTGAGCAGGCCGTATTTCAAGGCGTTCTCACCGACCAGTCCGTAATGGTAGGCGGCGTCGTCGATTTCGCCGTCGGCTTCCAACCTTACGGCCACGCGATGATGCCGCTCGGCCGCGACACTGTATCGCTCGGTCATGTGCTTTCCCCGAATTCCGGACACGAACCGCGTCTGCGGCAAAACATCGATACTCAGTGATTTCGGCGTAACCACGGCTTCTGGGGAAACCGCATGCGATACACCCCGAGTAAGCTCGGAAGTATCCGGACTGTCGATCGTCCGGTCAACGTTGCTGATTTCCGTGCGGACCGACCAAGATAACGAAGTTGCGGCAGATGGATCGGTTGCGCCAGCCAATCTTGAGGTGCCGGCCAGCAGTCTTAGGCGGAACCGGTTACTAGCAGTCTATCGGGCTTACGCTGATAACTTATTGATAAATAGATGTTTCGTCGCCTTTCGGGAACACCATCATATCGAGAAACATCAATCTGTTACGCTGCAAGCCCGACAAACTGCTAGGATGCGAACTCGCCGGCCAGACGCCCGACAAAGACATAGTAAGGAACGCGCAGCCCCGGCAAATAGGGCACCGCGGCACGGTGTTCCGATAACTGATGGTCGGGCAGGAACCCGCGCAGGGCGCGCAGGTGGTCGGGCGTGGGCCGCACCCCGTCATGGGCGAACCAGCGCGGCCAGAACCAGCGGGTCAAGGCGCCGTGCCGCACCAGTCCCGGCGCGGGCTCGACATCCGAGCAGTAGAAGTCGACCACGCCCAGGGCGCCGCCCGGCTTGAGCATGGCGAGCGCGTTGCGGAGCGCCGCCTCCCAGTCCGGGATCATGGTCAGCGAATAGGAGAAGTAAACCAGATCGACCGGCGCCGCCGGGCGATAGGTGCAGGCATCGGCCTCCACCACCCGCACATTGGGCAGACCGCGGGTCCGCCGCCGCGCCTGTTCGAGCAGTGCCGAACACAGGTCGACCAACGTGACTGACTCCAGGGTTGCCAGGCGCTCGCCCAGAAATCCCAGATTGCGCCCGGTGCCGGCGCCCAGTTCGACCACCACCGCGCCGGGTTCGGGAGCCAACCGCTCCATCAACTCCGCCCGGCCGTGCAGCAGGCGCTCACGGAACGCGTCATAGTGCGCGGCCTGGGGACCGTAGAAACCTTGCAGCCGTTCCGCCAGAGTGCCGCGACGGGGCTGGCCGCGCACCAGCCGCCACAGGACCTGGGCATCGCTGACACCCATGGTCAGGCCCCGGCCAGGTCGGCGACATGGAAACCGGCATAGGTGTGCACCCGATCCTGACGCTGCAGATCGCGGGCCATGGCGTCGTGGAAGACCAGGCGTTCGCGCAGTCGGGTGCGTTGTTCGCCGAGTTCGATCAGGTCCAGATAGGCCGGAGCCGCATGGGCGCTACGGAAGATCACCCGCGCCCCCGGCGCGGCGCGGTCCAGGATGGCGGTCCACTCCTCGGCCAGCGCCTCCGGGTAATAGGAACTCATCCAGTCCATGTGATCGAGCAGCACGAACTTGGAAATGCGCTCCGGGGTCGACTGGAGAAAGGCGGTCACGGTACAGGTATGAGGCTCCACCCGATCGGCGAGACCCGCTTTGAGGGCCTGGAAATTGTCGCGCTTCAGGTACTCCGGACAGCAGCTTTGCGTGTAATGCCCGTTGATGTAGACAGTCCAGAAATAATTGGTCCAGACCGGCAACTCGCGGAACACATACTCGACCGCCTCGCGGATGAAACCCGCCACCCCGCGGTGATGCTGCGCCTGGACCTGACGGCGCTGGGCATAGGGCACCCCCAGCATACTCATGGTCAGTTGACGCGACAGGGTCCAGTTCATTCCCGGCCCCCACATCAGCGGCTGAACCCGGGTGTCATAGATGGTTCGCTGATCCTCCAGGCTGCCGGCCTGAAACAATTCCCCGACGCTCGCCGCCAGGCGCGGGCGGACCTTGAGGTAGGTGTGAAAGGCGCGGGCCACGGTGCCGGACAGTCCCTGGAAGTAAAAGCTCCCCTGCCGACTGCTGAACCAATGCAGACGATCGTCCCAAAACTGTTGGGCGAACGGCGAGAGATCGGCGCGCAGGCTGTCATGATAGACCTCGCGGAAACTGTCGTGGACGCCGCTGCCGAACAAGGCAAAGAAGTCATCGAAGGCGAGGCGCCGGATACCCGACAACTTAAGTTCCAGCAGCGCCGTCTGCCGCGGATTGGCGTCCACCGCGTGGATACGCCGAGGCCCAGCCAAAGCATAATCCAGCACGTTACACCCGGCGCTGGTGATCACCAACAGGGTATCATCCGGCCGCAGGTCCAGCGCGATGCGGTCCACCGCGGGATCCTCCCAGCAGGTGTTGTACACCAGTGACCTGGCATAGATGGCGTTGAAGACGGCCTGGTCGATACGATCACGAAGGGTAAGGGCTGCTTTCACGGCAAGTCTCTGGATGAGGTCGTGGGGATCGGCTGGGGCGCAAGTCGGGAGAGTGTACCGACCTGAAGTGACCTGGCGATGACTCCCCGGTGACCATGATGTGACTCCACTGCGCTCGCGATACCGGGGCGCCTTGGTCATCGAACCGTAACCCGTTGTACATAGAATCTCGGCTTGCATCCGCCCCGGCGCACGCCGGGGCGGCCCCATGTCGCCAAGAACCAGGTCAGCGTGACGCTCCTGCGCCACCCCGACCTCCGCAGGACCGCAGCACCATGACCACCATCCTTGTTGTCGACGATGAACCGGATATCCGCGAGGTGATCCGCTTTACACTGGAAACCGCGGGCTTCGACGTGATCGAAGCCGGACATGCGGACGAGGCGCGTAAACAACTGACGATCGAGAACCCGGACCTGATTCTGCTGGACTGGATGCTCCCCGGCCGCTCCGGACTGGAACTCGCCCAGCAGCTCAAGCAAAGTCCAAAGACCCGCACCCTGCCAATCATCATGGTCAGCGCGCGCGGCGAAGAGGAGGACCGGATCAAAGGGCTGGATACCGGGGCCGATGATTATATTTCCAAGCCCTTCTCACCGCGTGAAATGGTCGCCCGCATCAACGCCGTGCTGCGCCGCGCCCGGCCGGATGAGTGCGCCGAGGAGATCGAGATCGGCGGACTGCGCATCGACAATGTCAGCCACCGGGTCAGCGCCGAAGGCACTCCGGTCGAGGTGGCACCCACCGAGTATCGGCTGCTGCACTTCCTGATGACCCACAGCGACCGCGCCTTCAGCCGCTCCCAGTTACTCGATCAGGTCTGGGGCGATCAGGTCTACGTGGAGGAACGAACAGTCGATGTGCATGTGCGGCGCCTGCGCAAGGCGCTGGAACCGACCGGACATGACCGACTCCTGCAAACCGTGCGCGGCGTCGGCTACCGCCTGTCCGACAAGACCTGACCGTGAACTTTGAGCTGGGCCTCCTGGCGCTTGCCGCCGCACTGGGTGTCACGCTGCTCCTGTTCGGCGTCCCGCCGGGCTGGGTCTGGCCGCTGGTGCTGCTGCCCTATGCCGCGCGCCATCTGTATCACCTGCTGCGGCTGGTCCGCTTGATCCGTCGCCAGCACCGCCTGGTGCCGCCGTTCCCGCGCGGCCCCTGGGGCGACATCTATCGCGGCATCGCCCAGTATCAGCAGCGCGGGCGCAAGCGGCGCAAGCGCCAGATCCGTTCCAGCCGCCGCTTCCGCGAGGCCGCGGACGCGGTACCCGACGCCCTGGTGACCCTGAACAAACTCCAGCAAATCGACTGGGCCAACCCGGCCGCTGCCGAGTTGCTCGATATCCACTGGCCGCGCGACGACGGCCGCCGACTCGCCGATCTCATCGAGCATCCGGAACTGGTGACCTTCATCGAGACCGGCGAGTACATGCGTCCGCTCGACATCACCCCCGAGCACAACCGCGCCCTCACCTTGTCGCTGCGCATCGCACCCTTCGGCGAACGCAAACGCCAGCGGCTCGTGGTCGCCCGCGACATCACCAAGGTCTATCACCTCGACATGATCCGGCGAGACTTCGTGGCCAACGCCTCCCACGAACTGCGCACCCCGCTGACGGTCATCACCGGATTTCTGGAAAACCTGGCGGATGCCCCGACCACCCCGCCCGCTCACCGTCGACCGCTCACGTTGATGCAACACCAGGCCGAGCGGATGCGCTCCATCATCGACGACCTGCTGACCCTGTCGCGGCTAGAGATGACCGACCAGGACACCACCCAGGTGCCGGTCGACGTCGCGGAGGATCTGGCCCATATCGTCCATGAAGCCGAGACCCTGAGCGCCGGCCGGCACCACTTCAGGGTCGCCGTGGACGCGACCCTGCTGCTGATCGGCAATCCGGTCGAACTGCGCAGCGTCTTTGCCAATCTGATCCACAACGCGGTGCGCCACACGCCCGACGGCACCACCATCGACATCCGCTGGACCGCGGATACGGACGACCCGCTGTTCACGGTGACGGACGACGGCGAAGGCATCCCGGCGGAGCACCTGCCGCGACTCACCGAGCGCTTCTACCGCGTGGATCGCGGCCGCTCGCGCGCCTCCGGCGGCACCGGTCTCGGGCTTGCCATCGTCAAGCACGTTCTCAAACGGCACGGCGGCCGTCTCCTGATCGCCAGCACCCTGGGCGTCGGCTCCCGGTTCGCCTGCCAGTTCCCCCCGGCGCGGGGCATGGTGCGGCAGCAAACCGAACTGGACCTGGAGTGTATTCGCCGCGTCACCACGCCTGAGGCGGAGCGCGACTGTTCATGAGCCCGGACAGCCGCTCGCCTGGCGTCCGCGGCGTCGACCTGGCACGCAACGCCACGGCTGAAGTCGTGGACTCCAGCGGTTATAGTCCCGGTTCCGGTTGTGTCGACCCGCCAGGACTGGCAGAATCAAGAAGGCTGAAGCCTTGGACTCCAGGCGTCTTGTGTCGCGTGCCGCCTGATTCATGGACCCAGTGTGGCTGCAGATACCAATCGACTGACGACTGACCTGATCGCTTCCCTTAGGAACGCGCACCCCCACGCCCTGCCGCGCCTCACGGACCGTCGGCAGCCATGCTTCCAGGTTCGGGTTCATCCGCCGCGTCAGGCCAGCTGCGTCACCCGCCTGACCCACCATCTGGACCACACCCATTGCAACCGCTCAGCCCTTACCGTCTGCTGCCGCTCTTCGCCGAACTGCCCGCCATCCGCCGTGTCCGGGCCTGGCTGGACCATTGGACGGTGCATACCACGACCTTCATGAAGATCGCCATCGGCTACTGCCTGATGGATTTCACCACCTATGTCGCCTATTTGCTGACCGATCGGGTGCCGTCGTTGAGCACCATCTACATCGAATGGCCCGCGGTCTTCTGGCTCTATGTCGCCGGGGTCGCGGTCGCCGCCACCTACGGGCGACGGGCGCATCACCGCATCGCGCGGGTCGGCAAATCATTCATTCCCGATACCCCAGGCGGCGACCGCCTGTCCGTCTTCTATCCGGCCTTGCGCGTCTTTTCCGATCCGATCCGCTATGCCAATCGCAACCCCAGGTATCTGAACCGGCTCGCCTACCTGATGATCGGGTTCGCGCTGCTGGTCCTGGTTCGCGTGCTGTTCTTTCTCGACACCGTACCGACCGACGGCGCTCATGCCATGGAACTGATGACCTTACTCACCATCCCGATTTTCTGTCTGATCGTCCTGTTCGAGGAATATTATCGCGGCTATCTGTTCCAACTGCGTTATGTTCGCCGGCTCAATGCCAGGACCAAAGTGGCTGAGCAGGCCATCCACGCCGCCGATATTCTGCGTGCCAAGAACAAAGAACAGGAGGATGTCATGGCCCTGGTCGCGCACAAATTTCGCGGCTCACTGGACCGCATCATCTATAATACGGACCATGAGAACAGCCCCTGGGTGCATCGCGAGGCGGTCAGCACCATGCGCGGTCTGCTCGATATTTTCAGCCTGATCTCAACCGATACCGAACTGCTACGCCGCAAGCTGCAGCAGGACCATAGCGGCGACTCCAGCCTGGAGCAGGTCGCCATCCGCTCCCTGGGGCTCGCACTCGGACAACTGCTCTCAAGGCGCGGGAGCGAACGTATCCAACAACATTTCCTGAGTTACGCGCGTGACAATGCGCTGGTTCCGGGGGCCACCCGGCTGCGGGATTGGCATGAGCGGCACCTGCGCCTTGGTGAACAGTTGCGCGGCGAGTGGGAGCAGTCACTGATGGAACTGCTCCCGCGGGCGGACCTGCCGCTGCTCTGCGAGTGGGTCGGTGCCCGCTGTTTTCCGCTGCACACCCGCGGGTTCGCGGACGCACCCATCCGCTTCACCGCCTACGGCACCACGGAATCCTTCTTGACCATCCTGCTGACCGAGTCATTCACCAACCTCTTCAAATACTCGGCATGCTCGGATCACGCGCCGGCGCGCGCCTGGTGCGACCTCGCCGACGGCCACGTGCAACTGGGCTTCAGCAACCCGACCACGCCAAGCGCCGCGGCGATGGTCAAGGGGAGCGGGCGCGGCCATGATTTCTTACGCTTACTCACTGAGAAGCTGGACGGGCAGGTCATCGCCGCTACCGACGGCCATCAATTCACTTTGGTCTTGCAGTTACCTGCAAACCTGTTCCTGGAGTAGGGCCAATGAGCCATTTTCTGTGGATCGAAGACTTTGAAAGCGATATCCAGGCCACCGTTGATCAGGTCTTCGGCCTGGCCGACGCGCCGACTGCCGTGCAGGACCTCAAAGAATGGCTGGAGGACCGCGGCGTCACCCTCAAGACCACCTTCTTCGCCGCCTTGCGTTTCGTTCGTGATCCCATGCGCTTGAGCGAAATCGACTATGTGGTCATCGATATCGACCTGAAGCCCTATGAGGATTACGACCTGGATGACCCGGAGTGTGTCGCCGAGATCGACAGCTTTCTGCGGGAGAAAGGCTATCTGCGGGAGCAGCGGGGCGATAGTCAACCCCTGGGACCGGTGTGGCGAGCCGCCGTCAATGAATTGAAAAAAGTGGCAGGCTATCATATCTTCACCGAACTGCTGATCGAGGCCGGGTTCCCAAAGCGGCACATCCTCTTCTGCTCGAATCACGGGGATCAGCTCACCTCCATTACGCAGGCGTTTGCCGCGGCGAAACTGCACCCCCCGGTCATCCATACCAAACGCGATGCCGAGGTCAATCGCTGGATCCTAGATAAGCGCGCGGATGAGTATTCCGTCCTGCGCCGCGGGATACTGCGCGGCTGTGCCGCCGCGGAGGCGATGATGGACCAAGGAGACGGGGCCGCTCTGGTCTTCTCACTGTTCTTCAAGCGGGAGGACGAACCCGAATGGCCGCCGGGACCGGCCTGTCCCGTCTATGTGCGCGACTATTTGGGCAGCCTGACCGCCCTGCTGCCCTTGACCGCACCGCGGCCGGCGGAACAGCGCAAGCAGCGTTATCGGATCTTCCTGCACGCCCTGAGCCGGGAATGGGACAATCGCGCCAAGGTCAATCACCTGCAGGACAAGGGCACCTACATGGCCGCCTACGGCACCATCCTGAAGGAAGTCCGCAATTGGACCTCGCATACCCAACTGCTCGATGATCTGAGCGAGGCCGATGTGGCCTTCATCTTCATGGCGAATCTGCGGGCCATGTTCGCCTTCCCGCCGGAATTGCAGCCGCATGAGCGGCTGCTGCTCGACCTGCTCGGCCGCGCCTATGGGGAGGTGAGTGAAGACCTGGCCCGTGAACTGATCGGCGAGGATGCGCCGGGACGCAAACTTCCGCTGGACCGCGTCTATTTCGAGACCAAGCGCATGCTCGGCGAGCGGCGCAGCGCCGACGACAACGACCCCTATTACGACCAACTGATTCGCGAACTGGAAAAGGATACCTCGAACCGCGTGGATGAACGCGACCGGCACTTCTTCCTGCAAAGCCTCTATCGCATGTTCTGGTTCTACCCCAGCCGCATGAAGCGCGTGAAATACGGCTGGGCTCCGTCGAGTGATTCCGGGACCACGACCCTGTTCCGCTATTTCGATTATTCACGTAACCAGCAACACAGTTTTGCCTTCCACCTGGCACGGCATATCCTGATCCGCAGCTTCCCGGAGACATTCGCGCGGCTGCGCGGCGAGGGCCATGATCGGCACTCCGGCCAGAGCGATCATCCGGATGTATCCACAGAGGTCACAGATATTCACAGATAAAAAATCATCTGTGAACATCTCATGGATCAGACCTACAACCTGGTATCCCATTCCAACTTAAGTTGCTACGTCATTCCGGCAGGATGCCGGAATCCAGTGCCATGGATGGTACCTCGCAGCGAGCACAGACCAACAAGATAAGATGGAACGCCTTACCAGGACCTCGGCGGGAGTTGGCCGGAACGATCATCGATGCCGGGGCGAGAAAGAAAAAATGACGACGTCATCCCATATCGCTATCGATATCGACAACCAGACCCTGACCCTCTTTGCGGGAGGACGGGTGCGCACCCGCTACCCGGTCTCGACCGCCTTGAACGGCGTGGGAGAATTCAACGGGAGTGGCTGCACACCGCGCGGACTGCACCGGGTGCGGCTGCGCATCGGCGCCGGCTGTCCCGTCGGCACCGTGTTCCGTGCCCGCCGCCCGACCGGCGAGATCTACGGACCTGAACTGGCGGCGGCCTATCCGGAACGTGACTGGATCTTGACCCGCATCCTGTGGCTGACCGGATGCGAATCAGGCATCAACCGCGGCGGCGGTGTCGACACGCTCCGCCGCTTCATTTATATCCACGGCTGCCCGGACTGCGTGCCCTTGGGAGAACCCCGCTCGCATGGCTGCATCCGGATGCACAGCGCGGAGCTGGTGGACTTGTTCGATGCCACCCCGGTGGGGACGCCGATACAGATCCGCACCGGCCTCGATCAAGATTCCGCCCGTGCGTAGTCAGGCCATCCTGGCCTGACACCGTCAGGGCTGGAAGCCCTGACTACGCACGCCGCTGGCCGGGATTACGATCAAGGCCTCCGCACCCGCGATTGCGATCTCACTCCCCATACCCCCCGCGCCCGGTCCCGCGAATATCACGGGCGAAATAGCTGACGCGGCCGGCGGGAATCACGGTCACACCGCCCGGCGTCACCGTATAACGCTGACGGTCCTTTTCCGCATCGAAACCGATTCGCTCGCCCGCTTCGATAAGGTTATGGCGGTCCACGATCACGTTACGCAGATGCGCTCCGCGGCAGACCCGCACATAGTCCATGACGATGCAGTTCTCCAGGACCACGTCATCCTCGATCACGGTCTCGCGCCGGATGATGGAGTTGGTGATGCGCGTTCCCTCATGGATCACGGTAGCGGCACCGAGCAGACTGTTGCGGATTTCACCGCCCTGGATCCGCGCGACCGGACCCTGGTAACCGCTGGAGAATACAGGCCACTCGGGGTTGAACATATCGAACGTCGGTTGCGCGCCCAGCACGTCTTTATGGGCATCGAAGTAGGCGTCGATGTTACCCACATCGCGCCAGTAGACGCGGTCCTCGTAATCCTTGATACCGGGAATGATGTTGGTGGCAAAGTCATAGGCGAACAGCCGATGGGTTTGCAGCAGTCGCGGCAGCACATGGTGACCGAAATCGGTCTCGCCGGCCTCCTGGGTCTCGCGCAGCGCCTGGAGCAGCACATCGGTGTTGAAGACGTAGTTGCCCATGGAAGCATAGGCCTGGGTGGGATCGGTGGCCAAGGGCGTGGGATGGGCCGGCTTCTCCTCGAACGCGCTGATCTGTCCCTGCGCATTGGCGGCGATGACACCGAACGAGGAGGCATCCCGCAGCGGCACCGGCAGGGCGGCAATGGTCACATCGGCCTGGCGCTCTTTGTGGAAGTCCACCATCTGCCGGATATCCATCCGATAGATATGATCCGCCCCGAACACCACCACCAGGTCGGGCCGATGCTCCTCGATCAGGTTGATGTTCTGGTGAACGGCATCGGCGGTCCCCTGAAACCAATGATCGCCGGAACGCATTTGCGGCGGCACCACGGTGACGAACTGACTCTGGAGCAAGGGCGAGATGGTCCAGGCCTTGCGGACATGCTCGATCAAGGACTGTGACTTGTATTGCACCAGCAGATAGATGGTCTGAATCTGGGAATTGACCAGATTGCTGAGCACGAAATCGACGATGCGGTAGCGGGAACCGAAGGGCACGGAAGGCTTGGAGCGGGCTGAGGTCAGGGGTTGGAGCCGCGCACCTTGGCCGCCGGCCATGACGAAAGCAATGATTCGATCGTTATTCATGATTCCTCCACGTGCCCGTAATCTGGGCCCTCAGTGATGTTGCCGCCCGCAACGAGGGCGGTGGCGCTCCCCGGAACTCGCGTCACTCCGGGCGGCGACCATGATGTACCCGCTTCGCCCGCCTCACGGCGGCGCGGGCGTGATGAACCCTCGTCCGGCCCTGGGCCGCCCGATGCCCGCCGACGGCTGCCGCGCCGCAGCGTCCATCCGGCTCCTTCGCCCGCGTCCTTGCCCAACCTCAAAGGTAGGCATGGTACGGCAGAAATGCCCAAGTTTCTTGCTCTACCGACCAAGGCCCCGACCATTTTTGTTGAGCGGCAGGGCGCGCGGCCTTGCCGATCGCTCCGGCCGACCGTGCTCGGTCCGCGCCGCGGACCCGCCGGTCAGTCCGCGATCCATAGATCCGTTGCCAATCGCCTGAGGTTAGGTCGGATTGCTGATGTGATCGGCGGGCTGGGTAGACTGATCCTGGCGCGTCGATTTATGCTACGCTTTGTAGGCACACATATTCGAGGTTTTCCATGGAAACGCTTGATGTCTTCTCCGTCCGGGATCTCCGCACCCGCTCCGGCGACCTGCTGAAGGACGCCGAGCTTGGCCAAATCTCCCTCATCACGAAGCACGGCCGTCCTGCCATCCTCGCCTTGCCGTTCGACCGACGGCTGCTGGATCAAGGGGTCCACCGCGCCTTGGCGCTGAGTCTGTTCGAGCGTCGGCAACTGACCCTGGCGCAAGCGGCCAAGGTTGCCGGGCTGTCCTTGGGCGAATTTATCGACCTGCTTGGGTCGCTCGGCCTGGCCGCCGTGGACTACCCGGTGGAGGAATTAGCGGGCGAGTTGGATGCCGCGCTCTGACGGTATCCTTGTGAACAAGGCTGTCGTCGCGGACGCGGGACCATTGATCGGCCTGGCCCGGATCGACCGCCTGTCGCTGCTGACATCCCTTTACGGGTCCGTACTGGTTCCCGAAACCGTTCTGGACGAGTTGTGCCTGGATTCGGACCGACCGGGAACCCGGGTGTTGTCGTCCGCCCATGCCGCGGGCGTAATACAGCCGCGACCGCTTGCCCAAAGCGGTGACCCGGAGCTTGACCGTCTGTGTCTGTCGCTGGACCGCGGGGAGGCGTCGGCGATCCTGCTGGCCGAGCAAATCCGCTGTCGCTTCCTGCTGATCGACGAGCGCCGCGGCCGGGAGATCGCCAGGCGCCGCGGGGTCCCCGTGGTGGGCCTGGCCGGAGTGCTGTTGGCCGCCAAACGGTCTGCTCTGCTTGACCGCGTCGCGCCGGTCTTGACGGAGCTATCGCGGCAAGGCTATCGGTTAGCGGACGGGCTGGTCACCGAGGTCTTGCGTCTGGCCGGCGAGGCGGGCTCCAGCCGGTGACCTGTGAACGACACACTGGTTGGACGGACCGGCTGGGTGTTTGATACGCAGCCGCCCGTGGAAGCGGTGAGGCGCGAACCGCATCGTTCGCGATGCAACAGGTTGCCCCATTCGCCACTAGTCACAGTTCCTCACCGCATCCGCCGGGTTGGCGCCAGCTGGAAGCCGGCACCACTAAGGACTAGAAGTCCAGCCGACTGACCACCGCCTGGGTCGCGCTATCCTTGATCAGGACCTGTGCCACGCCCGCCGCCGGCACGCCGAGCACGGCGATCTCCGGACTGCCGTTGCCATTCAGATCAGGCAGCACCGCCAGGTCCAGCGGGGCGAGGTGATCGAACCAGAGGTTTCGTACCAGCACACCGCTGACGGCATCGCGCAGTTCGGTCTTGAGTTGACCGGCGGCATCGCGGCTCAACACCGCCAGTTCGGCCACGCCATTGGCATTGAGGTCGGGCAGCGCGGCCACCTGGCGCGGCGTGAAGTTCGGGTTGTAGTAGACGAACCCGAGTTGGTCGCCGGTGCCCGTATCCGCGGTCTTCACCAGGACGGACGAACGCCCCTGTCCCAGCACCGCCATCTCCGGGGTGCCATTGCCGTTGGCGTCCGGCAGCTCGGCCAGGTTCAACGGGGTGGTCCAGTTCGGCGACCACAGGACCTTCACCAGGGCCGCGCTACTGCTATCGCGCAGTTCGACCCGCGGCTGACCGGCGGCATTGACCCCCAGTACGGCGAGTTCCGCGGCCCCGTTGCCGTTGGCGTCGGCGACCGCGGCGAAATCCACGGGTCGGAAGGTCTTGGCGAAAAACACCTGCGCCAGCCCGGCGCCGGTGGCGGCGTCCTTGATCTCGGCGGCAATCGCCCCGTTACCGGCCTTGATGCCGAGCACCGCCAGTTCCACCGCGCCGTTGCCGTTGCGATCGGGCAGAACCGCCAGCCGCTGGGGCGCGAAGGCGGGGTTGAAGGCGACCGCGGTCAAGCGCTCGCCGGTGAGGGTGTCGCGCAGCTCGACCTGGACGCGGCTGTCGGTCGCGCGCCATCCCAGCAGCGCCAACTCCGGGGCGCCGTTGCCGTTCTGGTCGGGGACTACGGCGAGATCCAGGGGCGCGTACGCTTGATCGAAGACGAAGGTCTGGATCTGGGTTCCGGTGGCGGCATTCTTGATCCGGGCGGTTACCGCTCCCGCCGCGGCATCCGCGAACAAGACCGCAAGGTGCTGGGAACCATTACCCGTCAGATCGCCGAGACCTGCGAGCCAGGGCAACGCCGCCACGCGTGCGGCCGGCCCGGCCGCGATCTTGGCGATAAAAGCATCGCCGTTTCCGCCGCCGCCGACGTCAGGCTGCAATGCCTCGCGGGTCGGGAAGTTGGCGGAAGCGGTGAATCCGGTCAGGTAGGCAGTCCCGGCACCGTCTACGGTGATGCCGGCCCCTTGTTCCTGATCGCTGCCCCCGAGGTAGGTGGAGTAGACCAGCGTTGCGCCATCGGCGCTTAGCTTGGCGACAAAGGCGTCATTCCCGCCGCCATTGGCCGGCTGGATGGCGTCGCGGGTCGGGAAGTCGGGGGAGCCGGTCTGTCCTATCAGGTGGGCACCCCCGGCGCCGTCCACGGCGATGCCACTGCCCTCGTCCCCGCCGCTACCGCCGAGGTAGCTGGCATAAACAAGCGTGGCGCCATCGGCACTAAGTTTGGCGACAAAGGCATCGGCGTATCCGCCGGAGTCAGGCTGCAGGGCCTGGCAGGTCGGGAAGTCGGCGGAAGCGGTCGTTCCCGTAAGGTAGGCATTCCCGGCGCCGTCCACGGCGATGCCAGAGCCAGCGTCGTAGTTACCACCGCCGAGGTAGCTGGCGTAGACCAGCGTGGCGCCATCGGCACTGAGCTTGGCGACAAAGGCATCGCGGTCTCCGCCGGAGTCGGGCTGCAGGGCATGGCGTGTCGGGAAGTCGGTAGACTCGGTATATCCCGTCAGGTAGGCATTCCCCGCGCCGTCCACGGCGATGCGTCTGCCAAAGTCGGTGCTGCTACCGCCGAGATAGGTGGCGTAGACCAACGTCTCGCCATCGGTACTGAGCTTGACGACAAAGGCATCTGAGACTCCACCGGAGTCGGGCTGCAGGGCATGGCGGATCGGGAAGTCGTTTGAGCTGGTAACTCCCGTCACATAGGCATTCCCGGCGCCGTCCACGGCGATGCCGTAGCCATAGTCGAAGTTGCCACCGCCGAGGTAGCTGGCATAGACCAGCGTGGCGCCATCGGCACTGAGCTTGGCGACAAAGGCATCTTCGTATTTCCCGGCATAGTTTGGCTGCAGGGCATGGTAGGTCGGAAAGTCGGTGGAGGAGGTATCTCCCGTCAGGTAGGCATTACCGGCGCCGTCCACGGCGATGGCATTGCCAATGTCGAGGCCGCTACCGCCGAGGTAGGTGGCGTAGACCAGCGTGTCGCCATCGGCACTGAGCTTGGCGACAAAAGCATCGTCGTATCCGCCGCCCAAGTCGGGCTGCAAGGCATCGCGTGTCGGGAAGTCGGTGGATCCGGTATATCCCGTCACGTAGGCATTCCCGGCGCCGTCCACGGCGATGCTACAGCCAGCATCGGCATCGCTATTGCCAGCGCCACCGCTGCCGCCGAGATAGGTGGAATACACCAACACCGGATCGATCACCAACGCGCGCCCGGCGTCATAGTCCCCGACCGACAGACTCACCTGTTGGTCGTCCGCCAGCACATAGCGGGTGGGGATCGGCGTGCGCTCCCCATTGCGCTCCTGATAAACCCGCGGGCTGTGCTGGACGACCTGACTTTCACCCAGGGTTAGGACCAGATTGCCGGTGTCATCGAGCCGCATCTGATCCGCCCCCGCAAAGGCCAGCCGGATGATCTTGGGGTCGGCTCCCGGAGCCAGCACCAAGTCATATTCCAGTTGCCCCTGGGTGCCGTAATAGACCAGATCGACACCGGGATAGACGCCTTCATAGCGCACCTTGGCATAAGTGGACAACCCGGTGCGCCAGGCCGCGGGGTCCTTGCCGCGCAGGTAGTTGACCTTGCCAGGCAGGGCCGCCTCGCCGTAGATGACCGGGTCGGGATTGGCGCCGACCAGGCTCAGGCGCAGCACCGCCGGGGGCGTCGCCGCGGCGGCCGGTTCCGGCACCGCGGCCAGCGTCGGCGCGGGCACCGGCTCCGGCCGGGCGCCGAACCGGGGCCGCGGCGTCGGGTTCGGTTGACTGGTGTGCAGTGACAGCACCGCCTCACCGGGCGTCAGAAACAGGCTGTAGCCGGGGCCGCGCGCGAGGAACTTGACCGCGGCATCGGCCTGGCCGCCGTTGGCCTCAAAGGTGTAGGGCAACTTGCCGTAGTCGGCCTGGATCCGCGCCTGAGCCGGGGCGGCTGGGGCGGTCGGCGCGCTGGCCGGCGGTGCGGCTGGTTGGACCAGCGGCACCGCGAGAGCGGTGACGCCCGCCCCGCCGGTGGGCACGATGGGGTCGGGTGCCGCGGCGGCCAGCAGGCCGCTGGCCAGCGCCAGCAGGGCGGGGATGAGGCGCAGTCGTAGGAGGATCTTGAACATAGCGAGGCTCCTTGGGTGAGATGGGTGAAGCTAAGGTGATTTTCGGGAAAAGATGTACCAACCTGTAGGGGCGACTTTAGTCGCCCCTACGGCCCCCTGCGGATCTTGCTGGACCCGCACAACAGACAGGAGGTCGAGGTTTCAGCCGAACGCGGCGCCGCCGCCCGCTAAAGCGTCGACCTCCGGTCGCGTCGGCCCGGTCGCCGGAGGTTGAACCCGCGTGGTACGAAGTTCTTCGGAAATCGCCTGAATCCGGCAATTGCTCGGGTGAAGACACGAATAGGGGCGACTGAAGTCGCCCCTACAGATGTCGCCGATGGCTGCCGGCTCAGAAGGTTTACCGAGACAACTGTGATGCGCGTCACAGTTTTCAAAATTGCACTGTAACGCCCCGATCGCCGCAAGGAAAACCCCCATTGATCACCCGCTAACTACCGTACGGCGGAAATGTTCAGGGAAAACTTTCCACCACCCCGGCGCTCCGACCCACTAAACTACTAACCTTTGTGCCGGACCCGCCCGGACCGGCCGCGCCACCCGTCGACCGATCCACCGACCAAATACAGCGAGCAAGACCATGAGTGACCAGACAACAATGGTCCCGCGCCGACCGGTGATCCTGATCATCCTGGACGGCTTCGGACTCAATCCAAGCAAGGCCAATAACGCCATCGCCATCGCCGACACACCGAAGTTCGACGACTATTTCGCCCACTATCCCCACTGTGCCTTGCAGGCATCGGGTCTGGCGGTCGGTCTGCCGGACGGGCAGATGGGCAACTCGGAGGTGGGGCACATGTCCCTGGGCTCCGGCTGTGTGGTCAAACAGGATTTGGTGCTGATCGACGCCGCCATCGCCGACGGCAGCTTCTACGAGAACCCGGTGCTGACCGCCGCCGCGCGCGCCGCCGCGACCCAGGGCCGGCCGGTGCACCTGATGGGGCTGGTCTCGGACGGTGGCGTGCACAGTCATGTGAACCAGCTCGTCGCCCTCATCGAACTGTGTCGGCGCGAAGGCGCGCGGCCCATGGTCCATGTGTTCACCGACGGACGCGACACCCCGCCGCGCTCGGCCAAAGCCTTCCTCCCGCCGGTGGAAGAAGCCCTGGCGGCGGCCGGCGGGCAGATCGCCACCGTTATCGGGCGCTATTACGCCATGGATCGGGATCAGCGCTGGGAGCGCACCGAGATCGCCTGGCGCGGTCTGGTCGACGGCGAGGGTCGACATGCCGCCACCGCCGCCGCCGGCATCGACCTGGCCTATGCCGGGGGCGAGGACGACGAGTTCATCCGCCCCACCATCATCGCCGGTGCCGAATTGATCAAGGACGGCGATCATGTCATCCATTTCAATTTCCGCAAGGACCGCCCGCGGCAGATGGTCGAGGCTTTCTTCCAGCCGGACTTCAAGCCCTTCCATCGCCACGGCGTCACCGGTGTGCAGGTCACCTGCATCATGGAGTACGACGACACCTACGGCCTGCCCTTCGCCTTCGACCACGACATCCCGCACGTCACGCTGGGCCAGATATTGAGTGACGCCGGGATCCCGCAGTTCCACTGTGCCGAAACCGAGAAATTCGCCCACGTGACCTTTTTCTTCAACGGCGGGCGCGGCGACCCCTTCCCCGGCGAGGAGCGGGTGCTGATCCCCTCGCCCAAGGTCGCCACCTATGACCTGCAGCCCGAGATGAGCGCAAGTGCGGTGGCCGACGCCGTCATCACGGCACTCGACAGCCGCGCCTTCCCCTTCATCGTGGTCAACTTCGCCAATGGCGACATGGTCGGCCACACCGCCGTGCGCGAGTCGGTCATCGAGGCGGTCCGCACACTCGACCGCGAGGCCGGTCGCGTCATGGACGCCGCCAAGGCGCAGGGTTACTCGATCATCCTCACCGCCGACCACGGCAACTGCGATGAAATGATCGACCCGGCCAGCGGCGAGCCGCACACCCAGCACACCGTCTACCCGGTGCCCTGTCTGGTCGCCGACGAAATCCAGTGGCGGCTGTCCACCGGCGGCGGCCTGGCGGATATTGCGCCGACGGTCCTGCAGCTCATGGGGCTGCCGAAACCCAAGCAGATGCAGGGGCGCTCGCTGCTGCTGGGGCCGGCGACGGTGTAGGATGCGGTGAGGCGCGAACTGCACCAAGCGTCGGCAGTGGTCGGCAGTGCGGTTCGTTCCTCGCCGCACCTTACAAGGTGATCTCCGGATCAGACGCTATCAAGAATCAACCGCGGTAGGAGCCCGCTTGCGGGCGACGTGACCTGCCGGAATCGCGTCATTGTGCCCCCACCCGTCGCCCGCAAGCGGGCTCCTACGGGTCGGTTCTTTCGCGGACATCACCCGAGAGATCCGGTGGTCGGGAGGATGATCAAGGCCATCGAGAAGAACATCTTTTTTCAACACGCCCAGCCTCAAGGTCTCCCTGGATTTGTGTCTGACCTTCCTTCGTGGTTAGCTTGGCGGCTGCTTGAACCCGTGCGGAAGAACCGATGCGCCACTATTTGGATTTGCTGCAGGACGTGATCGACCACGGCAGCGACAAGCCCGACCGGACCGGGGTTGGCACGCGCTCGGTGTTCGGCCGCCAGGTGCGTTTCGATCTCAGTCAGGGCTTCCCGCTGCTCACGACCAAACGCATTCATCTCAAGAGCGTCATTCACGAACTCCTGTGGTTCCTGTCCGGCTCCACCGACAACCGTGACCTCCAGGCCCGCGGGGTCAGTATCTGGGACGAGTGGGCGGCGCCCTCCGGCGACCTGGGGCCGATCTACGGCGCCCAGTGGCGCAGTTGGGCCTGCCCGGACGGGCGTACCATCGATCAACTCGGCGAACTGATCGCGACCATCCGCACCCGCCCGGATTCGCGCCGCCTGGTGGTCTCGGCCTGGAATCCGGCCGACCTGCCGGACGAGACCCAGCCCCCTCAGGCCAATGCGGCGGCCGGGCGCATGGCGCTCGCCCCTTGTCATTGTCTGTTTCAGTTCTATGTCGCGGATGGACGGCTGTCCTGCCAACTCTATCAGCGCAGTGCCGATCTCTTTCTCGGCGTTCCCTTCAATATCGCGGCTTATGCGCTGCTCACTCACCTGGTGGCACAGCAGTGCGATCTGGGAGTCGGCGACTTCGTGCACAGCTTCGGTGATCTTCACCTCTACCGGAACCACCTGACCGATGACATCGTGTTCGCCCAACTCGCCCGCGCGCCCCGCGCGCTGCCGCGGCTGCAGCTCGCGCGGCGCCCGCCCAGTCTGTTCGACTACACCTTCGAGGACATCCAGATCCTGGACTATGACCCCCATCCGGCCATCCGCGCGCCCATCGCGGTCTGAACGCGGCACCGCGGGAGGCACGCGATGATTGACCTGCTGCTTCAGTACGGCCTGTTCCTGGCTAAGACGCTGACGGTCGTGGTGGCCATTGCGCTGCTGATGATGGCCGCCGTGCGCGCCCGCCGGGGGATGGGCGGCAGCGACGACGGCGACCGTCTGGAGATTCTGGACCTGAACGAGCGCTATAAGAGCCTGGAGCAGGCGCTCAAGGAGTCCTGCCTGTCCAAGAAGGCGTACCGCGCCTATGTCAAGGCCGAGCGCAAACGCCGCAAGGCCCGCGACAAAGCCCAGACCGAGGAGCGCCAACGGCTGTTCGTGATCGACTTCAATGGCGACCTGCGGGCCACCGAGGTCGCCGCCCTGCGGGTGCTGGTCACCACCATCCTGCTCGACCGGCGAGACGGCGATCAGGTGCTGGTGCGGATCGAAAACGCCGGCGGGACAGTCCACGAGCACGGGCTGGCCGCCTCACAGCTCGCCCGGCTGCGCGCCAAAGGCATTCACCTGACGGTCGCGGTGGACAAGGTCGCGGCCAGCGGGGGCTATCTGATGGCGTGCGTGGCGGACCGCATTGTCGCCGCCCCCTTCGCGGTCATCGGCTCCATCGGTGTCCTGGCGGAACTGCCCAACTTCCATCGGTTGCTGGAGCGCCACGGGGTGGACTTCGAGCTGCATACCGCCGGTGAGTACAAACGCACCCTGACCCTGTTCGGTGAGAACACCGACGCGGCGCGGGAGAAGCTCAAAGGGCAGTTGGAAGACACCCACGGCCTGTTCAAGGATTTCATCCGCGAATACCGCCCGGCCCTGGACCTGGAGCGGGTCGCCACCGGCGAGTATTGGCACGGCAGCCAGGCGGTCGCCTTGGGTCTGATCGACGCCATCCAGACCAGTGACGACCTGCTGCTCACCGCGAGCGAGACCACTGACCTGCTGCAACTCAAATACAGCGCGCACAAGAAGCCGATCGAACGGCTGCTGGCGAGTCTGCAAAGTGCGGTGGCGGGGCGACTGGCGGCCTGGGTGGGGCGCTGACGATAGCATTCGGACGTGATAACCGGACGTAGGGGCGGGTTTAAAACCCGCCCCTACACCAAGGGTCTGTCTGGATATCAGGTACAAAGGCTATAAAAAGGGCCTTGGTCATCGTTCCGGCGACTGGAGGTCGAGGCTTTACCGTGAAAGTCGCGCAGCGACCCCGTGGGAGCGGCGTCCCGCCGCGATGGGGCCGGGCAGCGTTCGCAGTCGCCGCGGGACCGCATCGCGGCGGGACGCCGCTCCCACGGGGAACTTTCATCTTCCGGGGTGGCTGCTGTTCCTTCCATGGCCGTTAGCCGGTCCAGCGCGCAGGCACCACTGCTTTTATTTGAGATCTCGGGAATCGCCACCGGCTAAAGCCTCGGCCTCCAGTTGCGGACAGGCCGACGCCGGCCGAAACGATGATCAAGGCCCGAATCATTGCTGTCGGAGGTCATCCAATGTCCGAGCTTCTTGTCGAGCTTTCCCAGCGCGCCACCGATCTCTCCCCCGAGGAGCGTGCGCAGTTTGCCGAACGACTGTTGGAGTCCCTTGAAGGGGATTCTCTGCCTGAAATCGAGGCTGCTTGGGCGGCGGAAGTCCAGGCGCGAATCGCCGCCATCGAGCGCGGTGAGGCGCGGACCATTGCCGCGGAGGACGTATTTGCCGAAGCCGGACGTCTGTGTCAGTGAGATCGGCCCGCTTTCTCGCCGAGGCGCGTCGGGAGTTTCTCGCCCAAGTCGTCTATTACGAGGAAATCGAGCAAGGACTGGGTAAACGGTTTCGTTCCTCGGTTGAAGCAGCGGTCGCACTCGCCGTCAGGTTTCCACTGGCGGGTTCGTCCTGGAAGTTCGGTACCCGCCGGGTCTTTCCGCAGCGGTTTCCGTTTTCTGTCGTGTACAGAGTGGAACCTGAGAACATCACGATCGTTGCGGTCGCTCATTTCCGCCGGAAGCCCGCTTATTGGCGCGGTCGCCGAGATGAGGGTTAGCTGCTTATCGACTGGAGGAGGGGATCGGCCTGAATACGGTTAGCAAAAATCCCGCGACCGGATCACCAGCCCGCCGAGCAGGGCTGAATGATCCACCAGCCGCCGGGCGATCAGGTGCGTGACTCCGGCCTCACGCTGAATCTCGCCATAGACCCCCAGCAGCCGTGCGCCTAGGAGCACCGCGCGCTGACGCTCGGCGACGTGCTTCCAGACCACCAGATTGACCTGACCGGTCTCGTCCTCCAGGGTCACGAAGGTCACGTCATGGGCCGAACCCGGACGCTGGCGGTTGATCACCAAACCGGCGGTCGCGACCCGCGCGCCCGGCGGCACCACCGCCACCGCGTCCGCGGTCAGCAGGTGCCGCTCGGCTAACTGCGGACGCAGCAGGGCCAGGGGATGACGGCGCAGACTCAGCCCCAGGCTCCCGTAATCGGCGACGATCTCCGCCCCCTCGGTGGGCGGGGCGAGCACGGCGAGATCGACGGGGTCCGCGGGCGGCGGCGGGAGGGCCAAGGCCGCCTGGACCGCCGCACCGCGATCGGTGCCCAGTGCGGCACTCAGACCGGAGACCGACCAGGCCGCCCGGTGGCGATGCCCCGCCAGCGGCTGCAGTGCATCCGCCTGGGCCAGCGCCTTCAGATCCCCCCGATCGAGCGCGGCGCGGGTGATCAGGTCGGTGAGATCCAACCAGGGCGCGACATCCCGCGCCTGGATCAGCCGCCCGGCGCCCGCCCGCGACAGACCCTTGACCAACCGCAAGCCCAAGCGCAGGGCCGGCTGTTCAGATCCGACCCCGCCCCGCTCGCCATTGGCGAACGCGGCGCCTTGGCCCGCTGATCCGCCACCGGCAGGCTCCAGCGTACAGTCCCAGGCACTCGCGGTGACCGCGACCGGCCGCACCTCCACCCCCTGCCGACGCGCCTCCCGAATCAACTGGGCCGGCGCATAAAAGCCCATCGGCTGACTGTTGATCAGGGCCGCGAAGAAGGCGGCCGGCGCATGGTGCTTGAGCCAGGCGGAGACATAGACCAACAGCGCGAAACTGGCCGCGTGCGACTCGGGGAAACCGTACTCACCAAAACCCAGAATCTGCTGATAAATCTGCTCGGCGAAGGCGCGCTCATAGCCGCGCTCCAACATGCCGCCGATCAGCCGCCCCTTGAGCGACTCCAGCCCGCCGCGGCGACGCCAGGCGGCCATGGAACGGCGCACCTGATCGGCCTCGCCGGGCGAGAAGCCCGCCGCCACCGTCGCGACCTTGATCACCTGCTCCTGAAAGATCGGCACCCCCAGGGTGCGTCCCAGCACCTCCTTGACCGCCGCCGACGGATAGCTCACCGGCTCCAATCCTTGTCGACGACGCAGATAGGGATGCACCATGTCACCCTGGATGGGACCCGGCCGGACGATGGCGACCTCGATCACCAGATCATAAAAACAGGCCGGCTTGAGCCGCGGCAGCATGGCCATCTGCGCCCGTGACTCGATCTGGAAGACCCCGGTAGTCTCGCCGCGCTGGATCATTTGGTAGA
The DNA here is from genome assembly GCF_000379525.1 of Lamprocystis purpurea DSM 4197. Taxonomy (GTDB): domain Bacteria; phylum Pseudomonadota; class Gammaproteobacteria; order Chromatiales; family Chromatiaceae; genus Thiodictyon; species Thiodictyon purpureum. Next base: position 51,212 of record NZ_KB902498.1, on the reverse strand, counting down.
CCGCCGGGTCTTCCGGCGGGATGTCGGCCAGCGTCAGCCGGCTCCCGCGACAGCCATTGATCAGGTCCAGGGCGCGGCGGATGGCGGAGAGCATCCCCAGCGCCAGGCAGTCCACCTTGAGCAGCCCCAGTGTATCGAGGTCATCCTTGTCCCACTGAATCACGGTGCGCCCGTCCATGGCCGCGTTCTCCACCGGCACCAGCCGGGACAGTTCACCGCGGGAGATCACGAAACCGCCGACATGCTGGGACAGATGGCGCGGACAGCCCAGGATCTCATGCACCAGGCGCATGACCTTCAATACCAGCGGGTTGTAGGGATCGAGCCCGACCTCCAGCAGGCGCTCCGGAAGCACCGCCTGCCCGTCCCACCAGTTGAGGTTGCGGGCCAGGCGGTCCACCTGATCCGGGTCCATCCCCAGCGCCTTGCCGACATCGCGCACCGCGCTCTTGGGCCGGTAGCTGATCACCGTCGCGGCCAGGGCGGCGCGCTCCCGACCGTACTTGGCATAAATGTACTGGATCACCTCTTCGCGGCGCTGGTGCTCGAAGTCCACGTCGATGTCCGGCGGCTCGCCGCGCTCCCGCGAGATGAAGCGCTCGAACAACATCTCCATGCGCGCCGGGTCCACTTCCGTGATCCCCAAACAAAAGCAGACTGCCGAGTTGGCGGCGGACCCGCGGCCCTGACACAGGATGCCGCGGGAGCGGGCGAAGCGCACGATATCGTGAACGGTGAGGAAATAGGGTTCGTACTTCAGTTCGGCGATCAGGGCCAGTTCGTGCTCGATCTGGCCGCGCACCCGCGGCGGCATCCCGTCCGGCCAGCGCACCACAGCGCCCGCCTCCGTCAGCCGGCGCAAATGAGCCGCCGCCGTGGTACCGACCGGCACCAGCTCATCCGGGTATTCATAGCGCAGCTCATCCAACGAAAAGCGGCAGGCCGCGGCCAGCACCAGCGTCTGCACCAACAGATCGGGCGGATAAAAGCGCGCCAGTTCGGCCCGATCGCGCAGATGGTGCTCCCGATTCTGGGCCAGCGCGGCACCCAGTTGATCGACCCGCACCCCGAGCCGAATAGCCGTGAGTGTATCCAGCAGCGGACGCCGATTCGCGACATGCATGGCCGCCGCCCCGCAGGCGGTGAGCGGCAGCCCCAAATCCGCACCCAGCCCGCGCAGCCGTGCCAGCCAGGCCAGATCGCCGCCGCGCCGGTGCGCCACCACGCCGATCCACAGCCGTCCGGCACCCAACCGCCGCAGCCAGTCGCCCTGCTCCCGCAGCTGCGCCGCGCTGTCCTGCGCGCCCGGCAGCCAGATCAGCAGACAGCCCGGCAACCCATCGGCCAAGTCCTCCGCCGTCACGCGCGCCTCCCCCTTAGGTGCGCGCCGCCGCGCCCGCGTGATCAGGTGCGCGAGATTGCCGTAACCCGCCCGATCCATCGCCAGGGCCGCCAGGCGCGGACCGGCCTCCACCGTCAACTCGGCACCGATGATCAGGTGCAGCCCCAGGGTACGCGCCTCCCCATGCGCCCGCACCACCCCGGCCAGCGAGCAGAGGTCGGTCAGGGCGAGCGCCGCATAGCCCAGTTCATGGGCGCGCCGGACCAGTTCCTCCGGGTGCGAAGCCCCTTGGAGAAAGCTGAAATTGGAACGGCATAGCAGTTCGGCATAGGCCGGAATCGAGGCATGGAGCACGGTTATCGGCACCTGGCGGGAGACTGTATAAATATACAGTATCTGCCGGATTGCGGCTCGCTGCCTCATCGCAAAAATGAAATTCTCCCGTGGGAGCGGCTTCCGGCCGCGACGGGATGCCGCGGTGAATGCTGCTATCCCGCGAGGCCCCGTCGCAGCCGGAGGCCCAGCAGAGGCCGATGGTGGATGCGCTGCGCTTATCCACCCTACGAAACCGGCTCCGTTGTAGGGTGGATAAGGCGCGCCGCTCGGTGTCAGGGACTTGGCACGGCGGTCGCGGGCGCCGCATCCACCAGAGGTCGCGCGGTGCCGCCCAAATTTGGAATTGCAGCCGGAGGCCGCTCCCACGGGTCGCCGGGGGATTTTCACGGTAACATCTGCGCCTTGCGAGGCTGACGGATGATCAGGACCCAAGGCCGCTCAAGACTCCACCGACACAGGCAACTCCACATGACGGCGAATCAAACAACGGCAGCGCCCATGACCCGACCCGGTCGAACCCGGTTGGGGCCTGAGCGTGACGCGGGGCAACCATGAGCGCCGCCACGGGCGACCGGGCCGACGACCCGCGATCCCAGCCGGAATCCTCCCCGCCAAGCGGCGATACGCAGTGGTCGGTACAGCAAGCGAACGTCATCGAACAGCGGGTGTTGCGGCGCTCGATCTGGGGCGTGGTCGCGGTCGGGCTCGGGAGCGTCGCCTACGGTCTGTTTCTGGAATCCGAAGTCGTCATCCTCAACGGGATCTTCTCCGTGCTCAGCCTGGTCGCCGGGGGCTTGAGCCTGCTGGCCGCCAAGTTGATCGTCAAACCGGCGGACAAGCGCTTTCCCTATGGCTATTCCCATGTGGAACCGCTGGTTCAGTCGGTCAAAGGATTCCTCGTCCTGGTGATCTGCATCTATTCGTTCATCAACGGCATCAATGGCATCCGCGAGGGCGGCACCACGGTCGATGCGGCGGGTGTCATCTGGTTCAGCTTGGTCAGCGCCGTGCTCTGTCTGGGCTTCTGGATCTACCTGTCGATTCTGGCACGGCGCCTCGACTCCCAACTCGTCGCCACCGACGCCAAGGAATGGGGCATGGACTTTGCGTTCAGCATGGTGATTTTGATCGGCTTTGCGATCCTGCCCGCGCTCGCGGAACCCTACCGCACCGCCTGGGCGAGCTATGCCGACCCGGCCCTGGTCGCGACCATGTCGCTGCTGCTGCTACCCGTGCCGCTGGGGATCCTCAATCGCAATCTGCGCGAGGTCCTGCTGATGGTGGACGTGAACGATGCGCTGATCGGGCGCCTCGATGCCATTATGAAAACGCTCAGCGCCGAGCACGCGATCGAGAAGTATGTCCATCATGTGGTCAAGACCGGCAGAACCTATTTCATCGAGATCGACATCGTCGTCGGACCGGAATTCGCCCTGCAAACCATCGCACAGCAGGATCAACTGCGGGAACTGATCTGGACCGCCATGGACGTCTCGGTCGATGAAGCCTGGCTGTCGATCTGCCTGACGGGCGATCCACGGTGGGTCTAAACCGCGCCCAGTGTGGTATGCGATGTTTTTGGATGGGATCGGGGCTTTGATCATCGTTTCCGCCATGCCCGTGCGTCGCGCAACGGAGGCTTCAGCCGGTGGCGTACGAACTGCGATGGGAGGGCCACGGCGAACTGCATCCGGCTGATCGTGCCCTGAACCGCCATCCGGCGGTCGCTCGCGCAACCTTGATCTGTTCTTCTTCTGTTCTTCTTCTGTTCTTCTTCGTGTCCTTGGTGTCTTTGTGTGAGCAATTGCCGGATTCAGTTACCATGCCTGATCGACCATGCGTGGCGCTCCCAGCCCGATCGGGAGCGCACCGATCCGGTCCAAGCAGTGACCGACACGCGCGCAACCGGCTCCACCCAATCCCAGCAACACGACGGAGTTGAGATTCCCATGCACGCAAACCTGATCAATGCAGCCCTGCTCTGCCTGCTCCTGACCGGCAGCGCCTGGGGCGAGTCATCCGCCTTGCCGCTGTCGGCTGCGGATGCCGCCAGGCAGGGTTCCCCAGCAGCCGAAGAAGCAGGCGCGGCAGAGCGTCGGATCGAAACCATCGGCATCATCGGCGGCGTGAGCTGGGTCTCATCGCTCGAATACTACCGGCTGATGAATGAGCAGGTGCGGGATCGCCTGGGCGGACGTCAGCGTCCCGGTCTTCGACACGACCGCCATCCATGCCGAGGCGGCAGTGGACTATGCGTTGACCAGCCCCTAACTATTGCGGACCACCGGATCAGGTGAAACAGACTTTACAATCACTCGGCGCAATACGCTACGCTATTGCGCCGACGCGCATTTTATAATAGGTGATACCGATGCTTGAAGACATACGAGTCGAGTGTCCCTACTGCGGCGAGGACTTCGATACCGCCGTGGACTGTTCCGCCGGCAGCCAGCGCTACATCGAGGACTGCGCCGTCTGCTGCCGGCCCATCGAATTCCAAGCCGAAGTCGACGACGCGGGGAATCTGATCAGCGTGACAGCCCACCGCGACGACGATTGATCGCCAGCCGATCGACCGCATCAACGTCTGCGACCTCCACCATCCAGAAACCAAACGCCTTGCCGGACGGTTCTCGCCTTGACCGGCGAGCCCGTCCGGTGCAACCCTTATAACGGAGCACAAGATGCTGTTCAGACAACTGTTCGAGCCCGTTTCCAGCACCTACACCTACCTGCTCGGCTGCGAAGAGACCGGCGAGGCGATCCTGATCGACCCGGTTCTGCCCACCTGGCAGCGCGATCTGGCCGAGGTCGCGACGCTCGGACTGAAGCTCGTCGTGACACTCGATACGCACGTCCACGCCGATCACATCACCTCGGCACTCAGGCTCAAACACGAAGCCGGCAGCCGGATCGCCCATCCCGCCGTCGATGGACTCGCCTGCGTCGACCTGCCAATCGCCGAAGGCACGCCGCTGCTGGTCGGCAGTCTTCGCATCGACCCGCTCTTCACGCCGGGCCACACCGACGGTCATCACGCCTACCGTATCGGCAACCAGGTCCTGACCGGCGATGCACTGCTGATCGACGCCTGCGGTCGCACCGATTTCCAAAGCGGCGACCCGACGGCTTTGTATCGCAGCGTGGCCGGCAAACTCTTCGCGCTGCCCGACGAAACGCTGGTTTACCCTGGTCACGACTACGAGGGACGCTGGGTATCGAGCATCGCGCAGGAGAAAACACGCAACCCGCGGCTCGGCGGCAACCGCTCACTCGAATCCTTTGTCGCGTTGATGAACGGACTGAATCTCGCCTACCCGAAGTTCATCGATTATGCCGTGCCCGGCAACCGGGAATGCGGCGTCTGTCCTGCCGGCGTTCCCGACAACCTCAGCCAATATTGCGACCAGATCGGGGAGAGCCGACAGGGTTGAGAATCACTCGCCTGATTCAAAGATCGGCATAGGCCCGCTCGTCCGCCGCTGAATACCACTCACTGAACGTACGGTCTGGTAATCAGCATTGCCGCCGGAAATGTAGTCCGACAGCTTCTTGCCGGTGAAACTCCCGTTGCGCATTCCGTACGACATGATGGCATAGGCGGTGCCGGGATCTAAAGCGCCGGAGGGATACAGGTGCAGGCTCGCGTCTCCGATCAGATTCAGCGCCCAGCTGGTCGGTTCAGTCGGCCTGCGGGCCGAGACCTATGCCTCGGCGCAGGCCTATCTCGACCGCTGCGAACCGGAGCGCCCTGGCGTTGGACATGCGCATGGCGCGCATTGCAGCCGGCTGCTGGAGAAGCTGGAGGTCCGCTGTATGGTCGAGCTGACCCACCTCGTCGGCACGCGGCGCGATTGAGGGGCTCAGCGGCGGATCGGGCGCCACTTCGCCCGGGGCTCGCCCGCACCGACGGACCTTACCGGGGCAGCGGCGCACCAGGTGGCGCGCGGCGAGAGCCGCTGAACGAATACCAATGCAGATTTCGGTCACCGACGCCAAAGCGCAATTGACCGAGCTGGTACGCGGTGCCGAGCTTGGCGACGAGGTGATATTGACCCGCTGCGGTCATGCCAGGGTTCGTCTGGTTCCCATCGCGGCAATGCCGGACAGCAAGGCCCAGCGGACGCTGCTGGAAACGCTCCGGGCGTCCGCATGTGCCTCCGCCGGGCCGAACGCCGCGCGTAGCCAGGATGTTCTCTACGGCGACGATGGCCTCCCCGGATGATCGTGGTCGATACTTCGGCTCGAATGGCTATTCTGCCAAACGAGCCGGAAGCGGATGCCTGTATCGCGGTGCTCACAACCGCCGATCGGCCGGAACCGATATCGAAAGCGTGCTGTGAGTCGATCATGAGAGCCAATCGCCGGCCTGCCCCGCCGGCAACGGCCGTGCGAAGTGATAGCCCTGACCGTAAGGGCAACCCATGGACAACAGCAGTGCCGCCTGGGCCTCGGTCTCGACGCCCTCCGCAACCACCTGCAATCCCATGGATTGGGCCAGCGCCAGGATGGTCCGCACCAGGACTTGCGACTCTTGGCGCGCCTCGATCCCGGTGACGAAGGAGCGGTCGATCTTGAGCACGTCGAAGGGCAACTCATTCAAGTAGCTCAACGACGAATAGCCGGTTCCGAAGTCGTCCATGCACAGCGGTATGCGCCGCTCGCGCAGGGCGGGCAGTACATCGCAGGCCGCGCCGATGTTGGCGATCACTGCCGTTTCGGTCAGTTCCAGTCGCAACTCCCCCGGAGACAGGCCGCCACGCAGGATCACGGCATCCAAATGCCCGATCAGTGCGTCGTCCAGCAACTGATTTCCGGACAGGTTGACGCTCACATAAAAGCCCGGACGCCAGCGGCCCGCCAGCTTCCATTCCTGAATCTGCACGGCCGTGCGCCACAGGACCCAGGCGCCGATCTGGACAATGAGCCCGGTCTCCTCCGCCACCGGGATGAAGTCCGCCGGCGATAGCCATCCCTGCCGCGGTTGATGCCAGCGGATCAGTGCCTCCATCCCCACCGCCCGCTGATCGGCGAGGGCGACAATCGGCTGGTAGAAGACCTGGAACTCGTCGCCGCTTAGCGCCTCCACCAGGTCCTGCTCCAAGCGGAAGCGCTTGAGCGCGGGCGCCCGCATGACGGGCTGAAAGTCGACGGAACGGTTACCACCACCGACCTTGGCCAGGTTCAGGGCGCTGTCAGCATCGCGCAGGATGTCGAGGATCCTACAGTCCGCGGCAGCATCGCGGACCACACCCATGCTGGCGCGCACATGCACCGAGCCGCCCTTCAGCGCGATGGGCTTGCGCAGACGGTCGACGATCCGCATGGCGACCGCTTGCGCATCGCTCGCAGCATCATCGCGGTGCAACAGGATGGCGAACACGTCCGCACCCAAGTGGATCACCCTGGCCGTGGGCGGAACGATATCCCCCAGCAATCGCGCCACCGCGATCAAGAGGCCATCACCGGCGGCATAGCCCAAGTTATCGTTTATAGCCTTGAAGCGGTCCAGATCGATCAATACCAAGCCGCGGCAGCCCGCGGCGGCGGCCCCGGTGTTCATCCAGGCGGTGAGGTAGGCGCGATTGGGCAGCCCGGTCAGGCGGTCATGGGTTGCATCGTGGAGCAGGCGCGCCTGGTCCTTGGCACGCTCAGCGTTGAACCGCACAAACAGCGAGATCAGCCAACAGGCCGAGTCGACCAAATTGGCTGGTATGTAGACAAAGCTACCCAGTGTGCCCAAGCCCGCCCCGTTGAAGACAACAGTGGCCATCTGCGCGCCGCCCCCGATGAACATCACCACCATTCCAACGGCGAACCAGCGTACCCAAGGCTCATTGGTCCGCAGCCCGAGGACCAGCAGCACGGTCCCCGGAATCGCCATCAACATTACGATCAGGGCGCCAATCCGGTAGGCCGGGGGGTACCACCCGGAGGTGAGGAAGGCGCCCGTACCGAGCGTCATGCCGCCGATGATAATTAGGCGCAGCGTCCCCTTGGGGCGCAAGAAGGCAATAGTGGTCGCGGCAATGCTGGCCATGACCGCGGCCGCCGTGGCGCCCTGCATGACGGCAAAGTTGTCCCCCTGGGGCCAGCCGGGGATCCAGGCGGGTCCAATGCCCAGGGCCTGGAGCTGATACACCATGAGGGCGATGATGTAGACGCAATAGGCGTTCGCGAGCATGCCCGGATGGGCGCGCCGCAGACCCAACCCGATGATGAGCAGCACCGCGAACGCGCCGGTATAGGCGCCAAGCAAGACCCACAGCCGCCTACTGTCGCGGTCGAAGGTCTCAACCGCGGCGACGCGCAGCCAGGGGCGCAGCGTCTTGCCGTCCTGGATCACGACCGTCACTTCTTGAGCGGGGGCATCCAGCGGCAAGCGCAGGTTTGCCAGTGGGCTTAGCAGCGAGCGTTCGCCGAATGGCAAGGACCGACCCGTGACGGCGCCCCAGGGACAACCGCGCCCATCGCGGGCGATCATCACCAGGCGATTGACGACTGAGTCTTTGGAGTACACCACCGGCCGGGCCGGCGAGACCGGGACACGGAATGCCATGGATGGGAGACTCGGGTCCAAGGTCGGCACCGCGGCGGCAGGGCACTTGGCCTTGGCGGCAGACAACTCCCCTTCCAGATCGGCGAGCCAGCGGGCGGCAGCAGTGGATGCCTTGATACCCTGCGCGGCCTCCAAGACCAGGACGGGGCCGGGCGGGGTCGCGGTGTCGGCTGCCCAGGCCGCGGGCACCCAAACCAACCACAGGAGTGCGCCGGCCAAGTAGCGGCCAAGCCACCGGACAACCCCGGCAATGGGATCGGCCTCGTCGCTGCTGACGCTTGTCCGCTCGAACATGGCCTTGCCTCTCATCCCACGCAGCACGTGGTAGCAGCCTCCAAAAGGATCGTACCTGTCGATAATAATGAGAAATTAGGAGAGGTACGACGATTTCTACGTAGGACCACTCAGCTCGGTGCCGGAGCAGAAACAAGTACAGACTGCGGTGCCAGAACCAGATCTCGTCACCGTTGGTGAGGAAGACGAAGGGGTCGATGCCGTACTTGAGCTTCACGCGGTCCGCGTAACCCGCCGATTGGCACTCACCCTCCAGCGCCTCGCGCAAGTTGCGCTTGACCTCGTCGATGGCAATGGGGCACCCATCCGGAAGGACCAGGGCGTTATCGATGAACGCGTCCTTGACCGCTGCTCCGTCATCCGCCCGCACGGCCCTGTCTCCGGAAAGGAAGAATTCATCCACCACGCGGCGCGACGAGCGGGTTCAGCCAGCCTTGGCAAGCTGGCGGTCAACGCGTTGCGCGCGGGTGATGGACTCCAGTTCGGGGCTCATGGTCCTCTTGACCGTCAAATCGGCACTTGGCGGAATAGTTTTCGCGCCTGTCCTGGTGGCGTTTTTCTTACGGTCAGATCATGCCACAGGTTGCGGCTCTTGCGTGGCCGATATCCGCAACATGGGTAGCCGGGCAGTGTCGACTCGCATGTGCCCGCGAGGGAACTACGCCGGAGTGTGATCCTTGAGCCAATCCTTCAGCGCTTCGTTCATGCGCGTCTGCCAGCCGCGCCCGGTGGCGCGGAAGGCGGCGAGTACCTCCGGGCTATAGCGGATCGCCACCTGCTCCTTGGTCGGTCGGCGGTTTGGCCCCCGAGTCTTGACCTGACCCACCACGACACCATCCTGCTTGAGTACGGCGCCCTCCCAATCGGCGGCCGTGGTGCGGGGGCTGTCGGCGTCGTGGGAAATGTCGGCGTCAGTCATGGCGCGGACGCGTGGCCAGTCGGTGCGGTCGAGCGGGGATGCTGTTCCAGTAGATGCGTTCTTCATGTTTCGTCATAGGTCAGCATAATCAAATTGTAGATGCGCGCTTTCGGCAAGTCGAGCAAGATGTCGATGCGCTTGGCAGGGTGCGAAATTGGAGCTTGCGGAGGCGGGTTACGATGTGGAGCTTTGTAATCAGAGATCTACTGGCTGCCCACCGGCCTCGGGGCGCGAAGCGCCCAACAGATGCGTGACATGCCGGAGAGATTGGGCAAGTATTCGCCGCAGCAGCCAATCCGCCGCCGCAAGGCGGCGAGTGGGACCGCCGACAGCCTGTCGGCCCCGGCGCGAAGCGCCGGGTGCTTTGTCATTTTTACAGTAACTTATCAGGCTTTTATCGGTTCCGAACGCCGCCTGACGGCGGCGGGCCGGCAGGCTGCCGGCGCTCCCAGTCGCGGCTTCGCCGCGGTATTGGCGAAGACTTTCACAGTCTCCGGAGCGGAGTCACGAGGGGCCGAGGGACGGGGCGCGACCTACGATGCAGCGTTTCGTCACCAGAAGTCAATCCGAGCATTCTGGGGACATAAAAAAGGGGCCATTCGGCCCCTTCCTCCGGCGCGGCCGGCCACGATTGGCCGGACCTGTCCGATCGGCGAATTACTCGCCGAGCTCGACCGCCTTCATGCTCAGCCGAATCCGCCCTTGCTTGTCGACTTCCAGGACCTTGACCCGGACCTGATCACCTTCCTTGAGCTTGTCGCTGACCGACTGCACGCGCTCCTCGCAGATCTGGGAGATGTGCACCAGGCCGTCGCGGCCGGGGAGGATGGTGACGAAGGCGCCGAAGTCCATGATGCGGGCGACCTTGCCCTCGTAGACCTTGCCCACTTCGACATCGGCGGTGATGAGCCGGATGCGCCGCTTGGCTTCTTCACCGGCGGCCTTCTCGACCGAGAAGATTTTGACGATGCCGTCGTCGGTGATGTCGATGGTGGCGCCGGTCTCTTCGGTGATGGCGCGGATGACCGAGCCGCCCTTGCCGATGACGTCGCGAATCTTCTCCGGGTGGATCTTGAGTTCGATGATGCGCGGGGCATGCTCGGACATCTCGGCGCGGTGCACGTCGATGACCTTGTTCATCTCGCCCAGGATGTGGAGCCGGCCGACCTTCGCCTGGGCCAGGGCGATTTCCATGATCTCCTTGGTGATCCCTTCGATCTTGATGTCCATCTGCAGGGCGTTGATGCCCTCGACGGTACCGGCGACCTTGAAGTCCATGTCGCCCAGATGGTCTTCGTCACCCATGATGTCGGTGAGGACGGCGAACTTCTCGCCTTCCTTGATCAGGCCCATGGCCACGCCAGCCACCGCGCCCTTGATCGGCACACCGGCATCCATCAGCGACAGGCTGGTGCCGCAGACGCTGGCCATGGAGCTGGAGCCGTTGGATTCGGTGATCTCGGAGACGACGCGCACCGAATAGGGGAAGGCCTCGATGCCGGGCATGACGGCCAGCACACCGCGCTTGGCGAGCCGTCCGTGACCGATCTCGCGGCGCTTGGGGCTGCCGACGCGGCCGATCTCGCCGACGCAGAAGGGCGGGAAGTTGTAGTGGAGCATGAAGTGCTCGCGCCGCTCGCCGTCCAGTGCGTCGATGATCTGGCTGTCGCGCTCGGTGCCCAGGGTGGTGATGACCAGCGCCTGGGTCTCGCCGCGGGTGAAGAGCGCGGAGCCGTGGGTGCGCGGCAGGACGCCGGTGCGGATGGTGATGGGGCGCACCGTCTTGGTGTCGCGCCCGTCGATGCGCGGCCGACCCTCGATGATGTGACCGCGCACGATCGCGCTCTCGAGCCGCTCGATGGCGCCCTGGATCTGCTGGGCGTTCCAGACGCACCCTTCGAGCGCTGTAACCCGATCGTGAATGTCCGCCCGGATCTCGTCCAGGACGGCATAGCGAGCCATCTTCTCCTTGATGGTATAGCCCTCGGCGATCTGGCCGGCGCCGGCGTGAGCCACTGCCTCGGCCAGTTGCGGGTCAGGGAGCACGGGCTTGAAGGGGATTTGCGCCTTGTGGACCTGAGCCGCCAGCTCGCGGATGGCGGTAATGACGACCTGCATCTGGTCATGGCCGAACAGGACGGCGCCCAGCATCACTTCTTCGGACAGGCCGCGCGCCTCGGACTCGACCATCAACACGGCCTTGTCGGTGCCGGCCACGATCAGGTCCAAGTCGCTGTCCGGACCCAGGCCGATGACGGCGGGGTTCAGGATGTACTCGCCGTTCTTGTAGCCGACCCGCGCCGCGCCGATGGGGCCGTTGAACGGCACGCCGGCCACGGCCAGGGCCGCGGAGGTGCCGATCAGCGCCGGCACCTCGGGGTTCACGGCCGGGTTCAGCGACTTGACCGTCGCGATGATCTGGACTTCGTTGGTGAAACCATCGGCGAACAGGGGCCGGATCGGCCGGTCGATCAGCCGCGAGGTCAGGATCTCGCCTTCGCTCGGACGGCCCTCGCGACGGAAGAAGCCGCCGGGGATGCGGCCGGCGGCATAGGTCTTTTCCTGATAGTCGACGGTCAACGGCAGGAAATCGCGCTCCGGACTGGGCTTCTTGCTCACCACCACGGTGACCAGCACCACGGTGTCGCCCATACTGACGAGCACCGCGCCATCGGCCTGGCGAGCGATCTCGCCGGTCTCCAGGGTGACGGTCTGATCGCCGAATTGAAACTGCTTACGAATGGGGGTGGGAATCACGGGTCAGTCCTCTGGTCTCGGCCTCGGGTTTGCAAAGAGTCGCCTGCGCCACAGGCTCCAGGTGCGTAGGGGACCGCGGGTGGCCTGCGGGCAGGCGCCCGAGGCCTGGGAGTTTGGCCCCGGCGGCCGACAACCAGCCGCCGCGGGGCGGGCGGACTCAGGGCCATGGCCGTGGGTCCGCCAGTGCAGCGTCTAGCGACGCAGACCGAGTCGCGCAATCAGCTCGCGATAGCGATCGAGATCCTTGCCCTTCAGGTAGTCGAGCAGCTTGCGTCTGGAATTGACCATGCGCACCAGACCGCGACGCGAGTGGTGGTCGTGCTTGTGGATGCTGAAGTGTCCGGTCAGTTGCTGGATGCGTGCCGTCAACAGGGCAACCTGCACCTCAGGGGAACCGGTATCGTTCTCCCCCCGGGCGTAGGCGGTGACGATCTCTTTCTTCTCTGCGGCATTCATAGTCATTGAGGGTCTCCTTAAAATAATGGGGACATGAAAAGTCCTGTACCGACGGCACCTGCCGCCGCTGATCACCCCGACAATGACATCAGGGGATCGGACCGATTGATAGACCGCGAAATTCTACCGGCTCGCTGGACCGGCTCCAAACCATGGTGCGTTTGAAGACATGCGTTGCCGCGCCGACCGCCGAGGATCGGCAAGTCGACACGCGTTGGACCTCGCGTCGGCCGCTCAGACCAACCGCTTGGGCTGCACCTTACCGTCATCCTGGATCTCGCCGACACCCAGAAAGTGCTCGGAGACATCGTACAGCCGCACCAACCCCTCGGTCGGCGCCCGCGGAACCAGTACCGCCTGACCCTGCTGGAGGTAAAAAGCCGCATCGGCCGACAGGCGCAACGCGGGCCAGTGACCCAGGGCGGAGTCGAGCGGCAGCAGCAGCGCGTCGAGTTGCGGCGCCGCGCCCTCCTGGTCCGCCAGGTCACGCACCTGATCCAGGGTGACGAAGGGCACCAGGGTGTCCAGGTAGGGACCGACCCCAGTGCGGCGCAACTGACTCACATGCCCCCCGCAGCCGAGTTCCCGACCGATATCTTCGGCCAGGGTGCGGACATAGGTGCCCTTGGAACAGTGCACTTCGAGTTCGATCTCAGGCAGTTCGCAGCTCAGCAGATCCATTGAGAAGATCTGGATCCGGCGCGGTGTGCGTTCGACTTCCAGTCCCTGACGCGCCAGCTTGTAGAGTCGCTGGCCGGCATGCTTGACCGCCGAATACATGGGCGGCAACTGATCGATCGGCCCCAGAAAACCGGCCAGCACGTCGCGCACACGTGCCGCATCCACCCCCACCACGGGTTTGGTCTCGACCACCTCACCCTCCGCATCGGCGGTAGTGGTGGTGACCCCGAGCAGCACCTTGACCCGGTAGCGCTTGTCGGCGTCCAGCAGGAAGGCCGAAAACTTAGTGGCAGCCCCCAGGCACACCGGCAGCAGGCCGGTGGCGAGCGGGTCCAGACTGCCGGTATGGCCGGCCTTGGCGGCACGATACAGGCGCTTGATCCGTTGCAAGGCGTCGTTGGAGGTGAGCCCCAGGGGCTTATCCAACAACAGAATCCCGGTGACGTTACGCCCCGGGCTGCGGCGTCTCCCTGACATCATTGGGGTTGCTCCTGGGCGTCGGTGCTCGACGCGGGTGAGGACGCATCAGCCGCGTCGGCGCCGTCAACGCTGTTGGCGGTTTCGGCCGGCGCGTCGTCGGTCGGCGCGCCACTGCCCTGCACCGCCACGTCGATCAGGTGCGACAAGTGTTCACCGGCGAGGATGGACGCGTCATAGACGAAATGGAGTTGAGGCATGATCCGCAGCCGCACCCGTTGCGCCAGCGCATGACGCACGAACCCGGACAGGCGGCCGTTCAGCAGCCGCGCCTGCTCCTCCGCGTCTTCCTCCCCTCCGAAGCAGGTAAAGAAAACCTTGGCGTGCGACAGGTCGCGGACCACCCGCACCTCCTGCACCGTGATGTTCCCCAACCGCGGGTCCCGAACCTCATCGCGCAGCACCTGATAGAGCTCGCGCTTGAGTTCGGAACCGATCCGCTCGGTACGATCGAATTCCTTCATGCCTGATCCGCTGCCGCCACGCTCATATGATCCGCGCCCGCTCGGTGCGCTCGAACACCTCGATGTGGTCACCGACCTGAACATCGTTGTAGTTCTTCACCCCGATGCCGCAATCGGTGCCGGCCCTGACTTCGGCCACGTCGTCCTTGAAGCGGCGCAGCGACTCCAGCGTCCCCTCATAGATCACCACGTTGTTGCGCAAAACGCGAATGGGGTTATTGCGCTTGATCAGCCCGTCCACCACCATGCAGCCGGCGATGGCGCCGAACTTGGAGGAACGGAAGACATCGCGCACTTCCACCATCCCGATGATCTCCTCGGTCACGATGGGCTTGAGCAGGCCGGAGATGGCCTTCTTCACGTCATCGATCAGCTCGTAGATGATGCTGTAGTAACGCAGATCGATGCCCTTCTCCTCCACCACCCGGCGCGCCGCCGCGTCGGCCCGGACATTGAAGCCCAGGATGATGGCATTGGAGGTCACCGCCAGATTGGCGTCGGACTCGGTGATGCCGCCTACCCCGGTGGCCACCAGGATCACCTTCACCTCGTCGTTGGTGAGCTTGAGCAAGCTCTCGCGCAGGGCTTCCAGACTGCCCTGGACGTCGGCCTTGACGATCAGGTTGACCGACTTGAGCTCCCCGTCCTTGAGCTGGGAGAAAATCTGATCCAGGCTCACGCCGCGGTTCTCGTCCAGCTTGGAGCGGCGCACCCGCGTGGAGCGCAATTCCGCCACTTCGCGGGCCCGGCGCTCGTCAGCCACCGCCAGCACGTCATCCCCGGCGTTGGGGGTGGCGGAGAGGCCCAGGACCTGCACCGGGATCGACGGACCAGCCGCCTCGATCGGGTTCCCCGCCTCATCAAACATGGCGCGCACCCGGCCGTACTCCCCGCCGCTGACGATCATGTCGCCGCGGCGCAGGGTTCCGGACTGCACCAGAATGGTGGCCACCGGACCCCGGCCCTTGTCCAGACTGGATTCCACGATGGTCCCGCGGGCCGGCCCGTCCACCGGCGCCTTGAGCTCCAGCACCTCGGCCTGCAGCAGAATGGCGTCCAGCAGGTCGTCGATCCCAACGCCGGTCTTGGCCGAAACCTTGACCAGCATGGTGTCGCCGCCCCATTCCTCGGTCAGCACGTCGTGCTGGGACAGCTCCTGCATCACCCGATCCGGATTGGCATCGGGTTTGTCCATCTTGTTGACGGCAACCACGATCGGCACCTTGGAGGCCCGCGCATGGTGAATCGCCTCGATGGTCTGGGGCATCACGCCATCGTCCGCCGCGACCACCAGGACCACGATGTCGGTGACCTTGGCACCGCGGGCACGCATCGCCGAGAAGGCGGCATGGCCGGGGGTGTCCAGGAAGGAGATGACCCCCCGATTGGTCTCCACATGGTAGGCGCCGATGTGCTGCGTGATGCCGCCGGCCTCGCCGGAGGCCACCCGGGTCCGCCGGATATAGTCCAGCAGCGACGTCTTGCCATGGTCGACGTGACCCATGATGGTCACGACCGGCGCGCGCGGCTGGGCCTCGGCCTGGCCGGACTGCTCGTCGGCCTCTTCGATCAGGGTGTCCTCGGCGGTACGCTCATCGGCTATAACCGCTTTATGACCCATGTCCTCGACCAGCAGGGTCGCCGTATCACGGTCCAGGGCCTGGTTGATCGTGACCATCATGCCCTGTTTGAAGAGCTCTTTGATCAGATCGCCGACCTTGATCGACATCCGGTTGGCCAATTCACCGACTGAGATGGTCTCGGGCAGCTCCACCTCGCGCACCACCGGCGCGGTCGGCCGCTGGAACAGGTGCTTGTCCTGAAGCTGCGGCTTGGCGCCCTTGCGCTTGCGACGCGGACGCCCGCCGCCAGCCTCGCCATCGACTTCCTCGTATTCGGCGCGGGGTGCCTCCTGATCACGGGCCCGCAGCGTATCTTTGCGTCCGGCCTTCTTGACCGATTTTTCCTTCTCCGACAGTTCGGGGACTTTCTTGGCCGCAGCCGCCACCGCAGGCCGCTTGGCTGGTTTGGCGGCCTCGGGGCGGCGGCGCGCGACCGCGGCCTCGGGCCGCTCGTCTTCCTGACGCTCGCCGACCACCGACGGCGCGGCCGCCGGCACGGTTTCCTCGGGCGCCGCTGCGGCGGCGGCCGCCGCGGCGGCAGCGGCAACAACCGAACGTTCGACCGCCGCCCGCGACTCTTCTTCAGCCAGACGCCGGGCCTCGACCTCGGCCGCCCGGCGCGCCTCGTCAGCCTCGCGACGGCGCTCCTCGTCTTCCCGCGCCCGCCGCTCCTGGTCCTCCAGGTCGGCCAACCGCCGCGCTTCCTGTTCCGCCCGCAAGGCTTCGAGCTCGGTACGGCGGCGACCACCGTCATGGGGGATACTACGCAACGTCTGCCGATCGCGGGGCGGCGGCCGCGGGGAATCGGCCGGCCGCCGCAGCGGCGGTGTCGGCCGGGTTGGCGCGGCGGCAACCGGGGGCGGGGATGGCGCCGCCGGGGCGGGCGGGGTCGTCGGGGCCGTCGGGGTGAGCTGCGCCTCGGCGACCGGGGTGACCTCAGCCTCGGTTTCGACCTCGGTTTCGACCTCGGTTTCGGCTTCGACTTCCGCCAGCCGCTCGACCACTGTCGCCGCAATGGCCGCGGCTACGGGCTCGACGACCATCTCGACCGAAACCTCCTCAGGCACCTCGGCCGGCGTCGGCTCATCGCCGCGCTTGACGTAAGTCCGCTTGCGGCGCACCTCCACGCTCACCGTCTTGGCACGCACGGTTGGGGTCGGCCGCGAACCGCCGGCACCGCCGCTACCACCGCCGGGAGCACGCGGGGTCACCGCCGGCTGGCGCAACTCGCTCATCGACTTGCGCTTGAGTGTGACCTGACTGGGGTCAGCCCCACCTTCGCCCCCCCCCTTGCCATGACTGCGCCGCAGATAGCCCAGGAGTTGCAGCTTTTCCTGCTCGGTCAGGGTGGAATCCGCGCCGCTGGCACGGATACCGGCCTCGCTGAGCTGGGTCAGGAGGCGTTCGACCGGAATGCCGACCGTAGAGGCGAGTTGTTTGACTGTGACTTCACTCATGAACGAACCTCCTGGCGGGATTCCTCACCCGCATCGGCAAACCAGGGCTCACGCGCTTTCATGATCAAGCGCGCCGCCCGCTCTTCGTCCATGCCCTCGACTTCCATCAACTCATCGACCGACTGTTCGGCGAGATCCTCCATGGTCGTCACCCCGCGCGCCGCCAGCGCGAAGGCAAGGCTCTCGTCGACCCCTTCCATGCCGAGCAGGTCCGCCGCGGGTTCAGTTCCCAACACCTCCTCCGACGCGATGGCGCGGGTGAGCAACACGTCCTTGGCGCGTTGCCGCAGCTCGGTGATCGTGGCCTCATCCAGATCGTCGATCGCCTGCATCTCCGCAAGCGGCACATAGGCCACCTCATCAACGCTGGTAAAGCCCTCATCCACCAGGATGGCCGCGAGGTTCTCATCCACGCCGAGTTGATCCATGAAACTCTGGACCGAACGGCGCGCCTCCTGCTCGCTCTTGGCGGCAGCCTCCTCTTCATTCATGACATTGAGTTCCCAGCCGGTGAGTTGGCTGGCGAGCCGCACATTTTGCCCGCCGCGCCCGATGGCCTGGGAGAGATTCTCCTCCTTGACCGCCACGTCCATGCTGCGCGACTCCTCATCGATGACGATGGAGACCACATCCGCCGGAGACATAGCGTTGATCACGTATTGAGCCGGGTTATCGTCGTAGAGGATGATGTCGACACGCTCGCCGTTGAGTTCGTTGGAAACCGCCTGCACCCGCGAACCGCGCATACCGACGCAGGCGCCCACCGGGTCGATCCGCGCATCTTTGGTGCGCACCGCGATCTTGGCGCGCGCGCCGGGGTCACGGGCAGCGCCCAGGATTTGGATCAGCCCCTCGCCAACCTCCGGCACCTCGAGTTTGAACAACTCGATGAGCAGTTCCGGGGCAGTGCGGCTGACGAACAATTGTGGCCCCTTGGCCTCGGCGCGCACGTCGAACAGATAACCGCGCAGGCGGTCGCCGGTGCGTACCGATTCGCGGGGGATGACGTGCTCACGGGGGACCAGTGCCTCGGCGTTGTTACCCAGGTCGAGCAGGATGGTGCCCCGATCCGCCTTCTTCACGATGCCGGTCACCAGTTCGCCCTTGCGGCTCGTGTAGGCATCGACGATCTTGGTACGCTCTGCTTCCCGCACCTTTTGAACGATGACCTGTTTGGCGGTCTGCGCGGCAATGCGCCCGAACAGCTCCGAGTCGATCTCCTCTTCCATGAAGTCTCCGGCCTGGAGCCCGGGCTCCAGCATCTCGGCAGCGGACAGGGTGATCTGGCGTTCGGGGGCCTCCAGGACGCCCGCCGCCGGGTCCTCGATCACCTCCCAGCGACGGAAGGTCCGGTAGTCGCCGGTCTTGCGGTCGATCACCACCCGCGCCTCGATCTCGCCACCGTGCTTCTTGCGGGTCGCCGAGGCAAGCGCCGCCTCGATGGCCTCGAAGATCACATCCTCGGGCACATCTTTTTCGTTGGATACGGCCTCAACGACCAGCAGGATCTCTTTACTCATACGTTCTTTTACTCAGCACTGTGCGACCGGCGACCAGCGTTACCGGTGCGCGGCGTCTCCGAAATCAGGTACCAAACGAGCGGACTCCAGGACTGCCAACGGAATTTCCCAGACCCGGCCCTCGGCCTCCAGCCGGATGATCACGGGCGGGGCGCCCGCGGCCTCATCCAGGGCCCCCAACCCAAGCAGCACACCCTCCAACTTGCGCCGACCTTCGATCTTCTCGGCCAGCCGGACCTTGATCCGGTGACCGGCGAATCGCGTGAAGTGCTCCGGAAACACCAGGGGCCGATCCAGGCCGGGCGAGGACACCTCCAGATCGTAATGACCCGGCAAGGGGTCCTCCACGTCCAGGACGCCGCTCAACTGGTGGCTCACGGCAGCACAGTCGTCCACTGTGACGCCCTGTGCCTGGTCGATGTAGACCCGCAGCGTCCCGGCCCCGCCGCCGTGCTGAAAAAACTCGACGGCAACCAGTTCATACCCCATGGACTCCACCACGCGGAGTGCCAACTGCGTCAGGGTGCTGTCAACCGGCTGCATTGCAAAAAACCTTGAAGGAAAACGCGTCCCAAAAATGAAAAATGGGCCAATGGCCCACTTCTGATGTCGACCGGCCCCACGGACCACCGTGGACGGGGCGACCCACCTCGCGAAGTACAAAAAAACCCCGGAAGACGGGGTTCATGACGGAAAATTCGGGGGCAATGCCCGTTCGAGGAAAACTCTGACCGTCAAGCACGCTAGCCTTCGGATTCTAGGTCTTCTGCGTCCTGCGCGCAAGACGCTTGATCCGGTATTGGAGAACTTCCGGAATTGGCGCGGTGGTGCGACCATGGGCGCATGCCAACCACCAGTCACCACGGCACCGCGGACGAGCAGGCGCTACAGCACACCGTCAGGGAGCGGACCCATCACCTGCTGACCACGGCCGGGGCTTGGCTGCGCATCGCGATTCCTGAGCCGCAGATTCGTTTCGACCTGCGGGGACGGGCTGCCGGCCAGGCCCGCCTCGCGCTGCGTGGCCCCTGCATCATCCGTTTCAACCCGGTCCTGCTGCGCGCCAACCGCGCGTCATTTCTGGCCGACACGGTTCCTCATGAGGTGGCGCATCTCGCGGCCTTCGCCCGCTACGGCATGCGCATCCGTCCGCACGGACCGGAGTGGCAAGCGATCATGCGCTACTTCGGAGTCGAACCGGAACGCTGCCATCGCTACGACCTGTCCGCCACCAGCGGACGCACCCTGCGCGAGTTCGATTACCACTGCGACTGCCGGGAACATCGGCTGAGCAGTATTCGTCACAACCGCATCTTAGCGGGCGGGACCTATATTTGCCGCCACTGCGCGACCCCGCTGCGGCCGGGTCCGCGGCCTGGCCTGGCCGGCATCTGTTGAGTGACAGACCTTCGTGTAGGGGCGGGTTTGAAACCCGCCCCTACGCCGGTTATCACGTCCGAAAGCTATAAACACGAACACAACCGTTTCGTTGTCGTTGTCGTTGTCGTAATCGGAGGTTGCGATGCTAACCAAGCGCGGACAGCGAACCCCCAAGAGGCGAGAGAATCCGGGGCGCTACGATATCCTCGATTACGACAACGACAACAACCGAGACGCCGACGGCGTTCCCTACATGAACTTGTTTAGCCTATTAGTGAACGGTTCCCTAGCCCAACGCAACCCGACTCCGGGCCAGCCCTTTCGGAGTGACCTGCTGGTCAACGCGGCGCGTAGGGCGTGGGCCCATAGCCGGGTGGATATCCCGGATAGCCATAGGGCGGTGCCGGCGGGCCCCAGTAACCCCAAGGTGTCGGCACCGCCATCGGCGGCGCCTGAGGTCCGCGCGTGGGAACCGCGGACGGGCGCGGACGAGACGCCACGGCCGGTTCCGGGACAGGCCCGGACGGTGCTTGCACGGCAGGCGCGGGAACAAGCACCGGCGCGGCGGTCGCCGGGGGCGCCGCGGAGACGACCCCGGAAACCGAGGGGACCGGCACGGCGGCAGGCATGACCTGAGGCTCCGCGATCTGAGGCTCCGCAACCTCGGGCTCCGCGATCTGGGGCGCCGCGATCTGGGGCTCCGCGACCTGAGGTTCCACGATCTGGGGCTCTACGACCTGAGGTAAGACCTGAGACCCTGACGCTTGGAGCTTATCCGCGGCAGACGCTGATTCCGCTTCCGGCCGATGCGGTAAGGGCACATCGACCGCTGTCATTGCATTGATGTCGGCATCGGCCGGCACCTGCGGCTCCGGAATAGAACGGCCGCTCATCAAGGTATTGGCGAAGGCCGCCGATTCCGCCGCCGCCACCGGTGCCGGTGCCGGTGCCGGTGCCGCGACCGGCGCTTGCACCACGGTCGGCGACGGGACCGGCAGGGCGCCGGACGCGGAGCCCGCGGTCGGCGCCGCGGGCTCGACCGCGCGGTCACCGGCGACCTGGGGCGCGGTCGGCACCACCGCCGACGGGGCCGTCGCTTCCGGGGTCGCCGGTGTCGTGCGCGGATGCAGGGCCCCGACCGCGGTCTCAGGACGCTTGATCGACCCCAGGTAGAGCACGCCGAACACCAGCACCAACAACCACAGCATCAGCCTGGCCCACCAGCCAAGACCCACAACCGCGGCAGACTTCGTCATAATTCGGTGCCTATAAGAAGAAATGATAACAACATTGAAGACGGGAGAGCGTTTACGGGACGCGGCACGGGCGCGGTCTCAGGGCGCGCCGGAACCGGCCGCCAGGGCCGCCAGGATCGGCCCCGACTGCCCGGCACAGAATCCAAGATGCGCTTCGATCGCGGTCATGGTGATTGCTCCCTCGCCTTTTCCAGCGGCCCAGTTAACCACGAACGCGAGACTCGCGTAACACAGACCCAGTTCGCGGGCCAGGGCGGCCTCCGGCAGACCGGTCATACCCACCAGATCACAGCCGTCGCGTTCCATCCGCGCGATCTCGGCCGCCGTCTCCAGCCGCGGCCCCTGGGTCACGCCGTAGGTCGCAGGCGCGGCCGCGACTACCCCGGCGGCCGCGCAAGCGCGCAACAGGTCCATGCGTAACTCCGGGCAGTAGGGCTCGGTGAAATCCACGTGAGCCACCGCACCCGCGTCGCCATCATGAAAACTCTGGTCACGGCCATGGGTGTAGTCGATCAGTTGATCGGGAACCGCAAAGACCCGCGGACCGAAGCGCGCGGTGATGCCGCCGACGGCCGCCAGACCGAGCACGCGCTGCGCACCGCAAGCGTGCAGCGCCCACAGGTTGGCCCGATAGTTGACTCGATGCGGCGGCAACCGATGACCTTCACCGTGCCGGGGCAGGAACAAGATCGGATGACCGGCAAGGCAGCCGTGCACGAGGGGCGCCGAGGGGGCGCCGAAAGGGGTGTCGAGCGGTTTCGCCTCGATAACCTGAAAACCGGGCAGGCGCTGAAAACCCGAACCCCCGATGATCGCGAGCAGACCCATCGCATCCTCTGAAGAGTCACCTGAACATGAAGGTGTGAGTCTACCTCAGAGACCGCGGAAGCCAAAAAAAAACCGGCGCCGCCACGCGCGTGGGGGCGTCGGTACGGTTGAACTGGCGCTGCCGTCGGTCGAACTGCGCGTGGGCAGTCCGGGCGGTCTAGATCCGCGTCTCCTGGAACATCCCGATCTCGACCAGCTTGGGAAAGAGCACCCGCTCCTCACGCTCGATACGCTGCCCAACCATATCGAAAACCTCATGGGTCTCGGTCAGGAAGTCTTCGCTGAACGTGAAGTCGCAGTTCTTCAGCCAGTGCTTGTGGTAGTCGTCGAAGGTCTTACGCAACGGCCGCTCACCGCTGATGAACCCCCAAGCGATCGACTTGACCTTGGGATCCTCATGGATCAGCAGACTGGGGTAGAGCCCGCGATCTTCTTCGGCCAGGTGTCTGCGCACCTTTTCGCCGAGATCACAGAGCAACTCAAACGCGGTCTTGGCATTCGGGCGGATCCGCAGTTGATCCTTAGTCAGGATCGAACGGAGATCATCGATCATCTGCCGGAGTTCAGCATGCGTGCTGCGATAACCGTCTAGTGTATACATGAGCCATCCTCCTCGTTATTACCTCGCGAGCGTAAGGGGAAGGCAAAAAGCTTCCGCGACACCCACGACTCGGCACGTTTTCGATGCGGTGCCGATCGTAAGGTCGGTGCACGCGCGAACGTGTTGACTAAGAGATACCGCAAAATCGCCCTGGAGTCAAAAAGTCCCTATTTATATCAGAGTTTTATCGAATACCAATCAACAGTCCCCGATGGCCACGGCGAAGACGCCAGGAACGTTTCGAAAGTAGCTCTTATAGTCCAAACCGTAGCCGAAGAGGTAGCGGTCGGGGACCTGGACACCCACGAAATCGGCCTCGCAGACATGGGGCCGCCGTTTCTCCACCAGAACCGCCGCGTGTACCCCTGCCGCTCCGTCTTCGCGGCAGGCCCGCACGATGGCGTCCAGGGTCACGCCCTCGTCCAGGATATCGTCCACGATCAGTACCTGTTCCCCGCGGATGGCTTCCGTCGGGCGGTAGTGCCAGACCAACTCGCCGCCGCTGGTCGTTCCCTGGTAGCGACCGACATGGACATGACCCAGCCGCAACTGAAAGTTGAGTCGGGGCAGCAGCAGGCCGGTGGCGATGACCCCCCCGCTCATGACACAGAGCACCAGCGGGTCGGTCCCGGCCAAGCGCTCGCTGATGGCCTCGGCCATGCGGTCGATCGCCTGCTCCATCGCGTCCTGGGTGACCAGGCACTCGGCACGGTCGGCGACCGCCGTGTAAGTCTCGGGGGAAAGCTTCATAGGGTGATTCACGTCGGTGATGGGTGGCGGGTGGGATCGTCGAGCGCCAGGTCGAGGGTCGCCAGGTCTTCCAACAGGGCGACCTGGCGCACACCCGCCTGCCAGCGCGGCGCTTCGTGCAGTCGCGCGGGTTCGGGGTCACCGCGTCCGTGCATCCTCAACAGGCGTAACTGGCCGGCAGGATCATGGTTTTCACGAAAGGCCTGGACGATCGCGACCGCGGCCGGACGATTGTTGCAGATCAGCAGCATGTCACAGCCGGCGCGCGCGGCCGCCTGAGCGCGCTCCACATAGCCGCCGCCGGCATCGGCCGCGGCCATATTGAGGTCATCGCTGAAGATGACGCCCGCAAAACCGAGACGTCCGCGCAACAGGTCGCGCAACCAGACCGCGGAGAATCCGGCGGGCTCCGCCGCAACACGGGGATAGATGACGTGAGCCGGCATCACCGCCTCCAACCCGTGTTCGATCAGTCGTGCGAAGGGGATCAGGTCAGCGGCCAGGAGGTCAGCCAGGTCGCGTTCGTCAATCGGCAGCGCCGTATGGGAGTCGGCCGCCACCCCGCCGTGCCCAGGGAAGTGTTTACCCACTGCCGCCATCCCGGCCTGGCGGACCCCGGAGGTCCAAGCCGTAGCCAAGTCCACGACTTGGGTCACCCGCGCACCGAAGCCGCGGTCACCGATAACCTGACTGATGCCCCGATCCAGATCCAGGACCGGAGCGAAGCTGAAGTCCACCCCCGCCGCCCGCAACTCGGCCGCCATCAACCAGGCCACGTCGGCGCAAGCGGCACAGGCACGCCGCGGGTCGGCGGCATAGAGTGCGCCAAAACGCCCGGCCGCCGGCAGCCGGGTGAAACCGTCGCGAAAGCGCTGGACCCGCCCGCCCTCTTGATCCACACCGATCAGCAAGCGCGGTTCCCGCAGAGCATGGATCGCCGCGGTCAACCCCGCCAACTGCTCAGGCGACGCGTAGTTGCGGGAAAATAGGATGACACCGCCCACGGCCGGGTGACGCAGCAACTCGCGATCCTCGGCGGTCAACTCCGGACCGGCCAAGTCCACCATGATCGGACCCAGTGACATGGCTTAAGCCTCCCGGCTCTCGGTTGTCCGGCCCATCGCTCGCGGGGTCTTGATCAGGGCTGGTGTACTGGGTTCCGGCATGGATTTGCTCGCGACGCTGGGGCCGGGCAAGAACACCCGGCGCAAGATGGCGTTTGTAGCACAGGGCGCGGGTCCGGACCACCGAATCAACCGCGCCGCGTCACGGCAACGGCTCGGCCCGCGTCATGTCGAGCCGGATACCCAGGGGTCCGCGAGGGACCCACACCTCGACGATCCCGCGGCCGCGCCGCACCCGCACCGGCACCAGTTCTCCGGACTCACCCTGGGTGGTGCCGTCGCGCAATGCGTCGGCGGCGTACATCCGCTCGCCGGCATAGGATTCGATAAGGTCTCCCGCCTGGAGTCCGACCGCCTCGGCCGCCGAACCCGGAAGTACCGCGGCGACCGCGACCCGGTTGTCCTCACCCGTCAGATAGAGATAGCGGTCATAGGCCAGGTCGCCGATCTCGTCCCGCAACGGTCGCGCCTCCCCGCCGAGCTGACCCGCTTCCTCACGATAGCGGTCAGTGCCGATCCAGCCTTCGCGCACCGCCCGATCGCGCAGGGTCAGCCGATCCAGCTCCAACCGCGCTTCCTGCCAGATGATGTCATCCGCAAGCCCGGCGTCGACCCCGGCCGCAACCAGCGTGGTCCGTCGCTCATCGGGGGTTCGCGGCGCGGTTGGACGGTCCAGGCTCGTATCGCCTGCCGCGATCCGGCCCGCCAGGGTCTGCTCGACCTGGACCAACCGCGCCTGGAGGTCGGCCAGACGCGCCTCGGCGTCGCGCCAGGCGGCAAGTAACGTCGCGACGCGCGGATCGGCCGTCGGCTCCGGCGCCGCGGCCACAACCGGCGCCGACGGCACGACCGGCGCAGTCGCGGCCGTGACTTTGGCAACCGGTGCAGACGCGGGCGGTACAGACGCGGGCGGCGCCGACAACGCGGGGGCATCGGCAGCCGCGGTTGTCCCTGATGGCACGGCAGGCACCTCGGCGGAGGCGAACAACTGGGCGTAACCCAAGGCACCGACGAGAGTCCCGGTGACAAGTCCCAAGGCGGTAAGAGTCCAGGTGGGTTTCATTAGATTCTACTTTAGGTCAGTATTGCGGTTCTGAGACGGTGCTTCGCCAGTCTGAAAGTGTGTCCGCGAGCCTTCGGACAACAGGGTGCCGGCGGACGTTCCATCCTGGGCTGTCGGGTCCTTGCGGACCGGACTATCGCCCAGGCGATCGGTTGGGTTTCGCCGCGTTGCCCCGATGTAGACCGCAACGCAACTGCAACACGCTTACAACAAAACGGCGCCGCAATTCAGCGCACCGAGTGAGGATCGAGACAGGACATGAATGCGAAAAACTTCAACATTTTGCTCTGGGTCGGCGTATCCCTGTGGTTAGTGATGATGTTCAATGGAATGAGCGCGCCAAGCCAGATCGAGGCACGGAACCTGAGCTACAGTCAGTTCCTGAGCGAGGTGTCCGACGGTGCCATAGAAGAGGTGCGCATCCAGGATCAAACCATCAAGGGCACCCGCACCGATGGCTCGCGCTTCGAGACCTTCAACCCCGATGATCCCGGCCTGGTCGCCGATCTCCTGAAAAACGGCGTGGTGATTCATGCCGAGCCCCCGGCGCAACCCAGTGTGATGGTCCAGATGCTGGTCGCCTGGCTGCCCTTCCTGTTGCTGGTCGGCGTCTGGATTTGGTTCATGCGCCGCAACTCCGGCGGCGGCGGTCCCGGCGGGATCTTCAGCTTCGGCAAGAGTCGCGCCCGTCAGCACGCGGAGGGTGACGTCAAGGTGACCTTACGCGATGTCGCCGGGGTCGAGGAGGCCAAAGAGGAAGTCGGCGAACTGGTCGACTTCCTGCGTAACCCGCAAAAATTCTCGAGTCTTGGCGGGCACATCCCGCGCGGCGTGCTGATGGTCGGCCCCCCCGGTACCGGTAAGACCCTGCTGGCGCGCGCTATTGCAGGCGAAGCCAAGGTGCCGTTCTTCAGCATTTCCGGCTCGGACTTTGTTGAAATGTTCGTCGGCGTCGGCGCCTCGCGCGTCCGCGACCTGTTCGAGCAGGCCAAGAAAAGCGCCCCCTGCATCATCTTCATTGATGAAATCGACGCGGTCGGCCGCCGCCGCGGTGCCGGTCTGGGCGGCGGGCACGACGAGCGCGAGCAGACCTTGAACCAACTGCTGGTGGAGATGGACGGCTTCGCCGGTAATGAGGGCATCATCGTGATCGCCGCCACCAACCGGGCCGACGTGCTCGATCCGGCGCTGCTGCGGCCCGGTCGTTTCGACCGTCAGGTGGTGGTCGGACTGCCGGATCTGGCCGGTCGCACCGCCATCTTGGAGGTGCACATGCGCAAGGTGCCTCTGGCCGAGGACGTGGTCGCCCGCACCATCGCCCGCGGTACCCCCGGCTTCTCCGGCGCCGACCTGGCCAATCTGGTCAATGAGGCCGCCCTGTTCGCCGCGCGCGCCGGTCTCACCGCCGTGAACATGCAGATGTTCGAGAAGGCCAAGGACAAGATCATGATGGGCGCTGAACGGCGCAGCATGGTGATGTCCGAGACCGAGAAGAAGCTGACCGCCTATCACGAGGCCGGTCATGCCATCGTCGGCCGCCTGGTCCCCGAGCATGACCCGGTGCACAAGGTCAGCATCATCCCGCGCGGTCGGGCGCTGGGTGTCACCCTCTTCCTGCCGGAGCGCGACCGCTACAGCATGAGCAAGCGCCAGCTGGAAAGCCAAATCTCCAGCCTGTTCGGCGGGCGCCTGGCGGAGGAGCTGATCTTTGGGCCCGAGCATGTCACCACCGGTGCGTCCAACGACATTGAACGCGCCACCGCGATTGCCCGCAAAATGGTGACCCGTTTCGGGCTCTCCGACAACCTGGGGCCCTTGGCCTATGCGGACGAGGAGGGCGAGGTCTTCCTCGGCCATTCGGTGACTCAGCAGCGCCAGATCTCCGCGGACACGGCGCAGTCCATCGACCAGGAGGTGCGGATCATCATCGACCGCAACTACCGGCGTGCGCAGGACCTGCTCAACGAGAACATGGACAAACTCCACGCCATGGCCGATGCCCTGCTGCGCTTTGAGACCATCGACCGGGATCAGATTGACGACATCATGTCCGGCCGGCCGGCCCGCGAACCGGTCGAGGACACCGGACCCACGCTCCCGCCCCGCGGCAGCAACCCGGCAACCGGCGGTAAGCCGCTGCAAGACCCGCCGATCGCCGGACCGAGCGTACGGGGGATCTGACCACAGACCGCCGGGGTGCGATCACCCCGGCTCGACCGCGCAGCAACCATCGGGGCCGCTCATGCGGCCCTTTTTTCTGTGGCTCGAACCCATCACAATCGCCCACCGACCTCGGGACAACGCCGCACCCGAAGCAGGCTCCCACGACGCCCGCCCTGGCCGCACGGCAGATCGCGTCAGCCATCCACATCCACGGACAGACCGCCGGCCCAGGCCGGCACGCGCGACAGTACCCCATTACCCGATACAATGAGGGTTCACGCCCGGCAGGCGACCGCCGCTGAGCCTCCTAGGCCCTAAGCGCAGCACGCACATAAGAAACATGACCGCAGTCCCTACGCGTCGATCCTGGTCCGCGCCCGCCCTGGTCCGCGCGGCCATCGTCCTCGCCTGTGCCTGGTGGGTCTGGCTGCCCGGACCGGTGCGCGGGGAGGTCACGACAGCCGCCGACCGCGCCATCGCCGCGGCGCCGCCCGCCACCGGGACACCGGCACCGCGCATGGCGGGCGAACGCACCGCCGCTTATGAACGCGCGGCCGCACCGCGGCCCCGGTCGATGTTCGCGGCCGCGCTCGCGGCCAACCTGATCCTGACGGCCATCATCCTGACCGGCTATCAGCGCCACCTGCGTCACACCCGTGACAACCTGCTGGCCGCCACGGCCGGCGCCATGGCGCTGGAACGGCAACTGCGGCAGGGACTGGAGTCTCTGGGTGAGGCCCAAGAGACCTTCTGGCGTCTGACCGATGCGACCCAGGGCGCGATCATCGTCACCGACGGCGAGGGACGCGTCACCTACTGGAATACGACTGCCGAACGACTCTTCGGGTACAGCGCCGCCGAGGCCCTGGGCAGCGTGATCCACGACCGGCTCGCCCCCCGCAAACCCCGCCCCGACGCGACGGCCGACGGCACTCACTTTTTCTCTCACGAGGACAGCCCGAGCGGCGACCGGTCCCACGAGATCGAGGCCCTGCACCGGGACGGCCGGCGCATTCCGGTCGAGATTTCTTCCGTTGCGTCCATCACGCACGACGGCCGCTGGGGAGCGATCAGCATCCTGCGTGACTGTTCCGCGCGACGCCTGGCACAAAACCAGATGCAGCGCATGCAGTCGAGCTTCAGCAACGTAGTGCTCAAGAACCACAGCGGCATCCTGGTGGTCGACCGCCAGGGACTGATCCGCTTCTCCAACCCGGCGGCCCAGAAATCGCTGGGGCGCAACGCTGCGCAACTGGACGGCCTGCCGTTCGGCCTGCCCAGCATCGGCAGTCAAACGGAACTCGACATCCTGCGTCCGGACGGCAGCTATGGAGTCGCGGAGGTCACCGCGACCGAGACCGAATGGGAAGGCCTCCCAGCCTCCCTGATCATGCTGCACGACATCACGGATCGCAAGCGGGCCGAGGACCAGGTCCAGCACCAGGCTACCCACGACCCACTCACCGGTCTACCCAACCGAACACTGTTCCTCAACTGTCTGGAGCAGGCGCTGATGGACGGGCGCCGCCACCGCCAGCCGCTGGCGGTCCTGTTCCTCGATCTCGACCGTTTCAAAGAGGTCAACGACACCCTGGGTCACCGGGTCGGCGACGCCCTGCTCGAAGCGGTCGCCGAGCGGCTCAAGCGCATCCTGTGCAACACGGACCTGGTCGCGCGCCTGGGTGGTGACGAGTTCACGGTGCTCGCGCGACGCGTCGGCTCCGCCAGCGGCGCCGGGGAACTGGCGGCGCGGATCAGCACCGCCTTCAGCACCCCACTGGACGCGGCCGGCCATCGGCTCTACTCCCGTCCCAGTATCGGTATCGCCCTGTTCCCGGCCCATGGGAACACGGCAGAGACCCTGATGCGCAATGCCGATACCGCCATGTATGAGGCCAAACGGCGTCCCGGCATCGAAGGCTTCGCCTTCTATCAGCCGGAGCAAACCCAGCGCTCACGCGAGCGCCTGGATCTGGAAACACGATTGCGCACCATCCTGGCCACGGGCGGCCTGCGGCTGCGCTATCAGGCCCAGGCCGATCTGCGCACCGGGCGCCTGTGCGCTGCCGAAACCCTGCTGCGCTGCGTCGATGCCCAGGGACGGATACTCCTGCCGGGGCAGTTCATACCGGTGATGGAGCAGACCGGCTTGATCCGCGAGGCCGGTGATTGGGCGCTCGACGCCGCCTGCATGCAAATTCGCGCCTGGCTGGACCAGCAGTCAACCGACGCGGACGCGCCCGTCTGCACCCCGCCGCCCCTGGCTATCAATCTATCCGCCGTCCAACTTGATGATGCGCATCTCCCCGACCGAATCACGGAACTCCTTGACCGTTACCGGCTGGCGCCCGATCGACTCGCCCTGGAAGTCACCGAGACCGCCCTGATGGACAAGGCCGATCGGGCCCGCACCATCCTCGAACGCCTGACGACACTGGGCGTCAGCTTGCATCTGGACGATTTCGGTACCGGTTATTCGTCACTGGCCCTGCTCGGCGAACTGCCCTTCAGCGTGATCAAAATCGACCGCAGCTTCGTCCTCCAGGTACCCGGGTCCGAAAAGCACGTCGGGCTGATCGCGGCCATGATCGCCATGGCCCACCGCCTGCAACTGCGGGTGGTCGCCGAAGGCGTCGAGACCCCGGATCAGTGGGCGCTGCTGCGTCAACTGGGATGCGATATGGCGCAAGGCTACCTGATCAGCCGGCCGCTGCCCCCAGCGGCGTTCGCACGGATCTGCATGGGGCATCGCGACATCCCGGTGAAGCACGGCTAAACCGCGTCCAGGGCAACATGCGTCAATCGCATACCGCGCTGGGCGCGGATTAGGTGATTTCCGAGAAATGATCTACCGACGTGTAGGGGCGACTTTAGTCGCCCTGATCCGCGCGCCGTCCCCTGCAGCGAAGGGCCTTGAGCGGAATCCCGGCCAGCGGTATGCGTAGTCAGGGCTTCCAGCCCTGACGGTGTCAGGCCAGGATGGCCTGACGACGCACCCGGCGAGCCCAAGTGGCCGGAATCTTGATCAAGGCCCAGCGAAGCACGTGCCACCGACCCGCCGAGCACCTTGACATGCGTGCGTTCGCGCGTAGAATACCATCCATACAGATGGTCAGCAGATGTTATATGGATGGCGCATGACAAAGATGAGCGTACACGATATTCGCCCTAAACTCAGCGACACCGAGAAGATCACGATC
The DNA here is from genome assembly GCF_000379525.1 of Lamprocystis purpurea DSM 4197. Lineage (GTDB taxonomy): Bacteria > Pseudomonadota > Gammaproteobacteria > Chromatiales > Chromatiaceae > Thiodictyon > Thiodictyon purpureum. Next base: position 19,963 of record NZ_KB902498.1, on the reverse strand, counting down.
AATCTCGGACCGGTCGATCTCGGCCAGATCGACCTCCTGGTGCAGGAGGGCTTTTACTCCAATCGCACCGATCTGATTCGTACCGCGATCCGTAACCAATTGGCCAAGCACGCCGACTCGGTTCACCAGACGATCGCCCGCAAGAGTCTGGTGCTCGGGATGCAGCATTATTCGCGCGCCGATCTGGAGGCGGTGCAGCGGGCGGGAGAGCAACTGCAAATCCAGGTCCTGGGTCTGGCCAGCATCGGTGCCGATGTGTCGCCGGAACTGGCGCTCGCCACGATCGAATCGGTTGTGGTCCTGGGCGCCCTGCACGCGAGCCCCGCCGTCAAGAGCGCGCTCGCCGGGCGGATCAAATGACTAAAAGAACAGGAAACTCTCTATGAAGATCAATGAAAAAATGCTCGCCGGAATGCGCGAGGCGATGGCCCGCCTGCACCGGGACGGTCCGGCCGCCGCGACGACCAGCATTCAGCAGACACTCGCTGGCCTGATGCCGCGCGGCGCACCGGGTGCACGCGATGCAGCGCCACCGGGCACCGGCGACGCAGTTGGTACGGCCGGCGGATTCGTCCCGGACCTGCTCGCCCGCCTCGGCATCACCACGCCGCCGGATGGGTCGCGCTTCCAACTCCCCGCCTTCGCACCGCAACCCGTTGCGCCGGCGCAGGGCGCCACGCCTACACCGGGCGAGTTTCGCGCCGGCACCTTTGTCAATCACGCCGGGACCCGTGACTACAAGCTCTACATCCCAAGCACCTACACGGGTCAGACATTACCGCTGGTGGTGATGCTGCACGGCTGCACCCAGAGTCCGGACGACTTCGCCGTCGGCACCCGCTGGAATGCGATTGCCGAGGAGTGGCCCTGCCTGGTCCTGTATCCGGCGCAATCGTCCGCGGCCAACCCGACGCGGTGCTGGAACTGGTTCAATGTGGATCATCAGCAGCGCGGCGCCGGTGAGCCTTCGCTGATCGCCGGGATGACGCGTGAAGTGATCGCGAACTATCACGCCGATCCGGCGCGGATCTACATCGCCGGCCTGTCCGCCGGGGGCGCCATGGCCGTCGCGATGGGCACCCTCTATCCGGAACTCTATGCCGCGGTCGGCGCGCACTCCGGCATCCCCTATGCGGCAGCCAATGACTTGCCGTCGGCCTTGGGTGTCATGCAAAGCGCGGGCGCATCGACCGACGCCGCCCCGGGCGCGGGAACACCGACCATCGTGTTCCACGGCGACCGCGACCAGACCGTCCATCCGCGCAATAGCGATCACATCGTGAGCCAGTGCGTGCCGCCGCGAACGCAAGCGCAGATGCAGACACGGCAGGCCGAGGGGACTGAGCGCACCTATACACAGACGACTCACCAGGGACCCGACGGCACGGTGGTCGCGGAGCACTGGCTGGTACACGGCGCTGGTCATGCCTGGTTCGGCGGCGACCGGCGCGGCAGTTTCACCGATGGCACGGGACCCGATGCGTCACGCGAAATGATGCGGTTCTTCGCGGCCCATGCGCATCCCACGGCAGCGCTTGCCGCGGCCGGGATCGAACGCGAACAGGCTTAGGAACCGTTCACCACCATATCGGGAACGCCTGTCGCGTCTCGTCGTTGTCGTTGTTTCATTTATCGGAATCCCCCATGAATCAACCCCTGGTACTCGCGTCAACCTCACCCTTCCGGCGCGCCCTGCTGACGCGGCTGGGCCTGCCCTTCACGACCGACTCACCGCAGGTCGACGAAACCCGTCGGCCCGACGAGCCGCCGCAGGTCATGGTCTTGCGCCTGGCGGAGGCCAAGGCGAACGCCGCCGCCGAGCGCCACCCGGACGCCATCATCATCGGCGCCGATCAGGTCGCCTGTATCGACGATCTGGTGCTCGGCAAGCCGGGCAACCGCGAGCAGGCGATCGCCCAACTGGAACGGGCCTCCGGACGCACCCTGGTCTTCCAGACCGGGCTCTGTCTGCTCAACGCCATCACCGGGCGCACCCAGACCCTGGTAGAACCCTTCCATGTCCACTTCCGCCCACTCACGCGCCGCCGCATCGAGGCCTACCTCGACCGCGAGCAGCCCTACGACTGCGCCGGGAGCTTCAAATCCGAGGGATTGGGCATCGCGCTCTTCGCCCGCCTGGAGGGCGACGACCCCAGTGCACTCATCGGCCTGCCCTTGATCCGCCTGGTCACCCTGCTGGAGTCCGAGGGGCTGGACCCCCTGGGTCGTCAGGTAGGGGCGCCTTAAGTCGCCCCTGCATGTCGGTAGACCCTTTCCCGAAAATCACGGTAGGCACAAACACGCTCGTTGTCGTTGTCGTTGTCGAGTTTATCGTAACGCCCCCGAACGCTCTCGCACCGCGTGGCTTCGCTGTCCGCGTCCGGTTTCGACCGACAAGACCCGCGCTCCCCGAAGTGGTCTCATGGATTGCTTCCAAGACGCTGATCAGCGAAGATTTCACCCTGCGCTATTCCGGCGCACGATCAGTGATCTAAGGCTCGGGGGGAGTACGGACCATGGCTGCGGCTTCATCGAATACCATCTCGCCACGCGCAAGGCGTTGGCACTGGGTCACTTATGCGGTTGGGGGCCTGATGCTGACCGCCATTCTGGCCTTGGGGGGCTGCGGCGGAGGCGAGAATCAGCGCGACGACACCGGCGGATATGAGCCCCCGGCTAGCGGTTACCGCACCTCGGGTGAATTTCCGGTCCCTTCGGAGATCGAGCCCAACGTGGACTTCTGGCGTCATGTTTACGGCATCTGGAGCCGCAATCAGGTCGCCTTCCACGACGACGAGCACCTGGGCGTGATCTACGAGGTGGTGCGTCTGCCGGACGCGGGCAGTGACGGCTACACCGAATCGCAAAAGGGCTTTGTCCGCTCACGCCAGCAATACCATGAGGACCGGGTGCGCGAGCTGGAGCGGCGGGTGACCACGAATCAGCCGCTGAGCACCCAGGATAAGGAACTCCTGGCCAAATTCGAACGGGCCGGCGGCACCCGGGCACTTTACGGAGCCGCTGATCGGGTACGCAGCCAACGCGGCCTGCGGGAACGTTTCCGCCGCGGCATGGAGATCAGCGGACGCTACGAAAAGTCCTTCCGCGAGGTCATGCGCTCCGCCGGGCTGCCGGAGGACTTGGCCTACCTGCCCCATGTCGAGTCGTCCTACCAGACCAACGCCCGTTCCAGCGCGGGTGCCGCCGGGGTCTGGCAGTTCATGCCGGCAACCGGACGTATTTACATGAAGGTCAATAACGTGGTAGATGACCGCTACGACCCGATCATCTCCGCCCAAGGGGCCGCGCGCTACCTCTCCGAGGCCCACAACCGCCTGGGCAGTTGGCCGCTGGCGATCACCAGCTACAACCACGGTCAAGGCGGCATGGCGAATGCGAAGGCCCAGTACGGCCACAATTTCGGGCACGTCGTTCGCAACTACAAGGGCAAGTATTTCAAATTCGCCTCCCGGAACTACTATGCCGAGTTCCTGGCAGCCCGCGAAGTGGCCGGCAACCCGAGCCGCTACTTCCCCGAGGGTGTGGCCTACGAAAAGCCCTGGTCCAGCGACCGTCTGGTGTTGCGCGACAGCATGCCGGCGGACCATGTGGCACGCCATTACGGTGTCTCCACCGCCAGCCTCGCCGGCCTGAATCTGCATTGGCGGGAGCCCGCCCGTGACGGACGCGCCAACCTGCCCGCGGGCACCACGGTGTGGCTGCCCGGCGGCAGCATGAGTCGGGTCGCCAGCCAGCCGCCGTCCTACTCCGGATCGGCGTTGGCGTCACGCACCGCGCCGCCGCCGACCAGGACCGCGGCGACCGCCATGGCCTTCCAGGCGGTAAACGCCAAGCCGATCGCGACGGTCGCGTTCCGCAAGAGTGCACGAATCGAATCCGAGGACGAACCGCGAATCGCCAAGGCCGAACCCGAAACGGCACCGATGGCGCCGCCGGCTCCCAGGGCCAAAACCAAGGTCGCCAAGACCGCGCCTAAGTCCGTACCGGTCGAGGAACTCCAGACCAGCCCGCCGCGCAAGGCCGCGAAGGCGGAGACCAAGACCGCGAAAGCCGATGGAAACAAGGCAAAAACCGCGACCAAGACGGCCAAGGCAGAGGCGAAGCCGACGAAGGTCGAGCCCAAGGTCGCCAAGGCGGAGGCCAAGACCGCCAAAGAGGCGAAAGCTTCCAAGTCCGCGGACAAAGCTGCCAAGGCGGAGCCGAAGACCGCGCAGGCAGACAAGTCAGCCAAGACCAAGGTGCACGTCGTCAAACCTCAGGAGACCCTGTTCCGGGTTGCCAGCGGCAACGGCCTCTCGGTCGCAGAACTGCGTAAACTGAACAAGATGGGACCCAACGACAATAGCATCCGTCCGGGGCAGAAGCTCAAGGTCGGCAGTTGATCCATACCCCCGGCGGCCGGAACGGCCGCTGACCCGCCCCTCACCGCGCACGCGCGCGGTGCGCTCGCGTCAAACAGCGAGGCAGTCCCAAGTCGGACGCAACTGCGGCGACCGTCCCGGGACTAGAACGCCAAGATGACTGGCGGCTGGGCCGCAACCGCCATGGCGTTGAGCAGTGGTTCGCAGCCTTCAATCCAGTTTTTCCTCCCACCGACACCGACCAAGGATTACCCCCATGAAGCCCCTGCCGCTGCAACTGCGCAAAGACCAGGAACGCCGTCTACTCGCCGGACATTGCTGGATCTACAGCAACGAGGTGGACACCGCGGCCACCCCCTTGAAGGATCTGGCGCCCGGTCAGGCGGTGGAGGTCCGCAGCGACCATGAGCGCTGGATCGGCCACGGCTATGTCAATCCACACTCGCTGATCTGCGCCCGGCTGGTCAGCCGGGACCATGCGCGCCCCCTGAGCCCGGCGCTCTGGGTCGCGCGGATCCACGACGCCCTGGCGCTGCGCGAACGGCTCTACCGGCGCCCGTTCTATCGCCTGGTCTTCGGCGAAAGTGACGGCCTGCCGGGGTTGATCGTCGACCGCTACGGTGACCTGCTCTGTGTCCAACTCACCACGGCCGGGATGGAGCGGGTCCGCGGCGAGATCCTCGCCGCCCTGGAACAAGTGCTGCGACCCAGCACCATTCTGCTGCGCAACGACACGCCGATGCGCGAACTGGAGGGGCTGATCCAGGGGGTCGAGGCCGTTCTGGGCGATCCGGCGGACGATCTGATCCTCACCGAACAGGAACTCGATTTCCAGGTCGCCCCGCGGAGCGGCCAAAAGACGGGCTGGTTCTTCGATCAGGCGGAGAATCGCGCCCGCCTGGCCAGGTTCGGCGTGGGCTCGCGGGTACTGGATGTCTGCAGTTATACCGGGGCCTGGGGTCTGCGCGCGGCGGCCCTGGGTGCGGACGAGGTCACCTGCGTCGACAGCTCACTGAACGCCCTGGAGCGGGTCGCGGCCAACGCCGAGCGCAACCGTCTGGGCGCGCGCGTTCACCCCGTGCAGGGCGACGCCTTCGAGGTCCTGCGCGGACTGCGCGACGACGGCCGCCTGTTCGACACGGTCATGCTGGATCCCCCGGCCTTCATCAAGCGCCGTAAGGACGAGAAAGAAGGCCTTCAGGCCTATGCCCGGCTCAACCGGCTGGGCATCGAACTCCTGGCGCCGGGCGGGCTTCTGGTCACCTCCTCCTGCTCCTTCCATATGGACCGCGACACCTTCCTGCGCACCGTCGGGCAAGCGGGTCGGCGGGCCGGGCGTTTCCTGCAACTGCTGGAGACCGGTCAGCAAGGACCCGATCACCCGGTGCATCCGGCGATCCCGGAGACCGCCTATCTCAAGACACTGTTCCTGCGCGTTCTGCCGGGTATCTAGCTGCGCAGGACTGAGGGCCAAGTCGATAACCTGACATTGTTTCTAACCAGCCGGTTAGCTAGAATTCCGTTAGTCGTTTCTAGCTCAGGTGTGCCCCGACACACCCTTCAGGACCAGAACCATGCCCGGTCGATCAGCTCCTATTGCTCGTTTAGCATCCGCGGGCCGCGCCGCGCCGATCGGCAGCCGCGGGCCTTGCCGAATCGGCCGCGCGCTCGCCGCGGCCCTTGTACTGAGCGTTGCCCTGTCGTTCGTGGGTTGCGGCGGGGAGAAAACGACCCAGGCCAACTATGCCGATCGCGTGGTGGTCAAGAAGTCCGAACGTAAGATGCAATTACTCAATCGCGGGAAGGTGCTGCGTGAATACCGCATCGCCCTCGGCGACAACCCGCGGGGCCACAAGATGCGTGAAGGCGACGAAAGCACGCCGGTCGGCGATTACCTGCTGGATTGGCGCAACCCGCGGAGCAATTACTACAAATCGATCCATGTGTCTTACCCCAACGAGCAGGATCGCGCACTTGCAAAGCTGCTCGGCGTGGACCCGGGCGGCATGATCATGGTGCACGGAATGCCCAATCACATCCGCTCCGAAACGGTCAGGGCAGATTACCGCAGACGCGACTGGACCGATGGCTGCATTGCCGTTCAGGACCACGAGATGGACGAGATCTGGCGGCTGGTACGCGATGGCACGCCGATCCGTATCCAGGAATAGGAAACAGCTCACTTCTGTTCGTGTTTAACTTGTTCTTGACGCGTGACCTGCTCGCTTGAGTGCCGACCGATCAGGGCCGGCCCGGATCGATGGTCAAGGCCATACCCGCGGGGATACTCCCGCCCCGCGGCGCCAACCCGAAGGCATTCAGGACCCGGACACACAACTCCTCCGGGGTCCGGGCGATGACGTCGGCCGGAATCCCGTGCCGCGCGGTCAGCCGATCGAAATCCTCGAAGCCATAGGACACCATGAAGGGATACATGCCGGCACCCACGGCGGCCAGGTAATCCTTGGCCTCGTCGCCGCACGCATAGGCTCGGGCAGGATTGACGGCAAAGCGCGTGCGCAGGTCCCGAAACGCGGTGAGCTTCTCCTCGCTCAGCGGCAGATGCACAATAAAGTCGAAACGGCCCGGATCGAACCCCTGACGGATGAACAGGCGCTCCAGGGTCAGCACGGGCTCGCGGGTGATGTTACGGGTGACGATCCCGATGCGCAGGTCCGGCTGCTCCGTGAGCTGTTGCATCAGATCCCTGATCCCGGCATAGAGCGCGGCCTGCTCGCGGTAGACGTCGGTCAGGGTGTCGATCAGCCGGGAGCGCTTGCGGCCAGCGATCTGTTTGCGCAGATTGCGCGGAAACTCCTTGAGCCCCCCCAAATACTTGAACATGTTACGGCGCTTCTGAAAACGGGCGAGCGGTCCGATATCCATGCCGTGGAGGGCAAAGGTCTGATCGATGGCAGTGAAGGCATCAATCGTGGTGCCGTCGGCGTCGAGGATCACCAGGCGGTCGTTGCTATACATACAGATCAGGTCCAAGGAGCAGAATATGCCGCCGCTATTCTCCACTTCTGCCCGTAATCTTGTCACCGTTGAGCCGAAAAAAGCTGTCGGCAGCGCGCTTTTGTCCGGACAGGCCNGNGGGGCGGGTTTGAAACCCGCCCCTACGTTCGGTTATCGACAGCGCTACGAATCGCCCCCAGCGGCAGCCACTGCCGCCAACGCCTGGCGGGCAATGGCCAGTTCCTCGTTGGTGGGGATGACCAGGACCCGCACCCGGCTGTCCGCCGCGCTGATGGTCCGCTCGCCCCGTGCGGACGACTGGTTGGCACCCTCGTCCAGCCGGATGCCCAGGTTCTCCAGCCCCGCGCAGGAACGGCGGCGGATGTTCGCATCGTTTTCGCCGATGCCGCCGGTGAAGACGATGGCGTCCACCCGACCCAACTCGGCGTAGTAGGCGCCGATGTATTTCTTGATGCGCTGCGCGGTGATGCCGATGGCCAACTCGGCAGCGTCGTCCCCATCGGCCGCCCGCCGTTGAATCTCGCGCATGTCGTTGACTCCGCACAGCCCGAGGAGTCCGCTCTGGCGGTTCAACAGGTCGTCCAGCGCCGGCTCGTTCAACCCCAGTTGGTCGGCCAGGTAGAACAGGATGGCGGGGTCGATATCCCCGCAGCGGGTGCCCATGACCAAACCCTCCAGCGGCGTCATCCCCATGGAGGTGTCGATGCTGCGCCCGGCACCAATGGCCGTGGCACTGGCCCCGTTACCCAGGTGCAGGGTGATCAGGTTGCACTGGTCGAAGGCCAACCCCAACAAGGCGGCGGCGCGCTCCCCGACATAGTGATGGGAGGTGCCGTGAAACCCATAGCGCCGCACCCGGTAGCGCGTATACAGATATTCCGGGATGGCGTAGCGATAGGCGGTGCGCGGCATGGTCTGGTGGAACGCGGTGTCGAAGACCGCCACCGAGGGTACCTGCGGAAAGAGCCGGCGCGCCACCAGGATCCCGTCGAGATTGGCGGGATTGTGCAGAGGCGCCAGCGCCGACATCTCGCGGATCGCCTCGACCACGGCGTCATCGACCAACGTCGGACGGTGAAAACGCTCGCCGCCATGCACCACCCGATGGCCGATCGCGGCCAACTCGGCCAGATCGGCCAGTACGCCGGCGGCCCGCAATCCGGCGATGATGTGGTCGATACCGTCCTGATGGCTGGGGATGGCGATCCCCTGCCTGCCGGTTTGCATAGGTCCATCAGGCACTTGCCAGGTGTATTCGACCTCGCCCTCGGCCTCACCGATCCGGGAGACGGCACCGGAGGCAATCACCTGCCAGCCCGTGCCCTCGAAGAGCTGAAATTTGATGGATGAGCTACCGGAGTTCAGAACCAGAACCTTCATGTCGATTACCCTAAGCAGCGAGTCAGAAATAAGTTAAACCACGAATACCATCGTTGTCGTTGTCGTAATCGGAGAAAGATGCAATCCGTGATCATCGTCCCAGCCGGCCGCAGACGGTCCGCACCGCAACCCCTAGGGTAACACCTTGATCTGTAGGGCCTGCTGTGCGGACCAACGGCCGCGTAGATCACGAGGTGGCCGGATTGATGACCAATGCCTCATAACCTCGATTACGATTACGATTACGACAACGACAGACGCAAAATGCGCTCCCTAGTGGACTCGTCGAGCGTATTCGTGAACGGTTCCTAGGGGCGCAGTTGGCGGCTTAAATCAGTTCGCCCTGCGATTGGGTTTTCACTTGCGCCAAGGCCTCCCTCTTCACGCGCGTCGCTGATCGAGACGCGTCGGTCTGGGCCTGAATGGCGGTGATGGCCACGGTGTTGACGATATCGGTCACGGTACAGCCGCGACTCAAGTCGTTGACCGGCTTCTTGAGGCCCTGCAGAATCGGGCCGATCGCGACAGCCCCGGAGCTGCGCTGAACCGCCTTGTAGGTATTGTTGCCGGTATTGAGATCCGGGAAGATCAGGACCGTGGCGTGCCCTGCCACCTTGCTCTCGGGCATCTTGGACGCGGCCACACCGGGATCCACCGCGGCGTCGTACTGGATCGGACCTTCGATCGCCAGCTCCGGGCGCGTCTCCCGAACGATGCGCACCGCCTCGCGCACGCGGTCCACATCTTCGCCCTTGCCGGAGGTTCCGCTTGAGTACGACAGCATGGCAACGCGCGGTTCAACGCCGAAGGCGGCGGCCGTCTCCGCGGACGACATGGCGATATTCGCGAGTTGCTCCGCGTTCGGATTCGGATTGATGGCGCAATCCCCGTATACCAGAACCCCGTTCGGCAGGCACATGAAGATGACGCTGGACACCAGTTTGGTGCCGGGCTTGGTCCGGATGGTCTCGAACGCGGGCCGGATGGTGTGCTGGGTGGTGTGGGTCGCCCCCGAGACCATGCCGTCCGCGTCACCCGCGTAGACCATCAGGGTGCCGAAGTAGCTCACGTCCACTAGGGCATCGTTGGCCATCTCCTCGGAAATGCCCTTGTTCTTGCGCAGCTCGTAATACATCTTGGCGTAGCGCTCACGATCCGGGGAGACGGATGGATCAATGATCTCGATCCCTTCGAGCTTGAGACCCAGATCGGCAATGCGCCGCCGAATCCGTTCCGGATTACCGAGCAGCGTCAGATCAACGACCGAGCGCAGGGTCAGGATCTCCGCGGCACGCAGGATGCGCTCGTCGCCCCCCTCCGGCAGCACGATGCGGCGCCGGTCGGCCTTGGCCCGACGGATCAACTGGTACTCGAACATCAATGGCGTAATCCGGCCGGACTGACTCCCGCTGATCCGTGCGCGCAGGTCGTCCACGCCCACATTCGACTCGAACGCCCCCAGGGCCGTGGCGATCTTACGCTCATCGCTGGGCAGGATGGTCGCCTGGATACGGTTGACGTCCAGCACCGTGTCGAAGATGTCGGTCGGTACGCTCAGGATCGACAGCTTGGTACGCTCCAGGCCGGAGATCACGCGCTCCAGACTGGGCGCCGGGCGCAGGCCGCCGGTCAGCAGCAGCCCCGCCACCCGCGGACAGGAGGTCGAGGCGTCGGCCGCCAGGCACGCCAGGATGATGTCGGCGCGGTCACCGGGGGTGATGATCAGACAGCCGTCCTCGACATTATCGAGGAAGCCCGCCACCTCCATCGCGCCGACCTTGAAGGTGGCGACCGCCTGATTCAGGCCTTCGCCCTCGCCGCGCAGACACTCCGCCCCCAGCGCCTGGGCCACCTCACCCATGGTCGGCATCCCCAGGGCCGGATCTTCCGGGATGATGTAGACATGCTCGTTGGCGAGCATCAGGGCGTGGATACCCGCCTGCACCTCAGCCACATGCTCCGGTGCAATCCCGTTGATGAAGCTGACGAGGAAGTCGCCGCCGCGGTTGCGCATCGACGTGTGGGCCTGCTGCAGCGCACGCAGGCACATATCCGGACTGCGCCGGAAGCCCTTGACCACCAGCACCAGGGCACAGCCCAGATTGTTCGCCAGATCGGCGTTGAAGTCGAACCCGAGCGAGGGCACCTGCTCGTTGAAGTCAGTCCCGGCGCACACCACCAGGTCGCACGACTCCTTGAGCAAGGTGAATTTGTTGAGGATCAACTCCAGGAGATCATCGTAGCGGCCGGCCGCGACCAGTTGGCCCGCGGTCTGGGCGGTGCAGCCGTAGAGCATCTCCGGTGGGAACGGCAGATTGTAACGGCCGCGGACCAGGTTGGTCAGGTTATCCTGCTCCACCCCCGCGGCGACCATCGGACGGAAAAACCCCAGGCGGAGATTCACCGTCGACAACATTTCCATGAATCCCAGCACCACTGACGACTTGCCGCTGCCAAAACTGGCACCGGCGATATAAACGCTTTGCATTGTTACACCTCAACAATAAGGAAGACGGCAAAGCGGGGCTGACGGACCCGCGCGATGCTGCACTGCAACAATTGTCGCACGCGGACCCACCGGGCGACGAGCACTGTTATAGCCTTCGGACCGGACAGCCGCACCGTCCCTGGATCGGGAATCCGGCGCAACCTCAGGGGAGATCCTCACCCTGCTGCCACAGCGCATGCTCGCTGAGATCGATATCGGCATTCCAAGACACGGCGTATCCGCCCTGCTCGACCGCGACCTTCCCAAAGAGCGCCTGATCTCTCAGTGGCGCGAACACCGCGTCATCAAGCAGGCGGTTGACGTCGTAGCGCTTGCGCCGACCATTGGTGAAGGTCACGATCAAGCAGTGGTTGGCCAGCGGCTCGGCACTGACGATACGCGGCATATTCATCACATTGGGAACTGCTTGCGCACCTGAGGCGGCCACGGGATCTTCCACGGCCTGCGTCAGGGTGGCCCATTCAACGACCAGATGCTTCGCCCGAACGGGTAGGTGGCCGGCGATCATTTCCAATGTCTCGACATCGAACAGGGCGTGGTCATCGCCGCAAATGACATGGAAATGGGGTGGCGAATGGTCGCCGGCGTACTGCTTGATGAGAATTCCGTAGGGTCTGGCGATCTCTGGCATGTGCTCAATCTCTCTTGTTACCGGGTCGGCGCGAGCCCTGTGGTGGTAGCCGCGACGCCGGCTCGGATCGCACAAAACGCTGAAGCGTCGGCGCTTACAGGGGGCGTCTCAGGATTGGGCCGGGCAGCGCGCGCGTCGCGCGGACCGCTCGCCGCACGGGTCATTCGAGGTCACGGGCGTCCGTGACCAGCCGGAAGCTGCTACCGCCCATCCGGTCCTCCGGCAGGCCATCGAGGCGGAAATCGGCGCGCGAGAACCCCATATTAACCCGCCAGGAGCCGCCGCGCAGAACCCGCGACTTGTTCGGATCCGCGGCGACGATGCTGGGCTTGTCATACCGATTGCGACACCATTCCCAGGTGTTGCCCGCCAGGTCGTAGACACCATGGGTGCTGCGGCCCGCGGGATACATGCCGACCGCGGTGGCACGGCCCACCGCGCCTTCATCGGTGTTGGCATGGCCCTCACGCCAATCCCGACCCCAGGGGTAAATGAACCCGGGGCGCGCGCTCTGCGCCGCCCATTGCCACTCCCACTCATCCGGCAGGCGGATCTCATAACCCATGCGGGCACTGAGCCAGCGGCAAAAGGCCGTGGCCTCGAACCAGCAGACATAGGTAGCCGGGTAGTTGCCGTGACGGCGCATGGCACCGCTCACCGGGGGGCTCTGACGCAGGTCCTCCCACCACCGGGGCGAGTCGAACCCGTCCGCGGCGTTCAGGAAGGTCTGGAACTGACATTGGGTCACCGGATAGGCCGCGATCCGAAACGGCGCGACCGGGAAGCGTCCGTGACCCTCGATCATGACCTCCCCCGCCGGAATCGGGCACCACTGAATGGACGGGACGCCTGCGGCCACCCCGACCCCGGGCCGCGGATCGCCGATCTGGGCGAGCCGCAAGCCGATTTCCTCGCGTTGCACCGGTTCCACCCGCGAGCACAACAGTTCACTGAGCAGCCACTCGGCCTCGGGGGTCAGGAACGCGGCAATATCGAGGTTGCGCTCCAGGTCATCGAGCAGACCGGTCTCGGCCAGCAACACCCGGGCGGACTCCAGGACCTCGTGGCGCCAGCGCAGGTCCGGCGGGTAGCCGATCGCGGCCCAGGTGCGCGCCTCCACGTCGATCAGCGCCTGGGTGGTCAGGGCCTCACGGCGGCGCTCGATCCAGTGGCGCAGGGCCGGCCACTCCTGCAACAGGGATTCGTGGACAAACTCGACCGTACCATGCTCACCTTCGCCAACCCGCACCAGTCGGGTGTCCGGCGCCGCCAGCGCCCGTACCAGGACCGCGAGCTGCGGACTCTCGGCGAGTTGCCGCCATTCACCGCGCCGCCGGGCCACGGTGCCATCCTCAGTCACCGTCAGCAGCCGTGCGAAGAGACCCGGCAAGGCGCTCTGGGCCGCGGCCCCGGCGCGCTCAAGCGCGCGCTCCGCCCGCCTGGCGATCACCCCCTTGAGTCCATCGAGGCGTTGTTCCTCATAGACGTCCAAGGCCATACGCCCGACCGACCGACCCTGGTCATACAGCTCCTTCAGCGTATCGGCCATCAGCGCCAAACCGCCCGACTGCATGGTCACATCTTGCAGGAGGCGGGTGACCAGCGCGGGCTCGATCTGCATCGGCGCACCCAGTTCGACTTCGGTCAGGGGCCCCAGGATCATCCGTTCCAGGGCAGGCCGGGTCGGCGGAGCCAGACAGTAAAGCCCGCCGGCATTGAGGATGCGCGTGATATCGGGCAGCGCGCAGCAGCGGTGCATCAGGTCCGCCCGCAGGGTACCGAGCACCCGCAGCCGCGGCAACTCGAGCGCATCGACCAGCATTTCGAGAAACTCCTCCGCCAGCTCGGGGTGAACCGTGGTGAAGAACTCTTCGAACTGGTCGATGATGAGCAGCCAGCAGGCCGCCACGGGACGATCGGCCAGACAGCGGTCCAGCAGGTCGGACAGAGCCTCGGCCCCGTACCCCTTGAGGGCCGCCGCCTCGGTCGGCGGATCGAAAGCGGGCGCCCCGGACTCGCGCGCCAGCCCATGCGTCAGCGCCAGGAAGGGATCGCCGCCTTTACCGGCCGGAAACATCATGCTGACCTGCCAGGACCCGGCCTGCGGCACCCGCGGCAGGTCCCCGGCGGCGAGCCGCGCCCGCACCCCGGCCCGCACCAGAGACGACTTACCGCAGCCGAGCACCCCGGAGACCAGCGTCAACCGCGGACCCGCGGGGGCCGTCAGGCGGCGCAACAGATCGCGGGTCTCGGCCCGGCGGCCAAAAAAAATCGGCGCCTGCCAGGCTTCCAGCGGCACCAGTCCCGGATAGGGTTCCCGCTCCCAGCGCGCGCGGTGGGCGCCGTCGCCGGCCGGCGCCGCGCGTTCGGCCGCGAGTTCAGCGGCAATCTCACCTAAGAGCCGCGACCCCGCCGCCCCGCCGGCCCCCAGCTCGCGCAGGTTCTCCACCAGTGCGTCGGCCCCCGCACCGCCGCCCGCGGCGAGGACCAGATCGATCAGCAGGTCCGCCGCCGCCTCCGGAGTCGGCGGCACGGACACCGGGTCCGCGGAGGTGAGATCCCAGATCAGATCGGCGAACCAGGCGTGACGGGCATCGGCACCACGCCAGCGCGGCAGGCCGACGAGCAACTCGCACAGGCTTTGGCGGATGTTGATGTGCATCGCAGCAGTTCCTTGGAACGGACAGGGCCGGAGATAGCGCAGTGGCGGATAAAGAGGCGCATCTTAGTCGTTTGCCGCCCTCGCTGTCCGCGCCGGGTGGACCAAGCGGACGAAAGTCCCGATGAACGTCGGCAAACACTTGTATCGTTTACGGGAGTCGCGCTATCTTTCGCAGCTTCGCCTTTCTGTCAAGGCGGTTTCCGCGACCAGGAACCGCCTTTTCGTTTTTCAGGACACCGCCCGCCGGGTGTCCCAGCGCCGATGAGGCAGGGCCTGCGCCATGAGCGAACCCTTGATGATGACCTACCAACGCCTGCCGGTGACCTTCGATCACGGCGCCGGCGTCTGGCTGTGGGATGAGAACGGTAAGCGTTACCTGGACGCCTTGGCCGGCGTCGCCGTGTGCGGACTCGGCCACGCCCATCCGGCGGTGCGCGACGCGCTCTGTGAACAGGCCGGGCGGCTGATCCACACCTCCAATCTCTATCGCATCGCGGAGCAGGAGCGCCTGGGCGCAATGCTCACCGCCTTGTCCGGGATGGATCGGGTGTTCTTCGGCAACTCCGGTGCCGAGGCCAACGAGGCGGCGATCAAGTTGGCGCGCCTGCATGCGCATCACCGCGGGATCGAGAATCCCGCCATCCTGGTGATGGAGAACAGCTTCCACGGCCGCACCCTGGCGACCCTGAGCGCGACCGGCAACCGCAAGGTGCAAGCCGGCTTCGAACCGCTGGTGCAAGGGTTCGTGCGCGTGCCTTACAACGATCTGGCGGCAGTGGAAACCGCCGCCGCCAACCGCAAGAACATCGTCGCCGTCCTGGTGGAACCGATCCAGGGTGAGGGCGGCATCAACATCCCCGCGGACGGCTATCTGCCGGGCCTGCGCGCCATCTGTGACCGCGAGGGCTGGCTCCTGATCTGCGACGAGATCCAGACCGGGATCGGCCGCACCGGCCGGATGTTCGGTTTTCAGCACACCGGCATCAGCCCGGACGTCATCACCCTAGCCAAAGGCCTCGGCAACGGGATGCCGATCGGCGCCTGTGTCGCCCGCGGCGCGGCGGCTGAGGTCTTCGCGCCCGGCTCCCATGGCTCCACCTTCGGCGGTAACCCGCTGGCCTGCCGGGCCGCCAGGGCGGTCCTGGAGACCATCGCCGCCGAGGATCTGGTGGCCCATGCCGCCGCGCGCGGCGCCGCGCTGCTCAGCGCATTGCGTGAAACACTGGCCGGGACCCAGGGCGTCGTCGCCCTGCGCGGACGCGGACTCATGCTCGGAATCGAACTCGACCGGCCCTGCGGCGCACTGGTCGGTCTGGCCCTGGAAGAGGGCCTGCTGATCAACGTCACCGCGGAACGGGTGGTCCGACTCCTGCCTCCCTTGATTCTCGAAGCACCGGAGGCCGACCACTTGGTCGCGGGCTTGAGTGCCCTGATCAAACGCTTTCTTGGGGCCCACTAGGGGCTCGAACCGGTGTCGCACACCCGTGGCGCACACCCGATCCCATGCGGAGAATGGATCACCGATGCCAGCTACCCCGACCGCCTGTCGGCACCTCCTGTCCCTGTTCGACCTGAGCCCCGAGGAAGCGCGCACCCTGCTCGCCCGCGGCACCGAATTGAAGGCCATGCGGTGCCGTGGCGAGGACTATCGCCCGCTACGACACTGCACGCTCGCGATGATCTTCGAAAAATCGTCGACCCGCACCCGCGTCTCGTTCGAGGCGGGCATGGCTCAATTCGGCGGCCATGCCATCTTCCTCTCGCCGCGCGACACCCAACTCGGCCGCGGGGAACCCATCGAGGACGCCGCGCGGGTCATCTCACGCATGGTCGATGTGGTCATGATCCGCACCTTCGACCAGGAAACAGTCGAGTGTTTCGCGGCCCATTCACGGGTACCGGTCATCAACGGCCTGACCAATCGCCTGCACCCCTGCCAGTTGCTCGCCGACATGCAGACCTACTTCGAGCACCGCGGCGATATCCGCGGGCGCCGGGTGGCCTGGATCGGCGACGGCAACAACATGTGCCAGTCGTACATGGAAGCGGCACGGCTCTTGGATTTCTCCTTGCGCATCGGCTGCCCCGCGGGTTTCGAACCGGATGCCCAGTTGCTGAGCGCGGGCGCCGGCCGCTTCACGGTGGTGCACGACCCGCTGGAGGCCGCCCGGGATGCCGACCTGATCGCCACCGACGTCTGGGCCAGCATGCATCAGGAGGGCGAACTGGAGAACCGGCTGGACCTGTTCTCCCCCTTCCAGGTCACCGACGCGGTGATGGCGGCCGCGGCGCCGGACGCGCTCTTCATGCACTGTCTGCCCGCTCACCGGGGCGAAGAGGTGGCCGCATCGGTCATCGACGGACCCCAGTCCGTAGTTTGGGACGAGGCCGAAAACCGGCTGCACGTGCAGAAGGCGCTGCTGGAGTTCCTACTCGTGCCGGGGCCTTGAGTCGAATCGGATCGAACCGGATCGAACCGGATTCAACCCGCGAATTCACGAGGACGCCCAGTGAGACCACCCGCGCCATTCGTGCTGTGCCTGTGCGCCGCACTCCTGACCCCGCACCTGGCCCGGGCTGAGACCCGTTATGTCACGGACCAGATCGAAAGCACGCTGCGCGCCGGTGAGAGCACCCGCTTCAAGATCCTGAAGATGCTGCCGAGCGGCACGCGCGTCGAGGTGCTGGACATCAACCAGACCACCAAATACGCACGGGTCCGCACCGCTGACGGCGCCGTGGGTTTCGTGCCGGAGGCGCAACTGCAGAGCGAACCCGCCGCGCGCAACCGCCTGGCGGAACTGGAGACCCGCCTGGCGGAACTGCAACAGGAGCCGGACGCACTCGCCGCCCGACTTGCCAAGGTCCAGAACGAACATAGCGATCTGAAATCCGGCTATCAGACACTGGAGCGGGAAAAGCAGTTATTGGAACAGCAATTGGCGACCATCCGCCACGCCTCCGCCAACGTCATGGATATCACAAACGATCGGGAGCGCCTGCGCCTCCAGGTCGCCAGCCTCACGCGCGCCCGTGCCGACCTGGAACAAGAAAACCGCGATCTCAAGAACCAGACCAACCTGCGCTGGTTCCTGATTGGCGCCGGGGTGCTGATCGGCGGCATCCTGCTCGGGCTGATCCTGCCTCATTTGCGGCTGGGACGGCGGAAGAGCAACTGGGGGTCGTTGTGAGGAGGGTCTGTCAGGATCGCCGTTTTGGCTAGGTGACCGCCCGGATTTTATCCACAGATGTTACAGATGTCACAGATGAAGAAAAACATGACGCAATATCGCCTCATAACGCACGAACGGTGCAGCGAGGAACGGCGCGCAAGGAATTGACAACCTAGATAAACCCTGATTCAATCCAAAACAGGCGATGCGTTATGGGGGTAGTTCATCCGCCGAAATCGAGTTAGCTGCGTAAACCAGCGCACAGGTACCCATTGAACCATAACTGCTACGGTCTACATAGAGTCGTCGGTCATCAGCTACTTGGCTTCAAGGCCAAGTCGCGATTTAGTTATCGCTGCTCGCCAAGCAATTACCGCCGAGTGGTGGGACGCGCGTCGCCATCAGTACGACGTCTTCATCTCCACGCTTGTCGAAGATGAAATATCCAAAGGAGACCCCGACACAGCGCAGACGCGGCTTGCTCTTGTTGATGAAATCCCCGCGTTGGATATCACAGATCAAGACAACGCCCTGGCTAAGGACTTGATCGCGCTCGGCGCGGTGCCGAAGAACAGCGAGGATGACGCGTTTCATAGCGGTTGGGGTCGCTTTAGACAGAACGTTAGCCTAAGCCGGTGCAAAGGCCAGGCTGCATCGAAAAGAGGGGTTCGTTATCTGAATCGAAAGTCCGTCCCAATCCTATAATAACCCGTCTTGTGTCACGAAGCTTTCGTTCAAGTCAAGCAGGAGGTCTCATTTCACCATGTTCAAGAACGCTTTCACCGTAACTGCGGTCCTTTCCGCCGTAATGCTATCCGCATGTGCGGTTCTCGTCTCTGAGGCGACGAAGTTTTCGGACATCCCGTTGGAACAGGTCGATCAGGACACGAAAGTTGGCTACCGAGCGACCCCTAGCGGCTTCGACATTGAGGTTCTGTATCAGAAATATCAATACGCGCCAGAAACTGCTGCGGTTGGGACCGCATGCAAGAGCCAGTTGACATCCCTAGCTTATGACTACGCAGACCAGAAGAGACGCAAGATCACACCAATACCCGAACAGCGCATCAAAATCTCGTTCGGTAGAAACGGAAACAACGGGATGACATCGTGCCGGGCTTTTGCTCCCGTCCGGTGGCAATAATTCCGGGGGAATAGGGTTAAGGAATAGGGAAATAGGGTCAGATCCTGAGGTATCCCCACGAACTTTACCTCCTTTTGCAGGTGGATGGGGTCACAGGTGAATGGGGTCAGGGTCACAGGTGAATGGGGTCAGGTCTTTCCTTTGGAGGTGGATGGGGTCAGGTCTTTCCTTTTACCTCGTGTCAGGCGGCCTTGATCATAAATCCGCCCAAGACCGTTCGCTCAATGTCGGTTTATGTGCGCAAGCCAATGTTCCACAGGGGACCGGTGGCATCGGAACTGACCGAGGTGGGCGGAATTATAGGTAAAGGGGCCAGGCTCGAATGGCGCAAAGATAAGCCGAGAGCATATTTAAATCAGTTGGTTACCGTTGCGATTCAGGACCAAAAATCGGCGTTTTCAGCGCTGTTTCTTGGGGTGACCGTTCTGGCGGACCTCCTCCTGCGCGAGGCGCCGGGGCTTGGTCAACAGCGGATAGTTCTTGAGCCGACGCTTCAACGCCCGCGGTTCAATGCGCCCCCGCCGCAAACCNACCCGGGGTTCGGCGATCAACACCAAGAGGGCGCGGATCACCACCGCGTCGCGGGTCCCGCCGCCCCGCTGTTGCCAGGAAATCCAGATCTGCACCGTGTGTTTAAAGCTCAGTTGGCGCGGGATTTGGTCAGCCAGCAGGGCGGCTTGCGCCATCAGCAGACGGATCAGGTTGTAGGCCAGCAAGTAGACCCACAGTTCCTTGATCGCCATCTCCGGGGTCCGGCACCGCAGGTGTTCCATCCCGCGCGAAAAAGGCGCGAAAAAGGGGCCAGGCTCGAATGGCACTAATTTAGTCTAACAGACTGAAAATAATAGGGGCCAACCCGCAAGAGTGGTAGGCTGAAGGTTGCGACACCCAACCCATCNCCCTGCGAGCCAGCCCCCATGCATCCTAACCAACGCGCCGCGACGCAGCAACGTGTCCTTGAGGAGGCCGCGCGGATCGACACCGGCGGATTCTTTAATTTGTTGACCGGCCCGCAGCTGCTCGATCACGTCGCCGCGTTGGTGCCGGCCCATCGTGAGCGGGCCTTTCCCCCGACGAAGACCTTGGCGATGTTCATGACCCAG